>NZ_JAQTMS010000026.1 GCF_028714215.1 Rhodoferax sp. | reverse complement strand
CCCACAACCGGCACTTCGAGACACTTGGAGATGTGCTCGTCGCCGTGCAGAAATGCTTCAATCGGTGGACGAAACCCAACTTAATGCTGAAGAGACTATGCGGCATTATTTAAGACGCTATGTTTAAAAGCTTCGGCTATAGGCAATATTGCTGCGTCCAAATCCCTTGCCGAACTCTGCTGTCAAGCGGTCGGCCAGCAGGTTGAGCAATGCCTGCCCATAGGTGGCTCGCGCCTCACCTCGCTGCTCGTATTCAACAATGTGCCGACCAATTTCGAAATTGGTGTGCACCTGCACCAGATCAACGCCACGCGCAACAGTGTTGCGGGCAGACGCAACCAGTGCTCGGATGTCGGCGTAAAGAGCCGATTCCGCCTCCGTTGTAACGGATGAACTCCCTGTTTTGTTCATGACAGATCCAGAGTTATTGCTGTGAAAGGCGAGGTTTCTCTCCTTGCAGAAGAATACACGAGGCCTATTCGGTCATAGCCGTTCAAGAAAACCGATACGCCATTCTCCGCCTGCCGCCAAGCGATATTCGGGGGTTTCAGCAAGGTTGTTCAAACCGTTGGCGAAACGCGTGTTCGCCCGGCACCGTGAACAACAGCACGCGGGAGTCTTTGTCGCGCCTGGCCCAGCCCAGCTCCAGCACGCGCGCCAACATGGCCGCGCCCAGGGCGCCGGCCAGGTGGTGGCGGCGCTCGCCCCAGTCCAGGCAGGGCCGGCACAAGCTTCGTCTTTGCGTGGCCAGCGCATCGGCATCAACACCCAGCGTCTTGAACCACGCGCGCCCGCTCGCGGTGAGTTGCAGGTCGCGCTGCTGTGCTGTGAAGACGCCTTGCTCCTGCATCCGGTCGTAAGCCAGCACGCCCAGCTCGCCCGCCAGGTGGTCATAGCAAACGCGGGCCTTGCGCAAGGCCGGTTCGCGCGGGCTGCCGCGCAGCCGCACCGCGCCGCTGCGAAAGGCGACGCCCATCAGACTCTCCAGCAGCTGCGCGACATCCAGGTTGGCGAGCCGGAAGTAGCGGTGCCGCCCTTGCGGCTCCACGCTGATCAGCCTGGCTTCCAGCAGCTTGGCCAGATGCACGCTGAGGGTTTGCCGGGTGATGCCGGCAATCTCGGCCAACTCGGTGGCGGTCAGTGCCCGGTCGGCCAGCAGCGCGGTCAGCACGTCGGCGCGAGCGCGCTCGCCAATCAGGGCAGCAATGCGGGCGATATGGGGTCCGTCTTTCATGCCGGCATGTTAGACCAGGCTGGGCCGTCCATGCTTCGTTCCGTGACGAAGCATTTGCTGTGCCTGCCTTCGTACCATCAGGTGCATTCAATGACCACAGGAACCATTTGTGCAAACCCCATCGATTGCATTACACGCTGACGAACCCACGCTGAGCGCCAGACCCTTGTTTCAGTTGCGCGAGGCGGGCCAGCCGACACTGGCCGTGCAGGTCCAGCACAGCACGGCCACCTGGCCCGCCGCCGTCGGCAATGTGGTCTATCTGCACGGCTCGACCTTTGGTGCCGATCTTTCGATTTTTTACCGTTTCGAGGGTCGCTCCTGGGCCGACGCGCTCAACGACGCCGGCCTGACGGTGTGGGGTTTCGACTGGGCCGGTTATGGCCACTCGCAGCGCTACCCGGCGGCTGGCAGCGAGCCGGTGGGGCGCATGATCGAAGTTCTGCCGCAACTGCGCCGGGTGATCGCGGCGGTGCGCGAGCGCAACGGCGACCGTCCGGTGGCACTGGTGGCGCATTCCTGGGGCGCCAGCGTGGCGGCCGGCTACGCGTCGCGCCATCCCGAGGATGTGAACGCGCTGGTGCTGTTTGGCGCCATTGTGAAGCGCTCGCCGGTGTCGGCGCCCATCGCCGCAACGCCCTCGCCATCCCACCATGCCATCAGTGTTTGGGCGCAGTACCGCCGCTTTGTCGAGGACGTGCCGCGCGGTCAGGCGCAGGTGCTGAGCGAGGCGCACTTCCAGGCCTGGAGCCAGGCCTACCTGGCAAGCGACGCCGACGCTACCACTCGCACGCCGCCGGCCGTGTTGACCCCGGCCGGTCCGCTGGCCGATATCCGTGCCTGGTGGGGCGGCCAGTGGCTGTACCAGCCGTCGCAAATCATGGCGCCGACGTTGCTGGTGCGCGGCGAGTGGGATTCGCTCTGCACCGACGCCGATGCCGCGACCCTGCTGGCCGCGCTGGGCAGCCGGCACAAGAGCGACTGCCGAATTGAGCGCGCCACCCACCTGATGCATCTGGAAAGCCAGCGTGCCGAGCTGTACCAGCAGGTGAACCGGTTCCTGCAGGCCATCGTTCCACCGGCGCAAGCCACCTGAGCCCGGCCGGCACTCTTTTTTCTAACTGGAGTTTTCATGACCATCACCTGTTTTATCCGTTACCAGATCGACCCGTTTCAGCGTGAGGATTTCAAACACTATGCGCAAAACTGGGGACGCATCATCCCGCGCTGTGGCGGCCACCTGCTGGGCTATTTCTTGCCGCTGGAGGGCAGCAACGACGTCGCCTGGGGTTTGATTGCGTTCGACAGTCTGGCCGCCTACGAGGCCTACCGCGCTCGCCTCAAGCTCGATCCCGAGGGCCGGGCCAACTTTGAACTGGCGCAGTCCAGACGCTTCATCCTGCGCGAGCAACGCTCCTTCGTGGAAGTGGTGGACGGCACCCTAGGCCTGCCCGCCGCCGCAGGTGCAGCAGCATGATCGCCGTGATTTTCGAGGTGCTGCCGCATGCCGCCCAGCGCCAGGCCTATTTGGATATAGCCGCCGACTTGCGCGCGCAGCTGGAGCAGATGGACGGCTTTGTCTCGGTCGAGCGCTTCGAGAGTTTGTCGCAGCCCGGCAAAGTGCTGTCGCTGTCGTTCTGGCGTGACGAGGCCGCGGTGCAGCGCTGGCGCACGCTGGAAGTGCACCGCCAGGCGCAGGCGGCGGGCCGTGACCATCTCTTTGCCGACTACCGGCTGCGCGTGGCGCATGTGCTGCGCGACTATGGCCTGGCCCAACGCCAGCAGGCACCGACGGACTCGCGCCAGGTTCATGCTGGCTGAAAATTTATCTTTTCAACTCATAGCCGGTGCTCCGCCCCCCGCCTTCGAGCTTGCGCAAGACACCGCGCGCCAGCAATTCGGTGATATCGCGCAGCGCCGTGTCGGTGGAGCATTTGGCTATGGATGCCCATTTGGCGCTGGTGAGCTTGCCTTCGAAGCCGTCCAGCAGACGGTTCACCAGCTTGACTTGCCGCTCGTTCATGGGCGTGCCGGCGCAGCGCTGCCAGAACTGGGCCTTGCCCAGCACGCTGGCCAGGGTGTCGTCCGCGCCCAGCACGGCACGCCGCAGGCAAGCCAGAAACCAGGCCAGCCAGGCCGTCACGTCCAGCGTGCCTTTTTGCGTCGCCTCCAACTGCTCGTAATAGTCTTTGCGCTCGCGCTGCAACTGCGCGCTCAAGCTGTAAAAGCGCTGGGGTGTTCGGTCTGCCCGCGCCAGCGCCATGTCGCCCACGGCGCGCGAGATGCGGCCATTGCCATCGTCAAACGGGTGCAGCGTGACCAGCCACAGGTGAGCCAGACCGGCTTTGATCAAGGCGTCGCCTTTTGAGTTGGCATTGAACCATTGCAGGAACCTGTCGGTTTCCGCCGCCAGCGTGTTGGCAGGTGGCGCTTGGTAGTGCACTTTTTCCCGGCCCAGGTAGTCCGATACCACCTGCATCGGGCCGGTGGTGTCGTCGCGCCACGCGCCAACCCGGATGCGCGCCATACCGCTGTAACCGGTCGGAAACAGGGCGGCGTGCCAGCCGAACAGGCGCCCCGGTGTGAGGGCTTGATCAAAGCGGCCGGTGGCGTCCAGCACCATGTCGACGACCCCGTCCACATGCCGGTCCGGCGGGGCCAGCGCGCCAATGTCGACGCCCAGTCGGCGTGCGATGGACGAGCGCACGGCCTCCAGATTAAGTCGCTCGCCTTCGATCTCACTGGTTTTAATGACTTCCTGCGTCAGCACCTGTAGCGTGGCCTGCTCGCGCTGGGCCAGCCCCAACTGGGCCATGCGTCCCAGCAAATGGCCTTGTGCGCGGTGCGCTTGCGCCAGCGGTTCGGCCAGGGCCGCGGCGTCGAAGCGCCAGTGCGGCCAGTCGGCTTGCTGCCAGAGGTAAAGTCGCTTGCGGTTGCGGGGCATGAGGCGATTATGCGCTTATTTACCGCAAATTGAGCGGCGAATAAGCCGTGTATTCACCGCATGATGGCGCATGCTTCAAGCGCTGCGATCCGGGCGCCCAGCGCACAATCGGGCCAGCAACGGAGGCCCCGGATGGATCGCAGATTCCTTTTGACCGCAGTCGCTGGCCTGACGCTGGCCGGAGTGGCTTTGGCGGCGCTGCCGCCGCCCCAGCCTGCCTACAGCGTGTCGGCCGAGCAATTGGAGCGTGTGGTGGCGCAGCGTTTTCCGCTGCGCTATCCGGTGCCGGGTCTGTTCGATCTGGAGTTGCAGGCACCGCGCCTGCACCTGCTGCCGGAGCAGAACCGGCTGAGCGCCCAGATGACGGTGGAGGCCGCCGGAGCGGCGCTGCGGCGCCGCCACAGCGGCAGCTTCGATGTCGACTTCGCGCTGCGTTACGAGGCCAGCGACCGCACCATTCGCGCCTGCCAACTGCGCTTCAGGCATTTGCGCTTTGCCGACCTGCAACCGGCGGCGTCCGAGTTGCTCAATGTCTACGGGCCGGCGCTGGCTCGGCAGTCTTTGCTGGAAGTGGTGTTGTACCAGTTGCGCTCGCAAGACCTGGCGCTGGCCGATGGCCTGGGGCTGCAGCCCGGCAGCATCACGGTGACGGAGGACGGCTTGACGATTGGCTTTGTGCCCAAGCCGCTGTGACGGTGAGCCCTGGCCCGGTTGCGCCACAGGCGATGTGACATTGAGCCGTCAAACGCCGGGCGTAGTCAGCGCCCGCAGCCACGCCAGCCCCTTCGACGTGGCGCCACTGACGGCGCCCAGCGCGGGCCGGTATTCGCAACCGATCCAGCCGGTCCAACCGCATTGCAAAGCCACCTCGTCGATCACCCGGAACAGGTAGGTGTAATTCAATTCGCCGACCGAAGGCTCATGCCGCTCGGGCACCCCGGCCAGCTGGAAATGGCCGACCCGGCCGGTCGGCAGGTACTGGCGGATTTTGCTGGCCACGTCGCCCTCGACGACCTGGCAGTGGTACAGGTCGAACTGGACCTTGAGGTTGGCCGCGCCAGTCTTTTGCACGATGCGGTGTGCCTCGTCCTGGCGATTGAGGAAGAAGCCCGGGATGTCACGCGGGTTGATGGGTTCGATCAGCACATCGCGCCCGGCAGCGGCAGCCTGCCCGGCGGCCCAGGCCAGGTTGGCCTCATAAGTGGCTTGCAGCGCGGCCCGCTCGACGCCAGTGGGTGCCAGCCCGGCCATGACGTGGATGCGCGGGCAGGCCAGCGTCTGGGCATACTCCAGCGCACGCGCAAAGCCGCTGCGAAACTCAGCCTCGCGCCCTGGCAGGCAGGCGATGCCGCGCTCGCCGCCATCCCAGTCGCCGGGCGGGGCGTTGAACAGCACCTGCTGCAAACCGTGGTCGGCTAGGCGCTGCGCCAGCTCTTGCGCCGGATAGGCGTAGGGGAACAGGTATTCCACTGCGGTGAAGCCGTCTTGGGCGGCGGCTTTGAAACGGTCCAGGAAGGTATGCTCGTTGTAGAGCATGCTGAGGTTGGCGGCAAAACGGGGCATGGTGGGTTTCTCCGAAAAGCAAAAATCAGGACGGGTGGCAGCGTCTCACCAGCGCGCGCCGAAGTGGGTGCGCAGTTCGGCGATCTGGGCTTCGGACAGCGGCGTGGGCCGGGTCAGCAGGTACAGGCGGGCCGTTTCTTCCAGCTCCTCCAGCACCGCGCTGGCCTCGGCCGGACTACGGTGCCAGACGTTGGGACCCAGGCGCTCCAGCATGACGGCGCGCAGAGGCGTGCCGGCCTGCTGCATGGCAGCGATGCGCTGGGCCACCAGATCGGCCACGGCCGGGTCGCCGGGGCGGTGGTAGGGGATCAGCGGCACATGGCCCACTTTCATCACGTAGTAAGGCGTGATGGGCGGCAGGATGTCGTCCGCGCGCCAGACGCCCATCAGCGTCAACGCCACCAGATGGGTGGAATGGGTGTGGATGACGCAGCGCGCCTCTGGCTCGGCGGCATAAATGCGGCGGTGCAAGGCCAGCGTTTTGGAGGCACGCTCGCCGGCGGTCTGCTCGCCGGCGGCGTTCACGGCCGCCAGGCGAGCCGGCTTCAGCGTGCCCAGGCAGGCATCGGTAGGGGTGATGAGAAAACCGCCGTCCTCGGTACGGGCGCTGATGTTGCCGGCCGTGGCATGCACATAGCCGCGCGCAAACAGCGCGGCACCGACGCGGCAAATTTCTTCCCGCAGGGTCTGGGTCACTGGGTAACCTCCGTGCCAAGCACTGCGGTGCGAGCACCTTCGGGCGGCCGTGCGGTGCTCATGCTGCCGCTTCCAGCAGGGTGAAGGCCTTGCTGAAGAAATCGGTGCTGCCGAAATTACCGGACTTCAGCGCCACGTGCAAAGTCTCTCCAGGCCAGGTGGCGGATTGCACTGCCGTCCAAGGCACGCCGGGGTCGATCTGTGGGCCGATGGCCATCTGCCGTACACCCAGCGCCTGCACCACCGCGCCGGAGGTTTCGCCGCCCGCCACCACCAGTTGGCGCACCCCCAGGTTCACCAATCCGACGGCGATGCGTGACAAGGCCTGCTCCACCAGCTCGCCGGCCCGCTCCGCGCCCAACTTGGCCTGCACCGCCTGCACGGCACTGGATTCGGCGGTGGCATAGACCAGCACCGGGCCTTGCGCCAGCAACGGTGCGGCCCACGTCAGTGCCTGCGCCACCACGTCCTCGCCGGCCGCAATGGCCAGGGGGTCGACGGCAAAGGCGGGGCGACCTTGTTGGCGGAAATGCAGCACCTGGGCGTTGGTGGCTTGCGAGCAACTGCCCGACACCACGGCACGCCAGCCGCTGGCTTGCGGCAAGCTGTCGGCGTGCGCGCCCATGGCCAGCTCGCCGCTGGCCTGCCAGTTGGCGGGCAGTCCGATGGCGATGCCGGAGCCGGCCGTCACCAGGGGCATGCCGGCCAGTGCGCTGCCGATGGCCAGCAGATCGGCATTGCTGACCGCATCGACCACCGCCACGCCCACGCCCTGGGCCCGCAGGGCGGCGAAGCGCTGGGCAATGGCTGGCGCGCCACGGCTCACCACCTCATGCGCCACCAGGCCCACCTTGCGCCGGGTCTGCGCCTGCATCACACGCACCAGATTGGCGTCTGTCATGGGCGTCAGCGGGTGCTGGCGCATGCCGCTGTCGCTGAGCAGCACATCGCCGACAAACAAATGCCCCTTGAACACGGTGCGCTGGTTTTCCGGGAAGGCCGGGCAGACGATGGTGAAACCCTGGCCCGGGCCATGCAAGGCGTCCAGCAGCGCGTCGGTGACCGGGCCGATATTGCCTTGCGGCGTGGAGTCGAAGGTGGAGCAGTACTTGAAATAGATTTGCCGCGCGCCTTGCGATTGCAGCCAGCGCAGCGCGGCCAGCGACTGCACAGTCGCATCGGCCGGCGCAATGGTGCGGGATTTGAGTGCCACCACGATGGCATCCGCCTCGACGCTGGCCGTGGCGTCGTCCGGCACGCCAATGGTTTGCACCGTGCGCATGCCGGCGCGCACCAGGTTGTTGGCCAGGTCGGTGGCACCGGTAAAGTCGTCGGCAATGCAGCCGAGCAGGGGGCGGGTCATTGGTTTGTTTCCTGTAGCCGCGGGTGCAGCGGTAAATCCACAATGCCGGAATTGTCGTTCAGCTGCTCGCGCCGGGCAGTGTGATGCCGGGGAAGATCTTGATCACCGCGGAGTCGTCCTCGCGGCCATGGCCGGCGCTGGAGGCCTGCATGAACATCTGGTGCGCCGTGGCCGACAGGGGCAGGGGGAACTTGCTGGCGCGCGCCGTGTCGAGCACCAGGCCCAGGTCCTTGACGAAGATGTCGACCGCCGACAGCGGCGTGTAGTCGGCCGAGAGCACATGGGCCATGCGGTTCTCGAACATCCAGCTGTTGCCGGCGCTGTTCGTGATGACTTCGTAAATCGCTTTGGCATCGACGCCTTCACGCAAGCCCAGCGCCATGGCCTCGGCAGCGGCGGCGATGTGCACGCCGGCCAGCAACTGGTTGATGATCTTGACCTTGCTGCCGTTGCCGGCCCGGTCGCCCAGCTTGTAGACCTTGGCCGCCATCGCGTCCAGCGCACCCCCGGCCTTGGCGTAGGCGGCGGCGCTGCCGGCGGTCATCATGGTCATCTGGCCGGAAGCGGCCTTGGCGGCACCGCCGGAGATCGGGGCATCCAGGTACAGCACGCCTTGCTCGGCCAGCCGCGCTTCCAGCGCCACCGACCAGTTGGGGTCCACGGTGGAGCACATGATGAACAGGCTGCCGGGCCTCAAGGCGGCAGCGGCGCCGCCGGCGCCGAACAGCACGGCCTCGGTCTGCGCCGCGTTGACCACCACGCTGACCAGCACCTCGCAATGCTCAGCCAGTTCCGCCGGGCTGGCGCAAGCGACGCCGCCGTCCGCGGCAAAAGCCTGCGCCGCATCGAGCCGGACGTCGCAGACATGCACCTGGTAGCCGGCGCGGCGCAGCGAGGCGGCCATGCCCCGGCCCATGGCTCCCAGGCCGATGACGCCGATGTTTTGTCTTTGTGAAACCTGGTCGACTGGAGATGAGTTTGGCATGGCAGTGGCTCGAAAAGGAAAGACGCAGGAAAGACCCAGCGACAACAATATAACCTGTGCCGGAGGGCATCATCGAACCGTGACAGCCGATCCATGACCGCGATTGGGAAGCCGCCCTTGCGGACACTGCAAATGCCTATGGTCGCTGTCAAGAATAAACGGTATAAAGCAGCAAGCACCCGACTCAGCCCATGACCCAATACCCGGAACCACACAGCAGAACCCGCTGGCTGGTGCGCATGCACTACCGCATGCGTGCCGTGTCCCTCGCCTTGATGTTTGTCGCCAGCGGGGTGCACATGGCGGCCAGAAATTACGGGGCCACTGCCTGGGTACTTCTGGCCTTGCTGTTTCTGGTTTATCCGCACCTTCAGTATTGGCGCGCGTCGCGCGCTGCCGACTCGCTGAAAGCGGAGATGGACAACCTGCTGATCGACTCTTTGTTGCTAGGCGCCTACATGGCGGCGCTGGCATTTCCCCTCTGGTTGAGCTTTGCCGCCTTGATTGCCACCTTGACCAATAACGCCGCCAACAAGGGCTGGCGTCGGCTTCCGGCGACCGTGCTGGCGCTGCTGGTTGGCGCGTTGCTGGGGGTCATCGGTGCTGGCGGCCTCAGCTTCTCGCCGCAGACCGATTGGCCGGTCACGCTGGCTTGCCTGGTCGGCATCTGCGGCTACGTGCTAGTGATCGGCAACGTCGGATTTACCCGCAACCTCCAGTTGCGCCGGGTCCGGGAGGCGTTGCGGGAACGAGAGAAGGAACTGTTGAACGCCAACCAGACGCTGGTCCTGCACCTGCAGGAAATCGAGGGTTTGCAGCAACAGTTGCGCGAGCAGGCCACGCACGATGCGCTGACCATGCTCTACAACCGGCGCTACCTCGACAGCACCCTGGAGCGGGAACTGGCGAGCTGCAAGCGGGAAGGCAAGCCACTGTCCCTGATCATGATCGATGTCGACGATTTCAAGAAGTACAACGATCACTACGGTCATCAGGCCGGTGATCGATGTTTGATATCGATCGCGAAAACCCTGCAGGCCAGCGCCAAGCGGGCCAGCGATCTGGCGGCGCGCTACGGCGGTGAGGAATTCCTGCTGGTTCTGCCTGGCATGGACGCCGCCACCGCGCAGCGGCTGGCCGAGGAATTGCGCCGTTCCATCGAAGCGCTGGAAATTCCCCACCCGCAATCGGACGGCGGCAAGGTCACCATCAGCAGCGGCCTGGCCGTCATGGTGAACGATGCCTACAAGGATGTGGCGGCCTTGTTGCGGGCGGCCGACGAGGCCCTCTATCACGCCAAGCATGGCGGGCGCAACCAGGTGCGGCTGGCTCCGCAGGCGCGTCAGGTTGCGGGCCTCGGAAAAAGCGTTGCCGAGAATCTGGTGCAACTGGTCTGGCAGCCGGCCTACGCATGTGGTCAAGCCGGACTCGACGCCCAGCATGGCGCCTTGTTCGGACACGTCAACAGCGTTCTTGCGGCACTGCTTTCCGACCGGCCGATCGATGAGGTGGCAATCCTCATGGAGGTGCTGATTTGCGCGGTTGCCCAGCATTTCGAGGAAGAGGAAGCGATCATTCTGGCGACCGACTTCCCGGCGGCGCCGGGGCATGTCGCGATGCACCGCGAACTGATAGATCACGCCCGCTACCTGGTCAGTCGCTTCAGAGCCAAGGACCTCGATATCGGGGAGCTGTTCCAGTTTCTGGCGCACGATCTGGTGGCGCACCACATCCTGGGGGCGGATCGTCAGTTTTTTCCCTATTTGAAGGCTCAATCGGACCACGCCGTGGCGGACTGAGTTTCAGTGATCGCAAGGGCGCTCGCTGGCCACTGCCCGCCGCAACGCCGCGCGCGCCAGCAGCCGTGTCGAGTCCAGTGTCGGCAGCGCGGAATTCGCGTCGTTCATGAGCAAGGGAATTTCGGTGCAGCCCAGGATGACGGCGTCGCAGCCCTGGTCTTTCATGCCTGCGAAGACCTTCTGAAAATAGGCCACGCTTTGCGGCCGGACGACACCGCACACCAGCTCGTCCATGATGATGCGGTTGATCTCGCAGCGCTCGACCTCGGTCGGGCGCAGATACGCCAGTCCACGGGCGCTCAGTTTTTCGGGATAGACCTCGCTCTCCACCAGCCAGCGCGTGCCGCTAAGGCCCAGGCGCTGAAAGCCGCGTTGCGCGGCCTCGCTGGCGACGACCTCGGCGATGTGCAGCCAAGGCAGCGGAGAGCGGTTTTCAAGGCAGGCAAAAGCCTGGTGGATGGTGTTGTCGGGACAGATCAGAAAGTCGGCGCCGCTGTTGGCCAGCTTGTGGGCGGAGGACAGCATAAGCTGGGCCACGCCCGGCCAGTCGTTGCGGTCCAGGCAGTCGACGTAGTCGGCCAGCGAGTGCGTGTGCAGCGAGATCTCGGGATGCGCGTGTCGGCCCAGCAACTGCGCGCCTTCGAGGCAGAGGGTTCGATAACAGAGCGCCGCGCCTTCGGCGGAGCAGCCCACAATTCCGATGTGTTGCGGCATGGCAGGAGGCCCGTTACAAACCCTTCTCCACCATGTCCAGCAGCCGTTGCCCGACCTGCTGCATCTGCGGGCCGATGACGTTGCGCAGCGGGCCGTCGACCACCAGCATGGCCAGCCCGTGCACCGCCGACCAGGCCAGAAATTCGGCGCCGGGGCGGCGCTTGGCCGGCATCACCCCGGCCTCGACCAGCTTGTCCAGGGCGGCGCCCAGTAGCTCGAAAGGGTTCAGGCCGCTGGCGCCGGCGGTGGACAGCTCGGGCGTGCCTTGCAGCAGTTTGTCGGAAGCGGCAAAAGCAGTGCGGAACAAACCGGTCTCGGCCAGGGCAAAGCGCAGGTAGCCAGTGCCCACCGCGCGCACGCTGGCGCGGGCGAAGTCGGCTGGCGACAGCTTGCGCGGCAGGGTCGCCAGCTCGGCCTCCATCGCCGCCGCCACGGCCTGCAGGGAGGCCGCGCGCACCGCCTGCAGCAGCGCTTCCCGGCTGGCGAAGTGGCGGTAGGCGGCGTTGGGCGCCACGCCGGCGCGCCGCGTTGCTTCACGCAGCACAACAGCCTCGGGACCACCTTGGCGCGCCAGCTCGATGCCGGCCTCCAGCAATGCACGATGCAGGTCGCCGTGACGGTAGGTGCTGCGCACCGGCGGCGTTATTGTTGATCTGGCAGTCATGGCATTGCGGGTTGTGGACACTGTCCATTATCCCTGCTATTCTATTGTGTACGGCGTACACAATTCAAGCGTATTCCCTCGATGCCGCCAAGTCGGGTTGCTGCGCAAACGGCATGCACCGGCCGGTTGGAAAGGTACAGGTTGGTAATCAGACATTGGAGAAAAGAGCGTGAGAAAACTGATATTGCAAATGCAGATGTCGGTCGACGGCTACGTCGCCGCTGCCAATCCCGATCTCGATTGGCAGGTCTGGAACTGGAACGACCCATGCCCATGGGACCAGCAACTCAAGAGCGACTTCAATGTCATTTTCGATTCGATCGACAGCATTCTGTTAAGCCGCAAGATGGCGGAAGAAGGCTACCTTGAGCACTGGGGCCGGGCTGCCGCCAATTTTCCTGCCAACCCGCACTACGCTTTTGCCCGAAAAATAGTCGATGCAAACAAGATCGTGGTTACCGACAAGCTCCAGAAATCGAAGTGGGACCGCACGGTGGTGGCTGACGGCGGCATGATCAGGGAAGTGAAGGCGCTGAAGCGTCGACCTGGCAGGAACATCATCACTTTTGGCGGCGTCGGCTTCGCGTCGGCCTTGGTCGCGGCTGGATTGGTCGACGAGTTTCAATTTTTCGTGAATCCGACTGCGGTCGGGGATGGATTGTCGATTTTCAACAATCCGCGCGAAGGCCTGAAGCTCAAGTTGCTCGAATCAACTTCCTATAGCTGCGGCATCGTCGTCAACCGGTATCGGTCGCTCGGGAAATGACTACAAACAAACTCAACAGGACGCGCCTCGCGGATCTGCGCCGCGCGATGATGGGCTACGTCGAACACGGCGCTATTCCCGGCATCGTCACGCTGCTAAGTTGTGGCAACGAAATTCACGTCGATGCGATCGGTATGAAGACGGTTGATGGAAAAGATCCAATGCGCCGCGACACCATCTTCCGGGTTGCGTCGATTACCAAGCCGATCACCGCGGCCGCCACCATGATGCTGGTCGACGACGGCAAACTACGGCTTGACGATGCCGTTGAACGCTGGCTGCCTGAGTTGGCCAAGCGCAAGGTGCTCAGGCGCATTGACGCGCAACTCGACGACACGGTTCCCGCCCAGCGCCCAATCGCACTGCGCGACCTGCTGACGTTTTGCTTCGGCTTCGGCAGTGTCATGGCGCTGCCGGGAAGCTGTCCCATTCAGCAACCGATCCGTGACGGGCATCTGGGCGGTGATGGCCCACCACATCCGTCGCTGATGCCTGGCACGGATGAATGGATGCGCCGATTGGGCGAGCTGCCGCTGATGTACCAGCCGGGCGAGCGTTGGGCCTACAACACGGGCTGCGACGTACTGGGCGTTTTGCTGGCCCGTGTTGCCGGGAAATCCTTCGAAGCCTTCCTGCGCGAGCGGCTGTTCGATCCGCTGGGTATGAAGGACACGGCGTTCAGCGTTCCGGCGTCAAAGATGGATCGACTGCCGGGCCTCTATCAGTTCAATCACGATAGCAAAAAACTGGAACTGTTCGACAGTTCGCAGAACAGCGAATACAGTCGCCCGCCAGCCTTCCAATCGGGCGCCGGTGGACTGGTATCAACGGTCGACGACTACCACGCCTTCTGCCGCCTGCTCTTGAACAAAGGTGTCTGGGGTCGCGAGCGACTCCTATCCAAGGCCGCCATCGAAGCGATGACCCGCGATCAACTCACGCCTGAACAGCGACGAGGCGCGCAGATATTCTTCGGCAATCACAGCAGTTGGGGTTTTGGCATGGCAGTCAACATCCACCCGGAGCAGCCATGGACCGTGCCGGGCCGCTTCGGCTGGGACGGCGGTTTCGGCACTTCCGCCTACTCGGACCCGACGCACGACTTCGTCGGCATCCTGTTGACGCAACGCTTGATGGATTCACCGGAACCGCCGGCGGTGTTCAAGGATTTCTGGACCCATGCGTACCGTTCGCTGGAAGCCTGATGGGCGAAGAAAGACATGAAGACGACTATTTTCATCGTGCTCAAAGTCGCCGCCCTGACGGCGATTCTCTTCATCTGCTTTGCCGTGGCAGCCAGCGCAGTGGGCTTGCAGGGCAATGCTCCGGCGCCTGAAAATTCCGGCGCACCGGCGGCCGGGCTGCTGCTGGCGGACTGCTTTTTATGCACGCTGGTTTTGACATATCTTGTTCTTCGCTCCCGCTGGGCCGGCTGGCGGCTTGTTGCGACCGTGTTTTTTGTCTTTTATGGCGTGATGACGTTCATGTCGCAAATCGAGACGGCCGTGTTTGTCACGCGTCTGCCAGCGGGCATGTTGCCGCGCTTGTTTCTGATGGGTGCCCTGATTGCTGCCCCCTTCTCGGCGCTTGCCGTTCTCGTACTGGGAAAGAGGAAAGCCGAAGCCGACGACGACCAGGAACTCAATCCGCGCTTGCTCATGCCCGCGCCGCAATGGGCCTGGCGGCTGGCGGCACTGGCTTTGGCTTACCTCATTGTGTATTTCACTTTTGGCTATTTCATTGCCTGGCGAAACCCTGCGGTGCCGGCGTATTACGGCGGTGTCGACGAAGGCAGCTTCCTCGCCCGCATGAGCGTCGTGCTGACAGACACCTTTTGGCTGATCCCGTTCCAGATCCTGCGCGCCCTGTTGTGGGTGGCGATCGCCTTGCCGGTGGTGCGCATGACGAAAGGGCGCTGGCCGGAGACCGCCCTGATGGTCGGCTTGCTGTTCGCCGTGCTGATGAGTGCCCAGCTTCTGCTACCCAACCCCTACATGCCTGAAGCAGTACGCATGGCCCACCTGAGGGAAACCGCCTCCTCCAATTTCATTTTTGGTTGCCTGGTCGGCTGGCTGCTGACGCTGCGCCATGAGCCCGCGAAACTTTCATGAACCAGGAGCCGAACATGAAAACGCCAGCCGAAAAAATCGCGTCAATCGACCAATACATCCAGGGGTTTCCCGAAGCTGTGCAAGCCATCTTGCAGGAACTGCGATCAGCCATCAGCCTGGCGGCACCCGAGGCCATCGAGAAAATAAGCTATCAAATGCCAACCCTTTACTTCAAAGGCAATCTTGTGCATTTCGCTGCCTTCGAGCGACACATAGGACTCTATCCCACACCGAGTGGGATCGCCCCATTCCAGCACGAGTTAAGAATCTACAAAACCTCCAAAGGTGCCATTCAGTTTCCCATCGACCGGCCACTGCCGCTGAAACTGATCAAGAAAATCGTTGCGTTTCGCGTGCAGGAAAACTCACGGAAGAAAGACCGGAAAATGAAGGTTGAACTGGCGTGATCCCGCCTATTCAAGAGGCCTCAGTTTTGACTGGCGACGGCGGTCTGGTCTTGCCATCTGAGCGGGTGGCAACACACCACGAAACATTTTGGTGATGGCGGCCAACTTGTCGCGCGCCACATGTTCGCCACAATGCGCTGACAGCAGCGCCATCAGATCAATGCGCAAATACCAAAGTGTCTGGATGTTGGCGGCCCGCGATACCTTGGCCCAGACCCGGGTCCAGGGCGCCGATCGTGCGCCCTGCTGATCCGGGAGTTCCGACATGATGGCCAGCATTTCCCGGCGGATTTCCTCGACCCGAATTTCAACTTCTGCGCTCGATGCCGATTCGCCGATAAGGCCCATCAGACTGGTCGTGAAACGGGAAACAAGGGAAAACATTTTTGGAAAATACCGATTAGCTGACAATTTGGGCAGAGCCCATGCCCCCAGTGCCGGCATCTTCCCAGTTGAGTCTTAGGGATTTCTTAAGGTAGAGTGAACAGCCCCTGGAGGAGCAAATCATGATGGTGACGAACCAAAGACCGATGCTGTTGGCGAAGGCGTGGACCCTGGCCCTGTTGCTGGGGTGCGCACTGTGGGCGCCTTCGATGGCGCACTCGGAGCAAGCAATTTCCGACCGGCTGGTGGCCGTCTCGGCGGACATCAAGCTGCGCGTGATCGAGGCCGGCCCAAAGGACGCCCAGGTCATCCTGTTGGTCCCCGGCTGGTGCTTCACGGCGGACATCTGGCGCAAGCAGATCACCGCCTTGAGCGAGCGCTACCACGTGGTGGCGTTCGATCCGCGCTCACAAGGCGGCTCGACCCAACTGGATCACTCGAACAGCCCGGACCATCGGGCCGTCGACATCGCCAACCTGATCAAGACGCTGCATTTGCACAAGCCGGTGCTGGTCGGCTGGTCGCAAGGCGTGCAGGACGTGGCCGCCTACGCGCTGGCGTTCGGTACCGCGGAAGTCGCTGGCCTGGTGCTGGTCGATGCCACGGTGTCGGCCGGCGCCGCCGACGTCGACATCCGGGAGCTGCGCTCAAGCCTGGGACGGATGCCCTTCTATGCAGCTAATCCGCGCGAGTACCTGGAGGCCATGATGCCGTACATCTTCAGCCAACCGCTGTCGCCCGCTGAACTCGACACGATCGTCGGCAATGCCATGCGAACCCCCAGCAGCGTGGGCGTGGCCAATCTGGTGCTCGATTTCATGGGCAAGGACTACCGGCCGGCGCTGCGGCGCATCGAAGTGCCTACCCTGCTGGTGGTGGCCGGCACCGCGGAGGACCGAAGCGAACAGTTGCAGCAGGCGATTCCGCTGGCCAGCAGCGCCGTCGTCGAAGGCGCCGGCCACGCCGTGTTCTACGACCAGCCGGCCAGGTTCAATCAGCTTCTGGTGCAGTTTGTCGAACAGCGCGTCAAAGCCAAGGCGCCCTCGTGAGCTGGCTCGCTCAAGTGGCCTCGGCGTAGACGTAGGATGGCCAGGGGCAGAAGCGCTTGACCGTGTTGAGCCAGTAGTCCTGGTTGGCTTCAACCATGCTGGGCCGGCCATCGCACAGCTCGATCGCCGACTCCACCAGAGCGGCGTCCGAGAAATGCCAGCTCCAGCCGGTGTTCACACCGGCACTGCCGGCGGCGATGGCGCCGTTGACAAAGAGGCTGCGCTGCGCTTCGGGCAGCAGCAGTTGCGCCCGGGCCTTGGCGATGAAGTCGGCCGAGGCGGTTGCCACACGAAACTCCTCGCTGCCGGGAAACCCGTGCAGCCGCATGACGAAGCTGACCGTGCCCGGCGGAGTTGGCGCGTCGCCGCCCCCGCCACAGGAAACCGCCGACAGGCTGAGGAGGGTGACCGGTAGCAGGTGCAGAGATTTCATGTTGCGTGGCTCCTGACTTTTCAATGTGCGTCGGCCGCTGCCGGTGCTGCCGGCGCTGGCGCCACGGCCTCAGGCCGGAAGCGCCGGCTCAGGCTTTGCACCAGATCGTCGACGAAAGTGAACACCACCGGGATCACCAGCAGGCTGAGGAAGGTGGAGGTGATCAGACCGCCGATCACCACGATCGCCATCGGCGCGCGAAAGCTCGGGTCGGTGCCGAAGCCGATGGCAATGGGCAGCATGCCGGCGCCCATGGCGATGGTGGTCATGACGATCGGGCGGGCGCGCTTGCGGCAGGCGTCCAGCAGGGCGTCCCAGCGGTTCAGGCCGTGCTCGCGGCGCGCCATGATCGCGTACTCGACCAGCAGGATGGAGTTCTTGGTGGCGATGCCCATCAGCATGATCATGCCGATCATGGACGGCATGGTCAGGTCGGTGCGGGTGATGAAGAGGGCCAGGATGGCGCCCGGGATCGACAGCGCCAGCGCCACCAGGATGGTGACCGGCTGCACCCAGGCGTGGAACAGCAGCACCAGCACGATGTAGATGCACAGCACGCCGGTGGCCATGGCCAGGCCGAAGCTGGCGAACAACTCGCCCATCGCCTCGGCGTCACCGACCGCGGTCTTGCTGATGCCGCTGGGCAGCTTGGCCAGGCTGGGCAGCGCATCCGCCTCGGCCTGTACCTTGCCGAGCGGCTGGCCATTGAGCTCGATCTCGAAATTGACGTTGCGCAGCCGGTCGTAGCGGTCGATCTGCGCCGGTCCGCTGTCCATCGCCAGCGTTGCCACGTTGCCCAGCGCCACCGGTCCGCGGGCACCGGGAACCGCCAGCCGCTCCAGCAAGCGCAGGTCTTGCCGGGCGGCGTCGGGCAGGCGCACCACCACCGGGATCTGGCGTTGCGAGAAGTTGAGCTTGGCCAGGCCCTGGTCGTAGTCGCCGGTGGTGGCGATGCGCAAGGTGTCGGCAATCGCCGCCGAGGTCACGCCCAGGTCGGCGGCGCGGGCGTTGTCCGGCCGCACCACCAGTTCGGGGCGCTGCAGGCTGGCGGTGGAGGTCACCGCGCCGATGCCGGGAAGGCCGCGCAACTCCTGCTCCACCAGCGCGGCGTGGGCGTTCAGTGCCTCGCCATCGACACCGGCCAGCACCAGCATGAATTTCTCCGACGAGCCGCCGAAACCGACGTTCAGGCGCGCTCCGGCCACGGCTTCCAGGGCGCGGCGCAAATCGCCTTCGATCGCCTGCTTGCTGACGCCGGGGCGTTCGGCGCGCGGCGTCAGGTTGATCGTCAAGGTGGCCTTGCGCACCTCGGCCGCGCCGCTCGACAGGAATGGGTCGGCACCGGCCTTGCCGCCGCCCACCGCGGTGTAGACCATCTTCACATGAGGGTTCTTCTGCACGATCTGGCGCGCCTGCTCGGCCACCGCCAGCGTCTGCCCGAAGGTGCTGCCGGGCGGCAGCGAAATGTAGACCTGGGTCTGCGACAAATCGTCGGGCGGGATGAAGCCGCCGGCGATCTTGCCGACGAACAGGGGCGTGCAGGAGCCCAGCGCGAACAGCACGGTGGCCAGCAGCGTCCAGAGGCGGTGCTTCAGGCACCAGGCGGCCAGGCGCAGATACCCCTTCAGCCAGCGCGGCTCCACGTGCGGCTTCTTCGGCGCACGCAGGATGTAGGCGGCCATCATGGGCGTCAGCATGCGCGCCACCGCCAGCGAGAAGAAGACCGCGATCGCGGCGGTCCAGCCGAACTGCACAAAAAACTTGCCGGCCACGCCGTCCATGAAGGCGGTCGGCAGAAACACCGCGATCAGCGTGAAGGTGGTCGCGATCACCGCCAGCCCGATCTCGTCGGCCGCCTCCAGTGCCGCCTGGAACGGCGACTTGCCCTGGCTGAGGTGGCGCATGATGTTCTCGATCTCGACGATCGCATCATCAACCAGGATGCCCACCACCAGCGACAGCGACAGCAGCGTGATGACGTTGACGCTGAAACCCATCCAGTGCATGGCCGCGAAAGTCGGGATGATGGACAGCGGCAGTGCCACCGCCGAGATGAAGGTGGCACGCCACTCGCGCAGGAACAGCCAGACCACGATCACCGCCAGGATCGCGCCTTCGAGCATCAGCGCCAGCGAGCCGTTGTAGTTCTCGATCACCGGGTCGACGAAGTTGAAGGCCTCGGTGATCGTCACGTCCGGGTGCTGGGCTTTGAGCGTATCGAGCGCGGCGTGCACGCCCTTGGCAACCTCCACCTCGCTGGCGCCGCGCGAACGCGTGATCTCGAAACCGACCACCGCTTGGCCGTTCAGCAAGGCCGTGGCGCGCTGCTCGGCCACCGTGTCGCTGACGCTGGCGACCTGGTTCAGGCGGATGCGCCGGCCGTCACCCAGGGTCAGCTCCAGCGCGCCCAGCTCCTGCGCCGAATGCACGGTGGCGATGGTGCGCACCGATTGCTCGCCGCCGCCCAGGTCGGTGCGGCCGCCGGAGGCGTCCTGCTGGACCTCGCGCAGGCGCCGCGAGATCTCCGCCGCGGTGGCGTTGAGCGCAAACAGGCGCGCCGGGTCGAGCTCGATGCGGACCTCGCGCTGCACGCCGCCGACGCGCCCGACGGCGCCGACGCCGCGCACCGCCAGCAGCGCCTTGCTGACCTGGTTGTCGACAAACCAGGACAGCGCCTCGTCGTCCATGCGCGACGACGACACGGTGTAGGTCAGCACCGGCATGCCGGCAAAATCCATCTTGCTGATGGCCGGGTCGCGCAGCTCGGCCGGCAGGTCGGAGCGGATGCGCTGCACCGCGTCGCGCACGTCGTCCATCGCCTCCTGGGTCGGTTTCTCGAGGCGGAACTCGGCCGTCACGGTGGCCATGCCGTCCTGCACCTTGGTGTAGATGTGCTTCAAGCCCTGTATGCTGGCCAGCGAGTTCTCGATCTTGCGCGCCACCTCGGTTTCCATCTGCGCCGGGGCGGCGCCCGGCAGCGACGCGCTGACGATCACCATCGGCAGATCGATGTCGGGAAACTGCTGGATCTTCATGGCGCGAAAACTCATCAAACCCACCAGCGTGAGCATGATGAAGAGCAGCACCGAGGGTACCGGTTTGCGGATCGACCAGGCGGAAACGTTTATTGCCATGGCCCGCTCACCTCGCCTGCGCGCCACTGGCGCTGGCCGCGCTCTTCGGTGCCGGCGCCGATTCGACCACCCGAACCGTGTCGCCATCCGACAGAAAGCCGCCGCCGGCGGCAACGACACGCGCCTTGGCGTCGAGTCCGCCGGTGATCTCGATGCGCTCGCCGGCGCGCCGCCCGACCGCGACTTTCGTCAGGGCGACCTTGGAATCGGCACCCACGCGCAGCACATAGCTGAAGCCGTCGCGCAGCAGCACCGCGCTCTGCGGCAGCGTCAGCGCCACGCCGCTGCCGGTCTCGAACTCGCCGCGCGCAAACATGCCGGCCTTGGCCGCGCCGTGCGCCGGCAGGTCGACGTAGACCAGGCCCATGCGGGTGGCGGCATCGACCGTTGGCGCCACCATGCGCAGCGTGCCCTTGATGCGCGTCCCGTTGGCCGGCGTGACGCTGGCGCTCATGCCGGGTTTGAGGTAGGCCAGATCGGCCGAAGAGACCTCGGCCCGCCATTCCAGCCGGCCCTGGCGAATCATGCGGAACAACTCCTGCCCGGCCGGTAGCACCGCGCCCACGGTGGCGCTGCGGGCCGAGATCACGCCCCTGTCGGGCGCCAGCACCTGGGTTTGCGCCAGTCGCAGTTGCTGCGTTCTGGCGATCGCGCGCTGCGCCTCGACGCGCGCTTGCGCGGTGCGTTCGGCGGTCAGGTACTGGTTGATCTGCTGCGCGCTGAGGGCGCCGGTAGTCTGCAATTCGCGGGCTCGCTGGGCGTTGGCGGCGGCCTCCGCCAAGGTGGCTTCTTCCTGCGCCAGGTTGGCGCGCATCTGGGCCAGGTCGGCCAGAATCATGTCGGGCGCGAAAGTGGCCAGCACCTGGCCGCGCTCGACCTGGTCGCCGACGTTGACGCGCACCTCGGCCAGCCGCAGGCCGTTGGCCTCGGTGCCTATGCTGGCTTCCTGCCAGGCCGCCAGGTTGCCGTTGGCTTCGATTTTCATTGGCAGCGTCGTCCTCTGCGGCTCGGTGAGGTTGACCGTGAGTGCCGGTTTGACCTGGGCGGCGGGCTTCTTGGCCTCGGGCGTGCGATCGGTGAGGGCCAACGAGGCCAGGCCCAGCAGCACCAGCGAGGCGACTGCCAGCACGATCCAGCGGGGTTGAAGATGGTATTTCATGGACATGCTTGAATGAGGAAGGAAATTCGGGGAAGGTCAGTCCTGGCTGGCGGCCTGCGCCGCGGCTGGCGCCTCGGCGGTCCAGCCACCGCCCAGCGCGCGGTACAAGGAGATCCAGGCGGCGACGCGTTCGCGCTGCAATTCGATCAGGGTACTCTGCGCCTGCAGCAGGCTGCGGCGTGCGTCTTCCAGTTCGAACAGGCTGGCCAGGCCGCCCTTGAAGCGCGCCTCGGTGGCCCGGTACGAGACGGCAAAGCCCGCGCTGGCGACCTGCGCGTCGCCGCTGCGCGCGGCCGTGCTTTGCAGCGTGATCAAGGCTTCTTCGACTTCCCGCACTGCCGTGCGCAGCCGGGCTGCGTAGTTGGCGCCGGCCTCCCGGTAGCGCGCGCGGGCCGCTTCCACGTTGGCGCGGCGCGCGCCGCCGTCGAACAAAGGCAGCGACACCGACACCGGACCCAGGCTCCACAGCGTGTCGTCCAGCGTGCCGGCGGCGCTGGCGAAGCGGGCGGCGGCGATGTTGCCGCTCAAAACAATGCGCGGATAGCGTTGCGCCTGCGACTGGCTCAGGTCGGCGCTGGCGGCCAGCACCTGGCGCGCGGCGTTGAACAAGTCCGGGCGCTGCGCCAGCACTTCGGCCGGAACGCTGCTGACGGCGATCTGCGCCGGCTGCGGCAACTGCGCGCTGCCGCCGGCAAGTTGGCTGCGCAAAGCAGGCTCGGCCAAGCCGGTCAGGGCCACCAGCGACTTGACGCCAAGGTCGCATTGGGCGCGCTGTTGGGTCAGCAGGCTGCTGCCCTGGGCCGCGCTGGCGCGTGCCAGCGCGGCAGTGGCAGAGGTTTGAAAGCCGGCCCTGGTTGCCAGTTCGGTCAGGCGCGCGGTCTCGGCGCGCGAGCTGGCGTCGAGCTGCGTTTGCGCCAGTTGGGCCTCGCAGGCGCGCAGCGCGAGGTAGGCGCCGGCCACCTCGGCCGCCACTGACACGCGGGCTTCATGCCACGACGCCTGGGCGCCGGAGAGCCGGGCTTGCGCCGCGTCACGGCCGGCGGCGTTGCCGCCGAACAGGTCCAACTCCCAGGCCGCTTGCAGGCCAGCCGATGTGCTGCTGCCCAGCGGCAGGCTCAAGTCCTGGCGGCCGCGGCTGGCGCTGAAGCTGGCGTTCAGGGTCGGGCCCAGTGCGGCACCAGCCGCCACCTGCGCCGCGCGCGCTTGCGCGATGCGCGACTGCGCCGCCGCCAGCGTCGGGCTGAGCGCCTGCGCGGCGTCGATGAGCTGCGTCAGCAGCGGGTCGTTGAACTGTTGCCACCAGTGACTGAGGTCGGTCAGTTGACCGCCGTGCGGCAGTGGCGCCTGCCATTGCGACGGTGCCGTCAAGCTTGCTGCTGTCGATGTTTGGTTGGCGCTAGGCGGCAGGCCGGCGCAGGCGCCAAGCGCCAGCGCCAGCGCCAGCAGCGGCAGCCAGCGGCGCTGCCGGTCGGAAAAATGGCGCGCCACGGGCCGGCGCCGGACCACACGGTAGCCCTTGAGGGCTGCTGCAACAAGCATGTAAATTCCCTAAAAACCGAGGCGGCAAGGCGTCACCCAGGCGTTTCAATTTGACTTCGGAGGGTCGAACGCTTCAGGGTACAAGTATTCAATGTGGACGCCATCCACAATTAAATGCTAACACCGATTATGGACACTGTCCACATGCGAATTATAGGGCCACCTTGGCGCTGGTTTGACGCTGCCGGCACAGACCGAAAAACTGCAAGTCGGCCAGCACGCACACCGTCAGCGCCTGAACCAGCAGATACGCCGTGCCAAGCGCGGTGGCTACCACGCTGCCGCTGACCAGCAGCAGCAGGCAAGCCAGCGCCCAGCCCAGATTGCCGGCCAGCAGCAGCCAGACCAGCGGCCGCGGCAGCGGCACGCGGGTGGAGAGAAAGGCCACCAGCGCGGCGTAGAGCAGCAGAAATTCGCCGCTGTACACCAGCAGCGCGGGCGGCAAGCCCGTCAATGGGGCCATGGTGTCGGGGACGACGACCTGCAGCAGGCCGCAGGCCAGGCACGACATTGCATCGGCGCGCAGCACGTTGCGCAAAAAGTTGGGGGCAGACATGAACGAGGTGGTAGACATGAGCAAACTCCTTGGGTTGGGATAGCCGGCAACGGGAGCGAGTCGGCGCAGCGGGCTATCGGATCGCTGCGGCCGGGCTGCATCATTGCGGTGCCGCTGCCGCCAGTCGATGACCTGGCAGGTAATGGAACACCGGCCGGCCAGGCTTTACGATGGCGCCATGAATGCAAGCACCCCATACCTCGGCAGTTCGTCGCGCGGCACGGCGCCGCCGTTTGGCGACCACTTGCGCCACTGGCGTCAGCGCCGGCGCCTGAGCCAGCTTGAGTTGGCGCACGAAGCCGACATCTCGACCCGGCACCTCAGTTTTGTCGAGACCGGACGCTCGCTTCCCAGCCGCGAAATGGTGTTGCGCCTGTCGGCGCGACTGGACATTCCGCTGCGTGAGCGCAATGCCTTGCTGGTGGCGGCCGGCTACGCGCCGATGTACCGCGAGCGACCGCTGGGCGACCCGGCGCTGGATGCGGCGCGCCAGGCGGTGGAACTGCTGCTGACCAGCCACGAGCCCTATCCCGCGCTGGCGCTGGACCGGCACTGGAATCTGATCGCCGCCAACCGCATGCTGGCGTCGCTGCTGGCCGGAGCCGATGCGTCGCTGCTGCAAGCGCCAGTCAACGTGTTGCGCCTGAGCCTGCACCCGCTGGGCATCGCCGGCAACATCGTGAATCTGGCGCAATGGCGCAGCCACTTGTTCGAGCGCCTGCGCCAGCAAATCGGGGCCACCGCCGACCCGCTGCTGGCGGCTCTGCTGGCGGAACTCATGACTTACCCGGTGCCCGACGCGGCCGCCGGTTCAGCGCCGGAAGGCGAACCGGCGGGCATTGTGGTGCCCTTCAAGTTCCGGACCGCGATCGGTGTGCTCAGCTTCATCAGCACCACCACCATCTTCGGTTCACCGGTCGACGTCACCTTGCAGGAACTGGCGCTGGAAACGTTCTTCCCGGCCGACCAATTCACCCGGCAAGCGCTGCTGGCCTTGCTGGCGTCGTCACAAGGCGCTTGATTTCAGTCTGGCCGGCGGCTGTGTGCCGTGGGCTAATTGTTGACACGGCAGTCATGGCATTGCCAATTGTGGACACTGTCCATTATTATTCGCTTATTCAATGTGTACTCTGTACACAAATGAAATCAAATTCGACTTGCACGGGAAATTGGAGACACTTGTGGCTGAACTGACTTTGACGACATTCCTGACGCTCGATGGCGTGATGCAGGCCCCCGGTGCTCCGGGCGAGGACCGCAGCGGCAACTTCCCTTATGGTGGCTGGCTGTTCCCCCATGCCGACGAAGACATGGGCCAGACCATGGTGGAGATCTTCTCGAAGGCGGATGCCTTCCTGCTCGGTCGGACCACTTACGACATCTTCTCGGGCCATTGGCCGCGGGTCACCGATGCCGACGACCCGATTGCCAGCAAGCTGAATTCGCTTCCCAAATTCGTCGCTTCGCGCACACTGACGACGTTCAACTGGAGTGCCAGTTCGCCGGTTCGCGACGTCGTGAAACAGGTCGGCGAACTCAAAAAACGCTTCTCGCGCGAGGTGCAAGTGCATGGCAGTTGCGGCCTGGCGCAGACGCTGATGGCGCATGACCTGATCGATGAGTACCGGCTGTTGACCTTTCCGGTTGTGCTGGGCACCGGCAAGCGGCTGTTCGGCGCCGGCAGCGTGCCGGCCACCTTGAAGTTGCTGCGCTCGCACGCCACCAGCAAGGGCGCCATTGTCAGTGTGTATCGACGTGCCGGAGAACTCAAGACCGGCTCGTTTGCGCTCGATTGAAGCCGGCAGCCAGACCTAAACCCACAAGCAAAAAATCATTCTTCTGATCGATAACTTTGTCCAGCCCTGTAACCACCGAAAAAGGAGTTCCCATGAAAGTCGAGCCCTATCTGTTTTTCAACGGCCAAGGCGAAGAAGCCATCGCCTTTTACCAGCAGGCACTGGGCGCCGAGGTCGTCATGCAGATGCGCATGGACGAAAGCCCCGAGCCACACCCGCCGGGCATGCTGCCGCCGGGTTTCGAGCACAAGATCATGCACGCCAGCCTGCGCATAGGCGAGACCACGCTCATGCTCTCGGATGGCAACAGTGCCACGAAGGCCAACTTCCAGGGCTTTTCGCTCTCCGTCGGGGCGGCGGACGCGGCGCAGGCCCAGCGTTTCTACAACGCATTGGCCAACGGCGGCCAGATCCGGATGCCGCTGGGCAAGACTTTCTTTTCGCCCTGCTTTGGCGTGGTGGCCGACCGCTTTGGCGTGAGCTGGATGGTGATCGTCCCGCAGTGAGCCAGCCGGGCAGCGCCGCAGAAGTCGCTTGATATTGAGTCAGTTGCCATCCCACAAGGAGTCACAGCATGAAAATCAGCGTTGAAACCAGCGTCAAAGCGCCCCTCGCCAAGGTCTGGAGCGCCTACACAACACCCGACGACATCAAGCAATGGAATACCGCATCCGAGGATTGGCACACCACCAAAGCCTCTGTCGATTTGCGCGTGGGTGGAGCGTTCACCTCGCGCATGGAGGCCAAGGACGGCAGCTTCGGCTTTGACTTCGCCGGAACGTACACCAGGATCGTACCGGGCGAGTTGATCGAGTATCGGTTTGGAGACCGTACTGGCGCAGTCGAGTTCGTGACGGACGCAAACGCTGTCACGCTGCGCGTCACGTTCGATGCCGAATCCGAAAATCCGGTGGAGCAACAGCGCCAGGGATGGCAAGCCATCTTGAACAATTTTGCCAGGCACGTTGAAAAACTTCAGTGAACGGGTTGTGTCAGCGATGACCCGGACCGGAGAAGTCACATGCTTAAAACCAGCGTCATCGCCGTGCTCGTGCTGCTCGCCGCCGTCCTGCTCCATGCCACAACCCTGCCGGACACCTTCTACGTGGCACGCAGAATTTTGTCGTGAAAGTCATGAGTCTGTTTTATAGCCTGGACAAAATGGTCGGCAAGGACTTCGAGTTGGGTCTCACCAGGCTCAAGGCGGTGGCGAAAAAGTGGTTTCAGTGCTTGCCCGAAAAGCAGGCGTAAAGGAGTAACACAGCATGCAAAAAATCACCCCCTTTCTGTGGTTTGACCATCAGGCCGAGGAGGCTATGAATTTCTACGTTTCGATTTTCAGGAACTCCAAGGTTCTGACTGTCAATCGTTACGGCGAGGCCGGGCCGGGACCCAAGGGTTCGGTCATGACCGCCAGTTTTCTGCTCGACGGACAGGAGTTCGTCGCCTTGAACGGTGGCCCGGTCTACCAGATCTCTCCCGCCATCTCGTTTGTCGTGAACTGCGAGACGCAGCAGGAAGTCGATGACATGTGGGACAAGCTGGGCGCCGGCGGGCAGGAGGTCCAATGCGGCTGGCTGACCGACAAATTCGGCGTCTCGTGGCAGATCGTTCCGACCGTCCTGGTCAAGTTGCTGAGTGACCCCGATCCGGTGAAATCGGCAAGAGTGATGCAGGCCATGCTGCAAATGAAGAAAATCGATATTGCCGCTTTGCGGCGAGCCCAGGAGCCAGCATGAACGCAGTCAAGCACATCCCCACGGGATTTCACGCCATCACGCCTTACCTTGCCGTCAAGGATGCGAAGGCCGCCATCGAGTTTTACCGGCGCGCCTTCGGTGCCAGGGAGATCGGGCGCATTGCCATGCCGGGCGGCACTGTGGGGCATGCCGAACTGCAGGTCGGCGATGGCCGAATCATGCTGGCCGAGGAGATGCCGGCCTGGGGCAACAAAAGCCCGGCGACCCTGGGCGGCTCGCCGGTGGGCATCGCTTTCTACGTGGTCAACGTGGACGCCACCTTCCAGCGCGCGCTGGATGCCGGCGCGACGCTGATCGAGCCGGTCAAGGACCAGTTCTATGGCGACCGATCCGGCACGCTGCTCGATCCGTTCGGCCACAAGTGGCATATCCTGACGCATATCGAGGACGTGTCGTTCGACGAAATGCAGAGGCGTTGCGACGCCATGTTTTCAGCTCGGCAGTGATGCCTTGAATTTGCCAGCTGCCGACAGAATGAAGGCGCGAACATGAATCCCTGCAACCAGTTCATCCAGATCGCGCCAGACTGCGCGACCCGGACCGCCATCGTGCCGCAAGACCGGGGCCAGCGGCGCTCCATCGCCAGCATCGAATACCAACTGCTGAGCAGCAAACCCTATGGCTACACCCTGGAAGAACTGAAGTTCGCCACCCACGTGCAGCACAAACAAATACCGCCTGCCGTGTTGCAAGCCCAGCGCCAACAGCTATGGGAAGCGTACTTCGTGAAGCCTTGCGCTTGCATGCGGGCCTCGCCGTTGACCAAGAAATACGGTTGGGGCGCGCACTATGACCAGCACGGCCGAATCGCCATCTATGCCGTCGAAAGCGAGGCTTACCGGGGCTTCGTGCAAGACAAAAAAATGAAAAAATATTCCGCCCTGCGCAGCCGGCGCGGAACGCAAGAAACGTGAATTCTCAGGACAAGCGGTCCCGCTATGACGCCCGCATGCACCGGGTGCTCCAGCATATCGACCGGCATCTGGACCAATCGCTGGCCCTCGCCGACCTGGCGCAAGTAGCCCATTTTTCCACCTTCCATTTTCATCGCCTGTTCGCTGCCTGGATGGGCGAGACGCTGGGCGATTATCAGCGCCGGCGGCGGCTGGAGACGTCCGCCACACGTCTTGTGGCGCAGCCACGGGTACCGGTATTGCAGATCGCTCTATCGGTCGGTTTTGGCTCGGCGGAAGCCTTCTCCCGTGCCTTCAAATCCAGATTGGGCTGCTCACCCAGCGCCTGGCGCCGGCAGCAAGCCAGCCGCGGCAAGGCAGATGGCAATCTGAATCAGGCGAAGCGCAAGATCGATCAGGCATCGCAAGGGGTTTCGCCGGAGCATGAGGCCTCCCACAACCAAGCTATGGAGTTCCTCATGGAAGTAAAACTGATAGACCGCAAACCCAAGACCGTTGCCTATCTGCGCCACGTCGGCCCGTATGGCACATCGATCTCCCTGTTCTGGCAAAGCCGGGCGTACCCCTGGCTGCTCACGAATGGACTGCTGGAGCGTCCGCGCTACGGCATCTGCCACGACGACCCGCGCGTCACCGCGCCCGAACAATGCCGTTACGATGCTTGCGCCGAGGTGGCTGACGATTTTGTACCCGCCGGCGGCGCGCAAAAAGCCACCATTCCAGGCGGCAGATACGCTGTGCTTGAGGTCAGGGAGCCGGCGAAGGATATGCCCGACGCCTGGGCTGCCATGCTGGCGC
This sequence comes from Rhodoferax sp., assembly GCF_028714215.1. Taxonomy (GTDB): domain Bacteria; phylum Pseudomonadota; class Gammaproteobacteria; order Burkholderiales; family Burkholderiaceae_C; genus Rhodoferax. The sequence continues at coordinate 38,989 of NZ_JAQTMS010000026.1, read as the reverse complement.
AGTGGTTGCCATCGAGCGGCTTCCAACTCGATTCGCGCCCGTTTTTCGAGTACTACCCGCAAGGCTCGGGTTGCGACCCGGAGACCGGCGCGTTCGATTGCCAGATTTGTATTCCGGTGGCACCCTTGTAAGACTTCAAACGCATAAAAAAGCGCGCCCGGGGGCGCGCTTTGTCGGGGTCGGCGAAGGCCGCGCTTACTTGGCCAGCAGGCGTGCCATCTCCAGGCATTTGCTGGAATAGCCCCATTCGTTGTCGTACCAGGAGACGACTTTCACAAAAGTGCCGTCCAGCGCCATGCCGGCGTCGGCATCGAACACCGAGGTGCAGCTCTCGCCGCGGAAGTCGGTCGACACCACTTTGTCGGTGGTATAGCCCAGCACGCCCTTCATGGCGCCCTCGCTGGCAGCCTTCATGGCGGCGCAGATTTCAGCGTAGCTGGCTTCCTTGTTCAGCTCCACCGTCAGGTCCACCACCGACACGTCGGAGGTCGGCACGCGGAACGACATGCCGGTGAGCTTCTTGTTGAGTTCCGGAATCACCACGCCCACCGCCTTGGCCGCACCGGTGCTGGAGGGAATGATGTTTTCCAGAATGCCGCGGCCGCCGCGCCAGTCTTTGTTGGACGGGCTGTCGACGGTTTTCTGGGTCGCCGTGGCGGCATGCACGGTGGTCATCAGGCCGCGCTTGATGCCCCAGTTGTCGTTCAGCACCTTGGCTACCGGGGCCAGGCAGTTGGTGGTGCAGGAGGCGTTGGAGATGATGGCCTGGCCGGCGTAGCTGGTGTGGTTGACGCCGAAGACGAACATCGGGGTGTCGTCCTTGCTGGGGGCCGACATGATGACCTTCCTGGCGCCGGCGCTGATGTGCTTCTGCGCTGCTTCCTTGGTCAGGAACAAGCCGGTGGCCTCGATCACGATGTCGGCGCCGACCTCGTTCCATTTCAGCTCGGCCGGGTCTTTGACGGCGCTAAGGCGAATCTTTTTGCCGTTGACGACAAGCATGTTGCCCTCGACCGCAATGTCGCCCTTGAAGCGGCCATGCACCGAGTCGAACTGCAGCATGTAAGCCAGGTATTCCGGCTCCAACAGGTCGTTGATGCCCACCACCTCAATGTCCTTGAAGTTTTGCATGGCAGCGCGGAACACAATGCGGCCGATGCGGCCGAAGCCATTGATACCAATCTTGATCGTCATTTGCTTTTTCTCCACTAGTAAAAACTTGAAAATTGAAAACTGAAGTGTTGCTAGGCCCGCAACACCTTTTCCACCGTATCGGCCACATTCTTCGGGGTAAAGCCGAAGAGCTCGAACAACACCGGCGCCGGCGCCGACTCGCCAAAGCTGTCGATGCCGACGACGGCGGCGCAACCGTACTTCCACCAGCCTTCGGTCACACCCATCTCGACCGCGATGCGCGGCACGCCGGCCGGCAACACCGCGCTCTTGTAGGCCGCGCTTTGCCGGTCGAAAGTGGTGTTGCTGGGCATCGAAACCACGCGCACAGCGATCTTGCGGGTGGCAAGGAGTTCCTGCGCCTTGAGCGCCAACTGCACTTCGGAGCCGGTAGCAATGATGACGGCCTGGGTCTTTTTCTTCAGCCCCACTTCGCTCGGCTCGGCCAGCACATAAGCGCCCTTGCTGATGTCGCCCAGACCCGCCTTGGGTGCGTAACAGAGGTTCTGGCGCGACAGCAGCAGGGCCGTGGGCCGGGTTTTGTTTTGCAGGGCCACCGTCCAGGCGACCGCAGTTTCCGCGGTATCGCCGGGGCGCCAGACGTCCAGGTTGGGAATCAGGCGCAGCGAGGCGGCGTGTTCGATCGACTGGTGCGTCGGGCCGTCTTCGCCCAGGCCGATCGAGTCGTGCGTGAAGACATGCACCACGCGCAGTTTCATCAGCGCCGCCATCCGGATGGCGTTGCGGCTGTAGTCGCTGAAGGTCAGGAACGTGCCGCCGTACGGGATGTAGCCGCCATGCAGCGCAACGCCGTTCATGATGGCGGCCATGCCGAACTCGCGCACGCCGTAGTTGATGTGGCGCCCGCCGTTGGCCTGCCCGGTGAAGTCGAAGCGCAGATTGGGCGTGCTCTTGGTGTTGGTCAGGTTGGAGCCGGTCAGGTCGGCCGAGCCGCCCAGCAGTTCCGGCAGGGCGGCGGTGAAGGATTCGAGGGCCAGTTGCGAGGCCTTGCGCGAAGCCACCGTCTCGGCTTTGGTGTGGGCCGCCACCGCGGTGTCGACCGCCACCTGGTTGAAGTTCCTCGGCAGTTCGCCCTTCAAGCGCCGCACCAGTTCCTTGGCCAACTCCGGGTACGCGGCTTGGTAGGCGGCAAACTTGTCCTGCCAGGCTTGCTCGGCAGCGGCGCCGGCGGCCTTGGCGTCCCAAGCGGCGTAGACGTCTGGCGGCACGGTGAATGGTTTGCACGGCCAGCCCAGCGATTCGCGGGTGAGCGCGATTTCTTCGGCGCCTAGCGGCTCGCCGTGGGCCTTGGCGGTGTTGACCCGGTTCGGGCTGCCCTTGCCGATCGAAGTCTTGCAGATGATGAGCGTCGGGGTTTCGCTGGACTTCTTGGCCTCGGCGATGGTTGCGGCCACCAGGGCGGCGTCATGGCCATCGATCGGACCCAGCACGTTCCAGCCGTAGGCGACAAAGCGCAGCGCCGTGTTGTCAATGAACCAGGGCGCTACCGGGCCGTCGATGGAGATGCCGTTGTCGTCGTACAGGGCAATCAGCTTGCCCAGCTTCCACGCGCCCGCCAGGGCGGCGGCTTCGTGGCTGATGCCTTCCATCATGCAGCCGTCGCCCATGAAGGCAAAGGTGTGGTGGTCGACGACGGCATGGCCGTCGCGGTTGAACTCATGGGCCAGCAGTTTCTCCGCCAGCGCCATGCCCACCGCGTTGGCAATGCCCTGGCCCAGCGGGCCGGTGGTGGTTTCCACGCCGGGTGTCACGCCCACTTCGGGGTGGCCCGGGGTCTTGCTGTGCAATTGGCGGAATTTTTTCAGTTCACTGATCGGCAGCTTGTAACCCGTGAGGTGCAACACGGCGTACAGCAGCATCGAGCTGTGGCCGTTGGAGAGCACGAAGCGGTCGCGGTCGAACCAATGCGGGTTGGCCGGGTTGTGCTTGAGGTGGCTGCCCCACAAGGCGACGGCCATGTCGGCCATGCCCATGGGCGCGCCGGGGTGACCCGAGTTGGCGGCTTGCACGCCGTCCATCGCCAGGGCGCGAATGGCGTTGGCCATGGCGGTTGGCTGCGCGGTGTCTTTTGCTTCTGTTTGTGCTGTATCAACCATCTGTGCCAACTCCGGGATAGTTCTGGGTAAGGGTAAACGCGCTATTTTACCGGGGTGTGAAGCGGGCGCTTGCGGTCGCCCGGCGCGGTGCCCTGCGCTGGCATCAAGTCGTCATGGGCTATGCTTGCAATACATTAGCTTTTAATCCAACTTGTCATCCCGGACTCGATCCGGGATCCATGGATTGCGGGTCAAGCCCGCAATGACAACTTCAGGACATTCCCATGAGCAAACTATTTTCCCCTCTGCACTTGCCCTCACCCCGGGGCGGCCTGACGCTGCCCAACCGCATCGTGATTGCTCCGATGTGCCAGTACCAGGCGCGCGACGGCGCGGCCACCGATTGGCATTTGATGCACTGGGGCAACCTGCTCAACAGCGGCGCCGCGCTGTTCACCCTGGAGGCCACCGCCGTCGTGCCGGAAGGCCGTATCACGCCGGCCTGTCTGGGCCTGTGGGACGAGCGTACCGCCAGCGCACTGGCCGATATGCTGAAACGCGCGCGCCAACTGGCGCCGCCGATGGCGGTCTGCATTCAGTTGGCGCACGCCGGGCGCAAAGCCTCCAGCGCCCTGCCCTGGAACGGCGCCCAGTTGCTCGCGCCCGGGCAGGGTGGCTGGGAAACTTTTGCGCCGTCGGCCGAGCCGCATTTGCCCAGCGAGGCAGCGCCCACCGCCATGACCCTGGAGAAGATGGCCCAGACGCGGGACGCTTTTGCGGCGGCCGCGCAGCGCGCCGATGACATCGGCATCGAGGCGGTGGAAATCCATTGTGCGCACGGCTATTTGCTGCATGAATTTTTGTCGCCCATTGCGAACAAACGCAGCGATGCCTATGGCGGCAGTTTCGAGAACCGGATCCGCTACCCACTGGAGGTTTTTGCCGCCGTGCGGAAGGTGTTCGACGGCGTGCTGGGCCTGCGCATTTCGGCCTCCGACTGGGTCGAGGGCGCCTGGGACGTGGCGCAAAGCGCCGAATTTGCCAAGCGCCTGAAAGCCGCCGGTTGCGACTTTATTCACGTCTCGTCCGGCGGCATCTCGCCGGCCCAGAAAATCACTTTGGGCGTCGGCTACCAGGTGCCGTTTGCGCGGCAGATCCGCGCCGCCAGCGGCATGGTGACGACCGCCGTCGGTCTGATCACCGAAGCGCAGCAGGCGGAAGCGGTCTTGCAGGCCGGCGACGCCGATCTGGTTGCCCTGGCCCGCGCCTTCATGTACCAGCCGCGCTGGGGCTGGCAGGCGGCCGCGGCCCTGGGTGCTCAGGTAACTGCCAATCCGGTCTACTGGCGCGGCCTGCCGCGCGAAGCGCAAGCGGTGTTCGGCAAGGTGAGCATAGGCGTGCGATAAGAGCCTTGGTTATGCCGACCACGCGCGTTGCCGCCATGCTGCTGGCCGCTGGCCGCTGGCCGCGGCGAACGCCTGCGCCCGCTGACCGACGCCACGCCCAACCCGCTGCTGACGCTGCGCGGCAAGCCCTTGATGCAGTGGTCCATGGAAGCGCTGTTGCGCGCCGCCATGGACAATGGCCTGGTATCGACGCAACTGTACGATGGCGCCTGGGCCGATGTCGGTACACCGCAGCGACTGGAGCAGTTCAATCAAGGAGTTCGAAGTCTTTCGGGTTTTGATACCGCCAGAGATGCCAAAATGCGCTAAGGAGGGTATCATTGACCCATGATTGTCGTGGATACCAATGTTTTTGTGGGTGCCTGCATGGGCACAGGCGCCTCTGCGCTGATCATCCGCAAATGCTTGAGCCGAGAACTCACGGCGGCCATGGGTTCGGCCTTGTTGCTGGAGTATGAAGATGTCATGTCGCGCAACAGCTTGTTTCAGGGCTGCCGCCTGGACGCCAGCGAACGTGACGAATTATTGGATATATTTCTTGCCCAATGTCGCTGGGTAAAGACCTATTTTTCCTGGCGACCCAATTTGCGCGATGAAGGTGACAATCATGTGCTTGAGCTTGCGGTGGCCAGTGGCGCCAGTCATATCGTCACGTGGAATACGCGCGATTTCGCCGCCATGGAGTTGCGGTTTCCCATGCTTCGGGTTGCCACGCCACCCCAGTTATTGAAGGAGTTGTCATCATGAGTGCATTCACCTTGCGCCTGCCCGATTACAAGCACGAACGACTCAAGGCCATGGCCGAGCAGCGCGGCATGAGTCTGGCTCGACTGCTCGATGAGTTGACCACGCAAGCGCTGGTCGAGTTCGACACCGAGACCCGATTTATGCAGCGTGCCCTGCGCGGCAGCAACCGCGTGGAACGTGGGTTCGAACTGTTGCGCAAGGCGCAGGGGGAGTCCGTGGCATGAGTACTGCACCCTACGCCCAACGCCGCGCCAAGCTGGCCAGCCTGCTGGGACCCAAGGGCCTTGCCATTGTGCCCAGCGCGCCGGAGCAGCAGCGCAACCGTGATTCCGATTTCTTATACCGGCACGACAGTTATTTTTATTATCTGAGCGGCTTTACCGAACCCAGGAGCTGGCTGCTGATCGGCGGCGACGGCACGACGACCCTGTTTTGTCAGCCGAAAGACCTGGAGCGCGAGATCTGGGACGGCTACCGGCTTGGACCGACCGCAGCCGTGGCACATCTGGGAGTGGACGCCGCCTACCCGGTGACCGAGCTCGATGCCAGGCTGCCCGAACTGCTGGATGGACGCGATGCCGTCTGGTACCCGTTTGCCACGCACAAGGCGCTGGAGACGCGCATTGACGGCTGGCTGGGCAGCCTGCGGGCTCGCGTGCGCTATGGTGCGCTGTGCCCGGGGCAGCAGCGCGATCTGTGCGGTCTGCTCGACGAGATGCGGCTGGTCAAGGACAGCCACGAACAGGCCATCATGCGCCGCGCCGCCGAGATCAGTGCTGGCGCTCATGTCCGTGCCATGCGTCTAAGTGCCCGCATGCTGCGCGACGGCCAGGAGGTGCGCGAATACCATCTGGATGCCGAGCTGTTGCACGAATTTCGCCGTCACGGCTCGCAATACCCGGCCTATGGCTCTATCGTGGCAGCCGGCGCCAACGCCTGTGTATTGCACTACCGGGCCGATGCCGGCCTGGTGCGCGACGGCGAACTGGTGTTGATCGACGCCGCTTGCGAGCTCGATGGCTACGCCTCGGACATCACCCGCACTTTTCCGGCCAACGGCAAGTTCAGCGGCCCGCAGCGTGCGCTCTACGAACTGGTGCTGGCCTCGCAGCAGGCGGCGATCGTCGCCACCCGCGCCGGTGCCCGCTTTACCGACCCGCACGAGGCCACTGTCAAGGTGCTGGCGCAAGGCCTGCTGGACTTGGGTCTGCTGGACCGTAACAAGGTGGGTGGCTTGGAGGACGTGATCGAGAAGCGTGCCTACTTCCAGTTCTACATGCACCGCACCGGCCATTGGCTGGGCATGGACGTGCACGATTGCGGTGGTTACATCGAACCGTCGGAGGTCGGCACGGTGAGCGAGCGCAAGGACCCGTTGAGCGGTGAAATCATCAAGGACCGACCCAGCCGGATTCTGCAACCCGGCGTGGTGCTGACGATAGAGCCAGGCCTTTACGTGCGCGCCGCGGAAGGCGTGCCGACACAGTTTCACGACATCGGCATCCGGATCGAGGACGACGCCATCGTGACGCAGACCGGCTGCGAACTTATCAGCCGTGGCGTCCCGGTGACGGTCGCGGAGATCGAGGCGCTGATGCGGGAGTGAGGCCGGGCCTATGATTCTGTTGAACGTCATCAAGAATGTTCTGGGACGCAAAGAGCCCGCGCCAGCAGTTCTGGCGCCCGGCGATGGCGCGACCCGGCGCGTGCTCAATGTGGGCGGCGGCAGTAGGGAGATCGCTATTCCGCAGTGGTACCAAGACTGGACACACCTGCTGCTGGACATAGACCCCTTGACCGGTGCCGACGTGGTGTTGGACGCGCGTCAACTCGGAACCCTGCCAAGCAGCCTGTTTGATGCCGTTTATTGTTCCCACAACCTTGAGCACTACTACCAGCACGACGTCAGCAAGGTTCTGGCCGGTTTCCTGCATGTCTTGAAACCTGACGGGTTTGCCGAAATCCATGTGCCCGACATGCAACAGGTGATGCGCCATTTCGTCGAGAACGGTGGTGATATCCATGGCATTCTGTACCAGTCACCCGCCGGACCCATATCCGTCCATGACGTCATGTATGGCTGGGGAAAACAGATCGCTGCCAGTGGCGTCGATTTTTACGCCCACAAGACCGGGTTTACACCCAACTCCTTGCGCCAGGTGCTGCTGGCGGCGGGCTTTGCCGAGGTCTGGCTGAATGCCTCGAACACCGAGTTTGCTATCGGCGCCCTGGTATTCAAGCAAGCGCCGACAGCGGCGCAACGGTTGCTTCTGAATCTGCCTCCTTCCCAGTGACTGTGAGTTCCATTGAACTGACAGCCTTGCCGTACCGTACGCCCTTTCAATGTCTACGTAGCAATTGCAGATAGCATACGTGCATGTGTGCGATCGAGTGCAGCCGGGCTCGGAGCGTCGTCGTTTTTCAATTTGTCAAGATGAAAATAGGATTTTGTATGCTGTTTAAATGGTTTGATGCAAAAGCCGCAAACGAATTCGGTGCTGAGTTGGCTCGATTTTTTATCGAGAGAATGCCACTGGACACGCACAGAGACGAAAAAAAATTCGCCGTCAAAACCAGCGGCATCCTTGGCAAGCTGAGTCTTCGCCTAAGCCAGTTCAAGGCTGCCAACAAGTTGAACTTTTATACCAAGGCCCAACTTGCTAACAGCTTCAAATGGACCCTCAAAGATGCCGGGTACGACGCTAAATACATTGACGATCTGACTGAGTGGCTGGTAAAGCAGCTGTAATCACCTCACCTCAATTTGACCAACATGAGTAAATGGTTAGGCCGTTTTTTCTTGGGCAAGAAAGCCGGCGCCGACGTCGCTGCCGCAGCACCGCTTGCCAATTCCGATGCATTGGCCGAGAGTGTTGCGCAAAGGCGGCGTGGCAATCAATTCCTGGACAGCGGTGACTTGCATAGTGCCATCGATTGGTACCAGAAAGCTGTAGCTTCAGACCCCAATTCCGCAGACGCTCATATCAGTTTGGGGTTTGCGCTCAAAGAGCTTGGCAAGCTGGAAGCGGCCCAAGAAGCGCTCGATTCGGCGGTAAAACTCAAGCCCGATAACTTTGATGCGGTCTATCTGCTCGGCCAGACCTTTGATGAGTTGCGTCAGTTTGAAAAAGCGGCAGAGTATTTTCAGAAGGCGCTGGACCTGAGACCTGCTTTCGAGCCCCTTTATGGCGAGTTGTGCCACGCATTGTTTCAAATCAAGGAATTGAACAGGGCTCGTGAGCTGATTACAAGCGGCATTCAGCGGTACCCGGAAAACGCATCTTTTTCACTGTTTTTGGGCAACCTCTATTCGTTTATGGAGGAGTGGCCGCAGGCCCGCAGCTGTTACGCAGACGCGCTGAAGGTGGATCCCAATCTGGTGCAGGCGCATACCAATTTGGCAGCGGTATTTCGGGCGCAGGGAGATCTTGATTCGGCGGCACAACATGTGCAATGTGCACTGGACACGGATACAGCTTCACCCGACGCGCACGCCGGCCACGCTGCCAATCAAGATGCGAAGGGAGATCTGAAGGGTGCGCTGGCGAGCTTCGAGAAGGCGCTTGATCTGGATGCCACGCACGTTGTCTCGTACCGGGGCAAGGGCAATGTCTTGCTAAAGATGGGAGAGCGAGAGGCCTCCATTGAGTGTTTCGACACGGCTTTGGCGATTGAGCCGGATTCGGCTGAAACCCATCGGGACCTGGGCCTTGTCTATCTTGAGCTTGGCAAACACCGGGAGGCGGAGCAGCACAGCAGACAGGCCCTCACGCTCAGGCCTTTGTATCCGAGCGCGCTGACCAACCTGGGCAATGCGCTGCTCGCCATGGGGAACTTTGCGGAGGCCGAGAAATACCATCTGGCCGCCCTGGAGATCATCCCCGATTGCGACGTCCTTCTCAGTAATCTTGGAGGGTCGCAGTGGCGTTTGGGGCGATTGCCGGAAGCCATAGAGAGTTTTCGTCGCGCCACTGAGGTCGGTTCGGAACCTGCGGCCTGCGGCGGCAATTTGCTCTACAGCAATCTTTTGTTTGGTCTGAGTCACAGTGAGGAGCACGATGCTCACGCATTGTTTGCTGAACACCGCCGCTTTGCTGAAAAGTTTGAGGCGCCGTTACGCAGCACTTGGCCTGCGCACGTCAACGCCCGCCAACCTGATCGTAAGTTGGAGATCGGATTTGTCTCCGGCGATTTTCGAAGTCATGTGGTAACCCAATTCGTCGGGCCGGTCCTGGAGCGTTTGTCGAAACATCCCGAGTTGTCATTGCACGCCTACAACAACAACGCGGCCGAAGACAGCGAAACCCGGCGTCTGAAAGGATTTTTCGAGCACTGGCACAATGTGGTCGGGCTTCCGGATGCCGTTGTGGCCAAGCAGATTGGCGATGATCGCATCGATATACTGATCGATCTGTCTGGCCATACTGCCTTGAACCGGCTGCGCACGTTGGCCCACAAACCGGCACCGGTGCAGGTAAGTTGGCTGGGTTACCCCGGCACCACCGGCTTGCAGGCCGTTGACTACTACCTGGCAGACCAGCATGTGCTACCAGTCGGGCAATTTGACGATCAGTTCTCCGAGTGCATCGTTCGCTTGCCCGCCCTGGCTCCGTTTCAGCCAAGCGACGTTGCCCCGCCCGTCAAAGCCTTGCCTGCGCTGAGCAATGGCTTTCTCACCTTTGGCAGTTTCAATCGGCCCAGCAAGATCAATCGCACCGTGGTTGCCTGGTGGGCCGAACTGTTACGGGCGTTGCCGAACGCCAAAATGCTGATTGAGGGTGGAGCCGAGGATGGGCAATGTATGCAGTGGCTGGCGCAGGAAGGCATCGCGCGCGAGCGAGTGCACTGGCATGGCCGTGGCGGATTGAAGGCCTACCATGAACTGCATCACCAGGTGGATATTTGTCTAGACACTTTTCCATACAACGGGGCTACCACCAGTTGGAGTGCGGTGTGGATGGGCGTGCCGACCCTGGCCTTGGCTGGTAGCACGCCAGCGGGACGCTATGGTGCGGCCATCATGGGGCAGTTGGGTTTGAACGCGTTTGTGGCCAACGACCAGCAAGATTTTGTGCGCAAGGGGGTCTACTGGGCAGACCACTTGGCTGAGCTGGCTGATTTGCGCGCGGGGATGCGGGAGCGTTTTAGCCAAAGCGCTGTGGGCCAGCCGGGCCTGATTGCGGCCGCACTGGCCGATGCCTTGCGCACCATGTGGCTGCGTTGGTGTAGCGGTTTACCAGCAGAGTCCTTTGTGGCATCAACACCGGCGGACAGCCAAACCGGAGCAATCTGAGGTCATGGGGCGTCGCTCCGGTCGCCAAGGGTTCGCTCGAAACCTGGAGAACGCGTCAGGGCGGCGTGGCAACTGAAGCTGAATCCGGCCAGGGAAGCGCTGCCAGCTCGGGATGCTTCAGCGCTTGATCAGCCCAGTACCTCCTAACAGCTTGGCATTGCGGCTGGGGCTCGATCCAGCACAATTTTTCCAGCCATTGCCGGGCCTCAACCGGTTGCTTGTTCAGCGCCAGTGCCAGCGCAAGTTTAGGGATGGTGGCGCCACCCGGGTAGGTACTGGCAACCCTGTGCATCCAGTCCAGATCATGGGCACTCATGCCACTGGTTGGTTCAAACCGCGACAGGCTAATGGCTTCCCGCCACTGTGTGAGCAGCAGAACATCCGGTGGTTTGCCTGGGCTCTCGGTTTTGATGCGGGCCTGTTCAAAACGCAACTCCTGGTAGCTGGTCTCTACCCTTAAGTAGTCGTGGATGATCGTCGTCAGCAGCGCAACGGATACCAGGCATGGCAAGATCAGGCTCCAGTGGCCGGTCAGCACGATGGGCCGGGAATGGAGTCGGACATTGAGGGCGCCCATGATCAGCCCGGCAGGCAGTAAAAAGTAGGCGTAATGCAAAGGCAGTTCCAGCAGGGCGTGATTGCCGACCACCAGCAAAAAAAGCAACAATACTGCGTCTTCCGCACGGCTGACGGCGCGTAGCCGAAGCCAGAACCAGCGTACCAGGTAGAACGATACCAGTAGGCCCACCGGTATTCCGCACCACAAAATGAGATCAAGAAAGAGATTGTGCGAGTGAGCGAGGAGAAGTTGAAGAGGAGGGCGGTTGAGAGCCACCGTCAATTGTGCAAGGCCGACTTGATTCCACCCATAACCGAGCACCGGATGTTGCCAAGCAGCATCAATAAGTATCGACCAGATCAGCGGCCGCAGCTCGCTGGCAATGCGGACCGCTTCGCTTGCGCCTGCCTGTTTGCTCAGCAGCAGAGCCTGACTCAACCAATCCAGCGATAGGGTACAGACAGCGAAATACAAGGTCAGCCCCGCAGCAAGCCAGGGCCAGAGCCGGTCAGGCCACAAACGGCGCCAGAACCAGCTCGCCAAGACCAGCACACCGACCGCAATCCAGGCAGACCTGGACTGCGTGAGGGCAAGGCCAAACAGCATGTACAGTGCAACAAAAAGTGCCGTCCCGATACCAATGTGGCGGCGAAGCAGCCCCCAGACGACAGCCAACAGGCCCCACAGCAAAAATGTAGCCAACTGGTTGGGCTGGCCAAAATTGGCGAACGGTCGGCCATTGCCGGTCCCCATCGACCAGGCATCCAGTAAATCGAGTGCCAGCCACTGGTGCAACTGCAAAGCTACTGACAGCAATGCGGCCATGCCAATCGCCAGAAACAAGCCATCGGCCAGTTGACCCGGGCTGGCCGACTCCCAGCGTGCACCGGTTAACAAGGCCAGCAGGAAGCCGATCAGGTAGGCGCTGCTGATCCAGGCGGTGCCGGACAATAGCACCAGACCAAAACCGTACTGTAGAACGGGAACAAGGACCAATGCTGCGACCGTCAACGTGATGCCGTGCCAGACTACCGGTCCGGTTGCACGAAAAATCACAGTGATCGAGCCAAGCGCCAGCACGCTGGCTATCCACGCGTCCATGTGAAAACTTGACCAGGGTGGCTGATGGTTGGGCAACAGCCAGCCCGCCGCCAGCGCGAAGGCCCAGCCAATCAGCCAAACAGGCGTCATGACTTGCTTGGTCGTTGCGGTCATCACATCAACGGATCAAAACCAAAGGGGCAAAAGAATTTAAAGTATATAAAAAAAGGCCCCGGAAGGGCCTCTTTTTAGAAGTAAGTATCTTCAACTCTACAAATCAACCCTGGCAGCTTGCCGGACGGTATTTTGCCGGAATCGTGCCGCTGCAAGTCCAAGCAATTTGACCGCTGGTCAAGACAGCCTTCAGGGTAATGGTGCTGGTGCTAATGTTCGTATCACCCGTGGCCGTGGCGGTAATATTCGTTCCGTCCCACGCGACACCGCTGACGTATTTGGAAACCTGGCTATTAATGGCCACTGAAACAGTGCCGGCGGCAGGCAATGCGCCATAGCTGGCCGCCGCTTCCGTGATCGATGTCTTTGCACCAGACGCGGCAAGAATCACCTCAGTCACCTTGGCCCGGGTGGTGTAATCCTGATAAGCTGGCAAAGCCACCGCCGCCAAAATGCCGATGATCGCAACCACGATCATCAATTCGATCAGGGTAAAACCCTTTTGCATAGAACGCTTCATAAATAGCTCCTTAGTTAACAACAAAAACCAATGACGGGACAGGGGTTAAAAGCAGATTTCATGCCATCCATTTTTGCTGGCGAATAGGCTTGTTTTGCGACGGAATTTGGGAAATCCGAAGAAATGAGGCGCATAAACTGACAAAATTTGTCACGGCTGACACTTTTGTCGCCAAGCATCGGTGGCTATTTGATGCAAACCGATCTGACCATCTTGATGTCGGTCAGGCCCATCATGATCTTTTCCATGCCGTCCATCTTCAGGGTGCGCATACCGCCTTCCACTGCGGCGGCAAAAATCTCAGCCACGCGGGCACGCTCCTGGATGAGTTTTTTGATGTCGTCCGAGGCGATCAGCAGTTCGTGCAGACCGACGCGGCCTTTGTAGCCGGTTTTATTGCACTTGTCGCAACCCACGTGGCGGTAAAACCTGAGTTGGCCGTCCTGAGCGTAAGTCTTGTGCCAGCCCTCGATCAATTTCTTGATTTCGCCTTCATAGTCAGCGACCCAGGCCGCCGAGTGTCGGAGTTCTTCGGAATATTCGATTGCAAAAAGGCGCAATTCCTCCGCATCAGGCACATAGGATTCCTTGCAATCGCACAGCTTCTTGGCCAGCCGCTGCGCCAGAATACCCAATAGCGCATCGGCAAAGTTGAAGGGGTCCATGCCCATGTCCAGCAGGCGCGTGATGGACTCGGGTGCCGAGTTGGTGTGCAGGGTCGAGAACACCAGGTGACCGGTGAGCGAGGCCTCCACACCCATCGCCACCGTTTCCTTGTCTCTGGATTCGCCGACCATGATGATGTCGGGATCGGCCCGCAAAAAAGCCCGCATGACGAGCGCGAAGTCAATGCCGGCCTTGCGGTTGATCTGGACCTGGCGCAAACCTTTTTGCGTGATTTCCACCGGGTCTTCAGCCGTCCAGATTTTGGTTTCCGGCGTATTCAGGTGCTTCAGGATGGAGTGCAGCGTGGTGGTCTTGCCGGAGCCGGTGGGGCCGCACACATAGAACAAGCCATAGGGTCGCTCAATGGTGCGAATGACCCGCTCCTTGTTGTGCGGGGTCAAGCCCAGCTTGTCCAGCGGAATCGGCTCGCCGGCAGCCAAGATACGCATCACCACGTCTTCCACGCCACCGGCGGACGGAATGGTGGCAACCCGCAGTTCGATGTCCAGCGGGCCATATTTCTTGAACTTGATCTTGCCGTCCTGCGGCTTGCGACGCTCTGAAATGTCGAGGTCGCACATGATCTTCAGACGGGTCACCATGGCCTGGCGAAAATGCGCCGGCACTTCGACATAGGGTTGCAGGGTGCCGTCAATGCGAAGCCGGATGCCGGTCTTGAGTTTGCCCGGCATCGGCTCGATGTGAATGTCGGAGGCCTTTTGCTGGTAGGCATCGATGATGACCTTGTTGACGAACTTGACCAGTTCGTTGTCGGCCGCCGCCGATTCCAGCGAGTCGTCGTTGCTGCCATCATCGAGCGCACCAACATCCATGTCGGCCAGCAATTCGTCGATCGAACCACCCTCTACCCCGACGCCAAATATTTGTCCCAACGTTTCCGCAAACTCGATCTGGGTGGTGACCCGGTAGGCAAAGCGGGTGATGCGGGGAAAAACTTGCGGTACCACCCGGGCGTTGCGCGTCGCTTCCGGGTCCAGGCACATGACGACCAGGCCCTCCGGCGACTCTTCCAGCGGAATCCAGCCCTGCTCTTCGATGAACTCGCGTTTGAGCGAACCATGAAGCATTTCCGAGCGAATGCGACCCGGGTTGAGCGGTTCATAGGGCACACCAAAAAACTTGGCCAACGAGGGACCAATTTGTGCCGGGTGAACCTTGTAACGGGTGATCAGAAGTTGCTCCACCGGTATGTCTTCGTTGCGTGCCGCCAGCAGGCATTGCGCAAGTTCGTCCGCCGTCATGACACCATCAGCCACCAAGCCATCGTACTTGGTGGCCTTGCGCCGGGCATTCTCGGCCGCCTTCTGGACGCGTTGCCGAATGGCGACCGCCAGCGTTTTGCAAAGTTGCGAAACACCCTCGACTTCGAGCTCGTTGAAGGGTTGGTTGCTTTTGTTGTTGATGACCTGCAACACGCCATGCAGCGTGCCGCCTTCAAGAATCGGGGCTACCAGCATCTGACGGGTTCGATAGCCTGAGCGATGGTCCACCTCCTTCAGAAAGGTGAGTGCCGGATGGATTTTTTTCAGTGCCTGGTCGTCGTAAACGTCCGAAAGGTTGAGCAACTGCTTGCTAAAGGCGACGTAGCCGGCAATGCTCTGGGGCGTGATCGGCAGCTTGAGTTCGCGACTGCTCTTGAGGCCGGTCTTGACCTTGGAGACGATGGCGGTCTGGTCTTCGTTGACGGCATAGAGAGTCAGTCGTTCGGCATTGAACAGCTTGCAGATATCCTGACTCGCCTCCAGCATGATCTGCTCAAGGTTGTCGGTTTCGTGAATGCGGGCGGTTACCTGTTGAAGCTGCTTGTAAAAAAAAGCTTCAAACGTCATACCCTGCTTATCGGCAGGCGAAGTTCCAGTCTCGGAAGATGTGTTCCTGGGATTGCTCTGCAACACCGGGGACTTTATTGCTTCACCCATGACGCAAACTCCTGACGCGTGCGCAAACAGCGAAGGTGGTGTGCACGGTAAATCAGGTCTGGATGAATTGCATCTGGGTACCTGCCAGTTCGATCAGGTCGCCGCTTTTCAAGGGCATCGGCTCGGCCCCGATGGGAATCCCGTTGAGCGCCGGGCGGCCCGCGCCTTCGACATGGTGGACCACAAAACTGCGCTGGCGACGGGTAATCGCGGCAACTGCGACACCCGGTTTTCCGATGGTGGTTACTTCCTTGGTCAAGGGCACCTGCCGGCCTGCCGCGGCACCTGACAGGACCTTGATCGCCGCCTGGAGGTCCGCTGCCTCGCCCGTCAGGGAGGCGGCACTGTCTTCGGCCGCTTCGTTGACAAACTGGATTTGATATTTGCCGACCTCTATGGTGTCCCCATCCCGAAGCAACTGCCTCTTGGTGGCCTTGCCGTTGACGTAAGTGCCATTGGTACTGTTAAGGTCTTCCAGATAGACCTCGCCACCCGCCATCTGCAATACGGCGTGCTCGCCACTGACGGCCAGATTGTCAATCACGATATCGTTATAGGGTCGCCGACCCAAGCTGGTGCTGTCCTTTGTCAATTGGACTTCCTTGATGACAACACCGTCGATCGACACAATCACTTTGGGCATGACCGACTCCTGATACTGAAACTAGTGGTTGAAGTTCTCATGAGCTTACTGTTTTCCAAGCCATCTGGATATTAAACCGCGTTTCTCCGGCGCGCTGTGGGCTTGCGTCAGCAACACAGTGATGTTATCCCGTCCGCCATTTTTATTCGCCTGGGACACCAACTCGTTGGCCATTTGAGTCAAAGCCGAGCCATTTTGCAGGATGCTTGAAATCGCCGTGTCCTCCATCATGTCGGACAGTCCATCCGAACACATCAAGTAAATATCACCGGCCTCCACGCGATGTTCGTTGATTTCGAGTTGCACTTCATTTTCGACGCCCACGGCCCGTGTGACCAGATTTCTGAGGGGAGAAATTGCCGCCTGTCTGGGCGTCAACAAGCCGGCGTCGATCTGCTCTTGCAGCAGCGAGTGATCCTTGGTGATCTGCAGCAACTCGTTGCCACGCAGGCGATAGCAGCGGGAGTCCCCGATATGTCCCAATACCAGCAGGTCTGCTTGAAAAACACCCACCACCAAAGTGGTTCCCATGCCCGCGTACTGAGGGTTTGTGCGGGAAGCAATGAAAATTGAACGATTTGCGTTGTCAACACAAATTTCGAGAGCCCGTCTGACTTCACGGATGCTGGCCTGCTCGCCAGCTTCGGACAGCCACTTGCTCAGCTCCGTTTTGATGAACGCGGTGGCCATGCCGCTGGCAACCTCGCCGGCGTTGTAACCACCCATGCCATCAGCCAAAACGCCCAGGTAGGTGGCGTCATCAAATACCACCGAATCCTCGTTGTTGTCCCGGACCCGGCCTGGATGGGTTTGCGAACAGAAGGTGTAATTCATCAGCTACCTGTCTGAGGGGCCGTGGCATGGCGCCGCTGGAGCGCTCGCCCCAAGCCCAGCACCAAGACAGCACCCGTTGCCGCGCCGGCGTAATGCAGCCAGGGATTGCCGGAGGTCAGCCCTCTTAAAGCCACGTCGCTGACGATGGTTTCGCCCCCGACCCAGCCAATCAGCGCAGCCCCCAGCGTTACGATGATGGGGAAACGCTCCATCAGCCGGATCATCAGCGTACTGCCGAAAATCACCAGCGGAATGCTGATGGCCAGGCCCAATATCAGCAACAGCATGCTGCCTTTGGCCGCCGCTGCCACCGCGATGACGTTGTCCAGGCTCATCACGAGGTCGGCAATCAGGATGGTGCGCACCGCCGCCAGCAGGCTGCCGGTTTCTTTCGCGTGCCCTTCCCCCTCTTCCTCTTCGCTAAGCAATTGAACGCCAATCCACAACAGCAGCAGTCCGCCGACGATTTGCAGAAATGACAATTGCAGCAATTTGGCGGCAACCACGGTCAAGGCGATACGCAACACCACGGCGGCACCGGAGCCCCAGAAAATTGCCTTTTTTTGTTGGTCGGGCGGCAAGGAACGGGCCGCCAGTGCTATCACTACCGCGTTGTCGCCCGACAAAATGATATTGATCCAGAC
This sequence comes from Rhodoferax sp., assembly GCF_028714215.1. Classification (GTDB taxonomy): domain Bacteria; phylum Pseudomonadota; class Gammaproteobacteria; order Burkholderiales; family Burkholderiaceae_C; genus Rhodoferax. The sequence continues at coordinate 21,292 of NZ_JAQTMS010000026.1, read as the reverse complement.
AATCTTGAGCAGACCAATCCAAAAGTCGACACTTTGCAGCAATTCCATCCACGCTCTCCTGTGTTGCCAATGCAAGAAGCGCCCAAAACACGGTGTTTGGAGCGCTTCTTACCTGTCGGTTCGCAAGTGTAACGGCCTCTTGACCGCCCGCTGGTCCGTCTCTTGCCTACAGCAGGGCCTTCAACAACTTGGCCATTTCGGAGGGATTGCGCGTGATCTTGAACCCGCACTCCTCCATCACCGCCAGTTTGGCATCGGCCGTGTCGGCACCTCCGGAGATCAAGGCGCCGGCGTGTCCCATGCGTTTGCCCGCCGGTGCCGTCACGCCGGCGATAAAGCCGACGATGGGTTTTTTCATGTTGGCTTTGCACCAGCGCGCCGCGTCGGCTTCGTCCGGACCGCCGATTTCACCAATCATGATGACGGCGTCGGTGTCCGGATCGTTGTTGAAGGCTTGCATGATGTCGATGTGCTTCAGGCCGTTGATGGGGTCGCCGCCAATGCCGACGGCAGTCGACTGGCCCAAGCCGATCTCGGTGAGCTGGGCCACCGCTTCGTAGGTCAGGGTACCGGAGCGACTGACCACACCGATACGACCCTTGCGGTGAATGTGACCGGGCATGATGCCGATCTTGATTTCGTCCGGCGTAATCAAACCGGGGCAGTTGGGGCCTAGCAGCAAGGTCTTCTTGCCGCCAGCGGCTTCACGGGCGCGCATTTTGTTGCGCACTTCGAGCATGTCGCGCACCGGAATGCCTTCCGTGATGCAAATCGTCAGGTCCAGGTCGGCCTCAACGGCTTCCCAGATGGCCGCGGCCGCGCCGGCCGGCGGCACGTAGATGACCGACACGGTGGCGCCGGTTTGCCTGGCCGCTTCCTTGACCGAGGCGTAAATCGGGATATTGAAGATCGACTCGCCGGCCTTTTTCGGGTTCACCCCGGCCACGAAACAGTTTTTACCGTTGGCGTATTCCTGGCACTTCTCGGTGTGGAATTGACCGGTCTTGCCGGTAATGCCCTGGGTGATGACTTTGGTGTCTTTATTGATGAGGATGGACATGATTCACTTCTTGGTCGGTTGGGGACAGGGCTTGTTCGCTGCGCAGACTGCGGTCCGTCCCGCAAGGTTTTACGAATTGACTGCCGCAATGACTTTTTGGGCTGCATCGGCCATGGTGTCGGCGCTGATGATGGGCAGTCCGGAGTCGGCCAGTATCTTCTTGCCCAACTCCTCGTTGGTGCCCTTCATGCGCACCACCAGCGGCACATTCAGGTTGGTTGCCTTGCACGCCGCCACAATGCCCGTGGCGATCGTGTCGCACTTCATGATGCCGCCGAAGATGTTGACCAAAATGGCTTTGACCTTCTTGTTCTTCAACATGATCTTGAAGGCTTCAGTCACTTTCTCGGGGGTGGCGCCGCCGCCCACATCGAGGAAATTGGCCGGTTCACCGCCAAACAGCTTGATGGTGTCCATGGCGGCCATGGCCAAACCGGCGCCATTGACCAGGCAGCCGATGTTGCCGTCCAGGCTGATGTAGGCCAGATCGAACTTGCTGGCTTCCACTTCGGCCGGGTCTTCTTCATCAAGGTCGCGGTAGGCCACGATCTCGGGGTGCCGGTACAGCGCGTTGGCGTCAAAGTTGAATTTGGCGTCCAGCGCCTTGATGTTGCCGTTGCCTTCCAGAATCAGCGGGTTGATCTCGACCAGGGAGGCGTCGGTGTCCATGTACACCTTGTAGAGTTTTTGCAGCACGTCGACGCACTGCGCGGTGGAACCGGCCGGGACGCCGATACCGTTGGCCAGTTCTGTCGCTTGTGCAACGGTCAGGCCGGTGGCCGGGTCGACAAACGCCTTGATGATTTTCTCCGGCGTGGCGTGCGCCACTTCCTCGATGTTCATGCCGCCTTCGGAAGACGCCATCAAGGCAACACGCTGGCTGGCACGGTCGGTCACCGCCGACACGTAATATTCCTTCTTGATATCGGCGCCATCTTCAATCAGGAGCCGGCGCACTTTCTGGCCTTCGGGGCCGGTCTGGTGGGTAACCAGTTGCATGCCCAAAATTTCACCGGCAAGCTGCTTGACCTCGTCGATCGAGCGCGCCAGCTTGACGCCGCCGCCCTTACCCCGACCTCCGGCATGAATTTGCGCCTTGACGACCCACACCGGGCCACCCAGTTTTTGCGCCGCCTCGACCGCCTCCTGGACAGTGAACGCGGCAATGCCGCGTGGCACCGGTACACCAAAACTGCGCAAGATTTCCTTGCCTTGGTATTCGTGAATCTTCATAAAGTTTCCTAATCAGGTGGGGACAGAGCTGAAGGTCTTTCCCACAAAGTTTCATTCTAAGTTGAGGGCAGGGCTGGCTGGGCCACCGTTTGTCCCGCGCGGCTCAGGAGTGGATGATTCTTGACCTGTCGCAAACTTGAAGGCATTGCGGCAGGCACTGGACAACACGGATTCGGACTGTATCATGCTGCAACGCACCAAACTTTTACCAGTCTTACACCGCATTTCAACCTACGCCGATCGGGAGCCAGTCCATGCACAAGATATTCATCGACGGCGAAGCCGGCACCACCGGACTTCAGATTCGGGAGCGTTTGCAAGGCATGCCCGGCATTGAGCTGGTCAGCATTGCACCCGAGTTGCGCAAAAATGCGGCGGCCAAGCGTGACCTGATGTCACAAGTCGACCTGGTGGTGCTTTGCCTGCACGATCAGGCGGCCGTTGAATCCGTGGCAATGATTGATGCATTGGAAGAGGCCACTGGCCAAGCTGGCCCCAAGATCATCGACGCCTCCACGGCCCACCGCACGGCACCAGACTGGGTCCTCGGCTTCCCTGAATTGACACCCGGCCAGCGCCAGGCCGTGGCCGATGCGCGCCGGGTCAGCAATCCGGGCTGCCACGCCACCGGGGCCATTGCCCTGCTGCGTCCTTTGGTGGATACGGGGCTTTTGCCTTCCGATTTCCCCGTTACCCTGACTTCAACCAGCGGCTACTCTGGCGGCGGGCGCAGCATGATCGAGGCTTATGAAGCCGGTACGGCTCCCTTGTTCGAGATCTATGGCCTGGGACTGGCCCACAAGCATGTACCAGAGATCATGAAACATGGCGGCTTGACGCGGCGGCCGATCTTTGTTCCGTCCGTCGGCAATTTCCGTCAGGGTTTGTTGGTCCTGTTGCCGCTGCACCTTGATGCCCTGCCGGCCAAACCCAGAGGTGTCGACTTGCATAACGCACTGCTGGCCCACTATAAGGGCAGTGAATGGGTCACGGTGGAAGCGCCCACTGAGAACGGTCGGCTGGATGCGCTGGCACTCAATGACACCAACAAGATGGAGTTGCGGGTGTTTACCAACGAGCCCTTGCGTCAGGCCGTGCTGGTTGCGCGCCTGGACAACCTGGGCAAAGGTGCCAGCGGCGCGGCGGTGCAAAACCTCAAGCTCATGCTGGGACTTTGACCACGCGACGGATCGCGTCCGCGCCAAATCCGCGCGCAGCAAGGAAGCGCATTTGCCTGGCGGCTGCCTGGGCATCGGCCGGCGGCTCACCGAATTTTTTGCGCCAGACCTCCAGCGCCCGCTCGCGCTCGTTGGCCTGCAAGCCGACCAGCGCTTGGGCAACCGCCTCGGAGTCCAGGCCTTTGCCCAGCAACTCCTGCTTGATGCGCGTTGTGCCCAACCTGTCAGCGCGGCGATGCAGCACCGATTCGATGACCCGTTGTTCGCTGATAAAGCCTTTGACCTGTAGCTCGTCCAGCACCCGGGCCAGTGCGCCAGGCTCTGTTTCAAAGCTCTCAAGCTTGCGTTCAAGTTCAGCCCGTGAATATTCGCGGCCGCTCAGCAACCGCAAGGCACGGCCTTTAAGGGAAGGCTGGGCAAACGACATGGGAGGCTGCGGGCTGGCTCAAGAGGGGTTAAGCCGCTTTTTTGGCAGCTGGTTTGGCCTTCGCATCGGGCTCCGCCAGACTTGGTAACAAAGGAATGCCCAGCGAAGCACGCACCTTGTTTTCAATTTCATGCGACAACTCCGGGTTTTCGCGCAGGAATTCACGGGCATTGTCGCGGCCCTGGCCGATTTTTTCGCCGTTGTAGGCGTACCAGGCGCCCGACTTGTCCAGGATGTTGGCGTTTACACCCATATCGATGATCTCGCCGTGGCGGCTGATGCCCTCGCCGAACAAGATGTCGAACTCGGCGGTTTTGAACGGCGGCGCCACCTTGTTCTTGACGACCTTAACCTTGGTCTCATTGCCGATCGAGTCATCGCCTTTCTTGATGGTGCCGGTGCGGCGGATGTCCAGCCGCACCGAGGCGTAGAACTTGAGCGCATTGCCACCGGTGGTGGTCTCGGGGCTGCCGAACATGACGCCGATCTTCATGCGGATTTGGTTGATGAAGATCACCATGCAGTTGGTCTTCTTGATATGAGCCGTGAGTTTGCGCAGCGCCTGGCTCATCAACCGGGCCTGCAGACCGGGCAAGGAGTCGCCCATTTCGCCCTCCAACTCGGCTTTCGGCGTCAGGGCCGCGACCGAGTCGACCACGATCAAGTCGACTGCGCCGGAGCGCACCAGGCTGTCGACAATTTCCAGCGCTTGCTCGCCGGTATCGGGTTGGGAAATCAGCAAATCCTGCAGGTTCACGCCCAGCTTTTGGGCGTACTGAATGTCCAGTGCATGCTCGGCATCGATGAATGCGCATTGGCCGCCAACTTTTTGCATCTCGGCGATCACTTGCAAGGTCAGTGTCGTTTTGCCGCTTGATTCCGGGCCGTAGATTTCAACCACGCGACCACGCGGCAAGCCGCCCACCCCCAAGGCAATGTCCAGACCCAGGGAGCCCGTGGAGACCACCTGGATGTCTTCGATCACCTCGCCCTCGCCCAGGCGCATGATGGTGCCCTTGCCAAACTGTTTTTCAATCTGGGCCAGAGCCACTTGCAGGGCTTTTGCTTTTTCACTGCTGGCCGGGCTTACGGTTTTGACGGGTGCGTCCATGAAATTCTCCTTGAATGGCAACAGGTTAGGTCGGGGTTGGACCGGATGCATCCTCTGTTTTTAACAACAGGCTGGATGCTTGAACAGTAGTTTATTACATTTGTTGAAATTCTCAAGTGGTTTTTTTAGTCAATTTGGTTTACTATTTGCAGCGTGATAAACAGCTCCAAAACCATTCCCGCTTCCGCTTCCGCTTCCGCTGGCGCCTTGGCGCCGGGGGAGGGCGCCGACCGGGTGCACGATATCCGGCTGGGCTGGCGGCAAGCGCACTTGGGGCACTGGATGCATCAGGCGCTACAGCGCTTTGATGCCCGTGTCCTGTTCCTGATGTCGCGCAATGAAGATGTGCCGCTGGCCCTGTCCAATCTGGCGGCGCGGGGCTGCCTGAGCGCGTCACACATTCACATCACGCGCCATCTGGCGCTGGAGGGGTCGCGCTTGACGGAGCTGGCCGCGCGCGCCAACATGAGCAAGCAGGCCATGGGCAAGTTGGTGGAGCAATGTGAGGCATGGGGACTGGTGACGCGCTTGGCTGACGCTCGCGATGCGCGTGCCCGGCGCATCGTATTCACCGCGGTTGGACTGAGTTGGCTACAGGCATTTGGCGCTGCGGTAGCGCAGGCCGAGGCTGAATTCCGCGCCGCTGTGGGAGCGCAGGTTGCCACCGTTGTGGCGATCGGCCTGGAGGCGTATGCTGCCTGAGCCAATGGCCGGGCAGCGGCGCCTAGAATTGCGCAAAAAAAGAATGCCGCCCATGGCCTTCGCCCACAATGGAGACAGACATGCGAATTCTGATTGTTGAAGATGACCAGGTACTGGCCGATGGCCTGCTACGCACCCTGCGCAGTTCGGGCGCCGCGGTGGACCACGTGGCCAGTGGCTCCGAGGCCGATGCCGCGCTCATGACCAACACCGAGTTCGACTTGGTCATTCTGGACTTGGGGCTGCCCAAAATGCATGGCCTGGAAGTACTGAAAAAACTCCGGGCGCGCGGCTCGTCCTTGCCGGTCCTGATCCTGACGGCGGCCGACAGCGTGGATGAGCGCGTCAAGGGACTGGACTATGGCGCGGACGACTACATGGCCAAACCTTTCAGCCTGCAGGAACTCGAAGCCCGTGTCCGCGCGCTCGGTCGCCGTGGCATGGGCACGGCCAGCAGCACCATCAAACACGGGCCATTGATATACGACCAGTCCGGCCGGGTGGCCACCATCGATGGCGTCATGATAGAACTGTCAGCCCGTGAACTGGGCTTGCTTGAAGTGCTGCTGCAACGCGCTGGCCGCCTGGTGAGCAAGGACCAATTGGTGGAGCGACTGTGCGAGTGGGGCGAAGAAGTGAGCAATAACGCGATCGAGGTCTACATCCACCGCCTGCGTAAAAAGATAGAAAAAGGGCCGGTCCGTATTGCCACGGTTCGAGGCTTGGGTTACTGCCTGGAAAAAATCCCAGGGTGAACATCTTCCACCAGGAACAGCGCTCGCTGTTTGGGGAAATCCTGGACTGGATGCTGACCCCCATGTTGTTGCTGTGGCCGGTCAGCCTGGTATTGACCTGGCTGGTGGCGCAAAACATTGCCGGAAAGCCGTTTGACAGGGCCTTGGAGTACAACGCCGGCGCATTGGCGCAGTTGGTCAATGTCAGCAATAACCGGGTCCAGTTCAATCTGCCGCTGCCAGCGCGCGAATTGCTGCGCGCCGATGACTCGGACACGGTTTATTACCAGGTACTGGGAGCGCACGGTGAGTTTCTCAGCGGCGAGCGCGACCTGCCATTGCCGGCGGAAGACGAAAAGGTTTTTTTCGGTGAGGTTCGCATCCGTGACGCCGAAGTACACGGCGTGGATGTCAAGATCGCCTACACCTGGGTCAAACTGGCCCTGCCCAACGCCAGACCGGCGCTGGTGCAGGTGGCGGAAACGCTGGAGAAGCGCTCGATTCTGGCGACTGAAATTGTCAAGGGCGTCATGCTGCCGCAGTTTGTCGTGCTGCCGATGGCGGTGCTGCTGGTTTGGTTGGCGCTGGTGCAGGCCATCAAGCCCCTGAACCGGCTGGAAGAGCGCATACGCGCGCGCAAACCCGACGACTTGAGTCCCATTGATGCACAAGCGGTACCGCTGGAGGTGGTTCCTTTGGTGTCTTCCGTGAACGATCTCCTGATGCGACTGAAGGACTCCATTGCCACGCAAAAGCGCTTCCTGGCCGACGCCGCACATCAACTCAAGACGCCTCTTGCGGGTCTGCGCATGCAGGCTGACTTGGCGCAACGCGAAGGGGCCAATACCGAGGAGCTGAAACAGTCGCTGCGCCAGATTGGGCGCTCCAGCATCCGGGCCACCCATACCGTCAACCAATTATTGGCACTGGCGCGGGCCGAAAGCAGCGGTTCGGAAATGCCGCGTACCAGCTGCGATCTGGCCGAACTGACCATGGAGGTGGTGCGGGACTGTGTGCCACGGGCCATCGAGAAGCACATTGACCTGGGCTTTGAGGGCACCCAGCCTGGCGCCGAAGGGGGCCAGTTGGCGGGCAACCCGACGCTGCTCAAGGAACTGATTCGAAATCTGCTGGACAACGCCATCAATTACACCCCCTCCAGTGTTGACAAGCCCGGCGTGATCACGGCGCGGGTACTGACAGATCCTTTTGGCAAGACGCTGGTGCTGCAGGTCGAAGATTCCGGGCCAGGCGTTCCGCTGGCGGAGCGGGAGTTGATATTTCGTCCGTTTTACCGTGCCTTGGGCACCGAAGTCGACGGCTCCGGACTGGGCTTGCGCATCGTCATGGAAATTGCCTATCTGCACAATGCCACGGTGGCCATCGAAGACACGCGGCCCGGACAGCTGCCGCCAGGGGCTCGTTTCAGTGTGCGTTTTGTTGCTGAAACCGGTGCCGCCTCGGCTTAGCGGCAGGGGCTTACCGCTTTGTCCGCCAACACCGGGCGCAACGCTTCGAAACGGGTGCGCAGTACCGGCTCAGCGCCTGACATCCGCAGCATCACGCCGCGCAACTCGGCGCGTTCTTGGATCACTCGCGCGCTGCGCACGCCGCGCCGGCTCAAGGCGGCGAGTCCGGCCGTGGCAGCTGCCTGGGTCTCGAACTGGCCCAGCGACAAACCCAATTGCAGCGTCGGATTGACCAGCGGCTCGTAGCGCAAATTCAATGAGGCCAATTCGGCACGCTTCTTGGCCAAGGCCTCGTCGTTTGGAAATTTGCCCATGTAGACAATCCAGCGTGCCGGTTCCGCCGCGGCGTCCAGTGTCCACGAACCCGGCGGCAAGGTGGCCGCCAGCGCGGTGCGCAACAGCGCACTCTGTGCTTCGTCAAAAAGACCCGCCTGCAGGCAAATTGGCGGCGGGGCGGCACCTGCTGCTGGCTGGGCCTCGGCGGGGCGCGGCTCTGGCGCCGTGAGCAGGTGCAGGCTATCCGGCCTAAGCTGCCAACCCATGCGCTGCGGTTCGGTTTGTTGCTCGGGTGCAAAACCAGGCAACAGCCGGTGCGACCAGGCGAAATAGACGGCGTTGAGCAGCACCAGGGTCAGGGCAACAAGGCGCAACATAAGAGGGTTTACAAAAAAAGCGCGATCGTCACAGTGCGGCCAAAGACGGCGGCGACACGGGGCGCACGCTGACCTCGGCGCTGGTGATTTTCTGCGGACCTTGTGCCGTGTGAAGACGTAAAGCGCCAGCGCCATCGACCCCTTGCGCCACGCCGACCCTGCCGTCGCTCAGCGCAACGCCTAGCCCGCGCAGGGCATCGCGTTCGGCGAAACGCGCCTGAAACGGTGCAAACCCCAGTTGCTCAAACGTCTTGATGGTTTGCAGCAGAGGTGCGGCGATTCGCAGCAGCGCTTGCGACGCGTCCACTGCTGGCAGCAGTTCCTGCAACCAGGCCGCCGGGGTGGCAAGGCCGGCGCTGGCGCGCGGTTTGATGTTGACGCCGATGCCGACCACGGCATAGCGGTTTTCCCCGAGGCTGGCGGTCTCGATCAGAATGCCTGCCAGTTTGCGCCCATGCCACCACACGTCGTTGGGCCACTTCAAGCGCAGATCGGGATGCAGGCTTTGCACCACGCTCAGACCGACGGCCAGCGACAAGCCAGACCAGTCGCGCGGCGCCAGGGGCAGGCCCAGCGAAAAAGTCAGCGAAGATATCGCCCCCACACTTGTCCCCTCCCCACTGAACCACTGGCGCCCCAGTCGGCCGCGCCCGGCTGTTTGCTGCTCGGCCACCAGCAGCACCGGCTCCATTTGCCCGTTGCGGGCGCGCCGCATCAGTTCGGTATTGGTGGAATCAAGCTGTGCCAGCACTTCAACGCGAAAGCCGGGTAGATGGGCTGCCAGCGCCTGCCTGATCTGCTCCACCGGCCATCCCATTGCGCTGCTCATGGCCTCTTCTGGCGGCGTGTGCGTTTGGGGGCCAGCAGCGTGCCGCGGCAGTTCTTGGAGCCGCACCAGCAAGGGTATTCGGCCTTGAGCTTGGGCGTGTAACGCTGGTCGATGATCAGACCATAGTCGTAGTGGAGCTCTTCACCGGCCCGGATATTGCGCAACGCCTTGATGAAAATTCGCCCGTTCTGCTCGTCTGCTTCGCAATTGGGTGTGCAGGCGTGGTTGATCCAGCGCGAAGAGTTGCCGCCGACCAAGGCATCGATGACGCGGGTTTCGTCAAGGTGAAAATAAAACGTGTGGTTGGGATCGGCGGGATCGTGCGGATGACGCTTTTGCGCCTCCGACCAACTGATGATCTGGCCCACGTATTCGATCAGGGTTTCGCCTTCGGCAATATCCTGCAGCGCGAAAACACCTTTTCCATGCACACCGGAGCGACGGGTTTGAATGCGGCGGCCGACTCCGGAGGCAATATTTTTGGACACAGTTTAAAAATTTGGTATGGTGAACTCGTATGGGCGCGTGCGTGCGCGCTCACGTGCATGTGCGTGCGCCCGTGCGCCCGCGAGAAAATGGATTGTAGTCAGATGAAAACATTGGTCATTGCCGAGAAGCCTTCCGTTGCCCAGGACATTGTGCGGGCGCTTACGCCCGTGGCGGGGAAATTCGAGAAACACGACGAGCATTTCGAAAGCGAGAAATACGTCGTTACCAGTGCCGTTGGGCATCTGCTTGAAATTCAGGCGCCGGAGGAATTTGATGTCAAGCGCGGCAAGTGGAGTTTCGCTCACTTGCCCGTGATTCCACCGCACTTCGATGTCAAACCGATGGACAAGACCAGGACACGGCTCAATGCCATCGTCAAGCAGGCCAAGCGCAAGGATGTCGGAGCTCTGATCAACGCCTGCGACGCCGGGCGTGAGGGCGAGCTGATTTTCCGCTTGATCCAGCAGTACAGCAAAGTCAAACTGCCGGTGCAGCGCCTTTGGCTGCAGTCGATGACGCCGCAGGCCATCCGGGATGGCTTCAACGCATTGCGCAGCGACCAGCAGATGCTGCCCCTGGCCGACGCGGCGCGCTGCCGTAGCGAGGCTGACTGGTTGGTCGGCATCAATGGCACGCGTGCCATGACGGCCTTCAACTCGCGCGATGGCGGCTTCTTCCTGACCACGGTGGGACGGGTCCAGACGCCCACTTTGTCGGTGGTGGTGGAGCGTGAGGAAATCATTCGCAAATTCGTTAGCCGGGATTACTGGGAGGTGCACGCCACTTTCGCCACCGAGGCCGGTGACTACAACGCCAAATGGTTCGACCCCAAGTGGAAGCGCTCAGCCGCCAATGTCGCCGCCGGCAACACCGACGAGGTCGATGCCGAGTTGAAGGCCGACCGCCTCTGGAGCGAGCGTGAGGCGCGCGCCATCGCCGAAGCCGTGCGCGGCCAGAAAGCCAGTGTTACCGAAGAAAGCAAACCTGCTACCCAGGCGTCGCCCCTGTTGTTCGACCTGACCAGCCTGCAGCGTGAGGCCAATGGCAAATTTGGTTTCTCCGCCAAAACCACGCTGTCGATCGCACAAAGCCTGTACGAGCGCCACAAGGCCTTGACTTATCCGCGTACCGACTCGCGCGCCCTGCCCGAAGACTATTTGCCGGTGGTCAAGCAGACTTTCGAGATGATCTCCGGCAGCGGCATGAAACACTTGGCGCCGTACGCCGCGACCGCGCTCAAGGGCAACTACCTCGGCAAGAGCAAGCGGATCTTCGACAATACCAAGGTCAGCGATCACTTTGCCATCATCCCGACGTTGCAGGCGCCACACGGTCTAAGCGAAGCGGAGCAAAAAATTTACGATCTGGTGGTGCGCCGCTTCATGGCGGTGTTCTTCCCCAGCGCCGAATATCAGATCACCACCCGAATAACGACCGTCATCCCTCACAGCTTCAAGACCGAAGGCAAGGTGCTGGTCAAGCCCGGCTGGCTGGCGATTTACGGCAAGGAAGCGGCCGACGAGGTCAAAGACGGCGACGACAGGAGCCCTGGCAACCTGGTGCCGGTCAAAGCCGGCGAACTGGTCAAGGCGCAAGCGGTGGAGCCCAAGGCCCTGAAGACGCGGCCCCCGGCGCGCTACTCGGAAGCGACCCTGCTGGGCGCCATGGAGGGTGCCGGCAAGACCATTGAAGATGACGAATTGCGGGCTGCCATGCATGAAAAAGGTCTGGGCACGCCAGCCACCCGGTCGAGCATCATCGAAGGCCTGATTGTCGAAAAATACATGTTGCGCGAAGGTCGTGAATTGATTCCGACGGCGAAGGCGTTTCAACTGATGACATTGTTGCGCGGCTTAGGCGTGGAAGAGTTGTCCAAAGCTGAGTTGACCGGCGAGTGGGAGTACAAGCTGGCGCAGATGGAGCACGGCAAGCTCAAGCGCGAGTCCTTCATGGCCGAAATCGCCGCCATGACCGAGCGCATGGTGAAAAAGGCCAAGGAATACGACCGCGACACGGTGCCCGGCGACTACGCCACCTTGCAGGCCCCGTGCCCCAATTGCGGCGGCGTAATGAAAGAGAACTACCGCCGCTACAGCTGCACCGGCAAAATCGGCAGCGCGGACGGCTGCGGTTTCTCTTTTGGCAAAACTCCGGCGGGGCGGACTTTCGAGATCGCCGAGGTGGAGCAATTCCTGCGCGACAAGAAGATCGGTCCGCTGGACGGTTTTCGTTCCAAGGCGGGTTGGCCGTTTACTGCCGAGATGATCATCAAGTTCGATGACGAGAGCAAGAACTACAAGCTCGAATTCGATTTTGGTGACGACAAGAAGGGCGAGGAAAGCGGCGAACTGATCGACTTCTCAGCGCAGCAATCACTCGGCGCCTGCCCCAAATGCGGCGCTCCCGTGTTTGAACACGGCAAGAGTTACGTCTGTGAAAAATCAGTGCCCACGCTGGCGCAAGCGACCCCAAGCTGCGACTTTAAAAGCGGTCAGATCATTCTCCAGCAACCCATTACACGCGAGCAAATGAGCAAATTGCTGGCCACCGGCAAGACCGATCTGCTCGACAAATTTGTCTCCATGCGCACACGCCGTGGCTTCAAAGCCATGCTGGCGTGGGATGCACAGGCGGGCAAGGTCAACTTCGAGTTTGCGCCGTCGAAGTTCCCGCCGCGCAAGACGACCGCCAAACCACCAGCCAAAGCGGCGGTGGCCACAAAGCCGGGAACCGCTGGTGCCGCAAGCACGGCGTCGGCCGGAAGAAAAGTGCCGGCCAAGAAAGTTGCTGTCAAGCCAGCAACCAAGAGCGCCAAACCCAAGGCGCCGCGCAAAACCAGCAGCGCCGCAGGTCTGCAACCCAGCGCCGCACTGGCGGCCGTCATTGGCGGCCAGGCGGTGGCACGCACGCAAGTCATCAAGCAACTATGGGACTACATCAAAGCCAACGGTTTGCAGGACCCGGCCAACAAGCGGGCCATCAACGCCGACGCCAAATTGCTGGCCGTCTTTGGTAAACCGCAGGTGACGATGTTTGAGCTGGCCGGCATTATCGGCAAGCATCTGACATAGATTTCCTGTTCCGGAGGGAGCCATGAACAACCCCCTTTGCGGCACAGACTTTGCGTCTACTCCGACCCGACCATCTGGCCATCGATGTAATACCAGCGGCCTTCCTGGCGTACAAAGCGGCTGGTCTCATGTAGACGCTGGGCCCGGCCGCCGTCGCGGCAGCGCGCCACAAATTCCACCACGCCGGCGTCGCCCGCGACCTGCGTGTGGCGCACTTCCAGCCCCAGCCACTTGAGCGGTGCCAGCTCCAACTCGCCCGGCGCGGTGGACGGATGCCAGGTGCCCAGCAGATAGTCGATCAGCCCCAGCACATAGGCGCTGTAGCGCGAGCGCATCAGTGCCTCGGGCGTGGCGGCGTGTACACCTTGCGTCAGGCCGCTATGCCACACACCGCAACATGCCGCATAGGGCTGCGCACTACCGCAGGGACAGGGCGTGCGGTCCGATGGCCGGTTTTTCCTTGAAGCGCCGTCAGGTCCCATCGGTCAGAGCGGGATGCGCAAGGTTTTTGCGACCACCTTGATGGCCTCGGGACTGTCCCATTCCTGGGCGCCATAGTATTTGTCGAGCACCCGACCCTGTGCATCGACCAGCAGCGTCAACGGCAATCGATCCGCCCCCAGCATGTGTTCCAGCACCAGCTGACTGTCGATGAAGTGGCTGAAAGTTGTTTTGGCTTTTTTCAGGAAACCCTTGGCTTCTTCGGGGTAGTCATCGGTCGAAATGCCGATCATCGTCAACTGTTTTCCGACTTTGCTGCGGGAGAGTCTTTCCAGCGAGCCCATTTCCTGGCGACAGGGTCCGCACCAACTGGCCCAGACGTTGATGATCAGCGGCTTGCCGCGAAATTCCGACAATTTCCGGGAGCGGCCTGACAGGCCCTGCAGCGTGGCCTCCCGCAGCGTTGCGCCGATCTCGACCTCGCCGGGAGTTTTTGCCGAGGCCACAGATGTTGTGACAAGAAAACACAACAGCAACAAGGAGAGAATCGATTTCATCACCGAAGTCTACCAGCCACTGATTTGCCGGTGCCCGCCCTTTTTGGCCTGCTCGTAGAGGGGCATGACCTTCGGCAGGTTTTTTTCAATATCGGCAATGCGGGACTGGCCGGAAGGATGGGTCGACAGCCATTGCGGCGGCGCGCCTTTGCTGGCGGCGCTCATCTTTTGCCATAGGGCGACACCGGCCCTGGGGTCGTAGCCGGCACGAGCAGCCAGCTCCATGCCCACCAGGTCAGCCTCGGACTCATCGCCTCGGCTGAACTTCAGGGTCAACAGATTGGCGCCGCCGCGTGCCAGTCCATCGGTCAGGCGCGGATCGATGCCCAGCATGCTGGAAGCAACAGCGCCGCCGAGCCGAGCCGCGCCCTGGGTGAGGGCGCTTTTACCCATGCGTTCACGGGCATGCTCGCGCAGGGCATGGGCAATTTCGTGCCCCATCACCATCGCCACCTCGTCGTCCGAGAGCTTAAGTTGCTCCAGGATGCCGCTGTAGAAAGCGATCTTGCCACCGGGCATGCAAAACGCGTTGATCTGTTTGCTGCCAATCAGGTTGACCTCCCAGCGCCAGTCCTTGGCGCGTGGATTCCAGGCCACGGCCAGGGGGATGATGCGTTGGGCAATCGCGCGCAGCCGCTTCACTTGGGGGTGGTCTTTGCCCCCCAAGGCATTCTGCGCGGCTGCCTGTTGCAGCAACTGTGCATATTGCTGACCGGCGGAGCGCTCCACGCCGTCGGCCGGGACCAGCTTGCTGAACGCCGAGTTAGCACCCACGTCAACGCCTTCGCGCGCTGTTGCGAAGGGCATGGTCGCAGGTGACAGCGCCAATAAAAGAGTCGCCACTTGCCGAATCAGGCGATGCGGCGGGCGCCGTTGATGGGTTTGGATCATGGGCTTGTTGGGTCTCATGCTTGGCATCCGGAATTGCACAAGGCGGCGCGTATTATTGACGCATGACACCAAGTGCCGCCGACGCCCGCCAAATCAAGCCCTCCTGGCTTGCCACTTTCAAGGTTTACCTGGAGTTGCCGACACTGCGCATGCTGCTGCTGGGGTTTTCCGCCGGCCTGCCCTTGCTGTTGGTACTTGGCACCCTGAGTTTCTGGCTGCGCGAAGCCGGCATAGACCGCACTACCATTGGCTACCTGAGCTGGGTTGGTCTGGCATATGCCTTTAAATGGGTCTGGGCGCCCTTGGTGGACCGGCTGCCGATTCCGCTGCTCACGAGTTGGCTGGGGCGCCGCCGCAGCTGGCTGCTGCTGGCGCAACTGGCGGTCATGGGTGGCTTGGTGGCGATGTCCTTCAATAACCCGCAAATTGCCTTGCAGCCGGTCGCATGGGGCGCCCTGGCGGTGGCCTTCGGCTCGGCCACGCAAGACATTGCACTGGATGCCTTCCGCATTGAATCCGCCGGCACCGAGCGCCAGGCGGCCCTTGCCGCCGCCTATCAAACCGGTTACCGCCTGGCCATGATCTGGGCCGGCGCCGGTGTCTTGTGGATCGCCGCCCGGGCCGAAGTGGCTGGCGTTTCGAATTATCAGCACGCCGCGTGGCAAACGGCTTATCTGATCATGGCGCTATCGATGCTGCCAGGCTTGCTGACCGTATTGCTATCGTCCGAGCCGGTGCAGCGGGCAATGCCCCGGACAAGGAATGCGCGTGACTGGTTGCATGGCGCATTGGTGGCTCCGTTTGCGGATTTTTTGCAGCGCTACGGCAAGCAGGCGCTGCTGATTCTGGCGCTGATCGCCGTCTACCGGATCAGCGATGTGGTGATGGGCATCATGGCCAATCCGTTTTATGTCGACATGGGTTACAGCAAGGACGAAGTGGCGGCGGTGACCAAGATTTACGGCGTCATCATGACGCTGGCCGGCGCTTTTCTGGGCGGTGCACTGGCATTGCGGCTGGGCGTCATGCGGGTGTTGATGCTGGGCGCCATCCTGAGTGCGGCCAGCAATCTGCTTTTTGCCTGGCTGGGAACGCGTGGCCATGATGTGACGGCGCTGATTTTCGTGATCTCGGCCGATAACCTGTCCAGCGGCATTGCCTCGGCGGCCTTCATAGCCTACCTCTCAAGTTTGACAAACATAAACTACTCCGCTACCCAGTACGCCATATTCAGTTCGATGATGTTGCTGGCGCCCAAGTTCCTGGCAGGTTATTCGGGGCGTTATGTGGATGCTTTCGGCTATCAAAACTTCTTCGTTGCGACTGCTCTGCTGGGGTTGCCTGTGCTATTTCTGGTGGGGCTGGCGTCCAGAGTCAAAAACTCCTAGAGTAGGCCCGTTTTCATTTACTTAACTTTACGATCGCTTCAACCACTTGATCGGGCGCTGCCCTAGACTGCAACCATGAGTCAACACTTGCTAATGATCGAAGACGATGCCCGCCTGGCGCAGATGGTGGGAGAGTACCTGGGGCAGTCCGGCTTTGCGCTGAGCCACGCTGGGGACGCGCAGAGCGGGCTGGATGCGGTGCAGGCCAGTCCGCCCGATTTGGTGATACTGGATTTGATGTTGCCCGACATGGATGGACTGGAGGTGTGTCGGCGCATCCGGTCCATGCCTGGCGCCCTGGCGCAGACCCCGGTATTGATGTTGACCGCCAAAGGTGATCCGATGGACCGCATCATCGGGCTCGAAATCGGTGCCGATGACTACCTGCCCAAACCGTTCGAGCCGCGCGAACTGCTGGCGCGTATTCGCGCAGTCTTGCGACGTCGCGTGGAGGGCCTGCCACAAGCTGGCAAGCAACTGCGGTTCGGCACGCTTGAGATTGACCGCGATGCCCGCACCGTCAGTGTTGCCGGTCAGGTTTGCGACTTGACTTCCTACCAGTTTGATTTGCTGGTGGCGCTGGCCGAGCGCGCCGGTCGGGTGCTGACCCGGGATCAGATCATGGAGGCCGTGCGCGGCCGTGAACTCGACGCCTTTGACCGCTCCATCGATGTGCACATGGGGCGCATCCGTGCCGCCATCGAGGTCGATGCCAAGGATCCCAAGCGCATTCTCACGGTCCGTGGCGTGGGCTATGTATTTGCCCGCCAGCAAGACTGAGAAGCTGCCAAGTTCCAAGCATGTTCCTGAAGAAACTGTACGCGCGCATCTGGCTGGCCGTGGTGCTGGCGGTGGCGGTACTGACTTTTTTGGTCGGCTGGGCCTGGCGACTCACGGTCGAGCCGCCGCTGCGCGACGTCGTCATCCGCAACGAAGCCGGGCAAATCATTGGCAATGGCCATTCCCGCCGCCGGCGCCCGCCCGGCGCTGCGATCATGGCGCGACCCCACGGCGAGCCTGAGGCGCAAGCACCGTCGTTTGGGCTGCAAAGCCAGAATGCCAATGGCCCCGAGTTTGTGGTGCTGATGCTGGACGGTCAAATTGTGCACATGCAATTGCCGCGGCCGCCGCGCTCACCCTGGAATCTGGCCCCGTTCGGGTTTTTCTGGACCCTGGCGCTGGTGGCGCTGGCCGTGGCACTGGCCACGTACCCGATCATTCGCAAACTCACCCGTCGTCTTGAATTGCTGCAAAACGGTGTTGAAAAATGGGGTGAAGGAGATCTGTCGATTCGGGTGCCCGAGGCCGGCCAGGATGAGGTGGCTTTTCTGGCGGCACGTTTCAACCACGCAGCCCAGCGCATTGAAAATCTGGTGAAGTCACATGAATCCTTGCTGGCGTCGCAAAAATCGCTGCTGGCCAATGCCTCGCACGAACTGCGCTCGCCGCTGACCCGGATTCGCATGGGGCTGGAGCTGATGGGCTCACCTTCGTCACCGACCTTCAAGAACGAGATTGCCCGCAATATTGCCGAGCTTGATCAGTTGATCGAAGAAATTCTGCTCGCCAGCCGACTCGACGCCCGGGAGGCCGATCTGGGCACGATAGAGCCGGTTGATCTGATTGGCCTGGCGGCCGAGGAATGTGCCCGGGTCGGTGCCGAGTTCGAATTCCAGGGGGTCAGTGATCCGGCCGCCCCTGTGGGTGCGCAGGACGAGACTTCTGCCTTGCCGGTGCAGGGCGTTACCAAGTTGCTGCGTCGGGTCATGCGCAACCTGCTGGAGAACGCTCGTCGCCATGCGGCCGGCAACATTACCGTGACCTTGGGCCGGCTCGATAGGCAAGCCGTGATCCGTGTTTGCGACCGCGGCCCGGGTGTGCCGCCTGAGTTGCGCGAGCGCATTTTCGAGCCTTTTTACCGACTTCCCGGGGCGACCGAGCGTGATGGCGGTGTCGGCTTGGGACTGGCGTTGGTCAAATCGATAGTCGTTCGTCACGGTGGTACCGTGGATTGCGAGAACCGTCCCGAGGGCGGCGCGTGTTTTGTGGTTCGCTTGCCTATGGATTTGGGCAACAAGGGTTAATCCTTACAAAAAGTTGTCTTTTGGGTGAAAAAAACAGCGTCATATCCCCCAAATGGGGGATGGTGCTCACGCTTGACGCTTGGTAAAGTTGGACCCAACTGCTGTCACAGTGATCATGTGTTGGAGCCTAGTCAAATTTGACAGTGCTCAAGCGCTTCGAAATGTAGCGTTCCAACGAAGTTCCCTCGGGAATTTTTTCAAGCCACCTTCGGGTGGCTTTTTTTTGCCCTATTTGCTACAAATAAGGCAGCACATCGTCGGCTGCAATATCCGTCAGGCAGCGCGTATGCCCTAGTGGGCACAACCGCTCAAAACAGGGTGCGCAGTCGAGGGCCGGCCGGTAAGCGGGATTCTGCTTGAGCCACAGCACGTTGGCCTTGGCATTCAGGGGCGGGGTGTGCAACGGGCTGCTGGAGCCAAAGATGGCAACCTGACTGACACCCAAAGCGGCTGCCACATGCATCAGGCCGGAGTCATTGCTGACGGTTGCTTTTGCGGCAGCTATCACACGCAAGGCATCGGCCAGCGACGTTTTCCCTGCCAGATTGAGGCATTTGCCGGGTTGCTGGGCATTGACCGGTACGGCAATCTCGTTGCACAAGGCAAATTCCTTGTCCGATCCCAGCAACACCACGGTCCGCTCCAGCCGGCGCGCCAATTCGGCAAAATGAGCCGCCGGCCAGCGTTTGGCCGGACCGTATTCGGCCCCCGGCGCAAAAACGTAATAGGCCGCGTGCTGCAAGCCCAGTTGTTGCAGCGCCTGGTCGACTTCGGCGCGGTCGAGTTGCAGCCGTGGTCGATCGTTCGCAATGTTGGCGTCACCGCTGAGCGCCGAGTAAAACACAACCATCGGCGGACGCTGTGACTTGGGCGGGTTTTTCAGACGGTGCGTCAGCAGACCGACCCGTGCTTCGCCCAGATAGCCGATCCGTTTCGGGATACTTGCCAGAAACGGCAACAAGGCGCTCTTCAGGGAGTTGGGGCAGATATAGGCCGTGTCAAAACGGCCCTCGAACTGGCGCGCCAGACTGCGCCGCGCCTTCCATTGCAGGCCGCCATGGGCAAATGGGAATTCAATGACCTCTGCCACTTGCGGCATCAGGCGATAGACTGGTGCCACCCAGGGCAGGGCGCCTACCGTGAGGCGTTGGCCGTGCGTTTTCAGGCGGCGCAGCAGAGGCTCGGTCATGACCGCATCGCCGATCCACTGGGGCGCGATGACGAGGCTGTCACTGCCGCCCTGGATCGGGTCTGCCCCGGGCCTCGATCCGAAGGGCGGGACGGCAGCGCCCGGCTTCACTGTGACTCAGTGCTGGCCGCTGAAGTGCTCGCCGGTCTTCAGTGTGTACACGGTGCCGCAGTAGGGGCACTTGGCCTCGCCGGTGTGGGCCACGTCCAGGTAAACCTTCGGATGGCTGTTCCAGAGCTTCATATCGGCCTTGGGATTGGGGCAATAGACACCGCCTTGGGCGTTCAGGTCTTTGGCAAGAAGTTCAATATTCGATTGGCTCATGTTCTTCCTATGGATGATTCTCTTTGGCGTTCAATCGGGGCCTGTTTGACAAGGGTTCAGACCTTCGATAGCCAATGCGCATATTTCGGGTTGCGGCCATTCACGATGTCGAAGAACGCGCTCTGGATTTTCTCGGTGATCGGGCCGCGCGAGCCGCTACCGAGCACAATCCGGTCGAGTTCACGAATCGGCGTTACCTCGGCGGCGGTGCCCGTGAAGAAGGCTTCATCGCTGATGTAGACCTCGTCGCGGGTGATGCGCTTCTGGATCACTTCCAGCCCCAGGTCCTGGCAGATATGGAACACGGTGTTGCGGGTGATGCCGTTAAGGGCGCCGGCCGACAGGTCGGGCGTGTAGACGACGCCGCCCTTGACCACAAAAAGGTTTTCGCCGGCCCCTTCAGAGACAAAGCCATTGGCGTCGAGCAACATGGCTTCATCGTAGCCTTCGTCGGTGACTTCCATATTGGCCAGGATCGAGTTGGTGTAGTTGCTCACCGCCTTGGCCTGCGTCATGGTGATGTTGACGTGATGCCGGGTGTAGCTTGAAATCTTGACGCGTATGCCTTGGCGCATGCCTTCTTCACCCAGGTAGGCACCCCAAGGCCAGGCCGCCACCATCAAATGAATGGTGTTGCCTTTTGGAGAAACGCCGAGCTTCTTGTCGCCGATCCAGGTCAGCGGCCGCAGGTAGCAGGATTCAAGCTTGTTCTCGCGTACCACCGTTTTTTGCGCCTCGTTGACCTCTTCCTTCGTGAAGGGGATCTTCATGCGCAAAATCTTGGCGCTGTTGAAGAGTCGCTCGGTATGCTCCTCGAGCCGGAAAATCGCCGTGCCGTTGACCGTGTTGTAGGCGCGCACGCCCTCGAAGGCGCCGCAGCCGTAATGCAGGGTGTGGGTCAGTACGTGGATCTTGGCTTCACGCCAGTCCACCAGTTGGCCGTCCATCCAGATTTTGCCGTCACGGTCAGACATGGAAGGGGGTAACGGGTTCATCGTATTTCCTTTTTAAAATATTCAGGACAGAACTGGCTCGTATCGGGTGGCTGAGGTCTGTCCGGAAAAGTCTCAGTTTAGTTGAGCGCAGGGCTGGCGACGCCTGGCGTGACGACAACCGGTCTCGCCAAGTATCAGGTCCTCCAAGATGCCGATTTTACGAGGCTCGGCAGACGCCCGGTTCATTCGCCGCTTCCCCGGCTTGAAGCGGACGCATCAACTCCCATTTTTTCAACTTGCCGTGGTGAAATTCGCAGTTCACATACGACTCGGTGCCATCGGTCCAACGGTACGACTCAGGCTGCACGTCTTTGACGCTTTTGAGTTCACCCAGTGCCTTGGTCAAGGCCACTACATGCAACAGAGTGACGCCGGGCTTGAGTTTGGCGTTGAGCATCACCGCACTATCGACATAACCGATGGGTCGGTTGGCCGCACGCTTGAGCACCTGCATCACGCGGGTGAAA
>NZ_JAQTMS010000025.1 GCF_028714215.1 Rhodoferax sp. | reverse complement strand
CGAACTTGGCCGCCATCACGCTGGTGATGGCCGCCGTCAAGGTGGTCTTGCCGTGGTCAACGTGCCCAATCGTGCCCACATTGACGTGGGGCTTGGTACGCGTGAATTTTTCTTTTCCCATTTTCAGACTCCGAAAAATAAAGGACTTTCAACTCAAAAATCATGGTGCCCATTGCGGGAATCGGACCCGCGACCTCTCCCTTACCAAGGGAGTGCTCTACCACTGAGCCAAATGGGCATTTCCGGCCCGCTGCTTTCCAGCGAACACTACCAAAAACAATGACAACCGAGCACTGGAGCGGGAGACGGGAATCGAACCCGCGTCATTAGCTTGGAAGGCTAGGGTTCTGCCATTGAACTACTCCCGCATTGAGGCTGAACCAGTCAACCCCAACATGCCTATGGCCCGCTCTTGCGTCAATTCTCAATTCAATACACTGGTGGAGAGGGATGGATTCGAACCATCGTACTCGTAAGAGGGCAGATTTACAGTCTGCTGCCATTAACCACTCGGCCACCTCTCCTTGGTGAGCCTTGGATTATGCCACGAAGTTCCACCACTGTCATGAAACCGCCGGTACAGTCTGCAAATACCGACACGTCATTCAATGAAGCCGGCCTACCCACCCGACTCGGTACTGCCGCTTGCACCATGTTGCTCGCGCCAGGCCCGCGCCTGCGAGAAGTGCCCACAACCAATGAAGGGCGTCGGGGGGCGTAAGGCTGACAGTGGCGAAGGGTGGTTGGCCGTCAACACCAGATGGCGCGACGCATCGATCAGGGCACGCTTGCCCTGCGCGTGCGCGCCCCACAACATGAAAACTGCCGGCGCCGCCTCCTTGGAGACCTTGCGAATGATGGCGTCGGTCAACCGTTCCCAGCCGCGACCGGCATGGCTGGCGGGTTGGCCCTCCTCCACCGTCAAACAGGTGTTGAGCAACAACACGCCGTGACGCGCCCAGCGCACCAGACTGCCGCCCGGTTCCGGAAATGATGGGAATGGCGTCCCCAGGTCGCGCCGCAACTCCTTGAAGATGTTTTGCAGCGAAGGGGGCAGGGGCACGCCCGGTGCGACGGAAAAGGCCAGACCTTCGGCCTGCCCCCGCCCGTGGTAGGGGTCTTGTCCCAGAATCACCACCCGCACCGCTTCCGGTGCAGTCAGTTGCAGGGCGCGCAAAGGCTGCGGCGGAAACACGCTGACCCCGGCTTGCAGCCGTTGCCGCAGGAATTCGAGCAGGTCGCGCCCCACCTGGGACTGGAAAAACTCAGCCACCAAGGGCTGCCAGCCTGGCGCCACCGGCCAGGCCACCGGGTCCGCCAGCGCCAACTGGTCAACCACCTGACGTGGAACGGGGTCCAGCCCCGTGGGGAGCAAGGTTTCCTGGCGCGCCGGGGCGATCCCAGACATGGTATTAACCGAACAATGCGGCCAGGGCCGCGCCCGGATCCGGCGCCCGCATGAAGGCTTCGCCGACCAAAAACGCGTTGACACCGGCAGCGCCCATGCGCAGCACATCGTCACGGGTGTGAATGCCGCTCTCGCAAACCAGCAAGCGCTCAGGGGGCACCTCGCGCATCAGGGACAGTGTGGTGTCCAGTGACACCTCGAAGGTTTTGAGATTGCGGTTGTTGATGCCGATCAGCGGCGTTTGCAGTTTCAGCGCCCGTGCCAACTCGCTCGCGTCATGCACCTCCACCAGCACTGCCATGTCCAAGCTGCGCGCCAGCGCCTCGAAATCCTTCAATTGCGCATCATCCAGGATGGCTGCAATCAGCAGGATGGCGTCGGCTCCGATAGCACGCGATTCGTACACCTGATAGGCATCGACCATGAAGTCCTTGCGCAACACCGGCAACGGGCAAGAGGCTCGGGCCTGCTTCAGGTAATCCACACATCCCTGAAAGAATTGTTTGTCAGTGAGCACCGACAAACACGCAGCACCATATTCCGCATAGCTTTGTGCAATATCAGCCGCAATAAAATCCTCCCGCAACAAGCCTTTGGACGGGCTGGCTTTCTTGATCTCGGCAATCACCGCCGCTTGCCCGGCGGCTATTTCGGCGCGCATGGCAGCGACGAAATCCCGTGTCAAGACTCGGGACTCGGCGTCAAAACGCATCGCCGACAACGATTTGCGCTTGATCGCAGCCGCCACTTCCTGGTGTTTGACAGCAACAATCTGGTTCAGGATATCGGTCATTTTGCCGCCCCCTGGAATTGCCGGGAAAAGTCCACCAGCTGCGTCAGCTTGGCCTTGGCCGCCCCTGATTCGATGGCGGCGCGCGCCCGGACCAAGCCCTGCGCCATGGAATCAACCACGTCGGCGGCGTACAGCGCGACCCCGGCGTTGAGAATCACAACGTCCTTGGCGGCACCAGGCACATTGTCCAACACCCCCAGCAGCATGGTCCGGGACTGCTCCGGCGTTTCCACCTTGAGGGCGCGGTTGCTGGCCATCAGCATGCCGAAATCTTCCGGATGAATCTCGAATTCGGTGATCTCACCGTGGTGCAGTTCCCCCACCAGCGTGGCCGCGCCCAGACTGACTTCATCCATGCCGTCCTTGCCGTACACCACCACGGCGTGCTGGGCCCCCAGACGCTGCAGCGCGCGCACCTGAATGCCGACCAGGTCCGGATGAAACACGCCCATCAAAATATTCGGCGCACTGGCCGGATTGGTCAATGGCCCCAGCAGATTGAAGATGGTCTTGATACCCAACTCCTTGCGCACCGGCGCCACGTTTTTCATGGCCGGATGGTGATTCGGCGCAAACATGAAACCGACCCCCACCTGCTCAATGCAGCGGGCAATGGCCTCCGGTGACAGGTTGATGTTGACCCCCAGCGACTCCATCACGTCGGCGCTGCCGCTCTTGCTGCTGACGCTTCGTCCGCCGTGCTTGCTGACCTTGGCGCCAGCGGCGGCGGCGACAAACATGGCGCAGGTCGAAATATTGAAGGTGTGCGAACCATCGCCGCCAGTACCCACGATGTCGACCAGATGGGTTCTGTCGGTCACGTGAACCTTGGTCGAAAACTCGCGCATCACCTGGGCCGCCGCGGTGATTTCACCAATCGTTTCCTTCTTCACGCGCAGGCCCGTGATCAGTGCCGCGATCATCACCGGCGACCACTCGCCATTCATGATCTGGCGCACGATGTGCAGCATCTCGTCGTGAAAAATTTCCCGGTGCTCGATGGTGCGCAGCAGGGCTTCCTGGGGGGTGATTTTGTTGGTGTTGGGCATGCTCATCCTAATCAGTTGGGGACAGAGCTGGCGCGCTTCGCGTCGCTGCGGTCTGTCCCACAAGGTTTCAGTTTAGTTGAGGACAGAGCTGGCTCGTTTCACGTCGCTGCGGTCTGTCCCGCAAGGTTTCAGTTAACAGGATTGTCGGTCAGCGCCAGTTTCAGTCCAAATCCGATAAACATGGCGCCAGCCACGCGGTCCAGCCAGTGCAGGCCGCGTTGCACCGCACCGACGCGGCGCGCGGTCCAGGCCGCCAGCAAGGCCCAGCCGGCATTGACCGGGATCGCATTGACGTTGAACAGCACGCCCAGCAGCACGAAAGCCAAGGCTTTGTTATCCGCGTCCGGTGCAATGAACTGGGGCACAAAGGCGAGGAAGAACAGTGCCACTTTGGGATTGAGCACATTGGTCCAGAAGCCGCCCAGGAAAACCGTTCTCCAGTTCACCGGCAAGCCAGGCATCGACACGCCGGGCGTGGCAGGCAGATTCGGCGCCAGGCGCGAAAACAGCAGCCGCACACCGACCCACAGCAAGTAGGCCGCGCCCAGCCACTTGAGCAGCGTGAAAGCCATGGCCGAGGTCGCCAGCAGCGCGCTGACGCCGATGGCCGCCGCCGCCACGTGCACAAAGCAACCCAGCGTGATGCCCAGACCCGCCACCACGCCTGCGCGCACACCGTGACGCAGGGCACTGGAGACGATGTAAAGCACGTCCGGGCCGGGCGTCAGATTGAGCAGCCAGCCGGCAGCGATGAACCAGAGAAGATGCGGAAAATCGGGCATGTCAGACTGGCGCTCCAAGCCTCTCAGGCCGCAAAAAACTCATGCAACGCCGCCAGCGTGCGCTCGATGCCGGCGCTGTCCACGTCCAGATGGGTGACAAAACGCAGGCGGTACAGGCCGGTGACCAGAATGCCGCGCGCGGCCAGATAAGGGATCAGTTCCTTTGAGCGCGCCTTGGCCTCGCCCACCAGGTCGACAAAGAGAATATTGGTTTGGGGTGGCTCCACCGCCAGGCCGGGGATACCGCTCAAGCCTTCTGCCAGACGCCGCGCCAGCGCGTGGTCCAACGCCAGCCGCGTCACATGATGGTCCAGCGCGTACGAGGCAGCCGCCGCCAACATGCCGGACTGGCGCATGCCGCCGCCCGCCATTTTCCGAATCCGGTGCGCGCGCGCCAGCAGTTCGCGGCTGCCGCACAGGGCAGAGCCGACCGGCGCGCCCAGACCTTTGCTGAAGCAAACCGAAACGCTGTCAAAACATTGAGTGATGCGGCGCGCCTCGGAAAAGATGTCCCCGCCGGTCTGCGCTGCCTGCGCCACCGCGGCGTTGAACAAACGGGCACCGTCCAGATGCCGTGTCAAACCCCGGCTTTGGGCCAGCTCGGTGGCCTGGCGCACATAGTCGAACGGCAGCAACTTGCCGCCCAGTGTATTTTCCAGCGCCAATAGCCGTGTGCGGGCGAAATGCGCGTCATCCGGCTTGATCGCCGCCTCGATCTCGGCCAGCGCCAGCGTGCCGTCAGCTTGATGATTCAGGGGTTGCGGCTGCACACTGCCAAACACCGCGCCACCACCGCCCTCCCAGCGATAGCAGTGGGCGAACTGACCGACGATGTACTCGTCTCCGCGCTGGCAATGGGCCAGGATGGCGCACAGATTGCTCTGCGTGCCGGTGGGCATGAACAGCGCGCCCTCGAAGCCCAGCAGGGCGGCAATTTTTTCCTGCAAGGCGTTCACGCTGGGGTCATCGGCAAACACATCGTCGCCCAATGGCGCGGCCATCATGGCCTCCAGCATGGCGGGCGTCGGCTGCGTCACCGTGTCGCTGCGCAGGTCAACTTTCAGGGTCGTGGATTTTCTCATGATTGACTTTCAGAGGGTGGCGGCGGAACTGCTGCGCTGCGCGTCACTGCGGTCTGTCCCGCGAGGTGGACTTCCAACCTCCGACGATCGGTCGGGGACAGAGCTGGTGCGCTGCACGTCACTGCGGTCTGTCCCGCGAGGTCTCAGGAAGTTCTTCAGCATGGCGTGGCCGTGTTCCGTCAGTATGCTTTCGGGGTGAAACTGCACGCCTTCGATGTCCAGCGTGCGGTGTTTGACGCCCATGATCTCGCCATCCTCGGTCCAGGCGGTCACTTTCAGACAAGACGGGCAGGTCGGACGATCAATGGCGAGAGAATGGTAGCGGTTGACTGTGAACTGCGCCGGCAGTCCGGCAAACACTCCTTCCTGCGTGGTGCTGATGACACTGGTTTTGCCATGCATCAATTGCTGCGCCCGGATGATCTTTGCCCCAAACGCCGCGCCAATCGCCTGATGGCCCAGACAGACGCCCAGGATCGGCAACTTGCCGGCGCAGTGCCGGATCGCCGCCACCGAAATACCGGCCTCGACCGGTGAACAGGGGCCGGGCGAGACCACCAGGCGATCGAGCTGGCCGGACTTGAGTCGCGCGTCGATTTCGTCGAGCGTGATTTCATCGTTGCGAAAGACTTCGACCTGCGCCCCCAATTCGCCCAGGTACTGGACGATGTTGTAGGTAAAGCTGTCATAGTTGTCTATCATCAAAAGTTTCATAGTGTCGGTTCCATCAAGCTTTCATTGACGTTCTGAAAAAGCACCACCCGGTCGCGCCCGGCGGCCTTGGCCTGGTACATCGCGGCATCGGCATGTTTTGTCAGTTCGTTGGCGTCGCTGCCATGCTCCGGGTAGATGGCAACACCGCCGCTCGACGAGATGCGGATGGTTTGCCCGCGCGACAAGGTGAACGGCTGCAGCAGCGTCAGGTGAATTTTTTCCGCCACCGCCAGGGCATCCTGCGGCATCTCGAAGATCGGCAACAGCACCACAAATTCATCGCCGCCAACGCGTGCCACGGTGTCTGACTCGCGCACGCAGGTTTGCAGGCGCCGCGCCACCGCCTCCAGCAGTTCGTCGCCGGTCTGGTGTCCAAAGTCGTCATTGACCGGCTTGAATTTGTCCAGATCAATGAACAGCAGGGCCAGCCGCTTGTGATCCCGTTTGGCCTGGACCAGCGCCTGGCGCAAGCGGTCATCGAGCAGGCGGCGGTTCGGCAGGTGCGTCAGCGGGTCGTGAAAGGCCAGCTGCTTGATCTCCTCTTCAGCGACCTTGCGCAGTGTGATGTCGGTGTGCGTGGCGACGTAGTGCGTCACCCGCCCTTCGTCGTCGCACACCGCCGTGATGCTCAGCGACACCGGCAACACAACGCCGTTCTTGCAGCGGTTCCAGATTTCACCGTGCCAGGCCCCGTCGCGCTCAATGCCGGTCCACATGGCAGCGTAAAACGCCGGCTCCAAGCGACCTGATTTCAAAATCCGCGGCGTCGCCCCAACGGCATCCTGCGGGGTATAGCCAAACAGCGCGGTAAAAGCCCTGTTGACACGCAAAATTTGCTGCTTCGCGTCGGTGACAACAATACTTTCCTGGCAGTCAAAAGCCGTCGCTGCCACGCGCAGATCGGCCTCCAGCAGCTTGCGCTCGGTCAGATCCTGGGTGGTACCGATCAGGCGTGTCGGCGCCCCTCCCAGATGGTCGCTTTGCAACACCGCGCGGTTGTGCATGTAGCGCAAGCCGCCGTCCGGACGCCGCAGCTGGAACGTCAGTTCAAACGGTTCGCCACTTCTGATCACGGCACGGGTTCCGTCCTTGATCCGCTCAAGCTCACCCGGCAGCAGCAGTTGATGCCAGTCGTCATGGCGCGCATTCGCCAGTTTCGGGTCCAGCCCGAACAGTTGAAACATCACCGGATCAAAATGGTAATGTCGGGTTGCCAGCTCAAACTCCCAGATGCCGACCCCGGTGGCCTCGGTGGCCAACTTGAGCCGGTTCCGGCTGGCGCGCTGGCGGGCACTCTGGCGCCGGTAGAAAAGCAGTCCCGTGCCAGTGAATAGCAGCAACCCCAGGTAGGTCAAAGTCTGGTTTTGCAGATCACGTCGCCATTGCGCAAACACCGCCTCCGACTGGCGTGAGACGCCTATCACCAGCGGCTTGTCCATGGCCAAGGCGGCCGGCTGCAGCGTCCGCAGCACCGCCAGACGCTCGGCACCGCCGTCGGCTTCCTTCAAATCGCTGATCGGGCGACCACTGGCGAGGTGTCGGCGCAGCACGGAACCGGGCTGCGACAGATCCTTGCCCAAGACCGGGTTCAGTTCCGAATCCACCACAAACACCTTGCCGTCGCCGTGCACCAGCATGACCCGCATGTCATCGGCGTAGCGCACCGAATTGAGCAGAATCCGCATGTCCAGCGGATCCAGGATGGCGGATACCACGCCGGCAAATTGACCCTGGCCGTCCAGCACCACCCGGGTCAGGGCAATCGTATAGGTTCCCAGAACCGTATTGAAAGGCACACTGACGTACAGTGTTTTGGCATCCAGCGAACGCAAAGGGGACAGGAAGTAGTCGCGCTGCGCGAAATTGCGCCCTATCATGTCTTCCCGGTTGGACAGCCTGATAACCCCCTGCGCATCCACCACCGCCAAGGTGCGCACCGAGGACATTCCGGTACTCAGGCTCTGGAGGTGTTGCAAGCCCTCGCCGCGGCCGTCGCGGCGCCCTTGCCAGCGCGGCAACTCGACCACGATCCACTCGAGCGTCAGGTTGATGGTATCCAACTGACGCCGCAGGTTGTCTTCAACCACTTTCGACTGGGCGCTCAGGCGCTCGGTTTCCAGTGCGGCAATGCCGCGGTATTCGCGCCCCAAAGTGAAAGCTATATAGGCGGCCAAGGCGGCCAGGCACGCGCCCAGCAGCAACCAATGCCGCCAGCGCATAAAAAAGCGTTTCACTCCAGCCCTTCTTCCACCAGCTCGCTGGCCCTGAGCAGCGCCCGCGCCTTGGCTTCGGTCTCGCGCCACTCCAGCTCCGGCACCGAATCCGCCACGACACCGGCGGCCGCCTGCACGTACAGGGTCTGGTCCTTGACGATGCCGGTGCGAATGGCAATCGCCACGTCCATGTCGCCGGCATAACTCAGGTAGCCGCAGGCACCGCCATAAAGGCCGCGCTTGCTCGGCTCAAGCTGGTCGATCAGTTCCATCGCATGCACCTTGGGTGCGCCGGTCAAGGTGCCGGCCGGGAAAGTGGCTTTGAGAACATCCATGCTGGTCATGCCATCGAGCAGCGTGCCTTCGACGTTGCTCACGATGTGCATCACGTGGCTGTAGCGCTCGACGCTAAAGGCCTCGGTCACCTTGACGCTGCCGATCTTGGCGATGCGGCCAATGTCGTTGCGTGCCAGGTCGATCAGCATGACATGCTCGGCGCGCTCCTTGGGATCGCCCACCAGCTCCACTTCGGCGGCCTTGTCCTTTTCCAAGGTGGCACCTCTGGGCCGCGTTCCGGCCAGGGGCCGAATGGTGATTTTCTGTTCGGTCTGGCCGTCGCCGCTGATCTGCTCCTGGCGCACCAGAATCTCGGGGCTGGCCCCCACCACATGGAAATCGCCAAAGTGGTAGTAGTACATATAGGGGCTGGGGTTGAGCGAGCGCAGCGCCCGGTACAGGCTCAGGGGCGACTCGGTGTAACGCTTCTTGATGCGCTGGCCGACCTGTACCTGCATGAAGTCGCCGCCGGCAATCAGCTCCTTGGCGCGCTCCACGGCGGCGATGTAATCGGCCTTGGCGAATTCATGCTCGGCCGGATAGCTTTGCGTTGGTTTTACCAGTGGCGCGCTGACCGAGTATTTGAGCTGCTCCTTCAACTCGCGCAAGCGCTTCTTGGCGTTGGCATAGGCTTCGGGACGGGCCGGGTCGGCATAGACAATCAGGTACAGCTTACCCGACAGATTGTCGATCACCGCCAGCTCTTCGCATTGCAGCAGCAGAATATCGGGGCAGCCCAGGGTATCGGGCGGACATGAGGACGCCAGCTTCTTCTCGATATAGCGCACCGTGTCGTAGCCAAAATAGCCGGCCAGCCCACCGCAAAAACGCGGCAGACCCGCTCGCAGCGCAACCTTGAAGCGTTTTTGATACGCCGCGATGAAGTCCAGCGGGTTGGCGCTGGAAGTTTCCACCACCACGCCATCGGTCACCACCTCGGTGCGCGCATCCGGGCCGAAACCCATTGAGCGCAGCAAAGTGCGGGCCGGCAGACCGATGAAACTGTAGCGACCAAAGCGCTCGCCGCCAACCACCGACTCCAGCAAAAAGCTGTGCTTGCCACCGTCCTTGGAGTGCGCCAGCTTGAGGTACAGCGACAAAGGCGTTTCCAGATCGGCAAAGGCTTCCGCCAGCAGCGGGATCCGGTTGTAGCCCTGGGCGCTCAGGCTTTTGAATTCGAGTTCAGAAATCACGGAACGGTTTCTTTCAAATCAGTGCGGGACCTTCTGCGCGTAGTAGGCCCAGCGAGCAGCGCGGCAGGCTGCGGTTCATTCAACAGGCAAGGCGGCAAGCGCCTCAGTCGCGAAGCGACGAACCTTGTTGCGTACGCCAAGGCCAAGCTCCCCGGTCGCTACAACCCGTGATACAAATGCGGTGAATGAACATTGGAACAGTGTAGCAAACCCGAGCTTGTCGGTGACTAAGCAAAAACCAGGTGATCCAATGAATCGACGAAGGCATCGGCGTCCACGCTGCGAATCGGCGCACCGTGGTTATAGCCGTAGCTCACCAGCAACACCGGGCAACCGGCCGCACGCGCCGCTTGGGCATCGTTGCTGGAGTCGCCAATCACCAGGGTGCGCCGCGGCGTGCTGTCCAAGGCCTGGCAGGTTTTCAGCAGCGGCAGCGGGTCCGGCTTTTTGCGCTCAAACGCGTCGCCGCCAAACGTCAGGTCAAAGAAACCGGCCAGTCCCTTGACCTTGAGCAGGGGCAGCGCAAAAGCGCTCGGCTTGTTGGTCAGGCAGGCCAGCTTCAAGCCATGCGCCTTGAGCTGCCGCAGTCCCGCCACGACACCGGGGTAGACCACCGCGTGCTGGCCGTTGATGGCCAGATAATGGCGCTGGTAACTGGGCCAGGCCTGCTGGTAGAGCTGGTTCAGTTGGTCGCCGCCCAACTGAACCTCGCTGTTCACGAGGGTCAGGACACTTTTCAACAAGTGCTCAGAACCCTTGCCGACCAGCCTGGCCACATCGGCGCGGTCGACCTGACGATTTCGATGCGGTGGCGGCAAATCAGCCAGCATGCGGTTGAGCGCCAGCACAAAGTCGTCCAGCGTATCGACCATGGTGCCGTCCAGGTCGACGATGGCGGCGTCGACGTCAAACTGCGCGCACAGCAGCGTCATTTGACCAGTTGGTTCAATTGAATGATCGGCAACAAGACCGCCAGCACAATCAGCATCACGACGACGCCCATGGCCACGATCAGCAAGGGCTCCAGCAAAGTGGCGAGTTGCATGGCGCGGCGCGCCACCTCGGTACTGAGCTGCTTGGAGGCACGCTGCAGCATCAGCGGCAACTGGCCGGTCTGTTCACCCAGGCGGGCAAACATGGCCAGCAGACCGGGAAAGCGCTTCTTTTGCGCCAGCGCCGAGGCCAGCGGCGCGCCTTCGCGCACCAGCACCAAGGCATCCAGCGCGTCGGTCCGCATGGCGCGGTTGGACAGCGTATCGGCCGCCGCTTGCAGCGCTTTGAGAATCGGCACCCCGGCCGCCGCCAGCATCGCCAGCGTACTGGCAAAACGTGCCGTGTTGTAGCTGCGGGCCAGCTTGCCAAGGATCGGCAGGTTCAGCCAGGCCGCATCGAATTTCTCACGGAAAAGAGCGTTGGCAAGCGCCAGCCGGGCGCCAATCGCCATGAACACAAGAGCGACCAACATGAGCCAACCGTAGCTGCGCACAAAGTTGCTGATGCCGATCATGATGACCGTCAAAATCGGCAACGCGCGCTTGCTGCTGGCAAACACATGCGCCACCTGCGGCACCACATAAGCCACCAGAAACAGCACGATCACGATCGCCACCAGGGTCACGATGGCCGGGTACAGCGCGGCGCCTATTAGTTTGGATTTGAGCGCCTGCTGCTCCTCCAGATCATCGGCCAGACGCTCCAGCACCAGTCCCAGGTTGCCGCTTTGCTCGCCGGCGCCGATGACGGCACAGAAGATGGCCGAGAACTCCTGCGGATGTTGTGCCAGCGCCCGGGCGAAAGTGGAGCCGCCGTTGACCTCGGCGCGCAAGGTCGCCACCAGATGGTGTTCCACCTCCCGCTCGGCCTCGTCCGAGAGTGAGCTCAGGGCACGTTCCAGCGGCAGCCCGGAGGACACCAGACCGGCCAGTTGGCGCGTCCAGACGCCCAGGCCGGTGGCATTGAAGACGCGCCGCTTGAAGCGGCCGCCAGTCTGCCCCGCGCCCTCCTTGCCCGGCACCTGACCGGCTTCGGCGCCAACCACCTCCAGCTTCATCGGCACCAGGGCCTGGCTGCGCAGCATGCCGCGCGCCGCCTTGGCGGAGTCGGCCTCGATCACGCCTTTGCGGGTTTGTCCCTGGTCCGTCAGGGCTTCAAATGAATAAACCGGCATGGCGCTGATCCAGTCAATCCCGCGTGACCCGCACCAGTTCTTCGCGTGAAGTCAGGCCCAGTTGCACCAGCCGCTCGCCGTCGTCGCGCATCAAGGTCATGCCGGCCGCCAGGGCGGCAGCGCGAATATCGGCCTCGGAGGCGCGGTTGTGAATTTGCGCCCGGATGGCATCATCGGTCACCAGCAATTCAAAAACGCCAGAGCGGCCCGCGTAGCCGGTCTGGCCACAAGACGGGCAACCAACGGGGTGGTACTCCGTTGACTGTAAATTGGGGTCAGAGCCCGATCTACCATCTACCGCGCCATGCGCGTCATCCCGGCAATCGGGATCCGACCCCGATTTACAGTGGACGCACAGCTTGCGCACCAGCCGCTGCGCCAAGACACCCAGCAGCGAGGAACTGAGCAGGAACGGCTCGACCCCCATGTCGGTCAGCCGTGTCACCGCGCTGGCGGCATCATTGGTGTGGATGGTGGCCAACACCAGATGCCCGGTGAGGGACGCCTGAATGGCAATTTGCGCGGTCTCGAAATCCCGGATTTCACCGATCACGATGATGTCCGGATCCTGCCGCAAAATGGCGCGCAAGGCCTTGGCAAAAGTGAGCTCGATCTTGGCATTGACCTGGGTTTGCCCGACGCCCGGGAATTCGTATTCAATCGGATCTTCCACCGTCATGATGTTGCTGTGCTCGGCATCAAGCCGGCCCATGGCGGCGTACAGCGTGGTGGTCTTGCCGGAACCGGTCGGTCCCGTGACCAGCACGATGCCGTGCGGCTGCGTCACCAGGTGCTCGAAGCGTTTCAGCACATCGCCCTGCATGCCCAGTGCTTCCAGGCTCAGCCGGCCCTCCGACTTGTCGAGCAAGCGCAGCACGGCGCGCTCGCCGTGCGCGCTGGGCAGCGTGCTGACGCGCACATCGACGGCCCGGGTGCCGATGCGCAGGGAGATGCGGCCGTCCTGCGGCAAGCGGCGCTCGGCAATGTCGAGATCGGCCATGATCTTCAGGCGCGAGATCAGGGCCGCGTGCAGGGCGCGATTCGGTTGCACCACCTCACGCAAGCTGCCATCGACCCGGAAGCGCACGCTGGAGTGACGCTCGTAGGGCTCGATGTGGATATCGCTGGCGCCATCGCGGGCCGCCTGCGTCAGCAACGCATTAAGCATGCGGATGATGGGCGCGTCGTCCGAAGTCTCCAGCAAATCCTCAATCGCCGGCAGTTCCTGCATCATTCGTGAGAGGTCGGCATCGCTCTCGACCTCGCTGACCACCGCCGCGGCACTCGACTCGCCTTGCGCGTAGGCCGCACTGATGCGCTGAATCAGTGCCGGGGCGGCCAGCGCCTCGATCTGGCGTACCGGGTACTTGCGCATCACCTCGCTCACCGCGCTGGCGCCCGAGTCGGGGTGCAGACACAGTGTCAACTGGTCCGACTCTTCTTCCAGCAACAGTTGGTGGGTGCGGGCAAACGCATAAGGCAGCGGGTAGCGCATGGCAGCGTGGTCCCGGCTCAGGGTTGTGTTTTAACGGCCGGAGCGGCCGGCGGAAGAACCGGCTGGGCCAGGGGCAGGGCCGGCAACAGCGGGGCCTCGTTGATCGGCGCCAACTGGCTGGGCACCGGTTGCGCGGCTTGCAGGCCCGAGCGCATCAGCTCGTAGCGGTCCATCGACAAGCGATCGCTGGCTTGCGCGTCGCGCACCACCACCGGGCGCAGGAACACCATCAGGTTGGTTTTATTGCGGCTGCGCGAGTCGGTTTTGAACAGGTTGCCAAAGAACGGCACATCGCCCAGGCCGGGTACTTTATCCTGGTTGCCGGAATACTTATCCTGTAGCAAACCGCCCAGCACCACGATGCGCCCGTCGTCGACCAGCACGGTGGACTCGATCGTGCGCTTGGAGGTGGTCGGCCCGTTGGCGGCGGTTTCAGTGCCGGCCTTGACGGCCGAGGTCTCCTGGTAGATCACCAGCTTGACGGTCCCGTTTTCGTTGATCTGCGGTTTCACCTTGAGGGTCAGGCCGACGTCCTTGCGCTCCACCGTGGTGAACGGGTTGACCGTGTTGCCGCTGGTGTTGTTGTTGGTGTAGGAACCGGTCACGAACGGCACGTTTTCGCCGATCACGATCTTCGCTTCCTCGTTGTCCAGGGTCAGCAGATTGGGCGTCGACAGGACATTGCCGCTACCGCTTGACTCCAGAAAATTCGCCAGCAAGCCCAGCACATAAACCCCGTTGACTTTTTGCGCCGCGCCGAAATTGAAACCGGTCCCGGGCGCCACCGTACCGGCCCCGGCCGCCAGGTTGATGATGTTCTTGCCGTTGGCGCCGAAATTGGTCCCCAGCAGGCCGATCACGCCGTCACCCGCCTGGCCCAGGGGACCTTGCCACTGGATACCGAATTCGGCGGCCCGGTCGGCGTTCACCTCCACAATCAGACTCTCCACCAGCACCTGGGCGCGGCGTCCATCGAGCCGGTCGATGACGGCGCGCAACTGGCGGTATTGCGGTTCCGGCGCCGTGATGATGAGCGAATTGGTGGCGACGTCGGCTTGCACCTGGCCGCCGGTGGCCGACACGGCCGCCGCGGCTGCGGCCACCTGGGTGCCGGCCGCGCCGGCCGCTGCCGGTGCCGCCGCGGCCGGGGTTTGACCGGTCATGGCGGCGCGCAGCGTGGCGGCCAGTTTGGTAGCGTCGGCGTTCTTCAGGTAAACCACGTAGATATTGCCGGCCACGCCGTTGCCGTTGGGGGCCGCCGGCTGATCCAGCTTTTCAACCAATGACTTCACCAGCGCCACCCGGGCCGGGTTGGCGGCCCGCAGCATCAGGGTATTGGAGCGCGGCTCGGCCAGCAAAGTGGTCTTGAACGAGGTATCGGCGCCAACGGTTGCGGTGCCAGGCGACTCCAGCAGACGCAGCACCAGCGGTGCCAGATCGACCGCAATGGCGTGCTTGAGCGTCAACACCTCGACACTGGTGGCGTTGGCCACGTCCATGGCGGCGATGATGCGCGCCAGGCGACGCAGGTTGTCGGCGTAATCGGTGATGACCAGCGAATTGTTGCCGGGATTGGCATTGATGGTGTTATTGGGGCTGATCAGCGGGCGCAGCACCGTCACCAGATTGTTGGCGGACTCGAAGTTGAGCCGGAAAATCTGCGTGCTGATCTGGTTGCCGGTCGGCAGTTCGCCGCCCTCGGCGGCACCCCCGCTGACCGTCACGGCCCCGCTTTGCAGCTTGGCATCGGCCTCCGGCACCACTTTGTACAGACCCGCCGACTCCACCATGGTAAAGCCCTGCAGCCGCAGTGCCGCCAGAAACTGGTTCATGGCGGCGCCGCGGCTGACCGGCTTCTCGGTCACCAGTGTCAGGGTACCCTTGACCCGCGGGTCGACCACCACGTTGAAGCCGGTGATGCTGGCCATGGTGCGCGCCACGGCGTCGATCTCGGCGTTGCTGAAATTCAGGGTCACCGGATCGCCCGCCTTGGCCTTCGCCGCGGTCGCCGTCTGGGCCTGCAGGTTCAGGGGAAAAACGGCGCCGGCAATGGCCACCAAAGCACCGATGGCGATCAAGCAAATAGCGTTTGAGCGACGCCGCAAGAGACTTAATTTCATACCGATTCAACCCACTTTGATGATGGCACGTGCGCCGTCGCGACGCCCGATGATATTCAGAAGATTCGACAAAGCCTCAAGGCGCTCCGGCGCAGCGCTGGCAAGTCCCTCAAACCGGAGCTTGGAGCCCACCCATTGACCGCTGCCCGACAATTGTAGACTGCCCTCCAGCGTTTCCAGCGCAAAGCCGGGTGTCGCCCCGCCCTGCAAAATGATGCGGTAGCTGCCCATCGGTTTGAGCGTCGACAGGCGCGACGAAATCTGTGCCGCATCGAGTTGCGCGCGGCCCGCCAGCAGCAGGCGCCCGGCCGCCCATTCCACGGCCAGCCCCTGCGTCGACAAGGTCAGCTGGCCCTCGGCCCGCACCGTGTTCCAGGGCGTGCCCAGTCCGGTCAGCCACAGCGCCGGCCATTGCGACAAGCTGTCCTCCAGTGCCAGACGGGCGCCGCCCCAACGCGGCTGGACGCTCAGACGCCAGGCTTGCTGCATACAGCAGTCGGCCTGCAAGACGGCACGCAAACCAGACCAGTGGGGTCGCAGCAGCCAGCTCAGCCGGCCCGGCAAGGTGGCGGCATCGCTGCTGCCGGCACCACCCGCCAGCACCAGGCGGGCCGAACCGGCCCAGAGCGTGCCGCGGGCATCCTCGAACACCAGCCGGCCACCCAGGGCTTGCTGCAACGGCCCGGTCAGCCAGCGCGCCGGCGCGTTGAGCAGTGTCGCCAGAACCAAGCCGGCCAAGGCGCCGGCTGCGGCCCAGGACCAGGGGGAGGCGGTTTGCCGTGTCACTTCAGGTTCAGCGTCAAAGTGCCATCCCAGGCACCGCTGGCGTTGCGCACCAGACGCGCCTCACTGGGCACGCTGCGCACGTTCAGACGCACCTGGGTCAGCCACTGCGCCAGGGCATCGGCCGAGGCGCCCCGCAAAGTGACGCTGGCACGTTCCCCCGCCAACGTCAACTGCGCAGTGGTGCCAAAGGGCTTGATCGAGGCCTCCAGCAAGCGCCGCGCTTCCTCAAAAGTGATACGGGGCTGCGCTTGCAGCGCCTTGGCCTGCGCTTGCAGGCTTTGCATCTGCTGCAATTGCGCATCCAGCAGTTGGCGCTGGGTCTGCGCCGAACGCAGCGTGGCCAGCGCCGGTGCCACGCCAAGCCACCAGACCAAGGCCAGCAGCAGCAAGGCCAATCCCGCCAACACCAGTTGGCGCTCGCGGCTTGAGACGCCCTGCCAACGCGCTGCCAGGAAGGGAGGTAGTTTCATGGCGCGGACACCTGTTTGATGACCAGGCTATCGGCCTCGGTGCTGGCCAGGTAAGCCTGGGGTTTGAGTTTGAAGGTGATTGCCGAGATTTCCGCGCTGCGCAGCTTGAGCCCTTTCAAACGCAGCTCGCCGGCGGCAAATTCAATCGCCGTGGGCATTGCGCTGGGCGGGGCCGCCAACCCGAAAACGCCCAACATGGCCTCCAGGTCGCGGGGCGTCGCGGCGCCACTGCTGCGCTCCAGGGCCGCCACCTCCTTGCCCATCTGGATGGGGGCGTCCACCACCACCCGAACCTGCGGAAAAGTGCTGATCAGCAGCCCATTGATGGCGGCCCGCTGGGCCTTGAGCTGGGACTGCTCGCGCCAGGCCCAGGCATTCAAACCGACCAGGTTGACCGCCAGCAGTGCCAGCAGCGCGAAGCGCGCCGCGCGCCAGCGCGGTGCGCGCAGCAGACTGGTGAAGGAATCCGACAGGCGCTTGCGGGTGCGGGCGCCGCTCGAATTGGCCAACTCGAACTGGGCCAGGTCCCAGGCCGATTGCAGCGCCTGCAAACGACGCTGTCCGATTTGCAGCAGTGTGACACTGCGCTTGAACAACTGTTCGGCCAACGCCGCCACCGCCGGTTCGGCCACGATGGCACGCGTTTCGGGCCAATTCAAAAGCGCCACCGATGCCTTCGACAGAGGCCACAGGGTAACGCCGCCGGCGCTGCTGAAGACCAGTTGCGCCTGCTCGCTCTCACCCATGACGTAGAGCGCATCGCCAAGCGTGTCGGGCGCAAACTCCGGCACGATCCGGCTGACCGGCCGGCCGGCTTGCTCCAGCACCTGCAAGGCCGCGCGCAACCAGGCCTGGTCGCACACCGCCACCCAGACCGGCGCCGCGTCACTGGCCTGCGGCTCCAGCGCAAAATGCAGTTGCGCCGTCTCGTCCAGCAGTTGTTCTTCCAGCAGACCCTCCAGCACGGAGCGCAAACGCGGCGGTCCGCCGTCCTGAAAAAGACGCTTGCCCAGGCTGCCCTTGGGCAACTGGACCCGGTGCCAGGACAACTTGTGCGCTGGCACCAGCACCACCACCTCGCCGCTATTGCCGACCTGCGGCAATAGCGCCAGCGGGGCGCGCGACTGATCGGCCACACTGTTGCCGTCAACGGTCAACAGATAGTCGTACAAGGCCGTCGCATCGGCCGGCTCTGAAGAAAGGGTGACGATTAAGGTGGTCATGCGCGGGTCTATTTACTCATTGTAAAGGGCTGCCAGACGGCGCCACGCCGCGTTTGCGCCAAAGCGTTTTCACCACCATGGCGTCGCGCTGCACCACCGATTGCTCCTGCACCGTGGTGGTGTCGACCTGCAGGCTGCCGCGCACTTCGAAGAAGCGCGTCTTCACGTCGTGCTGCGCCTCATTGAAGCGCGCCGCCGCGCCGCCGGCCGCTTTGCTGGCATCATTCAACGAGCTCAGGTGCGACAGGTTACGGGCACGCACAAAGTTGGCGGCGTCAGCCAGCTCGAAGGCCTCGACACAGGCATAGATCACCTCGACCGGGGCGGTATTGAGATTGACCGGTGTGCGTACCGGCAAAATAGTGACGTAGGGGCGCAGTTGGACGATGCTGGGCGCCGACAGGCCCAGCCAGGCCAACTCATCGAGTTCCTGCGGCCACAGCGGTACCGCCTTGTTGGCGCGACCCTCGGCGCTGCTGTCCTGCATCAGGCGCAAATTGTCGACCAGCGCCGCCAGTTCGCTGGCCGGCAGATCCAGCAGTTCGAACAGCCGCGTAAAAGCCAGCCGGCTCGGCTCATCGATCTTTCCGCTCTGCACCAGGTTGGTCACGTTCAGCCTGGATTGCAGATCAATGATCTGCCCTGACAGAAAAGCGTCCTGGGCATCGTCGGCAGCCAGCGCGTCGCTGCGGTCGGCGGCCAGAAAAGTCGACAGGCGCGCCTGCTCCAGAGGCACCGCCCAGGGTTCCGCCAAATGGTCCACGCCGCCCTGGTTGCGTCCGTCTTCGCGCAAAATCAGGCGCGCCCAATCGAGTGCGCCGCTGAGCACCCAGCCGGACTGCGTGCGGCCGCGCTCGGCCGCCTCGACCTCCACGCCGCGCCATTGCTGCCACAGCGTGCTGGCGGCCAGGCTGGCCACCAGCACCACGGTGAGCATGGCGGTCAGGAGGGCGGCGCCGCGTTGCGTCCGATCAACGAGGTGGCTTGCCGGTGGCCTCATTTGCCGCCTCCGACGGTGGGCCGGACCCAGTCGCGCGTCACGACGCCGCTGATGGCCTGGCCGGCCGACAGTGTCAGCACCAGACGGACACCGT
Source organism: Rhodoferax sp. (assembly GCF_028714215.1). GTDB lineage: Bacteria > Pseudomonadota > Gammaproteobacteria > Burkholderiales > Burkholderiaceae_C > Rhodoferax. Next base: position 51,383 of record NZ_JAQTMS010000025.1, on the reverse strand, counting down.
CCGGAATGACGGCCGTGCTGGGTGCCTGCCCGGCGCCGGCGGCACCTTCGCTGGACAGCGGGTTGCTCCAGGCGTCGCCGCGGTAATAAAAAATTTGCCACTGATCGAGCGGCGCAATGCGAACCTCGCGCTGGCGCTCCTCGTCGCCCGGATTCTGCGCCCAGGCGGCGGCTGTTTGCCACGCCAACTCCAATTCGCCCCGCGTGCGCAGGGGCGGCGACTGCCAGCGCAGCCACTGGCCGACGCCGTCGACATTGCGCCGCGACCAGGCCACCACGCTCAAGCCGGCGCCGGGCGTTGCCGTGCCACGGCGCAGGATGCGCAGGGCGCGCCCGTCCCAGTCCAGACTGGGCGTATTGGGTTGCAGCGCCAGCGCATCCAGGTCGGCGCCCCACTGCGCCAGCCCGGCCTGCAAGGCCAGCACTTCGTCGGAATGCTGGCGCATCTGTGCCTGGGCCCGCGTCATGCCGTCCAGACCGCGCCAACTCAAGGCCGCCATCAGCGCCAGCAGGCCGATCGCCACCAGCAGTTCGATCAGGGTGAAACCGCGCAGCCGGGCGCGCATCAGTAACGCCCCACCACGGTGGACAGACGCAGCACCGAGGCCTCGTCCCGGCTCACCTGGGCATCGATGCGCAGAAAGTTGGGATTGGGCGTGGGCCGCACCGCCAGCGCCACGTCAAAGACCAACCCAGCTTGTTCGCAACGGATGCTGGCATCACCGACGCCGGGCATCTGCTTGGCCAGGCGCACTTTGATGAGTTCGTTTTCGGCACACATCTGGGCCAGCAAGACATCCGACTGGCGCTGTGCATTGCGCGTCAGGGCGGCCGTGGCCTGCAAACCGGCGGTCAGGGCAATCGCCACAATGCCCAGCGCCACCAGCACCTCGATCAGGGTAAAACCGCGCTGCTTCGGAAGCCACTTCACGGCGCTGCTGCCAGTACGGAAAAAGGACGCACGCCATCGGTCGCCAGGCGCAGGTTTTTATCCGGGTGACTGCGCGACACCAGCAGCAGTTGCTGCGGCTCGATGATCGGCTCCGGCCCCAGCAGCAGCGTTACCGTGTCGCTGGCGCCGTCGGCGCCGGCGACGCTGGTATCGGGGTCCAGCCACTGCTCCGGCAGGTCGGACGCCGCCAGTCCTTCAAAGTGAAAGCCCTGCGCGCTGGCCTGCCAGCGCACCGGCACCCCACTGACCCTGGAGCGGGCCCGGGCGGCCTCCAGCAGGGCGGCCAGGCGCTGGGCGTCACGCTCGAGTTGCACCATGGAGGAGTCGCGCATGGCAAAACCGACGCCGACCGAGGCCATGGCCACAATGGCGAGCACCACCAGCAACTCCAGTAAGGTGAACCCGACGCTGCGGCGGCTAGCAGCCTGTCGGGCTTGGAACGTGGGTGCGCGTTCCAAGCCCGACAGGCTGCTAGGGCTGCCAGCTACCGATATCTGCATTTTTACCCTCGCCACCGGCCTGACCGTCGGCACCGAAGGACATCACATCGACTTCCCCCTTGACGCCGGGATTGAGGTAGACATAGGGCTTGCCCCAGGGGTCGTTGGGCAGCAGGTCAAGATAAGACTTCCAGTTGGGCGGTACCGGGGCGGTGGTCGGCTTGGTCAACAAGGCCTGCAAGCCCTGCTCGGCGGTCGGATAGCGCTGGTTGTCGAGCTTATAGAGCTTGAGCGCCTGCATCAGGTTGTTGACGTCGGTCTTGGCCGCCGTGACGCGCGCGTCATCGGCCCGGTCCAGCACGTTGGGCACAATCAGGGCCGCCAACACGCCTATGATCAGCAGCACCACCATCAGTTCGATCAGCGTGAAGCCATCCTGAATTCGGTGGCGCATTGTTGCGGGAATTGCTTTCATGGGCTTGCATCACTTTAAAATCGTTACCGCTTCAATGATAATCGTTCTATGAAGACACACTCGTTAAGCCTCTGGTGGCTGCGGATCGCTACCTTTTTGCTGGCCGCCCTGGCCGCCGCCAGTGCCGCCTATTGGGTGCTGAAGTGGAGCGCCGCAGTCCCATCGGCACCTGCGCCGACGGCCGCACCCTCTTTCTCGCGCCAGGTCCAGACCGACCCGCAAGTGGTGGCGCGGCTGCTGGGTGGCGGTCAAAAAGCCATCACAGCCACCTTGGTTGACAGCGCCGCCAGCCACTTCAAGTTGATCGGGGTGGTGGCCAACCGGGCCAAAAGCGGCTATGCCCTGATTTCGATCGACGGCAAGCCGGCCAAACCGTACCGGGTCGGCAGCGCGGTCAACGACAGCCTGCTGCTGCACTCGGTCGCCGCCCGCAGCGCGGCCCTGGCCGCCAGTGCCGACGGACCGGTATCTTTTACGCTGGAACTGCCAGCGCTGGTGTCCAGTGAAGGCAAGCCGATCCGAACCAAGTCAAGTTCTGAATGACGGCTCCAGGCGTCTTGTTGTGCGGTGGCCCGCACCCCACAACCGGCAGCGCCGCTAGGGCGTGAGTTCAGCCCGCATCGCCGCCACCACCGCCCGGTAATCGGGCTTGCCGAAAATGGCGCTGCCGGCGACAAAGGTGTCGGCCCCGGCATCGGCGACGCGGCGGATGTTGTCGACCTTGATGCCGCCATCGACTTCCAGCCGGATGTCCTTGCCACAAGCAGTGATGCGGCGGCGCGCGTCCTCGATCTTGCGCAGCGCCGAGTCAATGAAACTCTGGCCGCCAAAGCCGGGGTTGACGCTCATGATGAGGATCAGGTCGAGGTCCTCGATCACCCAGTCCAGAACGTCCAGCGGCGCGGCCGGGTTGAACACCAGCCCGGCCTTGCAACCCCTGGCCTTGATGGCCTGAATGCTGCGGTGCACGTGGCCCGAGGCATCGGGGTGAAAGCTGATCAGGTCGGCGCCGGCGTCGGCAAAAGCGCTGGCCAGGGCATCGACCGGCTGCACCATCAAATGCACGTCGATCGGCACCGCCACGCCGGCCGCCGTCTTGGCGTGCGGCTTGAGCGCGCTGCAAATCATCGGGCCGAAGGTCAGATTCGGGACGTAGTGGTTGTCCATCACGTCGAAATGAATCCAGTCGCAGCCGGCGGCAATGACGTTTTTCAGTTCCTCGCCCAGGCGGGCAAAGTCGGCCGAGAGAAGGGAGGGAGCAATGCGGTAGGTCATGACGGGAGTTTAATCAGTTGTTCTGCACCGTTGGGAACAGGGCTTGCTCCTTGAACAGTTGAGGACAGAGCTTGCCCACTGCGTGTGGCTGCGGCCTGTCCCGCAATGTTTCAGTATAGGATGACGCCATGTCCAAGTACCAATTTCGAGTTCAGGTTTCGCCCCAGTATCTGGCCGGGCAATCGGACCCGCAGCAGGAGCTGTATGTGTTTGCCTACACCATCACCATCACCAATGTGGGTGAAGTCAGCGCTCAGCTGATCTCGCGCACCTGGAACGTCAATGACGCCAAGGGCCACACCGAGCGCGTCAAGGGCCTGGGCGTGGTCGGCCAGCAGCCGCTGCTGAAACCCGGCGAAGCCTTCGAATACACCAGCGGCACGCGCCTGCGCACGCCCACCGGCACCATGCACGGCAGTTTCTTTTGTGTCGCCGAGGACGGTGAAAAATTTGACACCGACATCCCCATGTTTGTGCTGGACGCCTTGAGCGCCAGCGGCGGCACCCGCACTTTGCATTGATGTCGCGCCGCATGAAACCGCTGCACGATCTGCCAGAACTGCTGGAAGCCCTGAACCCGCAAGCCGAATTGGTGCACCGACACCTGTGGCTGATCGCACTGTTTGAATGGCTGCGCGGCGACTGTGGTTCAGTGCCGACCACGCTGGCACGAATTGAACTGTTGCTGGACGCCGTGCAAGCCCGTCCCGAGCTGGAGGCGCGCTGGCGGGCCTGGTGGCGGACACTGGTTGACACCATCGATTGCACGCCCCTGCTGGCCGACTACGGATTTTCCTCGCTCAGTTCCTTTATCACCGAGTTTTTTGAACGTGTTCGTCAAAAACTGCTGCCGGGCACACCCGAAACCGCGGACGCCTCCGCGCTGTTTGATCTGGTGCTGTTCCATGGTTTCGATGCCCAGTGGCTGGCGGCGCTCGATGAGCCCACGCTGGGCCGGATCGCGGTTTTACTACAGCCGCCGACAACGCCGCAAGCTGATGCTTCACGACCGGTCATCTCGCAATGGCAGGCCACGGTGGTGGAGGCCATCACGTTTTGCACCAGCCAGGTCCGTGCCACCGGCTTTTCGCCCGAATTGCGCCTGCGCATGAGTACGCCGGCGCGCGAGGCGGCACCTTTTCATTGCCTGGTGCAGGACTTTGAAACCCTGCGTGACGTCTATCTGGCAGCACCCACCCAGGACAGCGAGCAACGCCAGGCCGCACTGCAACAATTTCGTGAGCGATTGGAGGCCTGCCGCAGTGCGGCAGCCACTGTCTACACCCATCTGGACGCGCATGGCATTTCAGTCAACCTGGTGTTCCAACTACGCCAGTTGCGCGTGCGGGTGCTGCGCATTCGTGCCCTGATGGACTGTCTGCTCTCCGGCCACCCGGGGACCAGCACGGCCCGGCTGCTGTCGCATCTGGTCACCGTGGGCCAGGAGCGACGCAGCCTGCGCGCACTGCTGACCTCCAGCACTTCGCTGCTGGCGGCCAAGGTGGCCGAGCGCAGTTCCGAGACCGGCGAGCACTACATCACCCGCACCGTCGCGGAATACCGCGACATGCTGCGCCAGGCGGCCGGTGGCGGTGCCATCACCGCGCTGACCACCTGGTTGAAATTTTCAGTGCTGGCGATCGGACTGTCGGCGTTCTGGAGCGGTTTCTGGGCTGGCGCGGTCTATGCGGTGAGCTTTGTCGTCATCCAGTTGCTGCACTTCACGCTGGCCACCAAGCAACCGGCCATGACGGCACCGGCGATGGCGGCCAAACTCAAGGATCTCGGCGAGCCCTCTGCGCTGGACGCTTTTGCCGACGAAGTCACGCATCTGGTGCGCTCACAGGTGGCGGCGGTGCTGGGCAATGTCCTGCTGGTGTTCCCGGTAGTGCTGCTGATTTCCGCCGCCCTGCAACTGGCCATCGGCCACACCATGATTGACGCCAAGCAAGCCGAGCACGTTTTCCAATCACTCACCCTGCTGGGGCCGACCGCCTTCTTTGCCGCAGTCACCGGCGTGCTGCTATTTGCCTCCAGCATCATCGCCGGCTGGGCCGAGAACTGGTTTGTGCTGCACCGGCTCGACTCCGCCATGCGCTACAACCCACGCATCACGACCCTGTTGGGGCCCAAGCGTGCACAGCACTGGGCGAGCTTCACACGGACCCATATTTCGGGCTTTGCCGCCAATATTTCACTGGGCTTCATGCTGGGGCTGATTCCTTCCTTTACCGGTTTTTTTGGACTGGAACTGGAGGTGCGCCACGTCACCCTGTCGGCTGGACAACTGGCCGCGGCCTGCGCGGCGCTGGGCTGGGACGTGCTGCGCGAGCCCGCCCTGTGGTGGTGCGTGGCGGCCCTGCCGGTGATGGCGGCGATGAACCTGGGGGTGAGTTTTTACCTGGCCTTTCTGCTCGCATTGCGCGCCCACAACGTCAGCGGCGTCGACCGGGTGCACGTCAGCGAGGTTATTGGGCGGCGCTGGCGCCATGCACCCTTGAGCTTTTTCTGGCCACCGCGAAACGCTATTTCACCGACCAGCAAACAGGACTGACCAAAGTGGGCGAATTTGACTTGATAGAGCGCTATTTCAAGCGGCCGGCACGCCAGGCCGTGCTGGGTGTCGGCGACGACTGCGCGCTGTTGCAGCCGGCCCCCGGCACGCAGTTGGCGATCTCCTGCGACATGCTGGTCGAGGGGCGCCATTTCCTCTCGACGGTGGACCCCTTGCGGCTGGGCCACAAGGCGCTGGCCGTGAACCTGAGCGACCTGGCCGCCTGTGGCGCCAAGCCGCTGGCCTTTACCCTGGCGCTGGCGCTGCCGCGCGCCGAAGAATCCTGGGCGGCGCCGTTTGCGCAAGGCCTGTTCGCGCTGGCCGACGCGCATGGTTGCGAGCTGATCGGCGGCGACACGACGCGCGGACCGCTCAACATCTGCATCACGGTGTTTGGCGAGGTGCCGGTGCTGGCCGGGCGCTCGCAAGCCTTGCTGCGCTCCGGCGCACAAGCCGGCGACGAGCTCTATGTCAGCGGCAACCTGGGCGATGCCCGCCTGGCCCTGGAAGTGTTTCGCGGCACCTTGTCGGTGCCGGCGCCGGTATTCGAGGCGGCCCGCTTGCGCATGGAAATGCCGACCCCGCGCGTCGCGCTGGGCCTGGCCTTGCGCGGCATCGCGACGGCGGCGATCGATGTCAGCGACGGCCTGCTGGGCGATCTGGGCCACATCCTGAAGCAGTCCGGCATCGGCGCCACGGTCAATGCCGATATCTGCGCCACGCTGGTTGCGGCCCGCGCCGGTTGCGCGCCGGAGCCGGGCCAGCCCGGCGCCGAAATAGGCCCCGACCAGTGGCGCAGCCTGGCCCTGGCCGGCGGCGACGACTACGAATTGCTGTTCACGGCGCCGGCATCCCAACGCGAGGCCGTGGCCGCCGCCGCCCGAAACAGCCAGACGCCGGTCACCCGGATCGGCCAGATTGATCAGCAGCTGGGCCTGCGGCTGATTAATGGCAAGGGCCAGACACTGCCCAACAACTACACCTCGTTTGACCACTTCGTCTGACGCGGCGACCTTATCACGACATAAAGCGAACCATTTATCCTTGCATATTGATCGTACAACAGGCAAAATGCAAGGATGATAGCCAACAAACCAGCCCCCCCTGAAAGACCGGAATTTCCTCGCGTGCTGCTTCAAGCAGCGCAGGAGCAGTTGGCTTTTTCACCCGCCGTGGTACTGCTGGGTCCACGGCAAGTTGGCAAGACAACTCTCGCACGCATGATTGCATCGACCTACCCGGGCGCCATCAGCCTTGACCTGCAATTGGCGGGCGACCGCGAAAAACTCGCCAGCGGCAGTGGCTTTTTGCAAGCCAACCGGGACCAACTGATGGTGTTGGACGAGGTGCAGTATGTACCCGAGGTATTTGCCCAATTGCGACCGGAAATTGACGCACAGCGCCGACCGGGGCGATTTCTGTTGCTGGGCTCGGCATCCGGCAAGTTGCTGCAGCAAAGCTCTGAATCATTGGCCGGGCGCGTCAGCTACCTGGAACTGACGCCCTTGCAGGTGCGAGAGGTGATGGCACCAGACACCGATCCGCAGGCGGCTTTGCTCACATTGCAAAAGCTCTGGTTGCGCGGCGGCTTTCCGGTGAGCTACACAGCCCCCACCGATGCCTATTCTTTCAGTTGGCGCAGCGATTTCATTGCCACTTTTTTGAATCGCGACATCCGTGAATTCGGGGTCAATGTGCCGGCCCAGACCTTGCACCGCTTTTGGCGCATGACGGCGCATTTGCACGGGCAATTGTTCAATGCGTCAAACATTGCCGCGTCACTGGGTGGCATCTCGCACACCACGGTGGCGCGCTACCTCGACTCGCTGGTGGACACCATGATGCTGCGCCGTCTGGAACCGCATTTCGTCAACGTCGGGAAACGGCTGGTGAAATCCCCCAAGGTGTATGTGCGCGATTGTGGCTTGCTGCACGCCTTGCTGAACCTGCCCGATGTCAACAGTTTGATCGGGCACCCGATGGCGGGCCCTTCGTGGGAAGGTCTGATGGTGGAACAAATTTGCGCCCTCGTCCCCAAGGGCGCCGATGTGAGTTTTTATCGCACGGCGGCGGGTGCCGAATTGGACGTGGTGGTGGAGCTGGGCAGCAAGAAGTATGGTTTCGAAATCAAATTTTCCGGCGCTCCCACCGTCACCAAGGGCTTTTGGCAGGCCTGCCAGGATGTGGGCGTGCAGCACGCCTACGTGGTAGCACCCGTGCAACAGGGTTGGCCCATGAAGTCGACGGCAGCGCACACGGTGGATGTGATTTCGCCCCTGCAGCTGCCTTGGGCTCTGGCGCGGTAGATGCAAAACAACGGCTACCCAATTTGCCTGACTTTTTTATACAAACTGCCATTTGCTTCTTCAGATTGTATAAATTCAACTCCTCTGGACTTGCTTTGACGAGGCACAGCAGAGGTAGGGCGCGTCGCTCGGCGCCCATCACCCGGCGAGCCTTCGGCAAAGCGCTGCCAGACGCGCCGGAAATCGCGCGCCGAGGCAAAGCCGCATTGCTCCGCCACCTGTTCCACCGTCCTGGGCGGCAGCGCCGCCAGCAATTCCTTGGCCCGCGCAATCCGCAATTGCTGCTGGTAGGCCAGCACGCCAATGCCGGCGTGCTGGGCAAACAAGCGGCTCAGGTGGCGCGGGCTTACATGCGCCGCCTTGGCCAGCGCGGCCAGCGTCCAGAGCCGCGCCGGATCGCGGGCGATGGCGTCCTGGGCCCGGTGCACCGCCGGGTGCATGTGGTTGCGCCAGGCCAGCCAGGGCGAGGTTTGCGGGTCAAGCGGACCGCGCCGCTGGTACATCACCAGGCGGCGGGCGACGCGCGAGGCCAGTTCGGGCCCGGCGTGCTGCTCCACGATGTAGAGCGCCAGGTCGATGCCGGTGCTGATGCCGGCACTGGTCAGCACCCGGCCATCGTCGACAAAAATGCGGTCGTCGGCCACCGCGGCGCTGGGCTCCATGGCCTGCAGCATTTCAAGCAGGCTGTGGTGGGTGGTGCAGTGGCGCCCGGCCAGCCAACCGGCTTGCGCCAGCAGCAAGGCGCCGGAACAAATACTGGCCAGCCGGGTATCGGCCCGCGGTGCCGTCCGCAGCCAGCGCACCACTTGCCGCGCCGCCGGCGTGGCGTAATCCTTGGCGTCATTGCTGTTGCCCACCACCAGCACCAGGCTGTGGGGCGGCAGGGTTTCGGGCAAGGGTTCCAGCCCGCCCAGGCTGGGACCCAGCGAGGTGGCGACCGACGGCTGCGGTGCGCAGCTGTGCAGCACCAGTGCGGCGCCCATGTCGCGTGCCATGCGCAGCGTCTCGGCCGGGCCGGCGTAGTCCAGCAACAGCACGTTGGGCGTCAGCACCAACCAGACCGAGAGCTTCAGCTCTTCCATTGCAGGCGGGTCAACAAGGGGGCGCCGAACAGGTTGACCAGCAGCCCCAGCATGAGCAAGGCGCCGCCAGCGAAGTGAATTGGTTTGAGCGACTCGCCGAACACCAGCCAGCCGGTGCAGAGGCCCACCAGCGGCACCAGCAGGGTAAATGGGGCGACGCGGTTGACCGGATAGCGCGACAGCAGAAAGTTCCACACCGCGTAGCCCAGCAGCGTCGAGGCCCAGGCGATGTAGGCCACCGCGGCGAAGGTCTGGAGACTGAAGTTCTGTAGCGCAGTGGTCATGGCGGCCGGGCCTTCGATCAGCCAGGATAGCGCCAGAAACGGCAGCGGCGGCACCAGGCTGGCCCACACTACGAAGGCCAACTGGTTCATCGGGCCGTGGCGGCCGACGGCCCGGCTGACGATATTGCCGCAGGCCCACATGGCGGCCGCTGCCACGGTCAGCAGGAAGCCGGTCAAGGGCATGGCGGCGCCGTGCGCGCTGCCGATCAGCGTCAGCCCGCCGGCGGCCAGCAGCAGGCCGGCCAGTTGGTTGGCGTGCCACTTTTCCTTCAGCCACAAGGCGGTGAACAGCAGCGTGAAAATGGACTGCGATTGCAGCACCAGCGAGGCCAGCCCGGACGGCATGCCGACATGAATCGCCGTGAACAAAAACGCAAACTGCCCGACCGACATCGTCAAGCCAAACGCCAGGTACAGGCGCAGCGGCACCTTGGGCGGTCGCAGAAACAGCAGGGCCGGAAACGCCGCCAACATGAAGCGCAGCGCCGCCAGCAGCAGCGGCGGCAGCCCCACCAGCCCGATCTTGATGACCGCAAAGTTGACGCCCCAGACCACGATCACCAGCAGTGCCAACGCCAGGTCGCGCGGGCGCATGGCGGCCCAGGTCATGCCTGCGGGCTCAGGCTGGCCAGGCAGGTGGCTACATCGACGATGCGGGCAAAGCGGTCGGCCAGCACCAGCTCGGTTCTGGCCTTGATCTCCTCGGCCGAATAGCTGCGGCCGCTGCCGGCGTGGGTCATGGGGAAAGTCAGCGTCGCCTCGGAGACGAAGTCGACGGCGTAACCGATGTCGGAGCCGACGCGCGCCGTGGTCTCGCAGCACTGCTCGGTGCGCATGCCGGTGATGATCAGCTTGCCAATGCCGCGCCGGCGCAACCACAGATCCAGCCCGGTGTCGGTGAAAGCGTTGTGCGTGTGCTTGTCGAAGCGCACCGCGGGCGCGCCGGTGAGCCAGGGCAGAGGCTTGACGAAGCCCGACTCCAGCGTGAACGGCCCGCCCTGCCCCACGTGGAAGATATGCACCACCGGCACCCCCTTGGCCCGGCAACCCGCCTCCAGGCGCAGCAAGGCGCTCTGGAACGCCGGCAGATCATCCTGCGCCCAGAACGGCATCTGGGCAAAAGACTGTTGCACATCGATGATGACGAGGGCCGCTTTGGCTGGTGTCGTGGGGGACATTTTGTGTTTCCATGAAAAAGAAGATGCCTCATCTTATCGCTGGAAAAATATCCGCACCAGAGCCATTCAAGACAGCAATGGGACAAAACACGCCATTCATGAGGAACCTCTGTCAGAGCGCCGGCGGCAGTCCGCCAACGCCGAACCCGGCTAGCGCCCGGCGCGGCAGGCCGCAGTGTTGGCGACCGCTTTGAGGTAGGCAATCAAATCGCGCCGCTCGCTGGCCAGCGGCACGCCGTCGTAGGTCATGCTGCTGCCCGGCACCAAGTCCAGCGGTTTGCGCAAAAACCGGTCCAGCGTTTTTTCATCCCACACCAGGCCGGACTTCTTCATGGCGGCCGAATAGTCGAACCCCGCCACGCTGCCGGCGCGCCGGCCCAGCAGGCCGCAATGCCGGGGGCCGACCCGGTCAGTGGCCAGCGCGTGACAGGCGAGGCAGCGCCCATACAGTTGCTCGCCGCGCAACGCATCCGCGCTCGCCGCCAGACCGGCGCCGGCGGCAGCCCAGAGCGCGCAAGCTGCCAGCAGCGCGGCACGACGGCGCAGTTTCATGCCACGAAGGCCTGCGGCACGGGCGCCTCGCCGATGGCCTGGCGCAGGATCGCCCAGTGCATCGCCTCATCGCCCAAAATGCTGGCCGCCGCCTTCGAGAGATCGCGGTTGCTAAACAGCGGCACGGCCCCCAGGTAGGCGCTCACGGCGCCCTGCTCCAGTTGCGCGGCGAACTTGAGCACGTCGAGCTGCGCCTTCAGTTGCGCCACCGGAAAGTCGTATCTGGCCTTGGCCGTGACGGCTTTGCCGCCCAGCTTTTCCACCGTTCCGGCAAGCAGTGCGACATGCTCTTTGTGGTGCGCCTGGAAAGTCAGCGCCAGCTCCAGCACCGGTTTGCTGAGCAAGTTGCTTTCGGCGCCCAATTGGTAGGCGGCGATGGCCTCCAGCTCGGCGCCGATGGCGGTATTGAGGATTTGCACGTCACCGGCTTTGGTGTCGCCGGATTGGGCGGCCAGCGCGTCCTTGCCGGCCAGCAGCGCCACGGCGGCGCCCGACAACAGCAGGCCGCCGGAGCGGCCCAGAAACAGGCGCCGGGCGGCCAGCGGTGTGGACATTTGAAAAAACGACATGGCAATCTCCATTCAAGAACACAGGGGACCTCACAGATCACGGGCGGGAGGACTCCCGCTCGTGGACAATCCTTGCCAGCACCGCCTCGACAATCCGGTCGCAGCGCGGGCCGGCAAATGAGAACGCGTCACCGATCGCCAGGTCGATGTCACGCGACAAGCCCTCGCGCAAAATGGCGCGCGCCCGAAAAAAACGGGACCGCACCGTGGCCGGCGGGATACCCAGCGCCGCCGCCACCTCTTCCACGCTCAATTCCTCCACCCCGCGCAGCATGAACACGCTACGAAACGAATCGGGCAAGGTGTCGATGCGGGCCTCGATCTGCCGGCGCACCTGCGAGCGCATGGCCAGGTGATCCGGCTGCTGGTCGGGATGGGCGTGCATTTGCAACTCCGGGGTTTCGTCATCGGCATCGACAGAGGCATTCAGCGGCAGCACCTGGGCGCCGCTGCGGCGCAGCCGCCCCAGCGCTTCGTTGACCACGATGCGGGCCAGCCAGGTCGACAGTTTGGCGTCCGCACGAAACGTGGCCAGCGCACGCCAAGCACGCAGGTAGGCTTCCTGCAGTGCCTCCTGCGTGTCGTCGTCGTTTTTGAGAATGCTGCGCGCCGTGCGAAACAGCAGCCGGTTGTAGCGTCGCATGATCTGCGCAAACGCGCCGTCGTTACCGCCCAGCGCCAGAGTGACCAGTTCGGCATCCGGGCTGGCATCCGACGGCTTGGCAACAATTGTTTTCAGGGTGTTCATGGGTAGTCCTGTCCATTAGATGGTCCGTCCGGTGCCGGCGTTCCGGATTTTTTTCGAATCGCTGCCGCAAGCGCGTACCGCAGCGCAAAAAAGGAAGCCGTGGCCCTACAACTCGCTCCACCAGGTCGCCGGCACACCGGGCGGCAACATCGCACGAAAATAGTCGGCCAGGGTTTTGCCGGGCTCGTCCCGAAACTGACCGGCCGGGCCTTCGACCAGTTGCACCTTGTCCATCCGATCGAGGCGGAAGTTTCTGAAATCGCTGCGGCTCTCGCACCAAGCCGCCAGGGTCCAGACCTTGCCCCAGTAAAAACAACCCAGCGGCCGCAAGGTGCGCTGCGTCAGTTGGTCGCCGGCATCGCGGTAGTCCAGCCGCAGCTTGCGCCGTGCCGGCACCGCCTCGCGCAGGGTTTGCAGGGTGGCCTGCAGTGTCGGCGCCAAACCGATGGGCGGCGCATAGACCGCCATGCTTTGCGCCGCCGCCCGCGCCGCCGTCGGCAGCACCGACAGGATTTTCCCCAGCGCCACGTTGGAGGCCTGCGCCAGCGCCGGGTCTTGCCAGACCTGCGCCATGCGCACCGAGGCCACCAGAGCCCGCGCTTCGTCGTGGCTGAACATCAGCGGCGGCAAGTCGAAGCCGGCGCCCAGCCGGTAGCCGACGCCGGCCTCGCCCTCGATCGGCACCCCCTGGTGTTGCAGGTCGGCGATGTCGCGGTAGATGGTGCGCTCCGACACTTCAAGGCGCTGCGCCAGATGCGCCGCCGTGGTCAGGCGCCGCCCGCGAATCAGCTGGACGATTTGAAACAGGCGGTCGGCGCGGCGCATGCCGGTTTATACCAGTGCGTGCAGCCCCACCCGGTTGCCGTCCAGGTCGATGAAGTGGGCAAAGAAGCCCAGGCCGGGCGGCAGCGCCTGGCGCGGCAGCGCAATGGCGCCACCGGCCGCCACCACGCGCGCCAGGGCCGCGTCCAGCGACGGCGAGGCATCCAGATAGACCAGCGTGCCGCTGCCGCCAGGTGCCGTTGCAGTGGGGCCCATCATCAGGGCGCCGCCGACGCCGTCACTCGCCTTGTCGTAGGCAAAGATAGCCCCTTCGGACGGCCCCATCGACTCGCGGCGCATTTTGCTGCCCAGCACGGCCTCGTAAAAAGCTTGCGCGCGATCGAGTTGGGTGGTGGAGATTTCGAACCAGTTGATGGCATTTTTCATGGATATTTCCTGAGTTGTTGAAGAAGCCCTGATGCTGCGCCAGGGCTACTGACAACGGGGTGTCAGGAGGCTTGCGCCTGCTCAGCGCGGGCCAATTTGCGCGCCGCCTGGGTCTGGCCGCCATAGCCCCAGTCGGAGGCCGGGTGTTCGCACCGGGGAGTCGGGCAGACCTTTCAGTTGCAATGCGAGCAGAGTGCGGTTTCTGAGACAGAAGCGGCACGCGTGCTGCGGTCCCGCGCACGGCGGGCCAGCCTGTAGGCCAGGCGCTGCGCACTGCGGCGCGCATGGTCTGCCGTGGTCCCCAGCACGGCATCGGCGCCGCGCCAGAAGTCACCGACCGCTTCGCCGCGCAAGCGAACGGCCTCGCATTTGGCCAGGTCATGCAGACGGGCCTGCGTAGCGGCATCGGGAAAGTCTGTAACCATGGTGGGCTCCTGTGAATTGACGATGGTTTGAACTTTATTGAATTAGCCAAGCATCGGAAACGACAAAAAAACCATATTGGTTTTGCACTTTCTGCAAAACCACGCCACAATTCCGCCATGCAACTCCAGCTTGACGACGTCGCTCTGTTCACCCGCATTGCCGAACTGGGCTCCCTGTCGGCCGCGGCCCGCGAGCGCGACGTGCCGGTCAGTCAGGTGACACGCTCGCTGGCCCGGCTGGAGGCGGCCGTCAAGGTGCGGCTGCTGCATCGCAGCACCCACGGCCTGAGCCTGACCGACGAGGGCGACACCTTTTTGAGCTATGGCCGGCGCCTGCTGGAGACCGCGGCCGAGCTGGGCAGCGAACTCAGCGGCAAGCTCGCCGGCCCCAGCGGCTGGGTGCGCGTCAGCGTCAGCCCGCTGCTGGCCGAAGGCCTGCTGGCGCCCAGCCTGTGCGCCCTGTACCAACGCCATCCGCAACTGCACATCGACATCAACGCCGATGACCGCATGGCAGACATGGCGCGCGAAGGCATAGACATCGCCATTCGCACCGGCACCCCGCACAGCGAAACCCTGGTGGCGCGCCGGATCGGCGACTACAGCCGCTCGCTCTATGCGGCACCGGCCTACCTGGCGCGACGTGGCACACCGCTGCACCCGGATGAATTGCAGCGGCACCATTTGATCGCCAGCAGCGCCAGCCCCACGCTCAACCGCTGGCTACTCAGTGCTGATACTCAAGGCAAAACGGGCGGCGAACTGGTGGTATCGGGGCAGACCCGCACCGACAACTCGGCGGTCATGCTGGCGCTGGTGCAGCAAGGCGTCGGCATCGGGCGGCTGATGGACCAGCTGGCGCGTCCGCTGGTCGCCAGCGGCGCCCTGGTGACGCTGCTGCAGGACTACTTTGCCAGTCCCCCGGTACCGATTTACGCCGTGATGCTGCAGGAACGCCAGCGCCTGCCGAAAATCCGCGCCTGCATCGATTTCTGGGCCGACTGGCTGGCGCGGATCGCCGGCGCGCAAAGTTCTCCTCCGCGATAATCGGACCATGCCACAGAACGAATTTCCGACCGCACCCCAGCAGCCCAGCGCCCGCTTCATGCTGGACCGGCCGGCGCATTTCGTGGCCATGGGTTTCGGTTCCGGCCTGAGCCCGATCGCGCCCGGCACGGCCGGTACTTTATGGGCCTGGCTGGCATTCTGGGTGCTGCAACCCTGGATGAACGACACGCGCTGGGCCTGGCTGATTGCCGCCTCGCTGCCCCTGGGCTGGTGGGCTTGCAGCGTCACCGCCAAAAACATGCGTGTACTGGATCCCAGCAGCGTGGTGTGGGACGAGATTGCGGCCTTCTGGCTGGTGCTGTGGCTGGTGACGCCGGCCGGATTCTGGGGGCAACTGGTGGCGTTTGGCCTGTTCCGCTTCTTCGATGCCGTCAAGCCCGGACCGGTGGCTTGGGCCGATCAAATGTTCCACGATATCGATCTGGCGAACGACCCCGGCGCCTGGCGCAAGGCCGGATTCGGCATCATGCTCGATGACCTGGTGGCGGCCGGTTGCGCCTTGTTCGTCATCGCCGGCTGGAGATTTTTTCAATGACCGCAACGCTGTCGAAAACAGAACCCTCGGTACCTCAACTGTGCCAACGCTTGGCCGACTTGCTGTTGAAGCAGGAGCTGAAACTGGTCACGGCCGAAAGCTGCACCGGCGGTCTGATTGCTGGCGCCTGCACCGATCTGGCCGGATCGAGCGCCTGGTTCGAACGCGGCTTTGTTACCTACTCCAACGAAGCCAAAACCGAGTTGCTGGGCGTCGAAGAGCGGCGACTCCAACGCACCGGCGCCGTCTGCGAAGGCGTCGCGCGTGCCATGGCGACGGGCGCCCTGGCCCACTCGCGGGCCCAAGTGGCGGTGGCCGTCACCGGCGTCGCCGGCCCCACTGGCGGCAGCCCGGCCAAACCGGTGGGCACGGTCTGGTTCGGCTTCGCCGTGCCGGGCCAGATCGTCACCGAGAAATGCCACTTTGATGGCGACCGCGCCGCAGTGCGCGCCGCCACCGTGCGGCACGCCTTCACCCGGCTGGTGGAACTGCTGGACCACGCCGCCTGATGCCGGCGGATTTCTGGACCGGCTTTGCCACCGGCCTGTCGCTGATCGTGGCCATCGGCTCGCAAAACGCCTTCGTGCTGCGCCAGGGTATCCGGCGCGAACATGTGCTGCCGCTGGTATTGTTCTGCGCCCTGTCCGACGCGCTGCTGATCATGGGCGGCATCGGCGGCGCCGGTGTCGTGATCCACGGCAACGACATGCTGTTGACGGTGACCCGCTTTGGCGGCGCGCTCTTTCTGGCCGGCTACGGCGCGCTGGCGGCACGCCGCGCCTGGCGTGGTAGCCAGTTGCACGTGAAAGACGATGGCGGCACCACCCTCCTGCGCGCACTGACGATCTGCTTCGGCTTCACCTTCCTGAACCCGCACGTCTATCTGGACACCGTGGTCCTGCTGGGCGCGCTCGCCAACCAGCGACCCGACCCGGGGCGCTGGACCTTCGGCTGGGGCGCCTGCGCCGCCAGCCTGTGCTGGTTTTCAGCCCTGGGTTTTGGTGCCCGGCTGTTGGGGCCAGTGTTCGAGCACGTGAGCGCGTGGCGCGTACTCGACAGCAGCATCGCGCTGGTGATGTTTCTGATGGCGGGACTGCTGGTGGCCGGGTGAATTGGCGCTGTGCGAGCTGCTACGGTGCAGCATGCCTTCACCAGGCGGTAGACCTGCTGGGATGAATCGGTAGTTGTCATTGCGGACTTGATCCGCAATCCATGGAGTCCGGATGGGTCGCGCACTGCGTGACCCATCTCCAGCACATCGGATTCATCACGCAGAGCGTATTGTTTTGCCAGAAGCCCGTATTCCAACGGCAAATTTCCGTGACAGTGTCTCGGAATTTGATGGCGTTGAATTCTCGGCGATCTCTGTCTTTCAATTGGGGCAGATGATGGTCGGTTCGCTCATTTTGAAATTCTCCTTTTTGCGCCGGCGCCGGTGAGTTGTTTCAATGCGTCCAGGCCAATCAACGAGCGCATTTGCGTGATGGCGATGGCATTGAGTTGCAGCAGGCGGTCTTTGGCTACAAGGCCCTGGTGAATCAATACCGCGTTGATGCTTTCCAGATTGGAGAGCACCACCAGTTGCTCCAGCGTGGCGGCGTCGCGCATATTGCCCGGCTGGCGCGGGTTGAGTTGCCGCCATTGGGCGGCAGTGATGCCAAACAGGGCAACGTTGAGCAAGTCGGCTTCACTGGCGTAGATGACACTGGTTTGCGCGACGGTCAGGCGTGGCGGTAGCAGCCGCTCCTTGATGGCATCGGTGTGAATTTTGTAATTCACCTTGGACAAGGTCCGCTGAAAACTCCATTCCAGCGAGGTGGCGCGCGACTCCTCGTCCTTGAGTCGCTGGAATTCCTTGATCAGGTAGAGCTTGAACTCGGGGCTGAGCCAGGAACCGAATTCGAAGGCAATGTCTTTGTGGGCAAAGGTGCCACCGCCGCGCCCCGACTTGGCGTAGATGCCGATGGCACTCGTGGCTTCAATCCATTTCTTGGGCGATAAAGTAAAACTGTTCAACCCCGCCTGCGCTCTAAACCTGTCGAATTCGAGGGGTTTAAATACGGGGTTGTAGATTTGCTCCCAGATACCCAGAAACTCGATGGTGTTGCGGTTGCGTAGCCAGTTGTACAGAACGCTCTCATCGCCGAAGCGCTTCACCATGTCAGTCAGTGAGATGTAGTCCTGCTCGTGACGGCTGACCACGGTCACTTCCGACCCTTTGACGTGAATGACACGGTTCTTCATTCGAGGCTCCCCTAGACGGTACTGCTCGGATTATGAGGCCGTGCCGTGCCGTGGCGTCTCGGCTTTCCCACGCGCTACACCGTGTAGCGACGGCTTCAAGCGTGGATGAAATCCTGCAGCCGCCGGCGCGGCGCGGGCTCGACCGGCGGCGCATAGCCGACGCGGGCCCACATCTGCACCGTCTGGCCGGCTCGCGTGGCACCACACAGCGCATGGATGTCGGCATAGGGCTGGGCCTGCTCGGCGTATTCCTGCAAGGCTTGCGACAGCGGTTGCAGCGACAGGCCTTGCGCCGTGGCTGCCAGTTGTACCCGGGCATAGGCGCGGCCGGCGTTGATCTGCGTGACGCGCTCATTGCCCTCGCTCACCAGCCACAAAAAGCCGGGTGTGGAATCCAGCTTCTTTGCAAAATCCTTGATCTGGCTGGTGCTGGCGTAGTCGTCGGGTGCCGGCGCATTGCTGCGGTCGAACAGGCCTACGCGATCCAGCAGTTCCACCGTCGGATCGAGCAGCGTCAGGCCGTCGCGGTGCGCCGCAATCTCGGCGGCGCCGACGCGCAGCACCTTGTAGGACTCCATCACGGTGCGCGGGGTGGTCAGCTCGATGCGCCAGGCCTCGGCCGCAATGCGACGGTGAACGGCCAAGCCTTCGGCCTGCCCGGCACCGACAAAGCCGAAGCGCAGTGCATGGGCTTGTACCGCCGCCCGCATCGCCTGCCAGGCCTCGGGCGGCACGGCGCGCTTAGGATCGTAGGCGTTGCGGTTGGTATGGCGCCGCAGAATCTGCGCAAACAGGGGGTCTTTGCGCACTGCGACGTCGGGCGACAAACGGATGCGCGCCACCGCCCGGTTGTCCAGCTTTTCGGGACCGAACTGGCCTTCGGGAAACAGTGCAATGTCGGCGCGCAGGCCGCGCTCGCGGGCCGACAGATCCAGCAACTCCAGAAAAGTGCCGTGGCTCATCATGATCTGGCGCGACAGCGGATCGGTCTGCGGCAGCAGGCGTTGCAGGTCGCAGCGCAGCGTGATCTGGCCGGGCGTGCCCAGGTCGGCGATCCAGGATTGCAGGTTGTGCGAGTGCGGCGCCAGAATGGCATGGCTCAGCAGCCAGCGCCGGACATCCGGGTCGGCGGCCACGTCGCGGCCAGGCCCCTGCCAGGCCTCGATCGCCTCGGGCGGCAGGCCGGAACTGCAGGCTGCCAGCCCGCTCGTGGACAGCGTGGCGGCGGCAACCACGCCACCGCCCGCGATACGGATGAAATTGCGGCGTTGCATGGTGTTTGCTCAGTCGATGCGATTCAGGGCCAGCCTGTCCATGCCCTGCGGGCTTGGCACCGATGCTGGCACCCAACCCAGATCGGCCAGCGCCGCCCTGGCCGCCTGCGCCAGCGGTGTATGCGGCTCCGCCCCGATCAAGGCAGTGAGCTTGTCATTGGCCAGCGTGTGCGGGGTGTCCCACAAGTAGCGCATTTCCGCCAGCGCCGCAAAAGTCGGCACCAGGAGCGCGCCGATGCGCATCAGCGGCCAGGGCAGGCGCTTGAAGCGCACATGACCCTGCGGCTCGACCCAGCCCTGGGCGCGTGCCAGCGGGTCCAGCACATCCAGCCAGCGCTGGCCGGTGATGCTGTAGCCCTTGAAGTGCAACACCTCGAACGGTGGCAGTTGCGCGCGCTTCGCCGCCACCGCGACAAAGGTTCGCGCCAGGTCCGGCAGATAGGCCCAGGCGGTCGCCACATCGCGCGCGCCGGGATAGGTGAACTTGCCCTTTTGCAGGTCTTTGACGATGATCTGGTCGAACCAGGTGCCGCGCCCGCTGCCGAAGAAATCACCGGCGCGAATCACCACGCCGCGCACCCCGGAGCGCTTGAGTTGCGCCTCCATGGCAATGCGGATCTGGCCCTTGACGGTCTGCGCCGCCTGCGGCGTGTCCTCGCGCAGCACGGTGGGCATGGCGGCGCCGAAGTTGTACACATTGCCGGGCAGCATCAAGCTGGCATTCAAGGCCCGCGTGACGGCCGTGGCTGCCTCCAGCATGGGCAACACCTGGGCGCGCCAGGCCTTGTGGGTGTAGGCCGGGTTGAGCGCATGCACCACCACGGTGGCGCCTTGCGCCGCCGCCGTCAACGCCTGGGTGTCGTGCAAATCGATGGCCAGCCACTCGATGCGCGCTTCCGCCGGCAGTTCGGCAGCGGGGCGGGTTTGCCCCAGCACGCGCCAACCGGCGTCGGCGAAGGCACGGGCGGCGGCCAGGCCGAAACGGCCGCGAGCGCCCAGGATGAGAACAGTGGATGGCATGGTTTTTCCTCTTTTGATATCTTCGAAATTCACGACTTTGCTGCACAGGAGAGGATGCGGCGTTGTCATTGCGGGCTTGACCCGCAATCCATGGATGCCGGATCAAGTCCGGCATGACAGCGTCTCCCCTTGCGCGCGTCATGATTTTTGAAAATTTCAATGATCAGTTGCGAACAGAGCCGGTGAATAGGCGGAATTGTGAAATCAAACGGCTTGCGCCACAATTGCATAAATAGCCATAGCAGACATGCATTTATGAATACCTCCCTGCCGCACGGTTTCGACTGGCGCCTGGTGCGCTCCTTCCTAGCGGCGCTGGACCACGGCAGCCTGCTAGGGGCCGCGCGGACCCTGAAAATGAGCCAGCCGACGCTGGGGCGCCACATTGCCGAGCTGGAGAGCCAGTTGGGCGTGCTGCTGTTCGAACGCACCGGGCGTGGCCTGCTGCCCACCGCGACGGCGTTGCACCTGAGCGAGGCAGCGCGCAGCATGGAAGCCGGCGCCCTGCAACTGGAGCGCACCCTGTCGGGCGTGCAAACGCAGACCGCCGGCACGGTGCGCATCACCGCCAGCGTGCCAGTGGCGGTGCACATGCTACCGCCGCTGCTGGCCAGCCTGCGCCAGGCGCTGCCCGACATCCAGATCGAGCTGGTATCGAGCAACCAGGTCAGCAACCTGCTGCGCCGCGAGGCCGACATTGCCATTCGCATGGTGCGGCCCGACCAGTCATCCCTGATCGCAAAAAAAATCGGCACGGTGGGCCTGGGCGCTTACGCCCATCGCAACTACCTGGCACGCCGCGGGGTACCGCGCAAAGCCACCGATCTGCTGCTGCACGAACTGATCGGCAGCGACGCCGATACCGGCATCCTGCTGGGCTTTCAGGCCATGGGCTACCCGGTCACGCGCGAGTCCTTTGCCCTGCGCACCGACGATTTCATCGTCCAGTGGCAGGCCGTGCGCGCTGGGTTGGGCGTCGGTTTTGTGGCCGATTACGTGGCCCGCAGCGACCCGGAGGTGGTACGGGTACTGCCCGGTCTGCTGAAGATTCCGTCACTGCCGATGTGGCTGGCGGTGCACCGCGAGATCCGCGGCAACCGCCGCATCCGCGCCGTCTATGATTTTCTGGCGCAGGCCCTGCCGCCGGTCATTTAAAGACTGGCCGCAGGCGTCCCCGGCGCCACCGGTCCAGCCTCAACCGGCCAGGCCGGCAAACACATTCTGCACGTCGTCATGGGCATCGATGGCGGCCAGGAAGCTTTCCACTTCTTCCAACTGCTCGGCGCTCAGGCTGGCCGGGTTGACCGGGTTCTTGGCCTTGTAACCCAGCTTGGCGGACAAGACGGTGAAACCCTGGGCCGGCAGCGCGCGGCTCACCAGATCGAGATCGGCGGGGTCGGTCAGGAACAGCGTCGTGCCGTCCTCGTCGCCCGGCTCCAGGTCTTGCGCGCCGGCCTCGATGGCGGCCAGTTCGGCATCGGCGCCCTTGACTGTCGGCTCGGCTTCAATCATGCCCACATGGTCGAAATCCCAGGCCACCGAGCCGGAGGTGCCCAGTTGCCCCTTGCGGAACAGCACCCGCATCTCAGGCGCCGTGCGGTTCACGTTGTCGGTCAGGCATTCGACCATCAGCGGCACGCGGTGCGGCGCAAAGCCTTCGTAAATCACGTGCTCGAAATTGACCGCCTCGCCGGTCAGGCCGGCGCCTTTCTTGATGGCCCGGTCCAGCGTGTCCTTGGGCATGGAGGCCTTGCGGGCCTGCTCCACCAGCAAGCGCAGGCGCGCATTGCCGGCCGGGTCGGCGCCGCTACGCGCCGCCAGCATGATGTCCTTGGACAATTTTCCGAAGACGCGGCCCCTGGCGTTTGCCGCCAGTTCCTTGCCTTTTGCTTTCCACTGCGCGCCCATAGCTAGGTTTCCTTCTTGTCATGGCGCTGCCAGGCGCCTGGTTTGATTCGGGGTGATTGCGACCGGCGCGCCAGATTCAAGGATGTAGCGCTGGGCCGAAGGGACGTAGGTTAACACCCGCCGGTTGACGCATGCGCCGCGGCCAACCGCGCGCAGTCCTCAGCCCTCATACAGGCAGATCGAATTGGTGCCGGCGTCCTTCGCCCGGTACATGGCCGTATCGGCCCATTTCAGAACCTCTTCCTCGCTGGCTTGGTGGCCCACGAACAGCACCACGCCGAAGCTTGCCGTGCAGCCATACTCCATCGTGAATTCGGTTTGCCCCTC
This sequence comes from Rhodoferax sp., assembly GCF_028714215.1. Taxonomy (GTDB): domain Bacteria; phylum Pseudomonadota; class Gammaproteobacteria; order Burkholderiales; family Burkholderiaceae_C; genus Rhodoferax. Next base: position 28,959 of record NZ_JAQTMS010000025.1, on the reverse strand, counting down.
TTTTTTCAGGGTCAGCGAATAAGGCTGCGCCAGCAGGGCCCGAATCTTTTCCGCAATCGCCTGCGCCTGCAGCGTCGATTTGGCTTGGTCGCCGTCAAATTCCGCCAGCATCACGACAAATTCGTCACCGCCAAAGCGGGCCACGGTGTCGCGCTGGCGCACGCAACTGAGCAGGCGCCTGGCAACCTCCATCAAAACCAGATCACCGGCACCATGCCCCAGCGTGTCGTTGATCGGTTTGAAGTTGTCCAGGTCCAGAAACATCAAGGCGCCATAGCGTCCACTGCGTTGGCTGGCCGCCATGGTTTGACTCAATCGGTCGTTCAGCATGCGCCGGTTGGGCAGCTTCGTCAGCGGGTCGTAAAAGGCAAGTTGCCGCACCTGCTCTTCCATCCGCTTCTGCGCGGTGATGTCCTTCACCAGCAACACCCGCTCGTCATTGGGACTGCCGGGCATCACCTGGGAGACGGAGACCTTGACGATGATCCCCGGATTGCTTTCGCCGCGCAGGCTGCTTTCGAAGGACTGGGGCGTCCGCGGATCGCCCGCCAGGGCTTGCCCAATGGCTTCGTTGGCAAACACCTCCCCCAGCGCGCGGCTCAGGATCGGCCCGGTGATCACGCTGTTCCAAATCTGCTGCATGGCCGAGTTGCAGCGCACGATGCGGCCGGCCTTGTCCACCACGATGACGCCGTCGGTGAGGGATTCGAGGATCAGTTCGACATAGTCACGGGTAACCAGGGTGCTGGAGAGATCGGAGGCCATCTGGTTGAACGTTTGTGCCAGTTCTCCAATCTCGTTTTTTGACTGCACTTCGGCGCGGCTCTCCAGATGCCCGCTGCCCAGCCGCAAAGCCGCCAGGCGCAGCACATTGATGGGTTGGGCAATGCGCCTGGCGAACAAGGCGCCGCCACCGATGGCGGCCAGTATCGACAGCACACAGGCACCCAGCAGCAAAGTCAGATGACGCCTCAATTCAGAACCAACACTTGCCTGGTGTTTCTGAAACTCCGTCTCCTCGTCGGCGGCCGCCTCGGCCACCAAGTCCAGCAAGCTCTTGAGACCGACTCTAACCTGGGCCAGTTGCACATGAAAAGCACGATCGTCCAGCGCATCGCCGTAGCGATCGAGTTGCTCCACCGCGCGCCCAAAGTCCTTGACCGCCTGTTCCACCGCCTTCACGGTGGTCAACTCGTCCGGAAAGTATTGCTCGACCAAGGCGCGGTATTCCGAAGTCGCCGCCATCAGTGCAGCAACAGACGGTTCGACTTTCTTGTCCGAGGCTTCACCGGCGTGCGCAGCTCTGTCGGGTATCAATTCGGAAGCCACGGAAAACGCCTGCCGGGTCGCCAGGAAGCGGATGCGGTTGAGCGCCCTCAGTACCGGTTGGGTGCGGTTGATGGCGCCGTCAAAGTCCTCGGCAATGGCGTTCAGACTCAGGTATCCGGTCAGGCCCACCAGCAGCACCAGCATGGCCAGCAGGATGTAGCCGGAAAATATCTGGCTGCGAAGTTTCATACAAGGAAAGCCGCCGCCCGTTTTGCCTGGGAGTCACGGTGCGTCAAGCGCGCACAGCAGACTCCCGGCGGCGCCAGGCCGTGAAGCCCATCAGACCCAGACCGGCCAACAACATGGCATAGCTTTCCGGCTCCGGCACGGCCGCAACGGTGGCACCGATGGTGCCGGTATTGCCCGCCAGATTGATCACGTCGGCGGCAAAGTAAGCGGCGGTTCCGCTGCCGGTGGAGAGTTGTCCAAATTCAGCCAGCGACGCGTTCTTGACGGTGAAGTTCAGCGGATCGACATAACCGCCAGCCGAGCCGCCGGCGCTGCAGTTGCTGACGCAGTTGATCTCGTAGCTGAAGGTGCTGAAAGGCGAATTGCTGGTACCGCTGGCGACGGCAAAGACGTTATGGAGTCCATTCGCGAAACTGATGCCGGTAACGTCGCTGGCGGACGAAGCACCGCCCAGGTTGAAAGAAAAGGCCGAGTGCGCTCCGGTGTCGACAAAGTTGAGATCGCTGCGCAAGGAGACACTGACCAGCACATCGCTGAAGCTCTGCGTCAGGGTGACCGATCCATAGGCGCCCGAGCCAAACTGGCTGACGCCGGTGGCGTTGAGCGAATAGCTTGCCGTCTGCGCCGCGGCGGAAAAAGCAAAACAGGACGCGGCAATCGCCAGGCAGACATTCAGCAGTGGTTTAAGCGATTTCATGCAAGCTCCCGGATCGGTTTCAGTGTTGAGGAAATTCTGAAACCGACCGGCGAGATTGCAAATGACGCTTGGGAACCTTTAGGCTAGTAGCTTGCTATCAAGACTCTGTTGCGACCAAGTAGTAGATCGGCGCTAATCCCTCTGGTACTCAGCTACAGAGGTACTGGGTGGGCCTTTGAGTTCCACCACGTTGCCTTCCGGGTCGGTGAGGTAGATCGAGGAGCCTTCACCCTCCGCGCCATAGCGTGAAGCCACGGGGCCGACCGCTATGCCCCGCGCCTCCAGCTGGCGGCGAATGGCCGGTTCGTCGAAAGGCTCCACCCGCAGACAGAAGTGATCCATGTTGCGAGCCTCCTTTCCGGGCGCCGCGCCACCGGCGCGCCCGAGCTTGCCATCGACCGGTACCAGATCGACGATGGACCGGCCGGCGCGCAACTGCACCAGCCCAATTTCGTCCTGCCGCCGCTCCACCGTGCACCCCAGCGCGCCACAGTAGAAGCGCAGCATGCGATCCAGGTCGACAACGCGCAGGACAAGATGATCGATTTCGCGAATACGGAACATGGTGGGTAGCCTTCTGGTGGATGGTTGGGGCATCTTAGCGATGCGGCATTTCACAGCGGAGCGGTGGGGTTTTGCTTGCGAGGAATCATGCGCAGGACCACCAGGCCGGGTCTCGCCCCGGCGGGCGACCGACACCCTGGCAACGACTGCAATGGCTGGGCTATAGTGGCACGTTGTTGTCTATCCAGCTTGCTGCTTTTTCTGGAGTTGTTATGGTGACTTACTTGCCTTCTGAATGTCGTGGAACCCCAGATGCATGCGGCTTGGCAAAGGAATTGGGAACCGATGTTCAGGCGACAGAAACCTGTCTCCCTGTATTGAGTTAGCCGATGCACAGACCTATTGCCGCTATCCGCAACGGACTCATGAGAGGGCTGTCTTACGTTCGCGTTTGGGTATCGCTTTTCCTCGGCTTGTTTTTCGTGTGTGCTGCATACTGGCTCGCTTTTCCGCGCCTTGAGCCGATGTTCGTGTGGCCAGCGACGACCTTTGTCCTGCTTTCGGGCGCCATTGGCGCGGTGTTTGAGTGGCATGCGAGAGCATTCGGAACAAACACCAGGGCCACTGGGTCGCTAACGCCAGGCAAGAGTTTTGCTGTTGTTTTCCTTATCCTCGCAGCATCCAGCGCGCTATCAACAGTTATTGGATGGTTCAACAGTGTCGATGTCAAAGGATGGTGGCCATTCGTCATGGCGGTTTCTCTTTTCCTTGATTGCGTCTACAGCCTGATATTTGTCGCCCTTTCGCGGCTTGGACGGCCATTCGGCTTGCGATTTGTAATTGTCTACAACGCTGCATTGGGCCTGCTTGTTGTGGTTCAGACCATTCTTTTTTACACAAGCAAGGCTGGCACCATTGACTCGCGGAGCTATTTCTTGCAACTGGCCCGTAGCGACAGCTGCGTCCCTGGGCTCTATGGGCTGTTCCTGCTTTGCACGGCAGTCTTGGCGCTTACGAGACGGGGGCGGCCTGGCTAAAAGTCCGTCAACCAGACGCTGGTAACGTTCAACGTTCAGCATGGCACATAACTCTCACCCCATGACCGCACCCGCCCTGGAAATCTGCCGCGCCGCGCCGCAAGATCGACTCCCGATTCTCCGGATGCTGGAGTTGTACCAGTACGAACTGTCTGACATCTGGGACCAGGACCTTGATGCCCATGGCGAATACGGCTACGCGCTGGATCGCTATTGGACGGATGCCCGTTGTCATCCGTTTGTCGCCAAGGTCGGTGGTCACTACGCCGGCTTTGCCCTGGTTGACGCGGCGGTCAAGGTCAACAACGTGGGCCGCTGGATGGACCAGTTCTTCGTGCTGAAAAAATATCGCCGCGCCGGCGTTGGCAAAGCCATGGCCCTGCGCGTGTTTGCCGAGCTACCGGGGCAGTGGGAAGTCGGGCAAATGGCCAGCAATCTGGCCGCCCAAGCGTTCTGGCGCCGCGTGATCGGCGACTGCACCGGCGGCAACTTCGTCGAGCACGCGCTGGCCGGCGACTGGTGGGAGGGCTATGTTCAGTGCTTCAGCAACGCTGCGCAAGCTTGAGGCTCAAGCCTTCGTTCGGTCGCCGAAAATCTGGCCATTTCCTCTGCGCATTCTTTCCTTCCACGCCATAACCATTTCATGCATATCAAAGTCGACGATCTGAGAGGTCCTGAAATCCACCAACTGCTGCAGGAACATCTGCAGAGCATGGCGCAGCATTCGCCGCCAGAGAGCATTCATGCGCTGGACATCAAGGCCTTGCGCCAGCCGGAAATCACCTTCTGGACCGCCTGGGAAGGCGCCGAGTTGCTGGGTTGCGGCGCGCTCAAGGAACTGGACGCGCAGCACGCCGAAATCAAATCCATGCGCACGTCCACCTCGCATCTCAGAAAAGGCGTGGCGCGGAAGATACTTGCCCACATCGTTGACGAAGCTCAGCGTCGCGCCTACCGCCGGCTGAGCCTGGAAACCGGATCGGCAAACGCCTTCGCGCCGGCGCGAAACCTTTACGAAAGTTTCGGCTTTTCCTACTGCGGACCCTTTGCCACCTACGTGGAGGATCCGTACAGCGTTTTCATGACCAGAAAGTTGTGAGTCCACATGAATCCAAACAAAGTCGACCGAACTCGCCTGGCAACGCTCACCGATCTGCCGAATGTCGGGCCGGCGATCGCCGAAGATTTGCGGCTGCTGGGTATTCACCAGCCAAGCCAGTTGCTGGGCCAGGACCCGATCCAGATGTACCGCAGGCTGTGCGAAAAAACGGGCTTGCGCCAGGACCCCTGCGTGCTGGACGTCTTCGTCTCGGTGACGCGCTTCATGGCTGGCGAGGAAGCGCGCCCCTGGTGGGCCTACACACGGGAGCGCAAGTGATTTAAGATTTGTCGCCGTGCCGCGGCAAACCGAACACACCAGCAACTGCCCCGGCGCGCAACCAGGGAGGCCCCATGAGCGACAGTATTCCGCATCCGCGCGACACCGCACCGTACCTCGGCGGCGATGTCGAGGCCCGGCTGCTGTACACCGCTTACGCGCGCAAACCGCTGAACCTGCTGATCACCGCCAGCGCGGCGCTGCTGATCGGCGGCCTCTTGGGGCGGTTCTTTCCGGCGCCCGAAATGACACTCTGGACGGCAGCGCTGCTGGTCGATGTGGCCATCGGTTGCCTGGAATACAGCGCTTTCCAGCGTGCCGCGCCCCAGCCGCCGGCCATCGCGCGCTGGCGCAAGATTTTCCTGGCCGGCGCGCTGGTGGCGGGCGCGGCCTGGGCGCTGGGCCCCTGCCTGCTGATAGGCCAGGCCCGCGGTGCCGAGTTGACCTTGCTGGTCACCCTGCTGCTGGCGGTCTGCACGGTGGCCATGATTTCGCTGGCGGAACAACGCACCGCCATGCTGAGCTTTGTGGCTGCCGTGGCCGCGCCACCGGCACTGGTGCTCTGCTACAGCGGCGCTGCCTGGGAAGGTCTGGTGGCCCTGGCACTGGTCTGCGGCACGCTGCTGATGATGCTGGTGGGCTATCGACTCAACCAGACGATGCGCGAGCTGCTGGAGAACCAGGGCCGCACGCGCGCCATTCTCGACACCGCGCTGGACGCCATCATCGAGATCGACGCCCAGGGCCGGATCACAGACTGGAGCCGGCGCGCCGAAACGATCTTCGGCTGGCGCAAGAGCGAGGCGCTGGGACGGCCGCTGGATGAGACCATTCTTGCGCCGGCGCAGCGCGACGCCTTTCGCGGCAGCCTCGTCGGTGCCGTACCCGGACAGGTGTTGACCCAACGCATCGAAAGAGTCGCCCTGCGCCAGGACGGCTCGGAGTTCCCGGTGGAAATGAGCCTCACGCCGCTACAGCGCGGGCTGCTGGGGCACTTCACCGTCTTCATTGCGGACATTACCGAGCGCAAACTGGCGCAAGCCAGGATCATCGACAGCGAAGAGCGTTTTCGCACCCTGATCGAGTGGACGCGCGAAGCCATTGCGGTGCATCGCAACGGGCTGCTGATCTATGTCAATCCAGCCGCCATCGCCATGTTCGGCGCCAGCTCCGGGCAAGACCTGCTGGGCCGCCCGGTGCTTGATTTTGTGCATCCGGATTTTCTGGCCATCGTGCAAACACGGATGAAGAACACGCCGGTCGATCAAGTCGTCACGCCGATGGTCGAGCAGAAGTTCGTCAAACTCGACGGCACGGCGATGGACGTGGAAATCCAGGCCACGCGGATCAGCTACGCCGGCGCGCCGGCCGTTCAGGTGGCCATGCGCGACGTCACGGAGCACAAGCAGAATGTGGTCAAGCTGGCGCTCACCAACAAGCGCCTGGGGGCTCTCATCGAGGCCATCCCGGACGCCATTTTTTTCAAGGACCCCGAGAGCCGCTGGCAAATCACCAACGAACCGGCCAAGCGTTTGTTCCACCTGCACGGTCTGGCCTGGCAGGACAAGACGGAGATGGAGCTGGCGCAATTGCACCCGGAGTTCCGGGCCGCCCACGAGGCCTGTCTGGTGGACGACGAAAAAGCCTGGCAAGCCGGCAAGCTGGCCCTGTTCTTCGAAACCATGGTGGACGAGGACGGCACAGCGCACGAGTTCGAGGTGCGCAAGATGCCGGTCTTTGACGAGCAAGGCCAGCGCCAGGCGCTGGTGATCATCGGGCGCGACGTCACGGAACGCAAAAAAGCGGAAGAAGCGCTGGAAGAGAACCGCCAAAAATACCAGGCCTTGAGCGAAGCGGCGTCGGAAGCCATTTTCATCTCGGAGCAAGGCCAATGCCTGGAACAAAACAGCCGGGCGCAAGAGCTGTTCGGCTACACCTCGCAAGAGGCGGTGGGCCGCTCCGACACCGAGTGGATTGCGCCGCGGGACCGGGACCGGGTGCTGAAAAACATGCTGGCCGACTATGAATTGCCCTACGAAGCCACCGGCTTGCGCAAGGACGGCTCCACCTTTCCGGTCCTGCTGCGCGGCAAGCGGATGCACTACAAGGGCAAAGTGGTTCGGGTGCTGACGATGGACGACATCACCGAGCGCAAGCAGGCCGAGGAAGCGCAGCGCATTGCCGCCACCGCTTTCGATTCGCAGCAGGGCATGATGGTCACCGACGCACAGCGCCAGATCCTGCGGGTCAACAAGGCCTTCAGCGCGATCACCGGCTACGAGGCACTGGAAGCGGTCGGCCAGACGCCCCAACTGCTGGCCTCCGGCCGCCACGATGCGGACTTTTTTGCCGCCATGTGGGGCGCCATTGCACGCAGCGGCTCCTGGCAGGGCGAAATCTGGAACCGGCGCAAAAACGGCGAGCTGTTCCCGGCCTGGTTCACCATCAGCGCCGTCACCGACGAGACCGGGCAGACCAGCCACTACGTGGGCGCCTTCGCCGATCTGAGCTCGCGCAAGACGGCCGAGGACCAGATCAGAAACCTGGCTTTCTACGACACCTTGACCGGCTTGCCCAACCGCCGACTCCTGATCGACCGGCTGGAGCAGGCGCTGCTGGGCGGCGGCCGGCCGTTGCGCAAGGGGGCGCTGCTGTTCGTCGACATCGACAACTTCAAGACCTTGAACGACACCCTGGGCCATTCCCAGGGTGACCTGCTGTTGCAGCAAGTGGCCCGGCGTCTGAGCAACTGCACGCGCGAGGGCGACACCGTGGCGCGGCTCAGCGGCGACGAATTCGTGGTGCTGCTGGAAAACCTGAGCCGCAGCGACCGGGAGGCCGCCCGACAGGCCGAAACCGTGGGCGAAAAGATTCTGCTGGCCCTGCACCAGCCCTACCAGCTCGACAACGGCGAGCATCACAGCACCTCCAGCATCGGCATCACCTTGTTGAGCAGCCAGCAGCAGGGCAGCACCGACGAACCGCTGAAACGCGCCGAACTGGCGATGTACCAGGCCAAGGCGGCCGGCCGCAATGCCTTGCGCTTCTTCGACCCGCAGATGCAGGCCGAGGTCACTACACGCGCCACGCTCGAAGCGGATTTGCGCGAGGCGATTCTGAAAGACCAGTTCGTCCTGTACTACCAGCCGCAGGTGGTGGGCAAGGACCGCCTGACCGGCGTCGAAGCCTTGCTGCGCTGGCAGCATCCAGAGCGCGGGCTGGTGCTGCCGGCCGAGTTCATTCCCCTGGCCGAGGACAGCGACCTGATTCTTGCCTTGGGCCAATGGGTGCTGGAGACGGCTTGCGCGCAGTTGAAGCGCTGGGCCGGCCAGCCGGCGCTGGCGCAACTCAGCATCGCGGTGAATGTCAGCGCCCGCCAGTTCCACCGCGAGGATTTCGTCACTCAGGTGCTGACGGTACTGGAGCGCAGCGGCGCCAACCCGAAGCTGCTCAAACTGGAACTGACCGAGAGTCTGCTGGTGGACGATGTGGAAGGCGTCATCGCCAAGATGAGTGCCCTCAAGACTCGGGGCGTCGGCTTTTCGCTGGATGATTTCGGCACCGGCTATTCGTCGCTCTCGTACCTCAAGCGCCTGCCGCTGGACCAGCTCAAGATCGACCAGGGCTTCGTCCGCAATATCCTGACCGACCCCAACGACGCGGCCATCGCCAAGATGGTGATCGCCCTGGCCGACAGCATGGGACTGGCGGTCCTCGCCGAGGGGGTTGAAATCGAAGCCCAGCGGGACTTTCTGGCACACCAGGGTTGCCATGCCTACCAGGGTTATTTGTTCAGCCGGCCGCTGCCGGTCGACGAGTTCGAAGCGTTTGCGCGGCGCTGAGCCCACCTTGCCACCCCCTTGAGCACTGCACGGAGAGACCCATGAACGCAACAGTCGAAAGTCTCTCCCGGCGCGCGGCGCGCCGTTTCTGGGGCTGGGGCGCCGCCGACACGGTGCTCGATGCGCGCGAGCAGGCCACGGTGCAATTCATGGTGGAGCAGTTGGGCGGACAATTTGCCGCTGTGGCGCCGCCGGCCGTTGCAGACTTTGACCTGCCGCCGCCCAGGATCGCGCCACCGGCGGCGCTGGCGACCATGTTCTCGGCAACGCCGCTGGACCGGCTCAATCATGCCTACGGCAAGAGCTACGCCGATTGCGCCCGCATGTGGCTGCGCCAGGTACCCCATCCGCCGGACTGGGTCGCCTTCCCGGACCACGAGCAAGCGGTCGTCGACATCCTCGACTGGGCGGCACGCAGCAAGGTGGCGGTGATTCCCTTTGGTGGCGGCAGCAGCGTCTGCGGCGGCGTCGAAGCGGCCATCGGCAATGATTTTGCCGGCGCCATTGCGCTCGACATGGAGCGCCTGGGGCGGGTGCTGGAGATCGACACGGTGAGCCGCGCGGCACGCATCCAGGCCGGCGCCTTCGGGCCCGACATCGAGTCGCAATTGCGCCCGCACGGTCTGACCTTGCGCCATTTCCCGCAGAGCTTCGAGTTCTCGACTTTGGGCGGCTGGATCGCCACCCGCGCCGGCGGACATTACGCCAGCCAGTACACGCATATCGACGACTTGGTCGAAGCCACGCGCATGGTGACGCCGGCCGGGGTGCTGCAAACGCGGCGTCTGCCCGCCTCCGGCGCCGGCCCGGCACCGGACCGGCTGGTGCTGGGCAGCGAAGGCACGCTGGGCGTCATCACCGAAGCCTGGATGCGGCTGCAAGACAAGCCGAAATTTCGGGCCTCGGCCTCGATTAAATTTGCCGACTACTTCAGTGCCGCGCGCTGCCTGCGCGCGCTGGCGCAGTCGGGCCTGAACCCCAGCAACTGCCGCCTGCTCGATCCCATGGAAACCGTCTTCGCGGGCGTTGGCGATGGGCGCCATGCGGTGCTGGTGCTGGGCTTCGAGTCGGCCGACCATCCCTTGCAGCCCTGGATGGCGCGCGCCCTGGAACTGGTGCGCGATCACGCCGGCCAATACGACACCGACGCGGTGGCGCGCTCCATGGCCAACGAGGGCAGCCAGGAACACCGGCAAGGCGCCGCCGGCGCCTGGCGCCGGGCCTTCATTCGCATGCCCTACTGGCGCGACCCGGCGGTGGGACTTGGCATCATCATGGACACTTTCGAGAGCGCCATCACCTGGGACCGGTTCGAGAGTTTCTACCAAAACGTGAAGCATGAGGTGCAGTCCGTCATCGAGCGTGTGACGGGTCAGGGGAGCCTGCTTTCCTGCCGCATCACGCACCTTTACCCGGACGGCGTAGCGCCCTATTTCACCATCGCCGTGCTGGGTTCGCCCAACGGCGACGTCGCCAGTGCGCTAGCAGCCTGGCGCGAGATCAAACTGGCGGCCAACGCGGCGGTGGTGGCGCAGGGCGGCAGCATCACGCACCACCATGCGGTCGGTCGCGACCACCGCAGCGGCTACGAGATCGAGGTGCCGGACCTGTTCCGCCAGATGCTCAGCGCCGCCAAGGCGGTGGCCGATCCGGCCGGCATCCTCAACCCGGGCGTGCTGATAGCCACCCGGCAGCGGCCCGCCGGACCTGGCGGCGTGCTGGCGAACTGAGAGCCATCGCCCGCCACTTCAGGCCGACCCCAGCGGCTTCACCTCATACCGGCTGCCCAGTCGGAACAGACGAACCGCCACATTGCGGATCTCCTGCTGCAAGGCCAGCAGCTCCAGCACTTCGAAATCGAACGACAGCCGCGCCAGTTGCCGGGCGTACCACGCCAGATCATCGACCTGGCTGTGCAGCAGCACGGCGTCGCCCATCGGCACCAGCAAGCCGATGGCGGCGAACAGCTCGGCGCGCGCCGTCGCCATGTCGGTCTTCAGCAGCACGCGCACCGCTTGCGCCCGCGGCAAGGTGGCCAGGCCCAGCGCCAGATGGCGCACCGCATCGAAATCGGCGGGCGCCGCAAACGATTGCGGGCGTGGCGCCACGGCTTGGATGCGGTCCAGCCGGAACGAGCGCAAACCATTTCTGAGGTGGCAGTAGCCGACGGCGTACCAACGGCCACCGCGCCAGGCCAGGCCGTAGCAGTCGAACTCCCGCTCGCTGGCGGCACCGTTGGCAGCGCAGTACTGGAGCCAGACCCGGTGCCGCACATGCGCGGCGGCGCTGAGTTCCAGCAGCGCGGCGCTCTGCACCGGAGCCACCGGTTGCGACAGATCAAGCTGCATGGTCGCCGACAAGGCCCGCAGTTTGGCGCGCAAGCCCTGGGGCATGACACGCTCCAGCTTGCTTTGCGCACTGCGGGCACCGGTCTCGCTGCCCTCCAGCCCGAGGCCGGCGGCAAACAGCAGCCCCAAAGACATGGCCAGCGCCTCGTCGTCGCTGAACATCAGGGGCGGCAGCTTGAAGCCGGGCGTCAAGCGGTAAGCGCCGTAGCGTCCGCGGTCGGATTGCACCGGGATGCCCAGGCCCTGCAACTTGGTGACATAGCGCCTGAGCGTGCGCTCATCGACCTGGAGCCGGCGCGCCAACTCGCTGCCGCTGAGCTCATCGAAGTTCTGCAGCAGTTCCAGCAGCGCCAGCACGCGGGTGGTGGGGGAAGCCATGGCGCGAGTTTATGACGGCCAGCGATGAATCAGGACAGATAGTGTCCGGATGGCGCCCTACAGTCCTCTCCACCCCCCCAACAAGGAAGTGAACGCCATGTATTTATTGACCGAAACCAGCCACCTCTGGCTGTTTGCCCTGATGGTTCTGGGCATCATCGCGCTGCCCGGCATGGACATGGCTTACGTGATGGCCAGTTCCCTGGCCGGTGGCCGCAAGCTGGGCCTGGCGGCCGTGGCCGGCATTGCCGGCGGCGGCGTGCTGCACGTGGTAATGGCGACGCTGGGCGTCGGCCTGCTGCTGAGCGTTTACCCGCTGGCCTTCAACGCCTTGCTGCTGGCCGGCTCCCTCTACATCGCCTACATCGGCTGGAGCTTGTGGCGTGGTGCCGCGGCGCTGGGCGAGGTCGGCGCTGTGCCGCGGCTGACGGTGGCGCGGACTGTTTCCCGCGGTGCCCTGTCCTGCCTGATGAATCCCAAGGCCTATGTCTTCATGGTGGCGGTCTTTCCGCAATTCGTGCGGCCCGAGTACGGACCGCTGGCCGTGCAGGCGAGCGTCATGAGCTTGATCATCGCGCTGACCCAGTTCCTGGTCTACGGCGCCATGGCCTGGGGCGCCGGAAGCCTGCGCCTGTGGCTGCGCAACAATCCGCGCCAGCAGATCGCCATCGGGCGCGGCGTCGGCTTGTTTCTGATATTCGCGGCGGCCTGGACCGGCTGGCAAGGCTGGCGCTGAAGCCCTGCCCCGCTATGTCAATCAGCCATTGGCGCGGTCTTTGCCGGCTCCGCCACATAGTCGTGACCCCAGGTCTTCCAGTCGTCGCCGAACAGTTCAACCGGGTGCTGGGTGCGCTCCGAGCCATTGCCGCACAACAGCGCATCGGCCGCGCAGTACTTGTCGCAGCCCCAGCAAAGTCGCTCGGGGTGCTCGGGATGGATCGGAAATTTCTTTGCCATGACGGTGCGGCTGCGCCGTTCCCGGACGCAGCCGTCTGATTCTATTCAGCCCGCGCAGCCACAGCCATTGCCGCTGCTTTGGCTGGGCTCGAACTGCGGAAAAAGCACATTGTTTTCGAGGTGAATGTGGTTGATCAGGTCGTCGTTCAGTTGCCTGATCCCCAGGTACAGAGCCTGCCAGGTGTTGCAGGCGTCTGCCGGCGGCGTGGCGTCGTGGGTCATGGCAGCCAGGCGCTCCAGCAGCTCGCCATGACCGGTGTGTTCGCTGCGCAGCACGCCAATTGGATGCACCACAAACGGATTGCCGCCGGCCTTGAGCATCGGAAAGAGAATGGCTTCCTCTTTTTCCATGTGGCTCAACAACTCGCGTTCCATGGCCTCCAGCAATTGCGCCAGGCCAGCCGGCAAATCGGGATGCTCACGGTGCACCGCCTCGACGCGCCGCGCCATCCGGATCAACTCGGGCAGTTGGACGCGGTGCAGCGCGTGGTAGCGCTCCAGAATGTGGTCGATCAAGGCCGCCGGCGCCGTGCTGTGGGGCAAGTCACTGCCGCGCTGCAAGCCGGCCAGTTCCTCCAGCACGGCTGCCAGGTCCAGTTTGCGGTCCTGGGCGGCCTGGCGCAGGCTGATCTGGCCACCGCAACAGAAGTCGAGCTTGAGGCGCCGAAAGACGGCGGTGGCACCGGCCAATTGCACCGCGATCTGGCCCAGTGCCTGGTCGGCGCGGTTGAGGAAGAGCTGCGGTTCCGGCAATTCGATTCGAGCGTTCATTGAGGTTTCCTTTCAAAGATTCATACGGTGTGCATATTTTATCCGATAAAATGCATTACTTGTTCATCTTTTAAGACGCTGCCTGGCTTTCGGACTTCCCAGAGCGGCGCCATTGGCCACCCAGAGGATCTTGCGATGAAACTTACCAGTTGGACCGACTACAGCCTGCGCGTGCTGATGTATTGCGCCGCCAGCGAGGGGCGCGCCGAGCCGGTGACGATCACCGAGATCGCCGACGCGCACGACATCTCGCGCAGCCACCTGACCAAAATCGTGGTGGAACTCTCCAACCAGGGTTTGCTGGAAACGACGCGTGGCCGCGGCGGCGGCCTGCGCCTGCTGAAATCGGCCAAGGACATCGCGCTGGGCGCCGTGGTGCGCCATACCGAGACCGACTTCACCATGGTGGAGTGCTTCGACTCGGCCAGTGGCAGTTGCCGGCTGACCGGGCATTGCGGCCTGAAGAGTGTTCTGCACCAGGCCTTGCAGAGCTATATGCAGGTGCTCGACGGCGTCACGCTGGCCGATCTGGTGCCCTCGTCCGGCGCCGGGCTGCCCAATTTGCCGAAACGCCGCGCGGCGGTCAAGTTGACGACGTCCAGGTAGGCGGGCGCGGCAAAACCGGGTGGCGCGGCGGGCGCCCCCGGTCGGTTCAAGTCCGTGGGGCATGGCCCCGAAATCAGGCGCTCTTGTTTCCCACCAGCGGCACCGCCGCCTGGAGTGAGCGCTTGCCGCCGGTCAGCAAACGCAGGGCGAACCAGGCCAGGAACACAGTGCCCAGGGCAAACACCAGGTCGCCCGGCACGCGCAGCCAGACCAGTGTTTCCATCAGCTTGGAGTGAACCACCTCGGGTGAGCGCGCAAACCACATGCCCTGGGTGATGCTGGCCCAGGCCTGGTAAATGCCGGCCGGCACCAGCGAGATGAACACCATCATGGCCAGGCCGATGTTGAGCGACCAGAACATGGGGGCCAGCAGCCGATCCGACCAGGCGGCGCGATCCGACAAGCCGCGCAGACAGAACAGCAGCAAGCCTATGCCCAGCATGCCGTAGACGCCGAACAGCGCGGCGTGGCCGTGCGCCGCCGTCATGTTGAGGCCTTGCATGTAGTACAGCGCGATCGGCGTGTTGATCGAGAAGCCCAGCAGGCCGGCGCCCACCACGTTCCAGAAGCCGACGGCGATGAAACACAGAATGGACCATTTATAGGTCTGCACCCAGGGCGCCGCCTTGGAACGCTGGTAGTTGCGATAGGCTTCCACCCCTATCATCGCCAGCGGCACTACCTCCAGCGCCGAGAACATGGCCCCGATGGCAATCACAAAGGTCGGCGTGCCGGTGAAGTACAGGTGATGCAAGGTGCCCAGGATGCCGCCGAACAGGAAGACGATGGTTTCCAGCACGATCGCGCTGTTGGCCGTGCTGGCGCGGATCAGGCCCAGGCGGGTGAACAACAAGGCGATCACGGCGGTGGCAAACACTTCGAAGAAGCCTTCCACCCACAGGTGGACCAGCCACCAGCGCCAGTATTCGATCATGGAGTAATGCGTATGCGGCCCCCAGGTCAGCGAGGTGGCATAGAAGCCGCCGATGCACAGCGCGGCCAGGAACACCATGGCAATCAGGCCGCGGCTCTCGGACGGCGTCTTCAGGGCCGGCCACAGGCCACGCCCCAGCAAGGTGACCCAGAACAGCAGGCCGACAAACAGCAGCACTTGCCAGACGCGTCCCATGCTGGTGAATTCCAGGCCTTGGTTGCCGACCCAGAAGCTGAAACCATTGCCCAGGTGCTGCAGTGAGCCCAGCCAGCCAAAAGCGGTGGAGCCGACGACGATGAACAGCAGGGCGTAGAACAGCAGGTCGACACCCAGCTTCTGGTATTTGGGCTCGTGCCCCGAGATCGCCGGCGCGATGTACAGGCCGGTGGCCAGCCAGGCGGTGGCGATCCACAGCACGGCGAACTGGGTGTGGATGGTGCGGCTCACCGTATAGGGCAGGATCTGCGCCAGCGGGAAGCCGAAGAAGCTGTGCCCCTCCACCGCGTAGTGCGCGGTGAGGGCGCCCATGGCGACCTGGGCCAGGATCAGGCCGATCACGACGTAGAAGTATTTGCGCGTCGCCTTCATCGACGGCGTCGGTTTCAGGTCGAACAGCGGATCGGTCTTGGGTGGCGTCGGATCGCCCTCCTCCCGGGTCGTCGAGTGGTACAGGATCATGCCGGCGATGGCGGCGATCATCAAGATGATGCTGGCGATGGACCAGATGCCGGCACCGGCCGTTGGCACGTTGTCGACCAGCGCTTCGTGCGGCCAGTTGCTGGTGTAGCTCAGGTCGGTCTGGCCCGGTCGGTCGGTGGCGGCCGACCAAGCCGCCCAGAACATGAAGGCCGGCAGCGCCTGCAGGTCAAGCGGGTCGGGCAGGGAGCCGGCGTTCATGGCGTACTGCTCGCGCAGCTTGTCCAGGGAGGGGTCGTTGCCGAACAAGCCCGTGTAATGCTGCCTGACTTGTTCTATCGCTTCGGCACGGTCCGCCGAAACGGCGATGCTGTCGGTCGTGGCGTCATAAGTGTTGCGCCGCATTTCGTGCTTCAGCCGGCCATTGAGTTCGGCTTGCTGGCCAATGCTCAGTTGCTCGAAGGATTTGCCGAAATCGCGTTGCGACCAGATCGCGCGCAAGGCCAGCGCTTCACGGTGCAGCCAGTCGGCCGACCAGTCCGGCGCGACATAGCTGCCGTGGCCCCAGACGGTGCCCAGTTGCTGGCCGCCGGCCGACAGCCAGGCTTCCTGCCCGCGCTGGATCTGTCCCTCGGAGAACAGCACCGTTCCGTTGCTGCTGATGACTTGTTTGGGAATGGGCGGCGCCGTCAGGTAGATCTCGGTCCCGACCCAGCCTAAAACGGCAAAAGACAGTACACAGATGACGGCCAGCCAGGTCCAGAGTTTGCGCGTTGCGTGCATGGCGAGGATTCCTTATCGGTAGCGTTGAAACAGACGTGGATGTAAGTTCGAATCGAAGCTTACTAATGATGCATCTTACATGAATCTTTGAAAAGATTCAATATAAATGCATCTTTATAGTGATGTCTGTCTGCTAGCGGACACAGAGGGATTTATTCAGCAGTTGCCCACGGCGTGCCATCGGCGGCCAGGGTCAGGCCTTTGCGTTGGACGATCATGGCGTAGGCCTCGGGGCGGCGGTGCAGGTCGAAATTGAAAGTGGTTTTCTGGTAGACCGCGCAAAAGTCCAGGTCGCTACGCGCCAGCGCCATCTCGTCGTCTTTGCTCAGGCAACGCGCCACCAGCTCGCCGGAGGGCGCGATGATGCAACTGCCGCCGATGCTGTCGACCCCTTCCTCCACCCCGGCCTTGGCCACGCCCACCACCCAGCAGCCGTTCTGGTAAGCGCCGGCCTGCATCGCCAACTGGTTGTGAAACAGCGACAAGTCGTCGTGCTGCGGCGCCGGCGCGTTGTGCACCGGCGTGTTGTAGCCGATCAGCACCATCTCCACGCCTTGCAGCCCCATCACGCGGTAGGTCTCGGCCCAGCGCCGGTCGTTGCACAAGGCCATGCCGACCACGCCGCCAAAGGCCGGCGTCACGTCAAAACGCCGACCTGGTGTGAAATAGCGTTTTTCCAGGTGCTGGAAGCGCCGCCAGGGCTCATGTTCGCGGTGGCCCGGCAGGTGGACCTTGCGGTACTTGGCGATGATGGTTCCGCTGCGGTCGACCAGGATCGAGGAGTTGTAGCGCACCTTGTTGCCCTGTTCCTGCGCCAGTTCGGCGTAGCCCAGGTAAAAGCCCACGCCCAGCTTGTGCGCCAGTTCAAACAGGGGTAGCGTGGCGGCGCTGGGCATCTCGCGCTCGAAGAAGCTGTCGATCTCGTCCTCGTCCTGCATGTACCAGCGCGGAAAGAAAGTGGTCAGCGCCAGCTCGGGGTAGACGATCAGCTGCGCGCCGACCGCGTGCGCCTCGCGCATCAGGGCGCACAGCCGGGCCACCACCTGGGTTCGGCTGTGCTGGCGCTGGATCGGGCCCAGTTGGCCCAGCGCGACGTTCACATAACGGGGCATGACAAATTCCAATCCGGTTTAAAAATCAAGAGCACTCTGTGGGCGGTTGGCCAGCTTCAGCACCACTTGCAGCAGCACCTGGGCACCCTGCGCCAAGTGCTCTGGCGTGGTGAACTCGCGCACGTTGTGGCTCAGGCCGTCGACGCTGGGCACAAAGATCATGGCCGTCGGGCAGACGCGCGACAGCATCTGCGCGTCGTGGCCGGCGCCGCTGGGCAGGCGCAGCGTGGCCAGGCCCAGGGCACGGGCTTGCTGCTCCACCAGGTTCACCAGCGCCGGGTCGAAGGCCACCGGCTCAAAGCGTGCCAGTGTTCGCTGGCGGCAAGTCACGCCCTGGGCGGCGGCCGTCTGTTGCGCATAGGCCAGCACCTCCAGTTCGGCGCGCGCCAGCATGGCCTCATCGGTGTTGCGCAAGTCCACCGTCAGCACGGCGCGCTGGGCAATCACGTTGATCAGGTTGGGCGTGAGCTGAATCGAGCCGACAGTGGCGATCTGACGCCCGCCGTAGCGCAGCGCCAGGTCATGCACGAAGGTGGTGATGCAGGCTGCCGCGTACGCCGCGTCGCGGCGCAGCGCCATGGGCGTGGTGCCGGCGTGGTTGGCGTTGCCCTCCAGGGTGAACTCGGTCCACGAGATGCCTTGCACGCCCTCCACCACGCCGATCGGCAAGCCTTGCTGGTGCAGCACCGGGCCCTGCTCGATGTGCAGCTCGATAAAACTGTCGACCTGCGGTTGGCCTACCGGCGCCGTGCCCCGGTAGCCGATGCGTTGCAGTTCGTCGCCGACGGTAGCGCCATCGATGCCCGACGTGTCCAGCGCCTGCGCCAGCGGCAGCGCGCCGACATAGACCAGGCTGCCCATCATGTCGGGCTGAAAGCGCGCGCCCTCCTCGTTGCTGAAAAAGGCCACGGCCAGCGGGCGCCGGGTGCGCAGGCCCGCATCACGCAGGGTGGCAATCACTTCCAGGCCGGCCAGCACACCCAGGTTGCCGTCGTACAGGCCACCCGTGCGCACGGTGTCGATGTGCGATCCCATCATGACCGGGGGCAGTTCCTCGCTGCCCGGATAAACGGCCACGCCATTGCCGATGCCGTCCACGCTGACCGTCATGCCCAGCGCCCGCATGCGCGCCACGGTCCAGTCGCGGCCCAATCTGTCGGCGTCGCTGAAAGCCAGCCGATTGACGCCGCCGCCCGGCAAGGCGCCGCACGCACCTAACTCTTGCAGGCTGTCCAACAGTCGCTGTGCGTTGATTGCCGGAGCGCTCATGCCGCTGCGCCTTGCCGGATATCGTCCGCACTGGCGCCCACCAGTTGCTGGTACAGCGCCGGGTCGGTGTCGGCTTCGCTGCCGAAGAACAGGAGGCGGCTGCTGGCGTCCAGCGCCAGTGCGGCGCGGGCCGCCGGGTCGCGCAGCACGCCGATGGCTGCTGCCAAACCCGCCACAGCCGACTCGCCGGCCACGATCGCGGGGTCCGCCCCCAGCGGGTGCGCCAGCAGGCGCATGGTGGCCACCGCCGCCTGGTCATCAACGCTGCAAAACGCATCGGCGCCCTGCGCCAGGATGTCCCAGGCCAGCAGGGACACCTCGCCGCAAGCCAGCCCCGCCATCAAGGTGTCCAGCTCACCCGTCACGGCGGTAACCCGGCCGTTGCGCGCACTTTGCATCAGGCAGTCGGCCGCGCTCGGCTCCACCACCCCGAAGAAGGGGCGCCGGGCGGCATCGCGCTCCCAGAAATAGGCGCAAACGGCGGCGGCAAAACCGCCCACGCCGGCCTGCACAAAAACGTGGGTGGGCCACTGGTCCAACTGCCGGACCGCCTCGGCCACCATCAGCTGATAGCCTTGCATGACATCGCGCGGCACGTCCATATAGCCGGGGTAGGAGGTGTCGGAAATCACGAACCAGCCGTTGGCGCGAGCGTCGCGGTCGGCCTGGCGCACCGCCTCGTCGTAGTTGCCGGCGGTGCGAACCACTTGCGCGCCGTAACGCGCTATGGCTTGCTTGCGCCCCTCGCTCACCGTGGCGTGGATGTAGATGACACAGCGGCAGCCGAACAACTGCGCGCCCCAGGCCACCGAGCGGCCGTGGTTGCCGTCGGTGGCGCAGCTGACGGTGATGCCGGCGCAGGCCTGGCGCACTTGCGGCAGCAACAGGTCGGCGCTGCCCAGGCTGCGGCCCAGGCGTGGCCCCAGCTCGCGGCACAGCAAGCGGGCCACGGCATAGGCGCCGCCCAGTGCCTTGAAGCTGCCCAGACCGAAGCGCGAGCCTTCGTCCTTGTAATGGATGGCGGCCACGCCCAGCGCGCCGGCCAGCTGTGGCAGGGCGTGCAAAGGCGTGACTCGGTAGCCGGGCCAGGCCGTGATCGCCTGTTCTGCTTGCGCCAGCGCCGCGGCCCGGAGGATTTGAGCGCGCTGCGCGCCATAGGGCTGGCTGCGCTGGCGCGCCGGATTCAGGAAAACCGTGCTGGCGATGCTGGGAAGTTCGGACATGAGGAAAAGACCCAAGGGTTAAGAATCGGTTTCAAGATCGTGCAGCAGCGTATGCAAGTCCTCGATGCGGGCCATGCGGCTGCGCGCCTGTTTGCGCGTCCGGGCGGCGACGGCGCCGGCCAGGTAGTTCACCAGACTGACCGCCGCCACATAGGAGTCGAAGATCTGCTGCATTGGCGTTGCACCGGGGCTGGGGCAATGCAGGACCACCGCGGCTTGCGAGGTCAGCGCCGACAACTGGGCATCGGTCAGCAGCAGCAGGCGGACCTTGGCGCTGCGCGCCGCCGCCACCAGGGGTGCCAGGCGGCGCGTGCGGCGTCTGAAGTCCAGCACCAGCAGGACGTCGGTGGCGTCCAGGTCGGCCAGCATTTCGGCGGCCTGGCCGGCCATGTCGTTGAGCAACTGCACACCGGGCCGCACTTGCGACAGCAGGGCATGCGCATGGAAGGCCGTCATCGCGCTGTTGCGGTAGCCCACCACCAGGATGCGGCGGGCCTGCGTCAACAGCGCCAGGGCACGCTCCAGCGTGTCGTCACTGGCGCCGTCGAGCAGGGCGCGCAGGCGCAGCGCATCCTGCTGCACGTGCTGCTCCAGCCGGCTGAGGGCGCTTTGCCGGGTCCGGCTGAGGTCCATGCGAAACAGCGGCGATTGCTGCGACACCTGGCTGCGCACATGCTGCCGGAAGGCATGGAAATCGGCGAAACCCAGGCGCCTGAAAAAGCGCGCGGCGCTGGCCTTGGAGACGCCGGCCAGCTTCGCCAGTTCGGTCGCCGAGTAGCTCAGCAAATCCTTTTGCCGGGTCAGCACCACGTCGGCCAGCTTGCGCTCGGTGACGGACAGTGCGTCGTAGGCCTGGCGGATTTTGGCGGCCAGGGATTCGCAGGGTTGGGTCATTTTTGGGCTATCGCGGAGGGACGGGTATTCAACTTCGGTGCGGACCTCACCAATTTGAGGCATGGCCCGCACCAGCATGAAACTTCTGTTTCATATCAATATTCTATGAAACCTCAATTTCATGGCTCGCAGCCCATCATGCAAATTCGATGCCCGCCAGCGTCCGTCGTTTTGCGGCAGAGGGCGCATCGGCGTTGACGGCACCCCGCGGCAGGCGCGTGGCACGCAACTTGCCTAGCCAGCGCATGTTCAACTTTTGCCATCGCTACGCCATGAAATCCAGATTCCTCTCCTGCGTCACCGGCCTGCTGGCCGGTCTTGTGCTGCTGTCGGCTCCGGCCCATGCCGATGATTCGCTCAGCAAGGTGCTGGCGAAGAAGTCGATTGCCCTGGGCATTCCGACCGACTTTCCGCCTTACGGTTTCATGGGTCCGGACTTCAAGCCGCAGGGGCTCGATGTCGCCGTGGCGCAGCTGATTGCCGACAAGCTGGGCGTCAAGGCGGAACTGGTGCCGGTCAGCACGCCCAACCGCATTCCCTATCTGCAAACCAAAAAGATCGACCTGATCGTCTCGGCCCTGGGCAAGAACGCCGAGCGCCAGAAGGTGATCGACTTCACGATCGCCTACGCGCCGTTCTACCAGGCGGTGTTCGGGCCGAAAGCGCTGACCATCAAGAACTTTGCCGATCTGGGCGGCAAGACCATTGCCGTGACGCGCGGCACGATCCAGGACGACGTGCTGCAGCAAGTGGCGCCGCCCACCTTGAAGATCCAGCGCTTTGAAGACGACAACTCGACCGTCGCCGCCTTCGTCTCGCAGCAGACTCAGTTGATCGCCACCGGCGCCGCCGTGGCCGCGCTGGCGGTGCAAAAAAATCCGCAGATCGAGGCCGAGTACAAGCTGCTGCTGAAGGATTCGCCCAACTTCATCGGTGTGCGCAAGGGCGAGCAGGCCTTGCTGGACAAGGTCAACGCCATCATCAAGCAGGCCAAGACCGACGGCACGCTGGAAGCCTATGCGCAGCGCTGGCTGGGCCGCGGCACCGGCAACCTGCCGGAATAGGGCGCAATGGCGCGTTGACTGCAATTCCTTAGAGCGCAGGTCGCATGACGTTTGATTTCCTGGTGGTGCTGGCGCAGTGGCCCATGCTGCTCAAGGGGCTGACGCTGACCAGCCTGCTGAGCCTGGCGGCAGCGCTGCTGGGCACGCTGCTGGGCATTGCCTGCGCCTGGTCACGCGGGCACGGCGGGGCCGGCTTGCGGGCGCTGGTGGGCGGCTATGTGGAGCTGATCCGCAACACGCCCTTCATCATCCAGCTGTTCTTTGTCTTCTTTGGCCTGCCGGCGGCCGGCGTGCGGCTCTCGCCCGAGGTCGCCAGTATTTTGGCCATGGTGCTCAATCTGGGCGCCTACGCCAGTGAAATCATCCGCGCCGGCATCGAGGCGACGTCGCGCGGCCAGCTGGAGGCGGCGCAAAGCCTGGCGCTCAACGGCTGGCAGACATTCAGCCGCGTGGTGCTGCCGCCGGCACTCGCGCGCGTCTGGCCGGCGCTGGTCAGCCAGATCATCATCGTGATGCTGGGCTCGGCGGTGTGCAGCCAGATCTCGACCGAGGAAGCCTCTTACGCCGCGAACCTGATCTCCAGCCGCACCTTCCGCAGCTTCGAGGCCTACATCATCGTCACCGCCGAGTACCTGCTGCTGGCCGTGCTGCTGCGCCAGGCGCTGAACTGGCTGGGGCCGCGCTTCATCTTCGGCCGCTGAGGGCACGGTAATAGCAAGATGGTCGAATTCACACTTTGGGACATCGTGCACCAGCTGCTGCTGGCTCTGCGCTGGACCGTGGGCCTGTCCATGATCGCCTTTGTCGGCGGCGGCCTGGTCGGCCTGGCGTTGCTGCTGGCCCGGCTGGCCGGCTGGCCCGGGGCCCGGCGCGGCGTCGCGCTGTACGTGCAACTGTTTCAGGGCACGCCGCTGCTGATGCAGATCTTTCTGACCTACTTCGGCCTGGCCCTGCTGGGTGTCGACACCTCGCCGCTGCTGGCCGCCGCGGTCTGCCTGACGCTCTACACCAGTGCCTACCTGACCGAGATCTGGCGCGGCTGCGTCGACGCCGTGCCGCGCGGCCAGTGGGAGGCCAGCAGCAGCCTGGCGCTGAATCTGCGCGAGCAGTTGCGCCACGTGATTTTTCCGCAGGCCAGCCGCCTCGCCGTGGCACCCACGGTGGGTTTCCTGGTGCAGGTCATCAAGGGCACGGCGCTGACTTCCGTGATCGGCTTCGTCGAGATCACCAAGGCCGGCCAGTTGATTGCCAACGCCACCTACAAGCCGTTTCTGGTGTACGGCTGCGTCGGCTTGATGTATTTCGCGCTGTGCCTGCCGCTGTCGATGTGGAGCCGGCGCATCGAGCAAAAACTCCGACCCCAACCATGACCTCAACTTCCGAATCCGCACCGTCTTTTCCGCTGGTCGATATCCGCGGCCTGCGCAAGCGCTATGGCACCCACGAAGTGCTCAAGGGCATCGATCTGCAGGTCGGGCGGCGCGAGGTGGTGTGCGTCATCGGCAAGAGCGGCTCCGGCAAAAGTACACTGCTGCGCTGCATCAACGGACTGGAAGACTTTCAGCAGGGCGAGCTGCGGGTCGACGGCCAGGCCTTGCAGCCCGGCAACCCGCGGGCCATGCGCGAACTGCGCCAGAACGTGGGCATGATTTTTCAGAGCTTCAACCTGTTCCCGCACTTGAGCGCCGGACGCAACGTGATGCTGGCGCCGACCCTGGTCAAAGCTCTGCCCAAGATGGAGGCCCGCCAGCGCGCCGAGCAGTTGCTGGAGCGCGTCGGGCTGGCCGACAAGTTCGACAGCCTGCCGGATCGCCTGTCGGGCGGGCAGCAGCAGCGGGTGGCGATTGCGCGTGCGCTGGCGATGAACCCGGAAGTCTTGCTGTGCGACGAAATCACCTCGGCGCTGGACCCCGAGCTGGTGGGCGAGGTGCTGCAGGTGGTGGAGCGGCTGGCGCTGGAGGGCATGACCCTGATCATCGTGACCCACGAGATGAGTTTTGCGCGCAAGGTCAGCGACCGCGTGGTCTTCATGCACCAGGGCAAGGTGCATGAAATGGGCGCGCCCGAGACCTTGTTCACGCAGCCCCGCACGCCCGAGCTGCAACAGTTTCTGTCGGCGCTCAAGTAGACGCCGCGACGCTGTTTTCCGGGCGCGGGCGCTGGCGCACGTGATTGGAGAATTTACGGTAACCTTCGCGCTCGCGCAGCACCCTCATTTCTTGCCGGAGCCCCCATGAATGCCAACCAACAAACCGTGACCAAGTTCTATCGCGCCTTTCAGGCGCTGGACGCCGACAACATGGTCAGTTGCTACGCGCCGGACGTGCGCTTTGACGACCCGGTGTTCTCGCTGCGCGGACGGCGCGAGGCCGGCGGCATGTGGCGCATGCTGTGCGCCGCCACCCAGGCCAAGGGGCGCGAGGAGTGGAAACTGGAGTTCAGCGCCGTCCAGGCCGATGGCCGCAGCGCCAGCGCGCACTGGGAAGCGCATTACCGCTTCAGCGCCACCGGCCGGCTGGTGCACAACATCATCGATGCCCAGTTCACCTTCACCCCGGAGGGCCTGATTGCCAGCCACAGGGACCGCTTCAGCTTCTGGCGCTGGTCGCGCCAGGCCCTGGGGGCGCCGGGCCTGCTGCTGAGCTGGACGCCCATGCTGCGCGCCAAGGTGCAGGCGCAAGCCGGCGCCAACCTGAAAAAATTCCTGGCCGGCCAGCCCTGAGGCAGCCGCTGCCGGACACGACAAAAAATCCCCTGAACACGAGAACGCCTGATGCACTGGTTTGAAGATTTTGAGACGCGCTACTTCGACTTCAATGACCAGCATATCCAGGCCCGGGTCTCGCGCGGCTTGCCGGCCGGCCGGCCGGCGTTGCTGTTGCTGCACGGTTTTCCGCAAACCCATGTGATGTGGCACCGGGTGGCACGCCAGCTGAAGCACGATTTCTATCTGGTGCTGCCGGACTTGCGCGGCTACGGCGACTCGTCCAAGGCACCGGGCCTGGCCGACCACAGCAACTACAGCAAACGTGCCATGGCGCAGGACATGGTGGCGCTGATGGACGCGCTGGACGTGGCTTCTTTTGATGTCTGCGGCCACGACCGCGGCGCCCGCGTGGCGCACCGGCTGGCGCTGGACCACCCGCGGCGGGTGCGACGGCTGTGCCTGATCGACATCGCACCGACGCTGGACATGTACGCCGCCACCGACTTTGAATTTGCGTGCGCCTACGACCACTGGTTTCACCTGATCCAGCCGGCGCCCCTGCCCGAGACCATGATCATGGGCAGCGCGCTGGCCTATCTGCACGCCAAACTGGGCGGCTGGGGCGCGCAAGGCCTGGACCACATCGAGCCGGCGGCGCTGGCCGAGTACGAACGCTGTTTCGGCAACCCGGCCACCCTTCACGCCGTCTGCGAAGACTACCGGGCCAGCGCCGGCATCGACCTGGAACACGACCGCGCCAGCCGCGCCCAAGGCGACAAGATCGCCTGCGACACGCTGCTGCTGTGGGGCCAGCGCGGCGTGGTGCACCGGTTGTTCAAGCCGCTGGAACTCTGGCAGGCGCAATGCGCCGGCAGCGTGACCGGGCAAGCCCTGCCGGCCGGGCATTTCATTCCGGAGGAGTTGCCGCAGCAGACGGCGGCGGCGCTGCTGGCGTTTTTTGGGCAAGGCCGGTAGGCGTTTGCTCAGCGTCCACCTTCAGGACACGGCTGAGCGAACAGTGTTGGCAAGCTGCCACGATTGAGACTTGGTTTGCCCTGGCATCCACAACTCCGCGCCAACCCGCATCGCGCCCGGTCATAATTTGCTCCAACAAAAGAGGGACCTCTTCAAACCCCCAGCGTGATCGCCTGTGCCGGCGGTCCGGTCCAACATGGTCTATCTTGCGTGGGAGGCATCTATGACGGAGACAAGCCATCAACTCGGCCGCATGAATAAGTTCGCCAGCTTCTTTCGTGGCTATATGGGCTCGGCACCGGTCATTGCCGCGGCGCTTCCTATTCCGGTAACCGCTGGAAAAGTAATCCCGACCTACCAGGAACACACATTATTTTTGACCGCCTATTGTTCGATGTTTTGCTTTCTCATAGTGGCGTTCGTGTTTTATCGGCGGCACCGAATCGGCACGTACCTGCGCCCCGAAAGCTGGGGCAAACGCAGCCGGATCGTCGGGCGTTTTATGGTGTCGTGGCTGCCACTGGTCGCCATCATCCTCACTGCGGCGAGCATTGTCGGCTACCACTCCGCGCTATACGCCAGCCTGGATGCGCAGGTATTCCCGCCGAATAGCACGCTGGCTGAAATGCTGGCGAAAGGAACCACTCGGAACTTGTCGTTTGCTTCGCAAGCGTGCTTCTTTGCGTCGTATTTGGGGATTTTTGGATTTTCCACATTCGCCTTTTCCTTGATGGCAGTTCGCGAGTACATGCAAACGGAACTGGGCTTGAGTGAAGTGGCCTTGGTCGATAGGGCCGGTGATCCCGCGGTGGAGAAGGTACAAGGGGTCAAGCCGGCAACCAACACGGACACTGCGCGATAAGGGCAAGACGCAAACGGAGGCGGCGATGGATCGGTCGGTCAAATTTTGGGACAGAATCGCGGCGCGCTATTCGAGGCAACCCGTTGCCGATGAGGCGGCTTACGAAAAGAAGCTGCAGGTCACGCGCGAATATTTCCGGCCGGACATGGAGCTGCTGGAGTTTGGCTGCGGAACCGGGTCGACCGCCATGGCCCATGCGCCTTATGTGAAACATATTCTGGCGACGGATATCTCATCCAAGATGATTGAAATCGCCCAAGCCAAAGCGGACGCGGGACATATCAAAAACATCACTTTCAAGTGCTCGGCCATAGCTGATTTCAGCGCTCCCGATCGAACCCTGGATGCCGTGTTGGGGCTCAACATCTTGCACCTGCTGGACAACAAGGAGGAGGTCATCGCCAGGGTGCACCAAATGCTCAAACCCGGCGGCATTTTCGTCACCAGCACGGCCTGCCTGGGAGACACCATGAAGTTTCTGAAGCTTGTCGCGCCCATTGGAAGATTTTTAGGTTTTCTGCCCTTGGTCAAGGTCTTTACCACAGGAGAATTGGTAACCCGTTTGACCGAAGCCGGTTTCGGGATCGACTACCAATGGCAACCGGGCAAAAACAAGGCTGTGTTCATTGTGGCGAAGAAGGCGCAATAGGAGCGGTGCATGGAGAAGATCCTGCTCCGGACATGACGCCAGACGCCAAGGGCTCCTCCCGACGAAACGATCCACGACATGCCCATGAAGCGCCACTTTCTGACAATTGCATCTCCTGAAAGCCGCATCATGAACATCCGCGGTCCACTCACCGGCATCGAGGACGAATGCGAACGCGTGCTGCGCACGCTCCCGCTCTGGTTCGGCCACGAGGAGTCGGCGAGTGCACCGTTGTCGTCCGTTCATCGTCAGCGTCAGGCGGCACAAAACGATTTACCGTGCCCACCGGACTGACTCCAGTCACGCTCCGCCTGATGACGGAGCCGGACATTCCACTGCTGCACGAATGGCTGCAACGGCCACACGTCCTTGAGTGGTGGGGCGATAGGGATGAGCGGCTCACGCCCGCGCAAACCAGGGCCAAGTACCTGCCAAGAGTCATGGCAGAAGAGCGGGTCACGCCCTACATCGCCATGCTTCACGGGCAGGCGATTGCCTATGCCCAGTCATACGTGCCAATCGGATGCGGCGGCGGCTGGTGGGAGGAGGAAACCGATCCCGGCGTTCGCGGAATCGATCAGTTCTTATCCGAGGACACCCACCTTGGAAGAGGGCTCGGAACTCAGGTAGTCATCGCTATGGTCAAGTTGCTCTTCCAAGACCCGGCAGTAACCAAAATCCAGACCGATCCGGACCCCGCCAACCTGAGAGCAATACGCTGCTACGAGAAGTCGGGCTTTCGGCGTGTCAAGATCGTCGTGACACCTGATGGGCCGGCCCAGTACATGCTGCAAGAAAGGCCTTTGCCGACCTGAGCGCGCCGGGGTTCCGGATTTCAGCGAAAACTTCAAGTTGCCGTTAACCGCAACCCCGACCGGTCGCGGCTCGCTTGGGACGGGGAAGTCCGCTTCTTTCGTTAAACCTTCCCCTTCGATCTCACGCCAAACACCGCTTGATTTGTAACTACGTTGTAGTTATCATTCGCCCATGAGAAGTCTGAGCTTTGAATGGGATGAGCGCAAAGCTGCGGCAAACGCAAAGAAACATGGGGTCAGTTTTGATGAGGCCAAATCCGTCTTCGTTGACGAGCGGGCCAAGCTGATTGACGACCCAGACCACTCCGAAAACGAAGACCGTTTCGTTTTGCTTGGTTTGAGCAGCGCGCTGCGCTTGCTTCTGGTGTGTCATTGCTATCGTGTCGAGGGCAACGTCATACGAATCATCTCAGCCCGCAAAGCAAGTGCCAAAGAATCAAAGTCTTACCCGTGAAGGTGACCCATGCGCAAAGAATATGATTTCACCGCTGCGAGGAAAAACCCGTATGCGGCCCAGCTTAAAAAGCAAATTACCATTCGCCTTGACGAAGAATCAATCGATTACTTCAAGTCGATATCGCAAGAAGCCGGCATTCCGTACCAGAGCCTCATCAATTTGTATTTGCGAGACTGTGCCGCTTCCCATCGCAAGCTCAATTTGAACTGGTCGTAAGTGCTTGCTCCGACGGGCCGGGTTAACAACGTTGGCGGCTCAATCACGCTGGCAAATTGACATTGAACCGCAGTGACGTTCGCAACAGCTTTGTCATGAATCAGCCGCAATTCAGTCCTCCCAACAGCGAGCGCTCCGCGCTTCCGGCAGCGGCTGGCTGCGGTGTTCGACGCTCTTGGAAATATATGCATCCGTCCATTGAGAGTAACCATCCCCCGGCAAAGCCGGGGGCTTTCAAATTGTGAGCCGCTCAAAGCGGCAAAACGGGGTCGCTAACGCGGCCCCAACCCTTGGTGCCACCGTTTCGGTGGCCGTTTATCTCCACAG
>NZ_JAQTMS010000024.1 GCF_028714215.1 Rhodoferax sp. | reverse complement strand
AGATCCGCTCGGAAATCGCTGGAAGCGATCGCCCTTGGACCTCCCAGCAACTCACAACGAAGTCAATTCAATGACAACGACGCACAAAGTCCTGATCGCCAACCGCGGTGAAATTGCGGTTCGCATTGCCCGCGCGGCACAAGAACTCGGCTTGCAAACCGTGGCCGTGGTGAGCGACGCCGACAGCACCAGTCTGGTGGCACAGATGGCCAATCAGGTGGTCAATATCGGAGCGGCCCATCCGGCCAAAAGCTACCTCAATGCCGATGCCATTTTGGCGGCGGCACGGTCCACCGGCGCCACCATGCTGCACCCCGGCTATGGCTTCCTGTCGGAGAATGCCGCCTTTGCGCGTCAGGTCACGCAAGCCGGTCTGATCTTTGTCGGCCCCAGCGCCGAAACCATCGAATGCATGGGCAACAAGTCGGTGGCGCGCGAGACCGCGCGCCGCGCCGGCGTACCCACCGTTCCGGGCAGCGCCGGTACCGTCGATGACGTGGAAACGGCGGCCCGCGTGGCAGCTGAAGTGGGCTATCCGGTGATGATCAAGGCGTCCGCCGGCGGCGGTGGCCGCGGCATTCGGGTCGCCTACAACGAGGCCGAACTGCGCCAGCAGTTGCCCCTGGCGCAAGCCGAGGCCCGCGCCGCTTTCGGAGACGGCGCGGTTTATCTGGAGCGCTTTATCGCCAAGGCACGCCACATCGAGGTGCAGGTGCTGGGCGACGGCCAGCGGGTGGTGCATTGCTTTGAACGCGAATGCTCGCTGCAAAGAAGGCGGCAAAAAATTGTCGAGGAAGCGCCGTCACCGGCCCTCTCGCCAGCCAAACGCGATGCCTTGTGCGCGTCCGCCGTGCGCCTGGCCAGCGCGGTCGGCTACAGCGGCGCTGGCACGCTGGAGTTTTTGTACGACGACGACAGTGGCGAGTTCTTCTTCATCGAGATGAACACCCGCATCCAGGTGGAGCACCCGGTCAGCGAATGGGTGACCGGCGTCGATCTGGTGCGCGAAATGCTGCGCATTGCGATGGGCCAGCCCTTGCGGCTGCAACAGGCGCAGATCGTGCTCAAGGGCGCGGCCATCGAATGCCGCCTGAACGCCGAAGACCCTGAGCGCAACTTCATGCCGAACCCCGGCAAGCTGAGCGCCTTGCGCTGGCCCGGCGGACCCGGCGTGCGGGTCGACACCCACGTCTACGCCGGCTACACCATCCCGCCGTTTTACGACTCGCTGCTGGCCAAGTTGACGGTCTGGGACGAAGACCGTCCCGCCGCCTTGCAACGCATGCAGCGCGCCCTGGCCGAAACCAGCATCGAGGGCGTGCACTGCACCATTGCGCTGCACCAGGAGTTGCTGGCCGACCCGGCGGTCAAGGCCGGCCAATTTCACACCGGCTACCTGGAGCTCTGGATGGCGGACCGTGCGGCGGCCAAAGCCCTGGCAGCCGCAGCCGCAGCCGAAGCCCTCGCCGAGCCAGTTGCCTAACCCCCTTTCAAGCCTTTTCAAAGGAACACCATGCCACTCCCACCTGCAAGATATTCGTTTGGCGGCGACGAACACATTTTCGTGGAACTCAACCACGACATGTCGCTGGAAGCCTTCTTCAAAGGCATGTCCATCACCAACGCCATTGCGCAGCGCAGAATCGCCGGGGTCACCGAAATCTGCCCGGCCAATGCCGCCTACCAAGTGCGTTTCGATCCCGACAGAATAGCCCCCGACGCTTTGCTGGAGATCCTGAAATCGATAGAGGTCGAGCTGGGCGACGGCGCCCTGGAACTCGATACCCGCATCATCGAAATCCCGGTCCTGTACAACGACCCCTGGACCAACGAGACCCTGCAGCGCTTTCGTGAACGGCATCAGGACCCCTCCTCCACCGATCTCGAATATGGCGCCCGCATCAACGGCTATGCCGACGTCGATGCCTTCATCGCGGCGCATGCCGCATCGCCCTGGTTCGTCTCCATGGTGGGCTTTGTCGCCGGCCTGCCTTTCATGTTCCAGATGGTCGAGCGTGAAAAACAGATCCAGGTTCCCAAATACCTGAGGCCGCGCACCGACACGCCCAAGCACACCATCGGTCACGGCGGCTGCTTCGGCTGCATTTACTCGGTGCGCGGTGCCGGCGGCTATCAGATGTTCGGCATCACGCCGGCGCCGATCTTCGACCCGCAGCAAAGCCTGCCCTACGTGAAGGACTTCATGGTGTTTTTCCGCCCCGGGGACATCGTCAAGTTCAAACCCCTGAACCGCGCCGAGTACGACGCCGCGCTGGCGCAAGTGCAGGACGGCAGCTTCGACCTGCGCATCCGTGAAGTGAAATTTTCGCTGCAGGACTTCCTGAAAAGTCCCATCACCTACAACCAGCAATTAACGGAGGCTTTGTATGGCAATTAAGGTATTGCAACCCGGACTTGCGACCACCGTGCAGGATGCCGGCCGCACCGGTTATTACCACCTGGGTATTCCGCTCTCGGGCGCGCTGGACCAGTACTCGTTCCGCGCCGCCAACCTGCTGGTGGGCAATGCCGAGGACGCGGCCACGCTGGAGATGACCATGCTGGGGCCCAAACTGGAGTTCACGCAGGACGCCAGCATCGCGCTGACCGGCGCCCACATGCCGGCCAAGCTTGACGGCGTGGCTATACCCGACAACCAGGTGGTCTGCGTCAAGGCCGGCAGTGTGCTCAGTTTCGACTTTCTCAAAGGCGGCGTGCGCGCCTACCTGGCGGTGGCCGGCGGCATCGACGTGCCGGAAGTACTGGGCAGCCGCTCCACCTACGCCCTGGGTGCCATCGGCGGCTTTTGCGGCAGGAAACTGCAGGCCGGCGACGTGCTGGCGGTGGGGCCGGCGCCAGGGCCTGTGCCTGTCGGCAGGAGGCTGCCGGAACATTTGAAGCAGGCCTTGCCCAAGCAGGTGCAGGTGCGGGTGCTCCCGGGCTTGTATTTCCACTGGCTGACCGAGGCCTCCGGCCAGACTTTCTTTGAAGACAGCTGGCGCGTCGGCCCGGAAGCGGACCGCATCGGCTACCGCTTCAAGCACGGCCGGCCGCTCGAATTCGAAGCGCGCGAGCGCCCGTTCGGCGCCGGCTCCGACCCCTCCAACATTGTCGATGCCGGCTATCCGATCGGCTCGATTCAGGTGCCCGGCGGGCTGGAGCCCATCATCCTGCACCGCGACGCCGTCTCCGGCGGCGGCTACGCCATGATAGGCACCGTCATCAGCGCCGACATGGACGTGGTGGCGCAGCTGCAGCCCAATTTCCATACCCAATTCGTCGCCGTCGACATGGCCCAGGCCTTGCGTGCACGCGTCGAACGCAACCGCCGTTTGGCCGCGCTGCGCGCCGCCTTGATGCCATGAGTTCCGCATGTTTCCCCCTCCTTCGCACTGGTGCGAAGTTTTTTCAACCTTGACTTTTAATCCTTGGAGACTTCATGAAAAAAATCCACGCACCCACCCTGCTGGCCGGCGTCTTGCTGTCCGCTTCCTTCGCGGCCTCCGCGGCCAATTGGTACCCCTACGCGGCCGAGCAGACCGAACCGGCGTTCTCCGACACGGGCACCAAGAAAGCCATCAACTACAGCCCGCTGCCCAAGGCGTCAAAGAAATGGAAACTGTGCGTCTCGTTTCCGCACATGAAAGATGCCTACTGGCTGGGTGTCGACTACGGCGTGGTTGAGGAGGCCAAGCGTCTGGGCGTCTCGGCCCAGGTGCTGGAAGCCGGTGGTTACACCAATCTGAACAAGCAAATTTCACAGATCGAGGATTGCGTCGCCGGCGGTGGTCAGGCGGCCGTCATTGGCGGCATTTCGGCCGATGGCCTGGTCAATCTGGTGAAGTCGCTGAAGGCCAAGAACATCCCGGTGGTCGACCTGGTCAATGGCATCAACTCGCCCGACCTGACCGCCAAATCACTGGTCTCTTTCTACACCATGGGGCAGGAAGCGGGCGCCTACCTGGCCAAGAAGCACCCGGCCGGTGGCCCCAAGGCGGTGGTTGCCTGGTTCCCCGGACCGGCTGGCGCGGGCTGGGTGGAAGCGGCCAACAAGGGCTTTACCGAGGCCGTCAAGGGTAGCTCGCTGGAGGTGATGGCGCCCATGTATGGCGACACCGGCAAGGAAGCCCAGGCCAAGCTGGTGGAAGACGCCTTGCAGTCCAACCCGGCAATCCGCTACATCGCCGGCACGGCCGTCACCGCCGAGGTGAGCCAGGGCATCGTGCGTGCGCGCAACATCAAGGACAAGGTGCAACTGGTGTCGTTCTATCTGACGCCTGACGTCTACGCCGGCATCGAGAAAGGCACCATCATGGCCTCGCCCGCCGACGCCATGGTGATCCAGGGCCGCATGGCCGTCGACCAGGCGGTGCGTGCGCTGGAAGGCAAGGACTTGATCAAGCACGTGGGGCCCAAGATCGTCACCATCGACAAAGCCAACCTGAAGCAAATCCGCCGCGACGACGTGCTGCCGCCGGCCGCCTTCAAGCCCTTGTTTGAAGTCAAGTGATGGATGCCTGCGGTTCGGGTGAGGCGACTTTGTTCGAACCGCAGGTCAACGCGATGAGTGATGTCTTGTTGTCCATCAGCGGCCTGTCCAAGGAGTTCCCTGGCGTGCGCGCGCTCGATGGCGTCGATTTCGAACTGCGCGGCGGCGAGGTGCACGCCTTGTTCGGTGAAAACGGGGCCGGCAAGTCGACCCTGATTTCCATCATTGCCGGCGCCCAGCCGCAAGACCGCGGAACCCTTAGGATGCACGGCGAGGAACTGCGCTTCTCCTCCGTCGCCGATGCCCGGCGCCAAGGCATCAGCGCGGTATTTCAGGAGTTTTCGCTGGCGCCGCACCTCACGGTGGAACAGAATTTGTGCCTGGGCGAAGAGCGCCTGCACCAGCGCTTTGGCCTGCTGCAGTTGTCGGCCATGTCGCGCCATGCCAAGGCCTTGCTGCAACGGCTGAACTTCGAGATCGATCCGCGGCGCGTCGTCGCCACGCTGTCGCGCGCCGAGCAGCAAATGGTGGAGATCGCCAAGGCGTTGCGCGCCAAGTTGTCGGTGCTGATCTTGGACGAGCCGACGGCCTCCCTGACCGAGCGCGAGAGCGAGCAGTTGTTCGCCACCGTGCGCAGCCTGAAGCAGCAAGGCGTGGGCATCATTTACATCACGCACCGGATTCAGGAAATCAAGCGCCTGGCGGACCGCGTCACCGTGCTGCGCGACGGCAAGCACATTGGTGTGGTGGACGCCGCCAGCACCACCGAGGCCAAACTGATTGAAATGATGGCCGGACGCGCGGTGGAAAAAATCTATCCCGTGATTGCCGCCAAGCCGGGCCGCACCATCCTGGAACTCTCCGATATGCGCAGTCTCGGCGGCGTTGCGGTGGACCACTTCCTGGCGCGCGAAGGCGAGGTGGTGGGCGTCGCCGGCCTGGTCGGCTGCGGCAAATCGGACTTGCTGCGCATGGTGTTCGGCATCGAACCGATGAAATCGGGCACCGTCAAGCTGGACGGCCAAATCATCAAGAAGCCGACCCCCCGGCGCATGCTTGATGCCGGTGTTTTCTACCTGCCGCCCGATCGCCGCGAAGAGGGTTTGATGCTGTCGGCCAGCTCCGCCGACAACATCTCGCTCAATGCCTTGACGCAACGGCCGATCCATTTCCGGTCCGGCTTTTTGTCGCTCTCGGCCGAGCGGACGGTGACGCGCGAGATCGGCCGGCGGGTCGATATCCATGCGTCGAACATGTCCCGCGCGACAGCGCTGCTGTCCGGCGGCAATCAGCAAAAAGTCTTGTTCGGTCGCGGTTTGACGCGCTCCATCAAGCTCTATATTTTTGACGAGCCGACGGTGGGCGTCGACGTCGGCACCCGCAGCGCCATTTATTACCTGATCAAGGAGTTGTGCGAAGGCGGCGCCGCGGTGGTCCTGATCTCGTCCGATCTGCCTGAGATCCTGCACCTGTCGCACCGCGCCTACGTCATGCGCGCCGGCCGCATCGCCGCTGAAATCGAGCGCAGCCAACTCTCCGAAGCAGCCGTGCTGCAACATTTTTTCTAAGCCACCAAGACAACCAGGGTAATTCAGAATGAGTTCAAACGATCCTGAGAACAATCCAGGCTCCGCGCAGCGGTCTTCGCCGCGCGACTGGCTGCTGAAGGTATTTTTGCATTGGGGCGTGATGCCGTTTTTGCTGGTGATCGCCGTCGTCGCCTTCAGCCTGATGTCGTCGCGCTTTCTCACGGCCGAGAATCTGGTCAACCTGTTTCGCCAGTCGGTCTACCTGGTGCTGGTCTCGCTGGGCCAGATGCTGGCGCTGATTTCCGGCGGCTTCGACCTGTCGGTGGGCACCATCGTGGCGGTCTCGTCGGTCGTCTCGGCCTTGACCATGGGCGCTTTGAGCCTGAGTTTTCCCGATGCCATCGGGCTGGTCATCACGCTGGGCTGTCTGGCCGGTCTGGCGGCCGCCATGCTGATTGGCCTGGTCAACGGCGCCGGCGTCGCCATGTTCGGCGTCTCGCCTTTCATCATGACCCTGGGCGTGCAGTCGATCGGCTTCGGCATCGCCTTGTTTCTGACCGCCGGCGTTCCGGTGTCCAACCTGCCCGACGCCCTGGGCGATGTTTTCGGCTTTGGCGTGCTGCTGGGCGTGCCGGTGCCCATCTTGGTGACGCTCCTGATTCTGGCGTTGATGTTCGTGCTGTTGAACTACTCGGCCTGGGGTCGCCATCTGTATGCGGTGGGCAGCAATCCGAAAGCCGCTTTGCTCTCCGGTATCCGGGTCAAGCCGGTGCTCATCAGCGCCTACGTCTTGTGCGCCCTGATCGCCGCCGTCTCGGGCTTGTTGCTGACGGCCAGAACGGCGTCCGGCGACGCCAACCTGGGCGGCTCGATGGCGCTGGAGTCGATCGCCGCCTGCGTCATCGGCGGCGTCTCGCTGCGCGGCGGTATCGGACGCCTGGAAAACGTGGTGTTGGGTGCGATCTTTATCGGCCTGGTGCAAAACGGCATGAACCTGGCGCAGATCGGCTCCTACCTGCAAATCGTCGTGCTGGGCGCGCTGCTGATCATTGCCGTGATCTTCGATCGGATTCGGCAAAAACGTTTGTACCGGCTTTGAGGAGCCCGGCTCAACAACATGGACAAGTTCTCGCTGCCACCCTCGCGAACGGAAGCGATGTACGCACCGGAGATGTTTGGCGAAGCACCCCATGCACGGATCAAGGTGGCGGCGGTGAAGCGATTTATGGGAAACATTACCGATAGGTAATTTGCCCTTGTCAAACGCTGGTGACTCACCATAAAATTACTGAACGGTAATTTTTGTGAAAACCATGCACTCCAAGCCTGAAAGCATCCCGATCGGTAATTTTGATCCTCTCATTGAAAGCACTGTCCGATCCAGCGTGACGCTGGGCGACATCGTGCGGGAGCGCCGGCGCTTGCTTGCGCTCAAGCAGCTTGAGCTGGCCGGACTCGGCAACACCGGCAACCGCTTCATCGTCGAACTTGAGCAGGGCAAGCCCACGGTACAACTGCAAAAAGTGCTGGATGTGCTGGACTTGCTGGGTCTGGAAGTCGTGGTCCGGCCCAAGGCAGGAGCAGGTCGATGATGCTGAATGTCTTTTTCGGTGATGAGCTGGTCGGTTCCATCCATGACAGCACGCCTTTATCGTTCACCTATTCGGCCCCGTGGTTGGCCCGCCCGGAGCCGGCGCAAATCGCCGCCATCGCGCTCGCCGCGGGCTCGCTTGACAGCGCCGCGGTAACGGCTTTTTTCGAGAACCTGCTGCCCGAAGGCGAATTGCGCCGCTTTATTTCGAGCAGCAAAAAAGCTTCCACCTTGTTTGCCCTGCTGCGTGAAGTGGCGGGCGACACCGCCGGTGGCTTTGTCATCCTGCCGGCCGGTCAGCGACCCGAGCCGCCGTCGTACCGGCCCACCAGTTGGAAGGCACTGGCCACGCTCCTCGGCCAGCCCACCGGCGCGGCTGCCGATCTCCAGGGCCGGCAAGCCCGCATCTCCCTGTCCGGCGCGCAGGATAAAGCCGCCATCGCCCTCTTTGCCGACGGCCAGCCGCAACTGCCACAAGGCGCCTCCCCTTCGACCCACATCCTCAAGCCCGACATCAAACGGCTGGCCAAGGTGTGGCACTCGGCGGCCAACGAGGCCATCGTCATGCGCGCCGCTGGCCAATGCGGCCTACCGACGGCAGAGGTGTTTTACGAACCCCATACGCAGGCCTGCGTGGTCAAACGCTTTGACCGGACGCTGCGTCCGGATGGCGGGCTGAGCCGCCTCCTGCAATACGACTTGTGCCAGCTCAGCAGCATCGCCTCGGACCGGAAGTACGAAAAAGAGGGTGGCCCCGGCCTGATCCAATGCGCGCAACTGATTCGAAAGTACAGCGCAGCGCCGGCGGTCGATCTGAAGCACTTGTTGGGCTGGCTGTTCTTCAACCTCTACACCGGAAACAACGACGGCCACGCGAAAAACCTGTCGCTCTGCCGCGACCCCGGCCAGGGTGTGCGGCTGGCCCCGTTTTACGACCTGATGTGCACCCGCATCTATCCCGGTTTGTCGCCGGAATTTGCTTTTGCCATCGGCGGCGAAGTCTTGCCGGGCGCCATCAGCCGCATGCATGTGCAACAGATGGCGAAGGAGATGGCCATCCGCCCGGCCTTTGCGCTGAGCGTTGCCGAAGACATGGCCAAGCGGATTCCGGGCGCCATCGAGGCGGCCATCGGCTCGGTGCAACAGGCGCTTTCACCGGGTGCCAAAACGCTGGCTTTGCGCCTGCGGGCGTTCGTGTTGAAAAACACCCGACAAACAGCCAAGAGAATCCTCGCGGGATAGTCGCCCAGTTGGGGCCAAGCATCACGAGCCGCCGCCCCTGCAGCTAGACCGACGGCGCAGGCGAGCCGAATTTATGCCTTATCCTTTGGGTTTCAGCGCAGCAAGAGAGATTCGCATGGCCAATCCGATTCGACGTATCGCCATCTGTACCGGCGGCGGTGACGCGCCGGGTCTCAACGCGGTGATCCGGGCCACGGTGACGGCGGCGGCCAATCGCGGCTGGGAGTGTGTCGGCATCCGGGACGGCTACAACGGCATCCTGCAACCCGAGCGCTACCCCAAGGGCGGTGTCGCCCTGCTGACGCGCGATCAAGTGCGCGGCATCGCCCACCTCGGCGGCACCATGCTGGGCACCACCAACAAAGGCGACCCGTTTCACTTCCCGGTGCCCAGAGCCGACGGCACGCTGGGCGAGACCGATCGCTCCGGCGAAATCGTGGACTACTTCCAGCGCGAGGGCATAGACGCGCTGGTGGCGGTGGGCGGCGACGGCTCGCTCACCATTGCCAACGCGCTGCACCGCAAGGGCTTGCGCGTGGTGGGGGTGCCCAAGACCATTGACAACGATCTGGACAAGACCTTCACCACCTTCGGTTTCGACACCGCGGTGTCGTTTGCCACCGAGTGCCTGGACCGCCTGCACAGCACCGCCGAGAGCCATCAGCGGGTGATGGTGGTGGAGGTGATGGGACGCTATGCCGGCTGGATCGCCCTGCACGCCGGCATTGCCGGCGGCGCCCACGCGATCCTGATTCCGGAGATTGCTTTTGATCTGGACCAGGTGGCCAACAAGATCCGCGAGCGCGAGGCCGAGGGGCGCCAGTATTCCCTGGTGGTGGTGGCCGAGGGCGCACAGCCGCACCATGGCCAGCGCGCGGTGCTGGCGCCGGCCGAGATCGGCCACGCCGAGCGTCTGGGCGGGATCGGCGAACACGTCGCCCGTGATCTGGCGCTGCGTACCGGCAAGGACGCGCGGGTGGTGGTGTTAGGCCATTTGTTGCGTGGCGGCAGCCCGACCTCGTTCGACCGGCTGGCCGCCCTGCGTTTTGGCGCCGCCGCCGTGCGCGCGCTGGAACAAGGCCTGTCGGGCGTCATGGTCTCGCTCGGTTTTCCCAACGTAAACTATGTCAACCTGGAAGAAGTGGCCGGGCGCATGAAGGCGGTGCCGCCCGACAGCGACACACTGCAAACCGGGCGCGACCTGGGTGTGTGCTTCGGCGATTCGGCGGCCAACCCGGTCCTCAACTGATCAAGGAACTCTCATGACCGTCATCACCAACATCGAAGACCTGCGCGTTCTGGCCGAGAAGCGCGTACCGCGCATGTTCTACGACTACGCCGACTCCGGCTCCTGGACCGAGACCACTTACCGTGCCAACGAGTCCGATTTTCAGAACATCAAGCTGCGCCAGCGCGTCGCCATCAACATGGACAACCGCAGCACGCGCAGCACCATGATCGGGCAGCCGGTGGCGATGCCGGTGGCGCTGGCGCCGGTCGGCCTGACCGGCATGCAGCACGCCGACGGCGAGATTCTGGCGGCGCGTGCCGCCAAGGCGTTCGGCGTGCCGTTCACGCTCTCGACCATGAGCATCTGCTCGATCGAAGACGTGGCCCAGGGCACCGGCAACCACCCGTTCTGGTTCCAGGTCTATGTGATCCGCGACCGCCAGTTCATGGAACGCCTGATCGAACGCGCCCGCGCCGCCCACTGCTCGGCACTGGTGCTGACGCTGGACCTGCAAATCATCGGCCAGCGCCACAAGGATCTGAAGAACGGTTTGAGCGCGCCGCCCAAGCTGACGCTGCCCAACATCCTCAACATGATGACCAAGCCGCGCTGGGGCCTGGGCATGCTGGGCACCAAGCGGCGCGGCTTCGGCAACATCGTGGGCCACGTCGGCGGTGTCGAGGACATGGGCTCCCTGTCGGAGTGGTCGGGCAAGCAGTTCGACCCGACGCTGAACTGGAACGACGTCGAGTGGATCAAGAAACGCTGGGGCGGCAAGCTGATCTTGAAAGGCATCCAGGACGTGGAAGACGCGCGCCTGGCGGTCGACTCCGGCGCCGACGCGCTGATCGTCTCGAACCACGGCGGCCGCCAGCTCGACGGTGCCGAGTCTTCCATCAAGGCGCTGCCAGCGATCGTCCAAGCGGTCGGCAAGGAGATCGAGGTGCACATGGACGGCGGCATCCGCAGCGGCCAGGACGTGCTCAAGGCGCGCGCCCTGGGCGCCCACGGCACCTACATCGGCCGCTCCTACATCTACGGCCTGGGCGCCATGGGCCAGGCCGGCGTGACCAAGGCGCTGGAGATCATCCAGAAGGAACTGGACCTCACCATGGCGTTTTGCGGGCGCACCGACATCAACACGGTGGACAAATCGATCCTGTTGCCGGGCACTTATCCGAGTTGAATTGTCAGCCAGGGTACGCTGAGTACTGATCCGCCACCACCCACCACCGCCCCGCCTCCTTCACAAAGAAGAGCATGTCGCGCCCGCCCATGTGGATGGTCCGTCCGTTCATGTCGAAGGACATGTCGAAGTCATAGGCCACCACCGCCGAGTCGCCATACACGTGGATGACAGGATCGATTTCCGTCCAGTGGTGAATGCGGGTCGACGTGGCAAAGCCTTTCCAGCCCGCCACGCAGGCCGCGCCGCCATCGATGCGCTTGCGCTCGGTGGCTGTGATGGCGACCATGTTGCGGTGGAAATACTGGGCCAGGTCATCCGGGTTGCCCTTGGTCCAGGCATCGTTGAGGGCACGCAGCGTAGCCCAAATTTCCTGTTGCACGGGATCGTTGAATTGGGCTCTGGTCATGGTGAACTCCTTGCTCAAACACCTCGCCCAGCACCAACACCAGGCTCGTCAGTGGGGTACGTGGCGCCCCGGTTCGCTGGTCCAGACCTGAGCGCCTTCGGCCAAGGAATCTGCACCAGCGCCACGCCGAGAAGAATGCAGACAAGACCAGGGAGCATGCGCGCGTGTAAGGTCTCGCCCCGGAGCCAGCAGCCCAGAAGCACACCGACGACCGGATTCCAGTAGGCATAGGTCCCCGCTTTAGCGGAAGGCCAGACCTTCGAGAGATAGATATAGGCTGAGTACGCCAGGATGGAGCCGAAAGTTATCAGGTATCCCACGGCCAGCAGGCTTCGGGGGTTCCACTTGCCGTGGGAAATGCCGCCGGTGAGGGAGGCCGCAAGCAGGGAAAGCGCACCGGCCACCAGCATTTCGAGGCCGATCTGGGAAAAGTGCCCGCTGTCACCCGCATGGCGTTTTCCGTACAAGGTTCCGTACGCCCAAAGCGAAGCCGAAAGGACAAGCGCCGCTGCGCCGGCAAGGGCCGGACTTTGTTCGGCTGGCCACAGGAGCACCAGCACGCCCAAAAAACCCAAACCAAGCCCGCACCATGCCTTTGCATCGAGTCCGCGCGGATCCATCAACGCCAGGAACAAAGGAACGGTGGCTCCCAGCGTGGCAGCGAGGCCACTGCTGACGCGGCCTTCAGCCCAGCCGATCAAGGCCATGCACAGACCCAGCAACGTGATGCCCACCAAGGCGATGTGGGGAATCTCTCGCCATGACGGAAAGCTCTCCTTTCGAAGCCGCCCGATCAGCAGGGCCAGGATGCCCGCCGGAATGAAGCGTACCGCCGAAAGACCCCATGGCGTGAAGGTCTCGATGGCAAAGGCGATGGCAAGGAAGGTGGAGCCCCAAACGACGGAGGCTGTCAGGTAGGCGAGCCAGGCGAGCATGGCGTCACCGCTCTTGCGGCTGGGTATTCATCCCGCGGTGCATCTTCTGGAGCAGGCGTGTGAGTTCTTCCCGCTCATCGTGCTCCAGGCAGGATTCGGGATCCGCTGCGACCTTGCCGCTGCGCCACAGGCGCTCGGGCACCGAGACGAGCTTCTCCAGGCCGGCGTCCGTCATTGTGATGATGACCCGCTTCCCGTTGGCCGGATCGCGCTGCCGGCAAATCCAGCCCGAGCGCTCCAGCGTGTCCAGCATCGAGCTGGTACTTGGTCGGTCTCCGTGGATCAGAACCGCGACTTCGCTGGGTGTCAGTGTTGCCGACTCCCTCAGCTTGCGCAGCAGGAAGATCTGCTTTGGCGTGATCCCGTGGGGTGCCAGCCCGCGGGCGACACGGCGCTTCCAGTCCAGATGGATTCTGGAAATGAGTTCGAGGGCTTGACCTTTCATGATTAGAATTCTAATCATATATTTTTGAAAAGGCAAATAGTCAATGGAACTCCTCTCTGGCGCCCGACGGCGCCAGAGAGGGCGCGGGTATGCGTGGGGAAAATTACAGCGCCTGCGTCACCAGCTTGAAATCGGCATCCTCGGGGAACGGTTTGACCTCGAAGCCTAGGCCTCGCATCAGCTTGAGCATGGTCGGGTTGTTGGCCAGCACCAGACCTTCGATCTGGGTCAAGCCTTTTTCGCGCGCGAACTCCATGATCGAGAGCATCAGGCGCGAGCCCAGGCCCTTACCCTTGTAGTCGTCCGCCACCACCAGCGAGAACTCGCAGCTGGCACGGTCCGGATTGGTGATGTAGCGCGACACCCCCAGCATGCGCTCGACCTCCACGGCCTCGCCATCGGGGCCAACGCCCAGTTCGCGGGACACCGCCACCAGCGCCATTTCGCGGTCGTAGTCGATCAGCGTGAAGCGCGCCAGCAAGGTGGGTGGCAACTCCTGCATGCTCGACACAAAGCGGAAGTAGCGGCTCTCGGGCGACAGATTGCGGACAAACTCCTGCAGCATGCTGGCGTCGTCCGGGTGCACCGGCCGCACCGTGTATTCGCCGCCGCCGCGCAGCGGCCAGATCTGCTCGTATTGCGACGGATAAGGCAGGATCGCCAGGTGGCTGTAACTGCGCGCGGCGGCCGGCGCGGCATCGACCACGATGCGCGCATCCACCGCCAGTGCCCCGGTCTCGTCGACGATGATCGGATTGATGTCCATCTCGCGCAACTGCGGCAACTCGCACACCATCTCCGAGACCCGCAGCAGCACTTGCTCCAGCGCCTCCATGTCGATCGGCGGCGCGCCACGCCAGTCGCCCAGCATCTCGGCGACGCGGGCCCGGGCGATCAGCCGGTGTGCCAGAAACTGGTTCAGCGGCGGCAACTCCATGGCCCGGTCATTGATCAGTTCGATCATGGTGCCGCCGGCGCCGAACGCGATCACCGGCCCGAACGGTTCGTCGGTCACCAGGCCAATGCAGACTTCGCGCCCGCGCTTCTGGCTCGACATGTTCTGCACCGTGACGCCATTGATGCGCGCCTCGGGCTGCAAGCGTGCCACCGTCTGCATCATCTCGGCGTAAACATCGCGCACGCCCACCGCGTTCACCACGTTGAGCGCCACCCCCTGCACGTCGGACTTGTGGCTGATGTCGGGCGAGTCGATCTTGAGCGCCACCGGAAAACCCAGCTGGGTCGCGATCATGATCGCTTCGTTGACGTTGCGCGCCAGAATGGTCCGGGTGACC
Source organism: Rhodoferax sp. (assembly GCF_028714215.1). Taxonomy (GTDB): domain Bacteria; phylum Pseudomonadota; class Gammaproteobacteria; order Burkholderiales; family Burkholderiaceae_C; genus Rhodoferax. The sequence goes on along the minus strand of NZ_JAQTMS010000024.1, from coordinate 58,773 downwards.
GGAATGTGAAATGCCGCCAGCAAGGCCTTGGACTCCATCTCGGTCAGCACCTTGCGGCGTTCGGCCAGCACGCTCTCGATCAGCATGCGGGCACCCTCGACGTCGGGCTTGGCCAGATCGGACATCGGCGGCGGTGTCTGCTGCAGCAACTGCTGGTTTTGGTAGAACGAGGCGATGTTGCCAAAAGCGCCCACCGCCGCCTCCGGCGTGCGAAAGGTCGGAATGGCGGCCTCGCTCAAAACGTGCCTGGCGTCGCCGACCGTGGCATCGCCCATCAGGCAGGTGAACAAGGGCTTGCCCAGCAGCCGATTTGAATCCACCAGCACATTGGCGATGGCCGCGCTGTCGGTGCCGATTTTGGGCGAACAAATCACCAGCACGCCATCGATCTGGCGCGCCTTGCCTGCCGCTTCGACCGCCGCCTTGAACTGCGCCGGACCGGCCTCCTCCGAGACATCAATCAGGTCGCTAAGCGACGCCAGTGGCGGCAACTGCGGCTGCAAGGCCTGCGCCTGCTCGCTGGTCAGGCAGGCCAGTTGCAGATTGATCTCGCTGATCCAGTCGGCCGCCAGCACGCCCGGGCCGCCGCCATTGGTCACGATGGCCAGCCGCCGGCCGACCGCCTTGTAACGCGAGGCCAGGCATTTGGCGGCCGAGAATAGCGCCACAAACGAGCGCACCCGCACCGCCCCGGCGCGCCGCAGAGCGGCGTCGAACACATCGTCGCTGCCGACAATGGTGCCCGAGTGGGTCAGCGCCGCCAGGTTGCCGGCGGCCTTGCGACCGGCCTTGAGCACCACCACCGGTTTCGCGTTGGCGGCGGCGCGCAGGGCGCTCATGAAGCGGCGCGCATTGCTGATGCCTTCCAGATAGACGACGATGCTGTGGGTCTGCGCATCGGTGGCCAGAAAATCGAGCACCTGGGCCATGTCCACCGAGGCGTTGGGACCGAGCGACACCACGGTCGAGAAGCCGACGCCATTTTTTTGCGCCCAGTCCAGTATCGAGGCCGTCAAGGCCCCCGATTGCGAAACCAGCCCCAGCGGGCCTGGCGCGCTCAGGGCACCGGCGATACTGGCATTGAGCTGCAAATGCGGGCGCTGAAAACCCAGGCAATTGGGACCCAGCAAATGAATGCCGTCGCGTTGCGCGATTTTGTGCAGCTCGTCGGCCTGCGCTGCCGCTATGCCGCTGGCGATCACCAGGGCGGCGCGGCACTTGATGCGCCCGGCCATCTCCAGCGCCGCCGCCAGTTCGGCCGGCGGCAGGGCAATGATCGCCAGGTCGGCCTGCGCCTCGGCCAGATCGGCCAGCGTGCCGCTGGCGTGAATATCGACAAACGTCAGGGTGCCGGCAAAGCGCTGCGCCCGCAGTGCCTGGTGCAAGGCGCGCGCCTGGTAGGTCTGCGCCGCCGGGTCATCCGCCTCGCCGGCAAATACGGCAATTGAACGGGGCGAAAAAAGGGGCGTCAAAAAGTGCTTGTCCATACCGATATTCCAGCTAAAAAATGGTTGCTGCATCGCAGCATACCTTTTTTGAAGAGGCTCCGTCTTGATCCCTATCAGTTGGGGACAGAACATCCCGGTTTCAGCGCTATCCTTGGCCCATGAGCGAAAAGATACGCCGCATCGCCCACCTCGACATGGACGCCTTCTATGCGTCGGTGGAGCTGCTGCGCTACCCGCAACTCAAGGGTTTGCCGGTCGTGATCGGCGGCGGCCGCCGGCCGGTCGACGCGGCGCTGACGGATGGTCAGAGCGAACTACCCCTGCACCGGATTGCGCTCGACGCCTTCCCCCGGCTCAAGGACTACACCGGACGCGGCGTCATCACCACAGCCACCTACGCGGCGCGCCAGTTTGGTGTCGGCTCGGCACTGGGCTTGATGAAAGCCGCCAAGCTGTGCCCGCAAGCCATTCTGCTGCCGGTGGATTTCGCCGAATACCGCAAATACTCGCGCGCTTTCAAGGCCATCATCCTGGAGATCGCACCGCTGATGGAAGATCGCGGCGTGGACGAGGTCTACATCGACTTCACCGACGTCCCGGGCGGCCAGCGCGAAGGCGGCCGCGTGCTGGCGCGGCTGATCCAGAAAGCCATCTTCGACCAGACCGGCCTGACCTGCTCGGTCGGCGTGGCGCCCAACAAGCTGCTGGCCAAGATGGCCAGCGAGTTCAACAAACCAAAGGGGATTTCGATCGTCCATGAGGAAGATCTGGCGGACAAGATCTGGCCGCTGGCCTGCCGCAAGATCAACGGCATAGGCCCCAAGGCGGATGAAAAACTGCAAGGCCTGGGCATTCAAACCATTGGCCAGTTGGCGCAACAGGAACTGGGCTGGCTGATTGACCATTTCGGCCAGAAAACCGGCGCCTGGATGTTCGACGCTGCCCATGGCCGCGACACGCGGCCCGTGGTGCTGGAGAGCGAGCCGGTGTCGATCAGCCGCGAGACCACTTTCGATCGCGACCTGCACGCGGTGCGCGACAAAGCCGAGCTGGGTGCCATCTTCACCCGCCTGTGCCAGCAGGTGGCCGATGATTTGCAGCGCAAGGGCTACGCCGGTAAAACCATAGGCATCAAGTTGCGCTACAGCGACTTCAAGGGCGTGACGCGCGACCAGACGCTGGAGCGCCACATCGCCGACGCCAAAACCATTCGCCACACCGCCGGACTGTGCCTGAAACGCGTGCCGCTGACACAACGCCTGCGCTTGCTGGGAGTGCGTGTGGGCTCGCTGGTGAAGACCGACACCACTGGCGCCTTGGACCCCAACGCTGCGGCAACGCCCTTGTCATCTGCGCAGCGAGCTGCCGATGCGACAGGAATACCGGATCAACTGTTTTAGCAATCCCGGTCCTCCATTGACGCCGCGCCTTCGAGCCGACCTGTTCTGACTATCTGCCGCAGTCCTTCTGCCCAGGCCTCGATCCGGGTGTTTTGCGCAATGCTTGACAAGTCGCAAGCCGGGCCAGACCGATCCGATTAGGCTGCCGCAAAGATGATGCAAATAGGTGGCAACAGTGGCAAAGTTTTCAATGTTTTCTGTGCAGCCGACCTCCGGTCGGACGTCGGCAATAGGTCGCACCGTCCGGTGCTGCGGTGTTCTCGCGTCGGCCCTGCTGTTGGCCGGATGCGCGGGCCAGGTGGGCGTCGAATTGGCGAACCGACAGGCGGCTCAAGAGGTCGCGCGGCTGTCCAGACCGCCGGGCTCTGTCTACACCGGGTGGCGCGTGTTCCAGGACCGCTGCGCCAGCTGTCACGGACCCGATGCGACCGGAACCGCAATCGGTCCGGATCTGCTGCCCCTGGTTCGGCAGATGGGCGCACGCAGGTTCGTCGGGCTGGTGCTCAAGCGCTACGACTGGAATCTTCCGCCGACTCAGGCAGGAAGCGAAAGCGCGGCCTTGGACGCCTTGATCGAGGAAATCCTGCAACGCAGGGGGCCTGGCCTCATGATGCCCGCCTGGCAAGGCGAACCCAGCGTGAACGCCCATATTGTGGATCTCTACGCCTATCTTTCGGCGCGCGCCGAAGGTACCCAGGGCAAGGGTCGCCCGCTCCCGTAGTTCAGCTCGGCGGAGCAGCAGCTCTTCGCGCTCCATGGTGGTCGTCGAAACGTGGTCATGCATGTGTGGGTCGAGGGTGCTTGGGTGGGTGGCTCCGCGAATGTCCGCCGGCCTTCGGCCTCCCCCTCTATTTGGCAAAACCCCAAGTCCACGCTGCGCCACCCACCCCAGCGCCCTCGGCGACGAGCGTTGGTGGTTCGCGCGGGCTGCACACCAACCCTGCTGGAAGATCAGGCTGGCGGGGCACTCAGCGCAGCGGCATAAAGGAGGAGACCGCAGGTCGGGGGACAGCCGCGGAGCTGAGTACCCCACCGGACTGATCCTCCCGCTATGCCGAACGGGGTTTGGCATTTCGCTGCGCCACCCACCGCAGCACCCTCGGCGGCGAGCGCCTGTGGTTTGCGCCGGTCGCACACCAACCCTGCATGAAAGATCAGGTTGGTGGGGTGCTCAGCGCCCGTTCAATTCACCGTCTTCCCGATGGGCAAGCGCAAACTGAAACAACTTCCCGCGTGGCTCGATTCCCAGCCCACCTCCGCGCCGATGGCTTGAGCGCGGCGCTGCTGGTTTGACAACCCCTTGCCGCCATTCCTGAGCGCGTCAGCGACCGAGAACCCTGCGCCGTTATCGACGATGCACACCACGACATGACTGCCATCGACGGGAGTGGTGACGCGTATCTCCGTGGCTTGCGTGTGCTTGATGATGTTGGTGAACGCCTCCTGCAGGATGCGCAAAATGTGCAGCGCTATTTTCGGGTTGAGCCATTCGAGGCTGGGCACGCTGGTCACTTCCCAGCGCAAAGCAATGCCGGTGCTTTCCAGGCGCGGTCCGAGACGGAAGCGCAGCGTTGCCAGCAACAGCAGCAAGTCGGCTTCCACCGGCTCCAGCGAATCGATCGCCAGCTTGAGATCGTCGATGCAACCTTTGAGCACCTGCGCCACTTCAAACTCACCCATCTGTCCGTGCTCCACCACACGCAACGCGCTGACCAGCGACGAGCCCAGGCCGTCGTGCATGTCCTGCATCAGGCGCTGGCGTTCCTGTGCCAGCATCTGCCGCTGTTCGATTTCGCGCAGGCGCCTGTGGCTATCCGCCAGCTCGAAACGCAGATCAATCGTCACGCGCGCAGCGAGATAGCTGTTGCGTGCCTGACCAAGCAATGTTGCGATGAATAAAATTCCGGCAACGCCCAAGGCGTTATAGGCGGGATCACCCAGCAAAAACACTTTTGACGCCACGGCGGCCAGTTCGGCAAAAGCGAATATGACGAACACCGGCAGCACCGGCGACAGAAGCGACATGGAGCTGCCCGCGATACCCGCCGTCACCGAAACCACCAGAATGCTGCCCGCCGTCGTGGATGTGTCCAATGTGACCCACGCCAGCGCACCCCAGAGTGCGCCATCCACCGCGTTCAAAAGCATCAACTCCCAAGCCAGACGACGTGCATGCGTGAATGAAATATCGGAAGCAAGATGGCGGCGCGCATGGACGTAGCAGATCAGTTTCGACAGGATCACCGCTGCGCACCACAGCAACAGGCCTGCCGAATTGCCGTGGTTGTTCAACACCCACAACATCAGAAGCGCCAGCAGAAACGCGGGAATAACCGAGCTGCCCACATTGCCCATCAACAGTCGCAATTGTTCTACCAGGATGCGGTCTTCCGCCAGGCGCAGCGGGTTATCCTTTTGAAGAAAGCGCGCCAGACTAATCATCCAGCAAGCCCTGTTTGCGTGCCTCGAAAATCGCCTCGGTTTTGGAGGTGACCTCCAACTTTGCGTAGATGCGCCGCACGTAGGTGAGCACGGTATGGCGCGAGACGCTGATCAGCTCGGCGATTTCGTCCGAGGTATAACCGCGCGTGATGAACTCCAGCACTTCCTTTTCGCGTGCCGACAGGCGGATTTGCTGTTCGGTGGCATTCGGCTTCGCCAAGGCGGTGGCAGGTTTGTCGTTGTGCCGGAAGCGCGTCAGAATCTGGCGCGCAATCAGCGGGCTGATCGGACTGCCTCCCGCGTACAGACTGCGGATTTCAAAAATCATTCTTTGCGGCTCGCTGTCCTTGAGCAAATAGCCCGAAGCCCCCGCTTCCAGCGATTGCATCACATGGGTCTCGTCGCCGAACGTGGTGCTGACCATGATGTTGCAGCCCGGCTGCTTCGCATGCGCGGCCCGGATGACGTCGATGCCGGAGCCGTCCGGCAGGCCCAGATCGACCAACAGCACATCGATCTGCACCTGATCCAGCGCCTGCAAGCCCTGCGCCCGCGTTCCCGCCACGCTCAGCAGTTTCATGTCCGGGGCGCCGCGCATCGCATCCATCAGCGCATTCTGAAAATTGACATCGTCCTCAACCAGCGCCACGCGGATGAGGGAGATGGGGATATCTTGCATATGAAGCAACCTTCGGAGAGGGTTAACAATCGCCTTGCGACTCGGCGAGAGTCAAATATTGCCACATATCGACTGCCGGCAATGTCGCCGGTAGTTCCAGTTACCTGGGACCATTGTCGGTGCCCTTTGTCCCCAGTTCTGGGGACATACAAGCGGCAGCGACTTCGCTAGCATCAAAGCCTGTCACCAAAAAGGGATCAGGGTATGAAAAAAAGCGCACGCCTCATTTCAATCACGGCGACGCTGCAGCTTGCAGTTTGCTGGACGGCATCAAGCTTCGCCTCCGAGCCGGACAAGGCGGTGGTTCGCACCGTCTACGCGGCGCAGGCCACGCCCGCCATTGCCAAATCGGTTGGCTTGCTGTCACGCATTGCCGAGGGAGATCGTTTCGCTGTGGTGCAGCTTGCCAACGGCACTTGGGGCCTGGCTTTGCTGGCGAGCGGCGCCGGGCCGGTGCCGCTCGATAAGATCGCGCTGCCCCGGCCCGGTCAGGCAGCGCCGATCGGCGCGGGCGAGGTCAAGCTGGTCCACTTGCTGAATCCTTCGCGTGGGGCCGGTTCGGAGGCAAGCTACCTTGCCGAAGCCCAGCCATGAATGCGGTGCGGTCAGAAAATCGTGCTACCCCCGCGATCGGCGGCAAGCGTCTGTGGTTTGCGCCGGTCGCACACCAACCCTGCACGAGAGACCAGGTCGGTGGGGCACTTAGCGCAGGTAAAGGAGGAGCCCGCAGGGCGGGGGACACGGAGCTGAGTGCCCCACCGGCCTGATCCACCCGCTACGCTGAACGGCGTTTGGCATGCCATCCTTTCGGGAAAGATCCGGAGTACTAAAGCCCCAGGGATTTCTCTGGCAGGCCCAGTGCCAGTCCCAACAATTGGGTGTACAGCAGGGTGCGAAGCGACGGGTCGGCAACGTCCGCCTGCACCCCATCGAAGCGCAGATGGCAGTGCGGGCAGGCGGTGCACATCACTTGGGCACCGGACGCCAGGGCATCGGCGATCTTGGCGCGCGTGATTTGCTCCGACAGCGGGGTGTTGGCCCCATGCAGCGGATCGCCGCAGCAATCCAGCCGCCTGGGCCAGTCGATGGGTGTCGCGCCGGTCAGGCGGATCAAGGTTTCGAACAGCGTCGGCGCCATCGGGTTGTCGAATCGCGCCACGTTGCTGGGGCGCAGCGTGTGGCAACCGTACTGGGCAGCGACCCGCAGACCGGAGCGCGGCGCGCGCACCGCGGCGGCCAGCGCGTCGACTCCGATCACTTTGGCCAGCACCGGCAACACGTGCTCGACCTGTGCCTGGCCCGACCAGGTCAGGCCCTCGGCGGCCAGCGCCTGGGTCACGCGCGAGCGCAGCGCTGCGTCCTCTTCCAGGAAAGTGATGGCATGGCGCAGAGTGCCGAAGCAGCAGGCGCAAGGCGTCAGCAGGTCCAGGCCGGCTTGCTCGGCCAGCGCCAGGTTGCGGGCGGCGGCCAGCACGAAGGCGTCGCGGCTGACGTCCCGGGCCGGATAGCCACAGCAGTTGAATTCCAGATCGACCAGCGTGACGCCCAGATGCTGCAACACGGCGCGGGTGGACGCGGCGTAGGCCGGCAGCCGCGCGGGGATCTTGCAGCCCAGGAACAGCGCGTATTTCACGGCGGTCATGCCAGCGCCCTCCGACTGCGCACGGTGCCCAGGCGCTGCACCGCCAGCGCGCGCAACTCGAGCATGATGTCGGCCACGCGTATGCCCTCGGGGCAGTGCTCCTGGCACTGGTAGCAACTGGCGCAACTCCAGACCATGCTTGAGCCCAGAGTGAGGTCGCGCAGACCCAAGCGCAGCAGGTTCATCACCTTCTGCGGGGTCAGATCGACGCCGCAGGCGGGGTCTGTGCTGTGCGCCACCACCGGGCAGACGTTGCTGCAGGTCTGGCACTGGACGCAGCGTGAGAAGCTGCTGCGATTCGCCGACAGCGGTGCATGAGAGGCATCCGGATCGAAAAAGCTGCGCGGCCAGGAATCGCTCTGCAAGGACTCGGCCCAGGCCAGGGCCGGACGTGCCCGCACCCACTGCGCCGGCGCTGGCAGGCCCGCGGCGGTGAGGTCGGCGCGCCCGGCCTGCCACAGGTCTTCCAGGTCCAGCCCCACCGGGCACTCGCTGGTGCAGCGTCCACAGTCGGTGCAGAGAAAAGCGCCTTCGGCAACCCGAAGGCTTTCGTCTTCGCGGCCGGCGCGCTGCAAGCGACCGCCGGCCAGCGCGCCGGTGACGATGAGCTTGTGCGAGGGCAGCAGATAGGGGTTGTCCAGATAACGTGCCAGCGGCGCCACCGAGCAGTGCGCATCGCAGATGCCGCAACGCACGCAAGCCTCCAGTGCCAGTGCCCGCCGCGACGCCCGTCCAGCGCTGGAGAACGCCCGACCCGGCGCCGCACCGTTGACCATCAGACTGACCGGGGCGGCGACGGCGTGGAAAAAGCGGGTGATGGGCAGCGTCGCCAGGCCAATGAAACAGGCGAACACGTGGAGATAGAGCAGCCAAGTCTCTGCATGCCCCCGGTCCAGGACAGCCGCCAGCGGCGCCAGCACGCGGGAGACCGGGTAGGAGACAAACGCGGAGGCGGCTCTGGCGTGGCAGGTTGCGCAGTCGGCCTCATGCATGGCGCGCCCTTGTCGCATCACGTCCGCTGCGACCGGCTCCTTCAGGTCGTCGAACGCCACGCCGAACTCGCTGGCCCAGAGGGCGCGCAGCGGCATTAGCTCGGCTGGATCGGTGCTGCCGTTGAACTCCTTGGCCATGCGGTAAAAAGCCTGCGGTGAGGCGATCTTGTCGGCTTCCAGCAGAAAGCCCGTCACCAGCACAAACCCCAGCAGCGCAACAAAGGCCGCGGCCAGGGGCCCTCGCGCCGGCGGAAAGCGCGTGCGCCGGCGCCACCGCCCGAACAGGAACAGTGCCAGGCCGACCACGACCATCGCCCCGGACAGATTGCGCAGGAACAGATAGGGATTTCGCGTCGACTCGTAGCCCGGGAACAGCTTCACTGCCACAAAGGCCGCGAGGGCATGCATCAGCAGCAACAGCATGAACCCGGCAAACATGAGCAGGTGTGCCAGCCAGCGCGGCTTGTCGCGCCGGTACAAGCGACGCTGCAACAGCACGTCGAGGCACAAGGCACCGAGCACTTGAAACACGCGTCGGCTGAACAGTGCCGCGGCAGCGCCCCGCAGCAACGCATGCAGCCGCTGCGCCGGCGTCACCGCTTGCGCGTCGGACCCGATACGCAGCCGCAACCAGGCCGACACGCGCCACAGCAAGCCCAGCGCGCACAGCAGCAGCGATGCGTTCAGAGCGTTCTGAAAAAGCGTGTGCGACATGATGCTAGCCAGCCTCGGTTCCACGCAGTTGCTGCGTGAGCTGCGCTATGGCCGCCCAGGCGGTGGCAATGGCCAGTCCGGAGCCGCACTTGGCGCGCATCCAGTCCTGCTGCGCCAGGATCGAGCCGATAGCGAACAGTCTAGTCCAGGCCGGCTGCCCGCTGGCGTCCAGCGGCCGCCAGGCGTCGTCCACACTCAATCCGGCGCGGTTGATGGCGTGGCCCGCCGGGTCCAGAAAGTCGCGCTGATGCCAGGCGTCACGCGCGGCCGGTTGCTGCACCGGCAAGCTCAAGAGGCTCTCACGCACGCATTGCCGATCGGCCGTCAGTCCCTGGCCGCTGAAGCGCCCGGTCGCCAACACCACCGCGCTGGCGCATACGCGCTCGCCGCCGGGAACGCCTTCGAGGTCCAGTAGGGCCTTGCTGCCATCCCATGTCAGCGCCCGCACGCGGGTCTGCTGGCGTCGCAGCACGCCCAGCGACGAAACCGCCGCTTCCAATGCGCCCAGCAAGCGCAGCCCGGGCACCGAGGTCGGCATGGTCGGGATCTCGAACACCGGCAGGCCCAAGCCCGCCTCGAAGGCCGCGTGGACCTCGCGCGAGCGCGCCAGACCCAGCACCGCCGGCAGTCCCACTGCACGCGCATCGCCCAGCTGCGGCTTGATGAGTGCAATCGTGCGCTCGCGCGTTTCCCGGCTTTCCAGGGCCTGTGCCAGATGCACGGCGTAGACCTCCGGCACGGCTTCGAAGCCCGGAAAGTCGATCCGCTGGTGCCGCAGATCCGGCCAGCGCTGGGCCAGCGTCTCTGCAATCTGTCGCGCGCTGAACTCGCGCAGGCCGCGGAAATCCACCAGCAGGCAGGCTGGCCGCCGCTCCAGCGCGGCTACACCGGCAACCATGGTCAGCGGCACGCCCAAGGTGGTCTTGACCGTCCCTATCGATGTCAGCAACTGGCTGTTGCGCTCCCCCAGCGGGGCGTAAGCCATCCCGGCGCCGGCCAGGGCCGCGACAAAGCGCTCGAAGGCGGCGCGGATAGCGACCGGAGCTACCCGCGCCAGAGGATGCTCGGGTTGCTCGCGCGCCAGGGCTGCCAAGGCGGCGTAAGGCGATTGCCACAGGCGCCGCTCCACGACCGGGTGGACCGCCAGCAGATCCAGCAACCCGCTGGCGAACAGAATGCCGCCGCCGCTGCCGACCTGGATGCAGGAGAGGCCCCGCTGTGCGGCAAACAGGGCCGCCGCCATGCCCGCCATGCCGGCGCCGATGACGGCGACGTCGTAGCGCTTGACCGCTCCGTCGCTCACGGTGTTTCCTCACGCAACTCTTCGCCGAACAGGCCGCAATGCAGCGCCTCCGCCAACTCGGCCTGGGCCAGCTGCTCGCCCCAGAGGACGGCCTGCTGGCCGCGCCAGCGTTCAGCGACGAAGTCAAGCATCTCGGCCAGGCCACGGCGCGCCTGAAAATCGCCTTTTTGATACAGGTGGGCCGCCATGCGCACGGTGCAGAAGCCGCCCTGGCAGGCGCCCTTGCCGACGCGGCTGCGCAAACCTATGTCGGTCAGTGTCGGGCTGTCGCCGGCCGCACGCAAGGCGGCGTGGATGGCATCGACGGCACTGGCCGGCACCATTTCGCATTCACACAGCAGCGCCTCATTCGGCCTGCGGGAAGCCATCCACTCGCGCGCCGAATGCCCGGGCGCGGTCCAGGCACATTCCGCCGCCTGCGGCAACAGCGTGGTGGCGGTGACGCAAGGGCTTGTTACGCCCAGGCGCCGGCAGACCAGATCGGCGGCGCGTTCGGCCATCAGCCGGCAGGTGGTGAGCTTGCCGCCGGTGAGGGTGGCGAAGTTGTCCAGACCGTGCTCCTGGTGGTCGAACAAGGCGAAGCCGCGCGACACCGCCCGGCTGTCCGCCGCATCCGCGGCGCCCAGCAGCGGACGCACGCCAGCGTAAGCGCGAATGAAGCGCGTCGTCGCCAGCGCCGGCAGCATCGGAGCGGCCTCATCGATGATCAGGTCGGCCTCGGCGGTCGTGGGGCGAACGTCTTCCAGTGAGTCGACCCGCGTCGACGTGGTGCCGATGATGGAGACCGTGCCGCCGGGCATCAGGATGTCGCCGTTGCCGGGCCGGCGCAGGCGGTTGAGCACGCGACTGGCCAGGCGTGTGTGCGTGACCAGCAGCGTTCCCTTGGAATAAGTCATGGCGATAGCCGCGCCAGCCAGCAGCGCCACTTCCCGCGCCCAGGCACCCGCCGCATTGACCACCTGCGCGGCTTCGATCCGCAGCTCCGGCCCCCCGGCCCGGGGCTGAAGGCGCACCGCGCGAATGCGTCGCCCCTCGCGCTCGAAGCCCACCACGCGAGTGCGCCGCAGCAGCCGGGCGCCCAGGCTGCGCGCTTGTGCCATGCTCTCCAGCGAGAGCCGGAACGGGTCGATGGCGGCATCGGGCACCTCGAACACGGCGATCGTGCGTTCTGAGAGCGCCGGCTCCTGGGCCCGTGCCGCGGCGACATCCACCGCGCGCGCCGTGATGCCCGAGCGTGCGCAGTGCGACGGGAAGTCGGCGATGTAGCGTTCGTCGTCCCCTTGCACGGCGACGAAATAGCCGCCGGTATCCTGGATCGTCTGGGCCGCCACGCGCTTGAGAATGGCGCCCTCGGCGCGGCACTCCATCGCCGCCGCCGAATCGCCGGCGACATAGCGCGCGCCGCTGTGCAGCAGGCCGTGATTGCGCCCCGAGGCGCCGGCGTTGAGGTCGTCCTGCTCGACCAGCATGCATTCGACGCCGCGCAAGGCCAGGTCGCGCGCCAGCGCCGTGCCGGTGACGCCGCCGCCGATGATCAGGACCTGGGTCTGCATGACCGATGGGAAATTCAATGCCATCGCCTTTCGCACGCCGCGCCGATGAAGGAGGGTGGACTCTGTTCCGCCCGGGCACGCTTGACCCTTGACGTCAGTCCGCCGGTGTCGCAGCACGGCCACGGCGCAAGCCCTTCTGCTGAGACACCGACCAGGCTACAGCTTAGCCGCGACTGGCGTAGCGGCATTGACAGGCATCAAACGCCGACGATTGGACATCATGTACCGACCTGCCCCGGCCGGGTCCACCTCGACCTTCCTAGAATGGCAAATTTCCCTAACCAGCAAGGAAGCGCGATGAGCGTGATGCCCTACCCCGTCATCAACCTGCAAGGGCTGCTGTCCAACCCCAATGTCGCGCTGGAGGCAGCCAGGGCCGGCACGCTGGATCGGATCGGCAGCGGTATCGGCGCCCGCGTCGACGCCAGGGCCCTGGCCGATGCCAGGCAATCGGGGCTTACGGCAGTGAACTTGACAATTGGTCACGTGCTGGGGTCCGCCGACCCACGCTGCACGACGGCGGACGACATCCGCGCCTGGGACGCCTTCATCGCGGAACACAGCGACGCCTTGCTGAAGGTGCACTCGGCGGGCGATATCCTGGCAGCGCAGGCCAGCGAGCGCGTCGGCGTGATCTATGGCTTCCACAACAGCGAGATGCTGGGCGACGACGCGCAGTCCGTGGCCCACTATGCCGCACTGGGCGTGCGCGTCATGCAACTCAGCTACAACGGACGCAATCGGGTGGGCGATGGCTGCATGGTGGCGCACGACCAGGGACTCAGCCGCTTTGGCCATGAAGTACTGGCGCAGATGCAGGTGCAGCGCGTGCTGGTGGATCTGAGCCACGGCTCGGAGAAGACCGGCCTCGACGTTCTGCGCGTTGCGACCCGGCCGGTTGCCATCAGCCACTCCGGCTGCCGGGCGCTGGCCGACTTGCCGCGCAACACCAGCGATGCCGTGCTGCGGCAACTTGCCGCCAAAGGCGGCGTCCTGGGCCTCTACGGCATGCCGTTTCTGCGCCAGCAAGGCCAGCCGATGGCCGTCGACCTGCTACGCCACCTTGAGCACGCGATCAAGATCTGCGGCGAGGACCACGTCGGCATCGGCAGCGACGGCCACGTCACCACGGTGGACGATCTGGCCAACTACCTGCACTTTCTGGGCCAGGATGTGGCGCAACGCAAACAGGCCGGCGTCGGCGCTGCCGGCGAGAGGGAAGCGGTGGCGCTGTTTCTACCCGACCTGTGCGGCCCGACACAATTCCAGAGGCTGGCGGAACTATTGCAACAACGTGGGCACAGCAGCTCGCGTATCGAAAAAATCATGGGCGGCAACTTTCTGCGTTTGCTGCGCGAGGTCTGGGACGCAGGATCGGCTTAGCTTTGACTGACCGAAGGGTGGTCTTTCATTTGCGCCATGGAGGCCCGGAAATCGGGATAGCGCAAGCGATAGCCGGTGGCCTTGAGTTTGCTGTTGTCGACGATGTAATGGTCGTAAAGATAGCGGATGGCGTCGTATTCCAGCTCCGGGATGCGGCCTTGGCGGGCCGCGATCAGGCCATCGACGCGGGCCACCGGCTTGAGCAGCCACAGGGGAAGATGGCGCTTGGGCACGGTGGTGCCAAAAGTCTGCGCCGCCATCGTCAATGCCTGTTGCAGCGTCGGACTGGAATCATCGGCCAGGTTGTAGGCTTGGCCCACCGCATCATCACGTTGCGAGAGGTATTCCAGCGCCGCCGCCACGTCCTCGACCCGGATGTTGGACAGGCGCTGGCGGCCATGCCCCGGAATGGCGGCAATCGAGGTCGCCCGCGAGAAGGCCTTGCCGGCACCGTCGGTGCAGCCGGGGCCGTAGACCGTGCAAGGCCGGGCAATGAGCGCCGGCAGCCCTTGGGCGATACGCTTCCAGACCACATCCTCGCCGTCGCGCTTGCTGGTGCCGTAGTCCTCCTGCGGCCGGCGCGGCATGTCTTCGCGCAAAGGCGTCCCCGGATAAGGCCCGTAGACACTGGTGGAGCCTACCTGGATGAAACGCTTGACGCCGGCATCGAGGGCCAGTCGGGTGATGCGTTCCACCCCCAGCACATTGACCGGATGGAGCTTGGCTAAAGGCGTGGAGAAATTGCAGATGGCACCCAAATGAAAAACCCGGTCCACCGGCCCGGCAAACAGGGGCGCCAGGGAGTCGGGCCGGGTCAGGTCGGCGGCGATGAATTCGACGCCGGGCTGACGCCCAAAGGCGCTCTCAGGACGCGTTCGGTCCGTCGCCCGCACCGGCACGCCCAGGGAAGCCAGATGTTGCACCAGACAACGGCCGACAAATCCGCTCGCCCCGGTCACCAGCGTGATACCCGTGTAAGTCATAAGCTCTCCCGTCTTCAGTGCCGACCGCAACCAGGCGCCACTATTTGATATCCATGTGGTTCAACAGAATGGCGTCGCGCAGCCACAGCGGCAGAAAGCGGTTGAGCAACAAGAAGAAGCTGCTCATGAAGTCGAGCTGCTGGTAATAGGCCGGTCGCTCCTGATGAACGATGGCGGCGATTTTGCGGCCCGCTTGCAGTGGCGTCGGTGCCGACTTGATCAGTTGGTCGTCGCGCGCGATGAAGCGCGCAGCCCGCTCCCGGTAAGGCGAACCCTGGGGCGGCAGTTGGTGGATCTTGGCGGCAAAAGTGGTCGAGACTTGGGCCGGCTGGATCAGGGCGACCCGAATGCCGAACGGCGCAAGCTCATAACGCATCGACATCACCATGCCTTCGACCGCGAACTTGCTGGCGGCGTAGATCGATTCGAAGGGAAAGGGAACCTGGCCCACCAGGGAAGACATCGCAATCAACTTGCCGGCGCCCTGGCGACGCATGGCCGGAATGAAGGCCTGAAAGATGGCCGCGGTGCCGATCACATTGATTTCGAGGCACTTCTGGGCCGCCTCCAGATCGGCCTCCTCGAACGGGCTAAAAAACCCGATGCCGACGTTGGAGAGTACCGTATCGACCCGCGCGTACCTGGCCAGTACCTCGTCCCGGAAGCGCAGGATGCCGGGGCGGTCGGTGATGTTCAAGGCCACCAGATAGTGGCTTTGTCCGGACGCTCCCGAGATCTCATCGAGTTCGATTTGCAAGGCGGCTATGCCGGCCTGATCGATGTCGAAGCCGACGATGCTGTCGCCGGCCGCGGCCAGCAGCCTGGCCGCCTCCTTGCCCATGCCATCGGCGACACCTGTAATGACGACTACCTGTCCCATGCTGGTCTCCTGTTTGTGATTCGGTGGGTGAAGGTGGCCCTTGCGCGCGGCCGCTTAGCCGCCGGTGGCGCGGGCATCGGCGCGAACCATGGCGGCCGCTTTCTCGGCAATCATGATGGTCGGCGCGTTGGTGTTGCCGCCGACGATGGTGGGCATGACGGAGGCATCCACCACGCGCAAACCGGCGATTCCGTGCACGCGCAATCTGTCATCGACCACGGCCAGTGCGTCGCGGCCCATCTTGCAGGTGCCCACCGGGTGGTATTGGGTGTCGGAAAAGGTGCGTATGCTTTGTTCCAGCGCCTGCTCATCACTGGCATCGACCGGGTACAGCGCCTGGCCGCGGACGGCCGCCAGCGGCGCGCCCTCCAGCACCCGAAACATCTGTTTCACCCCGCGCGTCAAGACCGCAATATCCTCCGGCGCGCTGAAGAAACGCGGATCGATCAGCGGTGCCGCGGCCGGATCGGGCGAGGCCAGCCGCAGCGTGCCGCGGCTGCTGGGCCGCAGCAGGGCGACACGGCTGCTGATGCCATGGCCCAGGTGCATCTTGCGCGCATGGTCGTCCTCCAGTGCGACGATGAAGACCATTTGCAGATCGGGCACATCGACCTCGGCGCTGCTGCGCAAGAAGGCGCCGGACTCGGCGTAGGGCGTCGTCAGCGGACCGCTGCGCCGGCGCTTCCATTGCCACAAGCCCTTGGCGATGCGCAGTGCGCCGGGCAGCGACAGGCCATAGGTGGCGTTGTTGCTGGCGCAGCGGTACGAGTAGACGTAGTCGATGTGGTCCTGCAGGTTCTCGCCAACCCCCGGCAGGTCGTGCAGCGTCGCGATACCCAGGCTCTGCAAATGGGCGCCCGGCCCGATGCCCGACAAGGCCAGCAGTTGCGGCGAGCCGAAGGCGCCGGCGCACAGGATCACTTCATGGCGCGCCCGGAGTTCCAGCGGCGCTCCGCCGGCGCGCGCCTTGACGCCGATGGCGCGCCGCCCCTCGAACAGCAGGCGCTCGCTCAGCACGCCGGTCAGCACCGTGAGGTTGGGTCGGCCCCGATGCGGCGTCAGGTAGCCCTTGGCGGCGCTGCAGCGTTCGCCGCTCTTCTGCGTCACCTGGAACATGTAGGCGCCAAACTGCTGCGCGCCGTTGTAGTCCTCGATGACGGGAATGCCCGCCGCCTGCGCCGATTGCAGAAACAAGGCGTTGAGCGGACTGGGCTCGCGCACCAGTGTCACATTCAGCGGCCCGCCCTGGCCATGGTAGGCGTCGTGAAAATCCTCGTTGTTTTCAGCCTTGCGGAAATACGGCAGCACGTCGGCGTAAGACCAGCCCGGGTTGCCCAGCGCGGCCCAGTGGTCGTAGTCCCAGCGGTTGCCGCAGACGTACAGCATGGCGTTGATGGAGCTGGAGCCGCCCAGCGTTTTGCCGCGCGGCTGGTAACCACAGCGCCCGTTCAGGCCGGCCTGCGGCACGGTCTCGAAGGCCCAGTTGTTGATCTTGGACGGCACCATGGCGGGATAGCCGGCCGGCATATGGATCAGCAGGCTGCGGTCCGGTGCGCCGGCTTCCAGCAGGCACACCGTGACGTCCGGATCCTCGCTCAGGCGACTGGCCATGACACAGCCGGCCGAGCCGCCACCAACGACCACGTAGTCAAAAATATTTTCCATGCTGTTCAGGCGCCGACAAAACGTGGCGCGCGTTTGGCCAGCAGCGCGCTGACGCCTTCGATGAAATCACGGGTCTGCATGTGGGAGAGTTGCAGCGCCAGCTCGTGCTCGATGGCGAGCTCGAAGTCTTTCATCAGCGTAGCACGCAAGGTCTGGCGCATGTCCTGCACCGCGATCGGGGCATTGCCGGCGATGACACCGGCCCGGGCCAGGGCCAGCTCGCGCAGCGCCGCTTGATTGTCGGTCGCCGCGTCCGCCAGCCCCAGCCGCAGCGCCTCCTCGGCGCCCACCGGCTGGCCCATCAGCAGCATCCGGCTGGCCGCCTGCAAACCGATGGTGTGCGGCAAGGTGGCGCTCAGGCCGAAGCCGGCATGAAAACCCAACTGCGCGAAGCTGGCATTGAACTTGGCCTTGGGGCCTGCCACGCGCTGGTCGGCCAACATCGCCAGGCCCAGGCCGGCGCCCACCGCCGCCCCTTGCACTGCGGCAATGCAGGGCTTGCGCCCCTGCACCAGGCGCAAGGCCAGGCGGTACAGCTGCTGCGGCGAGCGTTCTTGACCGGCACCGGCCAGGCTCCTGAAATCGACGCCGCCGCAGAACACGTGACCGGCGGAACACAGCACGATGGCGCGGCAATCCGGCTCGCCGTCGCACCAGGCCCAGGCGTCGGCCAACTGCGTCATGACTTCCAGCGACAGGAAATTGAAGCTGCCGGCATTGATCTCCAGCGTCGCCACATGCTGGGCCAGCGCAATGCTCACGTTGGGCAAGGAAGGGATATCCATGGTGTCTTTCGGTTGCGAAGGAGTTATCGGGAAGCGGCTCTGTCGACCACGCTGAGCGTTGGCTGAACGCGCTGCTGGTCGGCCACAAAATGATGCGCCGCGCGCCAGGTGGCCAGTGCCATGATGGCCATTGCCACGGGAATCAGCAACATGGCGCTGGCCAGGCCGGCACCGCGGTGCAAGTCGTCCAGCGCCTGGCCGGCCGCCTGCGCCGACGCCAGCGCAAAGCGGTCCGACAGGGCTCCCACCAGCACCACACCGCAACCGCCGCCGACGACATTGCCGATGCACAGATTGACCGCCATGGCAATGGCGCGCTGGCGCGAGGCCACCACTTCCTGCAGCGCCGGATAACCGCAGACCGTGAACAGGTAGGTGGCCAGCCAGCCGACGGCGAACAAGGCAACAAACCAGCCGACCCGGGTCGTTGGCAGACGCAGCGCAATTAGCGTCAGCAAGGCACCGGCGCCCGACGCCAGCGTGGCCAGATTCAGGCGGCCGGTCTTCCAGCGCTGCTGTAGCGCGTCCGCCAGCCAGCCGCCACCGACCATGGCGACCAGCCCGCTGCCGCCGATGATGGCGCCCGAAATAACGCCGGCCTGCACCAGCGGCAATTGGAAATGACGCTGTAGCAAGGCCACCATGAAGCCGGTGCCGACATAGCCGGCCAAACCGAAGCCTATGGCCCCCAGCGTCAGCCAGCGCATGGAGGGCACGGCCCAGACCTGGCGCAGCGCCGTTCCCATGCCACCGGCCAGGGCGTCCTCCTGCTGCGCTTGGCGTGGCGGCTCCGGCAGCAGCAGCATGACGCAGCCCAGCAGGGCACCGGGGACAGCAGCCAGCCAGAACACCGCGCGCCAGGAGCTCAAAGCAGTGGCGATGGCGCCGCCGCTCAAAAACGCCGCCACCAGACCCAGCGGCAAGCCCAGCATGACCAGGCCGATGGCGCGGGAGCGCCGCTGCGCCGGGTACAGGTCGGCAATCATCGACTGTGCGGTGGGGGCGCAGCTGGCCTCGCCGATACCGACGCCGACGCGGGCCAGCAGAAAGCCGCCCAGACCGGCGGCCGAGCCGCTCAGCGCGGTGGCGGCACTCCAGGCAATCAAACCATAGCCGATCACCCTCTTGCGCACACCGGTGTCGGCCAGACGCCCCAGCAGGATGCCGAACAGTGCATAGGTCACGGTAAAGGCCGCGTTGATCAGGCCCAGCCAGGTGTCGCTGAGCCCGAATTCGACGCGTATCGGCTCCATCAGGACGGCCGGCAGGGCGCGGTCGTAGTAGTTCAGGAACGTCGCCAGAAACAGGATCAGCAACAGGCGCGGCGGCGACACGGCAGACACGCTAACGGCAGTGGAGGAATTCAAGACAGGGTCTCCTTGGGCACGCTGCTGCGCTCAGAGCAGGGTGCTCTCCAACTCGGGGGCCGCACCCAGTTGCGCCCGCTGCACCTTGCCGCCCCCGGTGCGCGGCAGGCGCGCCACCCGGATCACGCGCAGCGGCCGCATGAAGCGCGGCAAAGGTTCTATCGCGGCGCGCACTTCGTCCAGGTTGACCGTGCCCGACTCGGTGTAGATCACCACTTCATGGCCGGTCGTCGCGGAGTCCTTGCGCCACAGCGCGAACTGACCCAGCGAGGCGCAGCGCGTCAGCGCGGTCTCGACGAAATCGATGGGCACGTACTCGCCCTTGACGCGGATCGCCTCGTTCATGCGCTCCAGAAACACCAGGTTGCCGTAGCCGTCGATGCGACCCTTGTCGCCGGTGTGGAACCAGCCGTCCGGGTCCAGTGCCGGGACCACTTTCCCGTCTCTCATATAACCCGAAAAAATGGCCTGGCCAAGCTTGTCGCGGGTCAGGATTTCGCCGTCTTCAGCGACCTTCCAGGCAACGTCGTAGCGCGCACGGCCGGCATAGTTGCTGATGCCCTCGCTGGCCATTTGCGGGTCCCTGGCGCGAAAGTGCCAGGCGTGGCACAGACCGGCCGACTCGGTGGAACCATAGCCGCCGACACCGACCGGAATGTCGAACAGGCCGCACAAGGTGGATTCAACGCCGAAGGCGACGCGCACGCCATGCCCCTGCGCGTCGGCGTGGGTGGTGGTGGTGGCCAGGATGATGGACGGCGCCGCATGCAGCACCAGCGCCGTGATGCCGTGCTCCTTGACCGTCGGCCAGAATTTGGAGGCCGAGAACTGCCGCGTGCCCAGCACGCTGGCGCGCGCCGTCAAGCTGCCGATCAGCCCGTAGCCCAGCGGGTTGATGTGGAACATCGGCAGCGGCGCGAAGACGCGGTCGTTGGGCCCCAGGACCAGGCTGTCGGCAAAGAAGCGGCCCAGGCGCAGCAGGTACTCGTGGCTCAGGGCGCAGAACTTGGGGCGCCCGGTGGTACCCGAGGTGTGGATAAAGCTGGCGATGTCGGACGGCGCGCAGGCCAGGCCGTCCAGCGTGGCTAGCGCTGCAGCGGCGGCCCGGTCGGTACGCGCCCGGTAAGCATCCCACCAGGTCCGCAGGTCGAGCTGCCGGCGCTCGCTGCCGGCCATGGCAATCCCGGCGCGGTCCAGCCAGGCCAGCGCCGCCGGTTGCAGGTCCTGCAGCATCGCCAGCACCAGCTCGTCGGGGTATTCCGGGTTGATCAAGGCCAGTTCCACCCCGGCCAGTTGCGCCGCCAGCCAAGTCAGCATGTAGTCGCTGCCGCTGCGCCCGATCAAGGCCACGCGCGCACCGCGTCCCAGGCCCAGGTCGCGCAGGTGCAGGGCCAGTTGCGCGGCGTCGGCCACGGCATCGGCCAGCGGCTGGGCCGCCTCCACCGTGCCGAACAGCGCTTGCGGCTGCGACTTCGCCGCGGTGACGATCAAGGTGCCCAGATTGCTCATAGCAAACCTCTTTGTTGTTCGTCTTTCAGGATCTGGCGCGCGATGAAGTTGCGCATGATTTCCAGCGAGCCGCCGGCCACCCGCAAGGTCTTGACGTCGAGCAGGATCTGCCCATAAGGCTGATCCCAGTACAGCCCATGGCCGCCGACCAGCGCAAACACTTCGTTGAGGCATTTCTCGGCGGCGTCAATCGCCAGCTTCTTGGCGATGCTGGACTCCAGCGCATGGCCTTGCCCGCGCTTGACCAGATTGGCGGCGTGGTCGCGCACCACGCAGGCGCCGTACAACTGGCTGTAGCAGTCGGCGATGGTCCACTGGATGCCCTGGAAATCGGTCACCTTGCTGTCGCCCACCACCCTTTCCTTGGCGTAGCGGATGGCGTCCGACAGCGCCCGGCGCGCCAGCCCGATGAGCTCCGAGGCATTGCCCAGCCGGCTGACGTTGAAAGTCGTCAAAAAGGTCGCCATGGCCTGGCCCGGCGTGCCCAGCACGGCGCTGTTGGGGACCCGCACCTCGTCGAAATACAGGTCGGCGGTGAGCGCCAGCCGATAGCCCAGCGGATCGGTCACCACGGCTCTGAAACCGGGCAATTTGGTGTCCACCAGAAAAGCCGTCATGCCTTGCTCGGCCATGGCGAAAACCACCGTGACGTCGCTACAGGCGCCGCCGTTGATGTGGATCTTCTTGCCGCTGATGACCCAGTCGTCGCCAGCGCGCCGGGCCGTGGTCTGGAGGGTCTTCAGCGAGGAGCCGGCACCGGGTTCCGAGATCGCCTCCGAGAAGATGATGCTGCCGTCGGACATGCCGGGCAGGTAGTGGGCTTTTTGTTCCGGCGTGCCCCAGATCAGCAGCCAGATCTGCCCCTGCACCTGGGCCTGCGTGGAGGGCAGCCCGTAGCGCGCGATGGTTTCGGTGACCAGGCAGTATTCCGGCGCGCTGCCGCCGTAGCCGCCGAACTCCGGGGGCGTCACGACACCGATCAAGCCCTGCTTGCCCAGCTCGCGGAAGGACTTCAGTGGCAGGTTGCCGGTTTTCAGGCAATCGTCGATCTCGTCCTTGTAGTCGGCGGCAATGGTGCGCAGGGTCGCTACCGCGCGCTTGCCCCACTCGGGGTCTTTCAGTTCCAGGTTGATATTCATGGCATCTCCGGTGTTCAGGGTGGCCAGGCCATCCCGGCCCAGCTCAGCCGAATGATCCGGCGCGCCGGTGGCGCGTGTTTTTCACCGGGGGACATCCCATTGCGCATTGGGGACAGGCGCGGGGAAACCCCTAGCCCCTTATCGCAGGGCGACGGCGCGCGGTGACCGTGACTTCAGTCCGGATCGGGCGATGGACCGGCGTTGGCGTCGGCCTGTTGCCGCCGGTGCTGCGCCGGCGGTAGACCATGGCGCCGCCGGTACCAGTTGACCAGGGCGCTGGTGGAATGAAAACCGAACAGCGGCGCCAGGTCGCTGATCGGGACGCTGGACTGCAAAACGTAGCGCAGGCTCAGCTCGCCACGGACTTCCTCGATCAGGTTGGAGACGGTCTGGCCCTCGCGCGCCAGCTGGCGGTGCACCGTCCGCCGGTCAACGCCCAGGCTGGCGGCAATGTGCTCGGCATCGCAGCGGCCACTGGGCAGCAGTTGCATGATCACGCGCCGCACCTCGTCGGAACGACGCACGCCGACGGAGCCCATCCTGGCTTCGACCAGGCTGCGGGTGCGTAGCGAGAACTCGGGGTCGGCCGTCGGGTTGCGCTGGTCCAGCAGCGACAGCGGGCAGACAAAGCCGTTGAATGCATGGCCGAACAGGGGCCAGTGACCAAAGAACTGCAAATACACCAGCGGGTCGGCTGGCGCCTCATGCCTGAAACAGACGCGCAGCTTGCCCCCGGCATCGGCGAACTGGCCGAGGAAAATCCGAAACGTCGAACCCAGCACAAACTCGCAGAATTGGCGCGACGCGGTGCCCGGCGGCACGCGGTTCTCCATCAGGATCTGGGCCGAGTCGCCTTCCTGCTCCAGCGCATAAACCAGCGACTCGTTGTGGAAACGGATGAACTCCGACACCGCCTGCATGACGTCGCGCACGGTCGGCAGGTCGCGCAGCAGCAAGCCCAATTCGCCCAGGTGCGACAGGCGCCGGTGTTGCGCCAGGGCCAGGCCAAAAGTGGCGCACTGGCTGCGCTGCGCCGATGCCTCCAGCAGTGCGCAGACGCGTTCCGTCGGCAGCATCAGGTCGCGCTCGGTCAGGCTCTCCACCGGCAGTTTGGCGGCCCGCAGCATGGCCACCGGATCGAGCCCCAAGGCGCGCGCCACGTCGGCATATTCGGAGAGCGCTGCGCTGCGGATGCCGGAACTCATGGCGGACTATCTAAAGCAGGCATTCGAGGTCGAGCGAAAACTTGCTCCCCGTTCCTGCGAATGCGGACGCGTGCTACCACTGCTTCGCATGGCACATGGAATCGGTGAGCACGGTGGGGTTGCGGGTGGCTTTGCAACCGATCTCAAGCTGCTACCGAGTGGGCCTGAAGGCTAACTTGCAGCCTCTCGCGCACTGCACGAAAGATGGCAGCCAGATTGGCCATACTGGGATTTCCAGTGGGTGACAACATCCGGTGCAAACTCTTGCTCGGTTTTGCGGTAAGCATTGCGAGTTGCTCAAAGCCGATCGTGGCGTTAACGAGATCACGCAATATGAGTCGGGCGGTCTCAGGCTCACCGTTGAGAAACAGAGTGGCTGCCTCATCCAGCAGTGCCTGCGCAAAATTTGAATCACTCTGCACGCGTTGAATGACGGTTTCTTTGAAGTTTCTAGTCAGTGCCATTGGTTTTACCTCTTGTCGGTTTGAAGCATCCTCACGCAGGTACTCTTCGACTTTGATCGCCATGCGCAACAGTAACACATGTGTTACTGTTGATTCTGCGCCGATTTAGGCACTGGCGGTTCGCAGGCGGCGTGCAGACAATTGCAAGCTTTGTTAGGGGGAAACCTTGGGCAATCATTTGTCGAGCGACAACGCCACCCATGCTGTATCGCACGTCATTGAATTGATGCCCTTCAGCGTGTCTGGGGCAAGCAGGTACGCTGGATCGCATCTTCAGGCCGGCTTGATCTCTTCAATTGAAAAGCTACGCGTCTCTCGCGTCCTCTCCCGCACCAAGTGCACCAAGAAAACAAAACCAAGAATTGTCCACAGCGACCGCTGAAAATGGCCTGTAAGAAAACCAACACCAAAACCAGCGGCCAAGCCAAGCAGCAAATGGACAATTGAAATCGGCTTGCGGGGGAGGTACTTTGCCAGATACGTCTGCTTCGCTTGACCGTCTTTTAAGAGGCTGCACTCGATGTGTCCCTCTAAGATGCTTATGGTCCGGAATGCCACAGCGTATTCCTCGCCGGCTACAGCGAAGGTATGTTTGCTCGATTTTGCCCAGCTTCTGCGCTCTGACACGAGCGCATTGTCAACGTAGATGCGCTCCAAACCGGACAGAATGGAACTCCAGCCCCTGATCGTGTTCTTCCCAAGCGAGAACACGAACCAAAGCCCTTTAATCCTACTTCCCGTCGATGCAGCGGGCAAAGCGTTCATTATGGTTCTCCTGTTCAAGGCGTACGACGGTCGAAATTGATTCATCCCCAGCCATCCCGATGCGCAATATCGGGATCGTGCAAGTCACAGACACAGTTGCGTGGGGTTCGCGAACATGCAATGAGCGATTTTCATTGCGCACTGAACTCTTGCATATCCCCCAAATGGGGGATATTTGCGAGAGGCTCCCCGCTGCGTTGCCGCAGTACCCCGTGAAGATGTCCACGGCTGCTCGCAGGTCCACGTACCGACGACCAAGGGCCGCCATGTTCAGGCGCCCGGCAAGCGGTTCAAGCTGCCGCGGGTGCGGGTTGAACGTGCATCGGCTGGGCCTTGAATTTCTGTACCGCTTGCCACACGTCATAAGCGCTTTGTTCTGCCAGCCATAGACGTGCTTCACCACCACGCGCCAGGCCCAGCCAGGCCTCGATACGCAAGGCCATTTCGGGCGAAATAGCCGCACGGCCATTGAGCACGCGGGACAGCGCGACGCGGGACACTCCCAACTGTTGCGCGGCTTCGGTGACACTCAGCCCCAGCGCTGGCAACACATCGTCACGCAGCATCAAGCCGGGATGCAGAGGGTTAAACATGCGTGCCATTCTTGAATCTCCTGGTGATAGTCCTGATAGTCCACCAGCACGGCATCCGTGCCTTCAAACGTAAATGTCATGCGCCAGTTGCCGCGCATTGAGTTTGCCGAGGTGGCAGGCACTGCTGAGCTTAACTTGTTCGCCATCCAAAAAGGTCTGAGTCAAGCCCGGTTCATTCAGAATATTTAGTGGCCCTGCCTATGTCCATTGGGTTTGCTCAGGCCACCCATCCCACCCAGGCACCCAAGGCCGGAGCGCACCAAGGCAATAATCGGTACTCCACAGGAGACCCCCACCATGCATTGTTTTTCCCTGACCACTGAAAACCACATCGCCCACCTGGTGCTGAACCAGCCCGACGCCTTGAACACCATGGGCCCGACCTTCTGGCGCGAGCTTGACGAGGTACTGAGCGCGCTGCACAAGGACGCGCAAGCCCGCGTCCTGCTCATCAGCAGCACGGGCAAGCACTTCAGCGCCGGCATGGCGCTGGAGACTTTTGCCGGCGCCATCACCATGGACGACCAGAGCCCGGAAGGCCGCGCCGCCATGTTTGACCTGCTGACCGATATGCAGGCCACTTTCAGCAAGCTGGAGACGCTGCGCATACCGGTGATTGCCGCCATCCAGGGCGGCTGTATCGGCGGCGCCGTCGACATGGTGACGGCCTGCTGCCTGCGCTATGCCACGGCCGACGCCTTCTTCTGCATTCAGGAAATCAACATCGGCATGGTGGCGGACGTCGGCACGCTGCAACGCCTGCCCAAATTGGTTCCGCTGGCCCTGGTGAAAGAGCTGGCCTATACCGGCCGGCGCCTGAGTGCCCAGAAGGCTGCGGCTTACGGTCTGGTCAACGAAGTCTTCGAGACGCCGCAGGCGATGCTGGCGGCGGCCCTGCAGTGCGCCGCCGAGATTGCGACCAAACCCCCGGTGGCGATCTGGGGTACCAAGCAGGCCGTGCACTACGCCCGCGACCACTCGGTGGACGAGGCGCTGAAGCAGATGGGCTGGCTGCAAGGCGCCATCTGGAGCAACAAGAACGTGATGGAAGCGGTGCTGGCGATGAAGGGCAAACGCACGCCCGAGTTTGCCGCGCTACAGCCCTTGCGCGGTTTTCGGGATATCGTTTGAATGAATTAGTGATCCGCATCAAAAATAAGTGCGGGGCCGGCTCAAAACCAAGGGTTTTCCCGTAGATACTTGAGCCATTATGAATTTTCCACTGAGCTCCGACCTTGTCGAAAACGTCACTTACGACGAAATCACCGTGGGCCAAAGCGCCCGCCTGCTGCGCACCCTGACGCTCAACGACATCCAGGCCTTCGCCGCCGTCTCCGGCGACACCAACCCGGCCCACCTGGATGCCGAGTACGCCAACGACACCCTGTACCACGGCGTGATCGCCCACGGCATGTGGAGCGGCGCCCTGATTTCGGCGCTGCTGGGCACGCAGTTTCCCGGCCCCGGCACTATTTACCTGGACCAGGCGCTGCACTTCACCCGACCGGTTCGCGTCGGCGACACCTTGACCGTGACCGTCACCGTGGTCAGCAAGGACGACAGCAACAAGAGCGTGGCGCTCGATTGCCAGGTGCTCAACCAGAAGGGCGAGCGCGTGCTGCACGGCACGGCCCGCGTCCTGGCGCCGACCGAAAAAGTACGCGTGCCGCAGGTCCATGCACCGCAAATCCAGTTGTTCGACCCGGAAGCCCGTTTCAAGGAATTGCTGGCGCTGGGTAGCGGGCTGGCGGCGCTGCGCTGCGCCGTGGTGCACCCCTGCGACGCCGGCTCGCTCAGCGGTGCCATGGACGCGGCGCGCTACGGTTTGATTGTGCCGCTGCTGATAGGCCCCGAAGTGCGGCTGCGCCATCTGGCCGAGCAGTCCGGCATCGACCTGACCGGCGTCGAGATCATCTCGGTGCCGCACAGCCATGCGGCGGCAGAGAAAGCCGCTGACCTGGCCGTCAAGGGCGAGGTGGCGATGCTGATGAAAGGCAGCCTGCACACCGACGAGTTGGTGCACGCCGTGCTGGCGCAGCGCTCTTTGCGCACCGGCCGGCGTATGTCGCATGTGTTTCGCTTCGACATCCCGCTCTACAGCAAGCCTTTGCTGATCACCGACGCGGCACTCAACATCCGCCCGACCCTGCCGGAAAAAGTCGACATCATCCAGAACGCCATCGACTTTGCCCGCGTCCTGGGCGTCAAGACGCCCAAGGTCGCCATCCTGTCCGCCGTGGAAACCGTGAATCCCAACATCCCGTCGACGCTGGACGCCGCCGCGCTGTGCAAGATGGCCGAGCGCGGCCAGATCAAGGGCGGCCTGCTGGACGGCCCGCTGGCTTTCGACAACGCCATCTCGGCGCACGCCGCGCAAATCAAGAACATCAAGTCGCTGGTCGCCGGCAACGCCGACATTCTGGCCGTGCCGGACCTGGAATCGGGCAACATGCTGGCCAAGCAACTGGAGTACCTGGCCGGCGCCAGCGGTGCCGGCCTGGTGCTGGGCGCGCGCGTGCCGATTGCGCTGACCAGCCGCGCCGACGGCCCCATGAACCGGGTCGCCTCGGCCCTGCTGGCCCTGCTGGCGGCGCACCACAACAGCCGCGATCACGCACGCCAGGTCTGGTAGCACCTCATGGCCATTCTCAGCGTCAATGCGGGCTCCTCCACGCTCAAATTTTCTCTCCACCCGCTGCAAGACGGCGTCGTCCAGCCCAGCCTGCTGAGCGGCAGCATCGAGGGGCTGGAGCCGGGCGGTGCGCCGCGCCTGGACTGGACTTTTGCGGCGCGCCGGCAAAGCCGCTCGCTGCCAGCCACCGACGGCGACCGCTTCGCGCAAGCGCTGCGCTGTCTGCGCGAACTCCTGGCCGGTGACCCTGCCATTCCGGCCATCGAAGCGATTGCGCACCGCGTGGTCCATGGCGGCGTCGACTTCTGCGCCAGCGTGCGCGTCACCGAGGATGTGCTGGCGCGGCTGACACTGCTCAATTCGCTGGCGCCGTTGCACCAGCCGCAAAACCTGCAAGGCATCCGGGCCTTCCAAA
Organism: Rhodoferax sp.; assembly: GCF_028714215.1. Lineage (GTDB taxonomy): Bacteria > Pseudomonadota > Gammaproteobacteria > Burkholderiales > Burkholderiaceae_C > Rhodoferax. The sequence continues at coordinate 30,815 of NZ_JAQTMS010000024.1, read as the reverse complement.
AAGCCTTTCCGGCGCTGCCGCAGGTGGCCTGCTTCGACACCGCTTTCCATGCCACGCTGGCCGAGGTCGATTACCGCTTTGCCCTGCCACCGTGGCTGGCCCAGCAAGGTGTGCGGCGCTACGGTTTTCATGGCCTGTCGTACCAGTACGTGATGGGTGTGCTGCAGCAGCGCAGCACCCTGGCCGGCGGCCGGGTCCTGATGGCTCACCTGGGTAATGGCGCCAGCCTGTGCGCGGCGCTGGAGGGGCGCAGTTGCGCCACCACCATGGGCTTCTCGACCCTGGACGGCTTGATGATGGGCAGCCGCTGCGGCGCGCTCGACGCTGGCGTGCTGCTGTACCTGCTGGAGCAGGGCTGGGACCACGACCGGCTGCAAACCCTGCTCTACAAGCAAAGCGGCTTGCTGGGCGTCTCCGGCATCTCGGCCGACATGCGCAGCCTGCGCGCCGACGGCAGTGTGGCGGCGCAGCAGGCCATCGACATGTTCACGCACCGCATCGTGCGCGAATCGGGCGCCCTGGTGGCCTGTCTGGGCGGGCTCGATGTGCTGAGCTTCAGCGGCGGCATCGGCGAGCATGACGCGGTGCTGCGGGCCCAGGTCTGCGAGCGCCTGGCCTGGCTGGGCGTGGCGCTGGACCCTGCTCTCAACCTGCAAGCCACGGGCGACCAGGTGCTGGCCATCCACCGCCCCGAAAGCCGGGTCCAGTTGTGGGTGATTCCGACCGACGAGGGTCTGGTAGCGGCACGCGAAGCGGCCAGTCTGCTGGGCTGAAAAGCGGGCTGCGCCGCAGTCGAGTCCGCCGTGTTTGCGCTATTGCCGCGCCGTGCGGATGTTGGGCGGTAGCGCCTGCGGGTAGCTGGTGCGAAACGGATTGATATCGAGTCCGCCGCGGCGCGTGTAGCGGGCGTAGACCGCCAGCTTGATCGGCTTGCAGCGGGTCCAGATGTCCATGAAGATGCGCTCCACGCACTGCTCATGAAATTCGTTGTGGTTGCGAAAACTCACCAGGTATTGCAGCAGACCCTCTTGTTCGATAGCCGCGCCGCTGTAGCTGATCTGCACGCTGCCCCAGTCCGGCTGGCCCGTCACCAGGCAATTGCTCTTGAGCAGGTTGCTGACCAGCACCTCGGTCACCGGCGCCTGGTCCGCGATCACCTTGAGCAGATCCGGTGCCGGCGTGTAGCGGTTGCACTCGACGTCGAGCCGGTCCAGGCTCAGGCCGTCGAGCTCGTGGATAGGCTCCCGGTCGAACCATTCGGGCAGCAGAATCTTGACCCCGATGGAGGCCGGACTGCTGCCGCGCCACAGGGCTTCGCTCAAGTCCGCGCGCAGCCGGTTTTTGACCGCCTCGACGTCGGCAAACTGCGTGTTGTTGAAGCTGTTGAGATAGAGCTTGAGGGACTTGCTCTCGATGATGTTGGGGCTTTCGCAGGGCACCGTGAAATGCGCCAGCGCGACCTGCGGCTTGCCGCGCAAACTGAGCCAGCTCAGCTCGAACGCGCTCCACATGTCGGCGCCCAGAAACGGCGGCGCCCCAAGGATGCCGATCTCGGCGCGTTTGCCGGCGCGCGCGATCGGGAACAGCAGCGAAGCATCGTACTGGTCGATGTAGGGGGCGGGCTTGCCCAGCGGGGAGTTTTCGGGCTGGTTCATGAACTGGTGCGGCTGTATTTCAAATGCGCCAACAGCGCGTCGAGTATCTGCGTTAGCGCGCCCGGCGGCAAGTCATGGCCCATGCCTTCGATGCCCACCAGTTTGGCGCCGGGGATGCGCCGCGCCGTGTCCTGGCCGTGGGCGAAGGGCACCAGGGGATCGGCTTTGCCGTGCAGTACCAGGGTTGGCGCGGCGATGCGCGACAACTGCGCGGCTCGGCCGCTGTCGGCCATGATGGCCAGCATTTGCCGCTGCGTGCCGACCGGGTCATAACCGCGCGCCACCCCTTGCAGGATGCGCTCGCGCAGTTCCGGCTCGGGCGTCGCGTGGGCCGGGCTGCCAATCACCTGGAACAGCCTGACGTAATGGTCCGCCAGCGCCTGCGGACTGTGGCTGGCCGGGCGCCTGAGCAGCGCCGCCATGACCTCGGGCCGGGCCTGCGGCAAGCCCTTGGCACCGCTGCTGCTCATGATGCTGGTCAGGCTCAGAACCCGGTCCGGCGCCGCCAGTGCGACCCGCTGCGCAATCATGCCGCCCATGCTGGCACCCACCACATGCGCTTGCCGGATGCCCAGGGCAGCCAGCACGCCCAGCGAATCGGCCGCCATGTCGCTCAGACTGTAGGGCGCACGCGGCGGCAAGCCGAGCTTGAATTTCAGGCCTTGCCAGAGCAGGTTGGGCTGGCCCAGCGGCGTCAGGTGCTGGCTCAAGCCGACGTCGCGGTTGTCATGCCGTATCACCCGGTAGCCGGCCATCACCAAGGCTTGCACCAGTGGCGCCGGCCAGGCGATCAGTTGCATGCCCAGGCCCATGATCAGCAGCACCGCCGGCCGCTCTTCCCCAATGGCGCCCGGACCGCTGTCCTCGACTTCGATGTCGATCCCGTTGGCTCTGATTTTCATGGTTGCTTGCGCCGGAAGACAAAGCGTTGCGGTCCCGATGCCGAGGCATCGAAAGCGTAGCCTTCAGCACTAAAGGCCTGCAACTGCTGCGGCGTCACGACGCGCTGTGTTGCCGCATAGCGCGCCATCAGGCCGCGTGCCCGCTTGGCGTTGAAACTGATGACTTTGTACTGGCCGCCCCGGTACTCCTGAAAGACGCATTCGATGACGGGCGCCTTGAGCGCCTTCAGGTCCACCGCCTTGAAGTATTCCTGCGATGCCAGGTTGACCAGCACCGGCGTGATATCGCGCCGCAGACGCTGGTTCAGGTAGGCCGCTATCTGTGCGCCCCAGAACTGGTAGAGGTTATGGCCTTGCGCGTTTGCCAGCGCGGTGCCCATCTCCAGCCGGTACGGCTGCATCCGGTCCAGCGGCCGCAGCACGCCGTACAAACCACTCAGGATGCAGACATGCTCTTGCAGCCAGCCGAGTTCTTCGGCGGGCAGACTTTTGGCGTCCAGCCCCTCATAGACGTCGCCATTGAAAGCCAGCACCGCCGGCTTGGCGTTTTTCGCAGTGACCCTGGGGCGCCAGGCCTGGTAACGCGCCACGTTGAGCAGCGCCAGCTTGTCGCTCAAGTCCATCAGTGCGGCAATCTGTTGCGGCGACTTTTCTCGCAGCAGGCCAATCAATTCGCTGGCTTGTTTGGCGAACAGCGGCTGGCTGTGCGGCAGCTCGGGCGCCTGCGTATCGAAGTCAAGGGATTTGGCGGGGGACAGCAAAAACAACACGGGGGCATTACTCGTTTAATAGGCTCGACAAGATGGAAAGGACTTCTATTGATGTTTACGACGCCAGCGCACGAGAATCAACGCCGCCTTGTCATTGCGGGCCTGACCCGCAATCCATGGATGCCGGATCAAGTCCGGCATGACTGCGTCTCTCTGGTGCGCGTCAAGACTTATGAAAACATCAATAGCAAAGTCGTCATTATCGTGACCGCCAGGCAGCCGGCTATTTGAGGTCGCCCGCCAGCGAGGCCATTGTCTCGGGCGCAATCTGGGTGTGCGCCGGGTAATTGCTGTGATCGCAGCCCAGCATGACGGCGGCGCCGGCCTTGACCGCGGCACACATGGGCGGCGTCAACTCGAAGCGCACGAAGTGCACGGCCGAGGTCTTTTCGTCGTTCTCGCGCTCCAGGTCTTCGTCGGCAATGGCATAGACGCGGCTGTGCCCCTCGACCTCGACGAACATGCGGTCCTCGACCCCGATCAAGCGGGCCAGTTCGCGCTGACGCTGGTTGACGTCGGGGTACTCCAGCAGCATGGTGGCCTTCCAGTTGGCGCCGTCCGGCACCAGCGGCGCATAGGCCTCGATTTCCTGCTGGATGCCCTCTTCCTCGAAGATCTTCTCGATGCGCAGCATCTCCTGGATCTGGTAGCGAACAGTGGTCTCGCTTTCAAACTGCACATTGATGTACTCGCCCAGGCGCACGCTGCGCAGCTTGCGCTGTGCCATGACGGCGGGCTTGTTGACTTTTCGCCACTTGGCGTAGGCCTCCAGCGTCATCAGGCTGTCGGGGGTGATAGGTCGGGTTATTTGCATTTCGTTTACTCCAGGAAATGTCATCCCGGACTCGATCCGGGATCCATGTCTCGCGCGCCAAGGTGCGCCGCCATGGATTGCGGGTGCTGAAACCCCGGACCTGATCCGGGGCCGCAATGACAGGTTAATTCAATCCATAAGCCTTGGCCACCAGGCTCAGCGGGTGCAGCAACTGGGGCGCGCCCAGGCCGTTGACCTCAAAACCCTGCGCAATGTGGCGGCCGCCCAGCGGGCAGTCGGAGCTGATGAAATCGGGCTTGGCGCCGTCCTTCATGCTGGCCATCGCCTTGAACACCGGCTTGCCGATTTTCATGGCCTGCTGGTGCGTCGCTTTCTTCACGCCGAAGGTGCCGGCATGGCCCGAGCAGCGCTCTATCGTGTTGAGGCTGGTGCCGGGAATCATCTTCAGCATCTCCTCGGTTTTCTTGCCGATGTTCTGCACCCGGCCGTGGCAGGGAATCTGGTAGCTCACATTGCCCAGGGGCACCGGGAACTCGGTCTTGAGCAGGCCGTCGCGCTTGCGCTGCATCAGGTACTCGAACGGGTCCCACATCGCCTCTTTGACCAGTTGCACGTCGGCCTCAATCGGGTACATCAAGGGCAGTTCCTGCTTGAACATCAGGGCGCAACTGGGCACCGCTGCCAGGATCGCGTAGCCCTCCCTGGCGTACCGGGCCAGCACCGGAATATTGACCTCCTTGCTGGCATTGACGGACTCCAGGTCACCGAGTTCGAGCTTGGGCATGCCGCAGCATTTTTCTTTTTCCACGATCACATAGGGAACCTCGTTGTGATCCAGAATCTTCAGCAAGTCCAGGCCTATGCCGGGCTCGTTGTAGTTGATGTAGCAAGTGGCAAAGATGGCGACCTTGCCGGGTGTTTTGGCACCCGGCGTCACCAACGTGGCCTTGGCCTGGGGCGTGCCGGAACGGAACTTCTTCGTCGCCAGCGACGGCAACCAGGCGTTCTTATCGACGCCGGCGACACTTTCCAGCACCTTGCGCGCCAGCTTGGTCTGATTCACCGCGTTGGCCACCTGGACCACGATAGGGATCCCCGCCAACTGGCCGTGTACATCGGTGGAAGCCAGGAATTTCTCGGCCGTCGAGACTTCGCCCTTCTTGAACCGGATCGCCTTGGCGCGCAGCATGGTGTGCGGAAAGTCCAGATTGAACTGGTGCGGTGGCACGTAAGGGCACTTGGTCATGTAGCACAGATCGCACAGATAACATTGATCGACCACGCGGGCGTAGTCTTTTTTGTCTACCCCCTCGACCTCGCCGCTCTTGCTCTCGTCCACCAGATCGAACAGCGTGGGGAACGAGCCGCACAGGCTGACGCAACGGCGGCAGCCATGGCAGATATCGAAGATGCGCTCCATTTCAAGAAGCGTGGCCTCTTCGTTGTAGTAGTCGGGAGCCTTCCAGTCTATCGGGTGGCGGGTGGGAGCTTGCAGATTGCCTTCGCGTGCCATGGTCTGGCCTTTTCAGAATGTGTTTTTGAGTGTTCTGCATTGGGCGCTGCTTGCAACGCCCAACACGGACTACTCGGTCACGCTATCAATCGGCCAATTCAGCCAAGGCCTTGGCATAGCGGTTGGCATGCGAGCGCTCGGCCTTGGCCAGCGTCTCGAACCAGTCCGCCACTTCGTCATGACCTTCGTCACGGGCGGTCTTGGCCATGCCGGGGTACATGTCGGTGTACTCATGGGTCTCGCCGGCCACTGCCGATTTGAGGTTGTCGCGGGTGCCGCCGAACGGCAAACCGGTGGCCGGGTCGCCGCAGGTCTCCAGCCATTCCAGATGGCCGTGCGCATGGCCGGTCTCACCTTCCGCGGTGGAGCGGAACAGCGCCGCCACGTCCGGTTGACCTTCGACGTCGGCCTTGTTCGCGAAATACAGATAACGGCGATTCGCCTGCGACTCGCCCGCGAAGGCGGCTTTCAGGTTGTCTTCCGTCTTCGAGCCTTTGAGTGCTGCCATGGAAATCTCCTAGAGGTTAAAGAAAAAATAATACGCTCGCCTTGATCCTCATGATGTGATCATGATCAAAGACGGGTAGAGCTTAGCCGGGAAGGCGAGCTCGGTCTAATTGACTGCATCAATGCCTTGAATTGCTTTTGCCTATGAAAATCTTATTCCCGAATAAAATCAAAGGCAACATGAACGAAGCACAACAACAACCGGGCCTCAACAGCCTTTCCAAATCTTTCGAACCCGCCGCCATCGAGGCCCAATGGGGACCCGAATGGGAGCGCCGCGGCTACGCGCAGGCCGGCTATCGCGGCACAGGCCAGCCCAAATCGGGCGCGCCGTCTTTTTCCATCCAGTTACCGCCGCCCAACGTCACCGGCACCCTGCACATGGGGCACGCCTTCAACCAGACCATCATGGACTCGCTGACGCGCCACCACCGCATGCGCGGCGCCAACACGGTCTGGATCCCCGGCACCGACCACGCCGGCATTGCCACGCAAATCGTCGTCGAACGCCAGTTGCAGGAACAAAAAATCAGCCGCCACGACCTGGGCCGCAAGAACTTCGTGGCCAAGGTGTGGGAATGGAAAGAGCAGTCCGGCAACACCATCACGACCCAGATGCGCCGCATGGGCGACAGCGTCGACTGGAGCCGCGAATACTTCACCATGGACGAAGATCTGTCCAAAACGGTGACCGAGACTTTTGTCCAGCTCTATGAACAAGGCCTGATCTACCGTGGCAAACGCTTGGTCAACTGGGACCCGGTGCTGCAAAGCGCGGTCAGCGACCTGGAAGTGGAAAGCGAAGAAGAGGACGGCTTTCTGTGGCACATCCGCTATCCGTTTGCCGACGGTCCGCAATTGGTGAACGGTGAAATGGCGGCCGGCCTGGTGGTGGCCACGACGCGCCCGGAAACCATGCTGGGCGACGTGGCGGCGATGGTGCACCCGGAAGACGAGCGCTACCGGCACCTGATCGGCAAGCAGGTCACCCTGCCCCTGTGCAACCGCGCCATCCCCATCATTGCCGACGACTACGTCGACCAGGCCTTCGGCACCGGTGTGGTGAAGGTGACGCCGGCGCATGACCAGAATGACTATGCCGTCGGCCAGCGCCACAAGCTGCCCTTGATCGGCGTGTTGACGCTGGACGCCAAAATCAACGACCAGGCACCCGCAGCCTATCTGGGGCTGGACCGCTTTGTGGCGCGCAAGAAAGTGGTGGCCGATCTCGAAGCGCTGGGCTTGCTGGTGGAGATCAAGAAACACAAGCTGATGGTGCCGCGCTGCGCGCGCACTGGCCAGGTGATAGAGCCGATGCTGACCGACCAGTGGTTCGTCGCCATGAACAAGGCCCCCACGCTCGGCACTGGCGTGTCCTCGCTGCCCCCCGAGGGGGCTAATTTTCCTAGGGGCGGCCCGTCGGAAAATTGTCCAGCCTTCGATGGCAGATCCATTGCGCAAAAAGCCATTGACGCGGTCCAATCCGGCGCGGTGAAGTTCGTGCCCGAGAACTGGGTCAATACCTACAACCAGTGGATGAACAACATCCAGGACTGGTGCATCAGCCGCCAGCTCTGGTGGGGCCATCAGATTCCGGCCTGGTACGACGAAAACGGCCAGGTCTACGTGGCGCGGAACGAAGCCGAAGCGCAGGCCCAGGCTCCAGGCAAGACGCTCAAGCGCGACGAAGACGTGCTGGACACCTGGTACTCCTCCGCGCTAGTTCCCTTCAGCACCATGGGCTGGCCCGAAAGCAACAACGCAGCGCTGGGGCAAGGCGGGCTCGGACGCGACGATTTGGCGAGCGCAGCGAGTATGAGTGCGAACGAGTCCGCCTTGTCTCAGCGCGGGGCAACAGCGGGCAAGCTGAGCGACTACAACCTCTACCTACCCAGCAGCGTGCTGGTCACCGGCTACGACATCATCTTCTTCTGGGTCGCCCGGATGATCATGATGACCACGCACTTCACCGGCCAGGTGCCATTCAAGCACGTCTACATCCATGGTCTGGTGCGCGATGCGCAAGGCCACAAGATGAGCAAGTCCGAGGGCAATGTGCTGGACCCGGTGGATCTGATCGACGGCATTGCGTTGCCTGAATTGCTGGTGAAGCGCTCCGAAGGTCTGCGCAAACCCGAGACCGCGCCGCAGGTGCGCAAGAACACCGAGAAAGAATTCCCGGCCGGCATTCCGGCCTTTGGCGCCGACGCGCTGAGGTTCACCTTCGCCTCTTTGGCGTCACTGGGCCGCAACATCAACTTCGATACCAAACGCTGCGAGGGTTATCGCAATTTCTGCAACAAGCTGTGGAACGCCAGCCGCTTTGTGCTGATGAACTGCGAAGGCCAGGATTGCGGCTTGAACGAGCACACCCAGGAAGAATGCGCCGTCGGCGGCAGCGCCCATGGCTACCTGGACTTCAGCGCGGCAGACCGCTGGATCGTCTCGCTGTTGCAGCGCGTCGAAGCCGATATCAGCCAGGGCTTTGAAGAATACCGTCTCGACAACGTCGCCAACACAATCTACGACTTCATCTGGAACGAGTTCTGCGACTGGTACCTGGAAATCGCCAAGGTGCAGATTCAGCAAGGCAACGAGGCGCAAAAACGCGCCACCCGCCGCACGCTGATTCGCACGCTGGAAACCATACTGCGGCTGGCGCACCCGGTGATTCCCTTCGTCACCGAGGAGTTGTGGCAAAAAGTGGCGCCGGTGGCCGGTCGTGGCGGCGCGTCGGTGTCGATTGCGGCCTACCCTCAGACGCAGCCCGAGCGGATCGACGAAGCGGCCATAGCCCAGGTCGTAAAACTCAAAGCGCTGGTGGATGCCTGCCGCAATCTGCGCGGCGAGATGAGCGTCTCGCCGGCGACCCGGCTACCGCTGTTCGTGATGGCCGGCCAGGCGGCTGAAGCCGACTTTTTGAACCAATCGGCGCCGGTCTTGCAGGCGCTGGCCAAGCTCAATGAAGTACGTGTCTTTGACGACGAGGCGGCCTGGTCCGCCGCGGCGCAGGCAGCGCCGGTGGCGGTTGTGGGCGGTGCCCGCATCTGCCTGCACATGGAAATCGACGTAGCCGCCGAAAAACTTCGCCTGGGCAAGGAGGCCAGCCGTCTGGAAGGCGAAATTGCCCGAGCCGGCGGCAAATTGAGCAATCAGGCTTTTGTGGCCAAAGCGCCTGCCGCCGTGATCGAGCAGGAGCGCAAGCGGGTGGCCGATTTTGAGGCGACGCTGGCCAAGCTCAGGGAGCAGTTGAAACGCCTGGGCTGAAGCGTTTTCTAGCGCCGCCGCAGGACGTGAAAAAACTCCTTGCCGACGGTCTTCTGCTCCAGCAATTCGTTGCCGGTCTGCTTGGCAAAGGCCTGGAAGTCACGCACCGAACCGGCATCGGTGGCGACCACCTGCAGGGTTTGTCCGCTTTGCATGTCGGCCAGCGCCTTCTTGGCTTTCAGAATGGGCAGCGGGCAGTTCAGGCCACGGGCGTCGAGTTCTCGGTCGATTTGCATCAAATTTTCCTTGGAATGAGCTGAATTCTAGGGCCCCGGCGCTCAGGCCCGCCTGGGAAATTCCATGAACTGCGGCTGATGGCCGCGCGAGCGCAACCAGTCGGCCAGTGCATGGCCGGTGCCGGCCGGCCAGCATCTCACTTCGTCCAGGGCAAACAGCCGGTGATCCACCAGTTCGGGCGAAAGCCTGACCTCCCCCTGGCAGAGCGCGTGATAGGCAATGATGACCTGGTTCATGCGCTGGAAATCATAGACACCGATCAAATTCAGCTCGCTGGTGTCAAGGCTGGTTTCCTCCTTGATTTCACGCGCCATGCCGCCTTGCGGCGTTTCGCCGGCCTCCATGAAACCGGTGATCAGGGCAAACATCTTGCCCGGCCAGGCCGCGTTCTGGGCCAGCAGAACCTTGCCCTGGTACTCGATCACGGCCGCCAGCACCGGCGTTGGATTGTTCCAGTGGGTGTAACCGCAGGCCGCGCAGCGCAGACGTTCTTTTTCGCCGCCGTCCTCGAATTGCGTGATGGGGGCCAGCGGCGTGGCGCATTGCGGGCAGAAGCGGAACGGCTGAGTCATTGAAAAACCTTGTCGCTGTGCATCAGGCCGGAAAAACGCCGGTCGAGAGATAACGGTCGCCGCGGTCGCAGACCACGAACACGATGGTGGCGTTGCTCTCGCGCTGGGCAATCTCCTGCGCCACCCAGCAGGCGCCGGCGGCCGAGATGCCGGCAAAAATGCCTTCCTCCCGCGCCAGACGCCGGCACATGTCTTCGGCCGTCTCCTGACTGACGTACATCAACTCGTCGACATGGGACGGATCGTAGATTTTCGGCAGGTATTCCTGCGGCCATTTGCGAATGCCGGGGATGCGCGAGCCCTCCAGCGGCTGCACGCCAACCACCTGGATCGCCGGATTCTTCTGTTTCAGAAACTGGGAGACCCCGGTGATAGTGCCGGTGGTGCCCATGGCGCTGACAAAATGCGTGACCTTCCCCTTGGTATCGGCCCAGATTTCCGGTCCGGTGGTCTCGAAGTGAATGCGCGGGTTGTCGGCATTGGCAAACTGGTCCAGCACCAGCCCCTTGCCGTCGCGCTGCATCTGCTCGGCCAGATCGCGTGCGTACTCGATGCCGCCGCTCTTGGGTGTCAGGATCAGTTCGGCACCGAACGCCTTCATGGTCTGGGCGCGCTCGATCGAGAGGTCTTCGGGCATGATCAAAATCATGCGGTAGCCCTTGATGGCGGCGGCCATCGCCAGCGCAATGCCGGTGTTGCCGGAGGTGGCTTCGATCAAGGTGTCGCCGGGTTTGATTTCGCCCCGTTCCTGGGCCCGCCGGATCATCGACAAAGCGGGCCGGTCTTTCACCGAGCCGGCCGGGTTATTGCCTTCGAGCTTGCCCAGAATCACGTTGCCACGCTTGTCGTTTTCCTCAGCACCGATACGCTGCAAGCGCACCAGGGGGGTTTTTCCGATGGAATCTTCAATCGTTGGATATTTCATACCCCACACTGTGCCATAATTCGCGCCTCATCTCCTTCCTGCCTCGGTGGTGGAATTGGTAGACGCGCTGGACTCAAAATCCAGTACCGAAAGGTGTGCCGGTTCGATTCCGGCCCGAGGCACCAGATCAAAACCCGCACGCGCTCCCGCGTCGCGGGTTTTTTCTTGCCTTGGCGTGCGACCTACCCTGGGCTTGCCGCTGCACTGGCACGCAATCCCAGCAACACCCGCGCCTCGGCCGGACTGGCCACCACGCGCCCTGCCCTGCGGGCGCATTCGGCCAGGGCCGCGATCAGCTCGCCATTGCCTTTCGCCTTGTCGCCGTTGGGCAGATAGAAAGTGTCTTCCAGACCGCTGCGCAGCATGCCGCCCAGCTCAGCAGTCTTCTGGTGCACCGGCCAGATCTCAGCCCGGCCGATCAAGGTGCTTTGCCAGACACTGTCGGCGGCCATCCAGCGCGGAATCAGCGCCAGCAAATCAGCATCGCAGGGCATACCGGAGGCCACCCCCATCACCAGGTTGTATTCGGCCCGCCCCAGCTCTGCCTTTAGCATGCCGGCCTTCAAATACATGCCGACCGAACGCACGATGCCGACGTCGAAACACTCGAACTCGGGGTGCACCTGGCACTCCTGCATCACATCGAGAAACTGCTGCACTTTGGCGACCGGGTTGTCGAACACCATGGGCGGCCAGGCCCATTGGCCGTCGTCCTTGATCTTGAGGTAATTCAGACTGCCGGCATTGCAGGCCGCGATCTCGGGTTTGACGCGCCGGATGCAGGCCAGCGGGCCGGCGATGTCCTGGCCCACCACGCCAGTGGTCAGGTTGATGATGACGCCGGGGCAGGCCGCGCGAATGGCATCGACAACCAATTCGGCAACCTCCGGGTCCCAGCTCGGCAGATGGCCCATGCCCTCCTCCTGCCGGCGCAGATGCACATGCATGATGGAGGCACCGGCGTTGAACGCGTCACGCGCCTCTGCGGCCATCTGGGCCGGCGTGACTGGCACCGGATGCTGCCTGGGGTTGGTCAGGACGCCGGTCAGGGCGCAGGTCAGAATCGCTTTGTCCATCATGCTTCCTTCATTTTTTCGAGTTCAATTTCGACCAGCAGGGCACCTGATTCGACCTGTTCGCCGAGCTTCACGTGCAAGGCGGCGACGGTACCCGAGGCTTGCGCCGTGAGCCACATTTCCATCTTCATCGCCTCCACACACAACAAGGCCTGCCCCTCTTTGACGCTGTCGCCAGCCGCCACCTGGATTTGCGTGACCTTGCCGGCCACCGGTGAACGGGCCTGCGTCGCATCCAGCGCCGCGTCCTTGCCGGGAAAGGGCGAAATCTCGCTAAAGACAAAGGAGGCGCCATCCACCGCCAGGTGCAGTTGCTGTTGATGCAGCACCGCAATGGCGCGGCGCGTCACGCCGTCGATCTCGAAGCGCAACTCGCCGTCCTCGAAGTCGAGGATCTTCACCGCATGCAGTTGCCCAGCCAGCGTCACCTTGACCTGACCCAAGCGATCCGGGTGCACCCGCAGTGTTTGCGCGACGTCCTCGCATTGCAGGGGCAGGTCGAACGCGGCCACGCTGTCGGCGCGCCAGTTGGCGCCGTTCTGCATGGCGAATACGGCCGCCGCCAGACACCAGGTTTGCTCGTCTGGCACGGGGCGTTGCAGCAGCGCTTCGCCACGCTCCTGCCATTGGTCTATCGTATCGGTGGTCATGGTTGAGCCGCGAAACGCCGGATGATTCACCAGGTCGGCCAGGAAGCGGCCGTTGTTGCGCAGTCCCAGCAGGGGCGCGTTTTGCAGGGCGGCGCGCAGGCGCCGGATCGCATCGTCCCGGTCCCGCCCGTGGACGATCAGCTTGGCCACCAGTCCGTCGTAGAAAGGCGAAATCTCGTTGCCCTCTTCAATGCCGTCGTCGATGCGCACGCCGCCCAGCAGCGCTTGCTGGGGACGCCACCAACGCACGCTGCCGGTCTGCGGCGCAAAATGGGCATAAGGGTCTTCCACATAGAGGCGCGCCTCGATCGCGTGACCGCTCAGTTGGATGTCGGCTTGCCGGACCGGCAGCGGCTGTCCGGCGGCGACCCGCAGTTGCCACTCGACCAGATCAAAACCGGTCACCATTTCGGTCACCGGGTGCTCCACCTGCAAGCGCGTGTTCATCTCCAGAAAATAGTGTTTCAGATCGGCGTCCAGCATGAACTCGACCGTGCCGGCACCCCGGTAACCCACCGCCAGCGCGGCCGCGACGGCGTCCTTGCCCATGGCCTCGCGCAGGCTGGCATGGACCACCGGCGAGGGCGCTTCTTCAATCACTTTCTGCCGCCGGCGCTGCGCCGTGCAGTCGCGCTCGCCCAAGTGGACGGCGTTGCCATGGGCATCGGCAAAGATCTGGACCTCGATGTGCCTACCGTTGACGATCAAGCGCTCCAGCATCAAAGTGCCGTCGCCAAAAGCGCTTTGCGCTTCACGCCGCGCGCCGGCAATCGCCTGCGCCATCTCGTCCGCTGTGTGCACCAGCCGCATGCCGCGACCACCGCCACCCGCCACTGCCTTCACCAGCAACGGGAAGCCCAGTTTTAATGCCTCTTCGGTCAAGCTGGCGTCGTCCTGCTCCTCGCCCAGATAGCCCGGTGCGCAGGGCACGCCGGCGGCCAGCATGCGGCGCTTGGCCAAGGCCTTGTCGCCCATGGCTTGCATGGCCGCCGGCGGCGGGCCAATGAAAATCAGTCCGGCGTCCAGACAAGCTTGGGCAAAGCCCGAGTTTTCACTGAGGAATCCGTAGCCCGGGTGAACGGCATCAGCGCCAGTCTTGCGGGCCGCTTCAAGCAAAGCCTCGACGCGCAGGTAGGAATCGACTGCGGCAGAGGCTCCGATATGCACCGCCTCGTCGGCCAGCCGCACATGCGGCGCAGCCCGATCGGCATCGCTGTAAACGGCCACGGTTCGATAACCCAGCTGGCGCGCCGTTCGAATGACCCGACAGGCGATCTCTCCCCGGTTAGCAATCAATATCTTTGTGAATGTCATGGCTGGGCCCATTTTGGTTTGCGCTTTTGAAGAAAAGCTGTCGTTCCTTCGAGGCCCTCGGCGCCTTGCGCGGCGCGGGAAAAAACCAGTGCCGCCTGCGGCACCAGCTCGACCGCCGGTGTCAGTCGCGCCTGGGCCAGCAACGCCTTGGTGGCAGCGACGGCGCCGGGAGCGCAGGCCAGAATGTCAGCCAGCACGGCGGTCAGCGCGGCATCAAGTTGGTCGGGCGCATGCACGGCATGCACCAGGCCGATGGCCAAGGCCTGGGCCGCCGTGACACGACCTCCGGTGACGGCCAGCCGCTTGGCCTGCGAATAGCCCAGGCGCTCCAGTAAAAATGGGGTGATCTGGGCCGGCACCAGGCCCAAGGCAGTCTCCGGCAGGCGAAACAGCGCCGATTCAGAGGCCAGCGCCACATCGGCCACGCAGGCCAGGCCGAAGCCCCCTCCCATCACTGTGCCCTCCAGCACGGCGACCAGGGCCAGCGGCGTATGGGCATAGGCCAGGGCCAGCTCACCGAACTGCATATTGGCCTGTGCCACAGCGTCCAAGGCCAGTCCCGCTTCGCTTGAGTGCGGCTGGCCCTGCACAGCCTGCATGCGCGCCGCCGCCATATCCTTCAAATCGGCGCCGGCGCAAAAGTGTCCCCCGGCACCACGCAACACCAGTACCCGAACCTCGCCTTCCGTTTCGGCAGTTGCCAGCACCGAGCGCAACTCGGCCACCATGCGCAGCGACATGGCATTGCGCGATGCAGGCCGGTTGAGCGTGACGTGAAGGACCGGCCCGGCGCACTCTATCGCCAGCGTTTCATAACTGCCCAAGGCCGCCATACCGGTCAAGCCTTGCCGGGCAAGGTGCCCTCAAGCTTACAGATGATGCCCAGCATGATTTCGTCGGCACCGCCGCCGATTGAAATCAGGCGGCTGTCGCGGTAGGCCTGGGAAATCGGGTTATCCCAGGTAAAGCCCATGCCGCCCCAGTACTGCAGGCAACTGTCTGCCACCTCGCGGCTCAGGCGGCCGGCCTTGAGCTTGGCCATGGAGGCCAGTTTGGTGACGTCCTTGCCGGAGATATAGGACTCCACCGCGCGGTAGGTCAGGGCGCGCAGGGCTTCGACCTCGGTGCGCAGTTCGGCCAGCCGGAAGTGCACCACCTGGTTGTGCAGAATCGGTTTGCCGAAGGTCTGACGCTGGCGCGTGTAGTCAATGGTCTGATCGATCAGGCGGTCCAGCGAGCGCAGGCAACCG
This sequence comes from Rhodoferax sp., assembly GCF_028714215.1. GTDB lineage: Bacteria > Pseudomonadota > Gammaproteobacteria > Burkholderiales > Burkholderiaceae_C > Rhodoferax. Next base: position 15,402 of record NZ_JAQTMS010000024.1, on the reverse strand, counting down.
GCCGCGCCGTACAGCCGTTCTTCCTGGAACTGCAGCATCTGGAACATGAAGCCCATGCCCTCTTGCCCGATCAGGTTGCGCCGGGGCACCCGGACATCGTCAAAAAACAGTTGCGCCGTGTCGGAGGAGTCCATGCCGATCTTGTGGATCTTCTGCCGCGTGACGCCCGGGCTGTCGAGCCGCACGATGATCAGCGACTTGTTCTTGTGCACCGAGCCCTCGGAAGTATTGGCCAGCAGGCAACACCAGTCGGCCTGCATGCCGTTGGTGATCCACATCTTGGAGCCGTTGATGATGTAGTCGTCGCCGTCCTTGCGCGCCGTGGTTTTCAGCGCCGCCACGTCGGAGCCGCCGCCGGTCTCGCTGACGCCGATGCAGCCGACCATGTCGCCGGCGATGCTGGGGGCCAGGAATTCGCGCTTGAGTTCATCGGAACCAAAGCGCGCCAGTGCCGGCGTGCACATGTCGGTCTGCACGCCAATGGCCATCGGCACGCCGCCGGCGTTGCACTCACCGAGCGCTTCGGCCATCACCATGGAGTAGCTGAAGTCCAGCCCCATGCCGCCGTATTCGACCGGGTACTTGATGCCCAGCAGGCCCAGATCGCCCAGCTTCTTGAACACGGCGTGCGCCGGGAATTCGTTGGCGGCTTCCCACTGGGCAATGTGGGGGTTGATCTCCTTGGCGACAAACTTGCGCACGGTGTCGGCAATCTGTTCGTGTTCCGGGGTGAATTTCATAAGGGCCTTTCAGGTGAATGTCCGAATCGATTTCTGCATGCAGGGGTTTGATGGTCGTTGCGAGCCCGCAGGCCGTGCAAGCGAAGTTCCGACTTGTCATGCCGGACTCCGATCCGGCATCCACTGCCACGTGGACCCTGGATTGCGGATCAAGTCCGCAATGACAAATCCTGGTTGCATGACCCATTTCATCTACAAGCGCGCCACACCAAAGGTATTGGGGTGCAAGCTGCGGCCCTGCGCTTCTTCCGCCAAGGCCAGACAGAGCCCCAGCAGACGCCGCGTATCGCGCGGGTCGATGATGCCGTCGTCCCACAAGCGGGCGGTGCCAAAGAGAGCCGCGGACTCCTTGTCCAGCCGCAGGCGCAGGCCGTCGGACATGGCTTTCAGGGCTTCCTCGTTGGCCGCCATGCCGCTGCGCTCGATCTTGGCCCGATTCACAATGTCCATCACCTTGGCGGCCTGCGCACCGCCCATCACGGCGGTACGCGCGGTGGGCCAGGAAAAAATGAAACGCGGGTCGAAACCGCGGCCGCACATGCCGTAATTGCCGGCACCGTAAGAGCCACCCAACACCACGGTGAACTTGGGCACCCGGGCATTGGCCACCGCCTGGATCATCTTGGAGCCGTGTTTGATGGCACCGCTGCGCTCGGCCACCGAGCCCACCATGTAGCCGGTCGTGTTCTGCAAGAAGATCAGGGGAGTGCCGCTTTGGTCGCACAACTGGATGAACTGTCCGGCCTTGGTGGAACCGGTCGGTTGAATCGGGCCGTTGTTGCCCAGAATACCCACCAGCCGGCCTTGCAGGCGGGCGTGGCCGCACATCATCTCGCCGGCGTACTCGGCCTTGAACTCCAGAAAGTCGGAGCCATCCACCAGGCGCGCAATCACTTCGCGCACGTCGTAGGGTTCGCGCTCGTCGGCCGGCACCAGACCCAGCAATTCCTGCTCGTCGAACAGGGGCTCAGCAAAACTTTTCTCACCCGGGGCCAGATCCCAGCGCAGCTTGTCCATCACTTCGCGCGCCATCCCGATAGCGTGCGCATCGTCCTCGCACAGATACTCGCCCAGGCCGGTCACCCGGGCATGGGTCTCGGCGCCGCCGATCTCGTCTTCCGTGCAATCCTCGCCAATGGCGGCCTTCACCAGGGGCGGGCCGGCCAGGAAGATGTTGGAGCGCCCGCGCACCAGAATCACATAGTCCGACAGCCCCGGCAGGTAGGCGCCGCCGGCGGTCGACGAGCCGTGCACCACCGCGATTTGCGGCAGACCGGCGGCCGACATGCGCGCCTGGTTGGCAAAGCTGCGCCCGCCCTCGATGAAAATTTCGCTCTGGTACATCAGATTCGCGCCGCCGCTTTCCACCAGGTAGATCACGGGCAAGCTGTTCTCGCGCGCAATCTCCTGTGCCCGCAAGGCTTTGCGCAAGCCCATGGGCGCCACCGTGCCGCCCTTGACCGCACTGTCGCTGGCGGAAATCAGGCAGCGCTTGCCGGCCACCACGCCAATGCCGACGATGGAGCCACCCCCCAGCACCGCTTTCTTGCCATCGTCATCGTGCATGTTGAGCCCGGCCAGGCGGCTGAGTTCAAGGAACGGGGAGCCGCGGTCCAGCAAGCGGGCCACGCGTTCGCGCGGCAGCAACTGTCCGCGCGCCTCGAACTTGCCGCGTTTCGATTCGGACTCGGCAATCACCATTTGCTCCAGGCGCTGGACCTGCGCCAGCAGCTCAAGCATGCGCCGCGCGTTGGCCTCGAACGCATCGGATTTGACCTTGATTCTGGAACGGATAACGGGCATTGAAGGGGGTCCTGTTGATTGCTCCGGATTAGACATTAAGGTGACGTTAACGTCAATTGCATTTCGTATAGGTATTTCCCCTATGCTGCACGTCATGCAGCCCTGATACGATGCGCCGGCAGTCGACAATTCACCACCTGAAACCCTCTTTTTACAAGGAACACCATGAACCTCGAAGCTTGCACCGAAGCCATCCGCAACAAAGTCGGTAGCGACAGCGGACTGGGCGCCACCCTCAAGTTTGACTGCGACGCCGATGGCGTGATTTACATCGACGGAAAATCCACGCCCAACACGGTCAGCAACAATACCGGTGATGCCGATTGCACGGTGGGCATCACGCTGGAAAACCTGAACGCCATGCTGAGCGGCGAGCTGGAACCCGCCACCGGCTTCATGATGGGAAAACTCAAGGTGACCGGCGACATGAGCGTCGCCATGCGGCTGCAGCGCGTCATCTGATTGCCACGCCAGGTAGCGGGCGTGGCATCAAGCAATTCTCCAGCCAGGGCGCGGCCGGCGCGTGCCAAACGGGTCGCCACAAGCCGTGCGACGCATAGCGGCGACGCGCAGGCGGTGGTCGACGCGCACCGCGACCAGGGCACCTCGGAGCTGTTTGGCATCACGCAATTGTGCGAGGAGTTCGGCATCACGCTGCGTGCCCTGCGTTTTTATGAAGACAAGGGTTTGCTGGCGCCGCGCCGGGTCAATGGCGCGCGGGTCTACACGCGACGCGACCGGGCCCGGCTGGTCCTGATTCTGCGGGCCAAGGATATCGGTTCCCCACTGTCAGAAATCAAACGCTATCTTGACTTGTACGGCGACCATGGCGAGGGTCGCGCCGAGCAGTTGAAGTACGTCATAACCCGCACCGACACGGCGATCCAGGAACTGGAGCAAAAGCGGGCTCAAATTGACGAAACGCTGGCCGAGCTGCGCGTCATCAACGCCAGTTGCCGCGGGCATCTGGAAGCCCGTCGTCGCGCCACCAAACCTGCGGCCTGAAGCACTCGCCAGGGAGTGGCGCATCAACGCCAGTGATGACGGCCCCCGTGACCCCTCCAGTAGCCACCCCAGTAACCCAGACCAAGCCCGATGGCGATGGCCGGATAGAAGGGTTGATAGTAGTAGCGGGGGTAGTCCCCTTGCACCACTATCACCGGGGGCGTCTGGATGTATTCCGGTGCCACATAAGCCGTGCTGGGCGCCGGTGCTTCGGGCGGCGCACTCATGCCCACCGGCGAGATCTGCAGGCGCACCGTGGGGCCCGGGTCGTTGGGCATTTGCACGCTGTATTGCTTGCCGGCAAATTCGTAAACCACGTTGTAGGCGAGCGGGCGGGTTTCGTAAAACGTCTGCATGCTGCAGCGCTGCACGTTTTGACTCTGTGCCGGGGACGCACCCTCGACCTTGTCGCCAACGATGGCACCACCCATGATTCCCAGTACGGTCGCGGCGGCCTGGCCGGCACCGGCCCCAATGGCATTGCCGATGGCACCACCCGCGATCGCTCCGACCACGGCGCCGGCACCGGATTTGGGCTGCTGCACCACCACTTGTTCGGTGCCACACACCTGGCGTGGAACGGCCACCTGCCCCACCACCGGCGTCGCGGAAATCACACGCCCCGTGTCCTGCGCCCAAACCAGTCCGCCCGACATCATCGCAACCGACAAAAGAAGAATTTTTTTCATGCTGACTACCCTCCAACGCAAACTCTTGATTTTTCCTTTTTACGACCAAATGGTTTCAAATTCAATAGACCAATGGTAAAGATGGAAAAATTGTGTAGTGCCGCTTACCCCACTCAATGGGGTGGCAAAAACAGGGACTGCAAGTCATTCAAAAAATCAAAGCCGCGCACGCTCGGTCTGACGCTGACCAGATCCCGTTCAATCAAGCCCTTAGCCTCGGCCTCGGCCAGACCTTTTTCGATGGCTGTGAGGGGTAAACCGGTACGCTCGGAAAACTGCGGCAAGGCAAAACCGTCTTTCAAACGCAGTGCATTGAGCATGAACTCGAACGGCAAATCAGCCCGGCTGACCTCGGTCTCCTGCGCCAGACAATCCCCGGCAAGAGATTTTTCCATGTAAAGACCGGGCTCGCGAAAACGAACCTGGCGCAGCACCCGATGGGCAAAGCTGAGTTTGCTGTGGGCGCCAGCACCGATGCCCAGGTAGTCACCAAACTGCCAGTAGTTGAGGTTGTGGACGCAGCGCTGACCCGGGGCCGCATAGGCCGACACTTCGTAGCGTTGCAGTCCGGCCTGCCCGGTCATGTCGGTGATCAGGTCCAGCATCTCGTAAGCCGTGTCCTGCTCCGGAATCTGGGGTGGAAACCTGGCGAAATAGGTGTTGGGCTCTATCGTCAGGTGGTAAATCGAAATATGCGGTGGCGCCAGTGCCAGCGCGGTGGCCATGTCCTGTTTCAGGTCGGCCAGGGTCTGGCCCGGCAACGCGTACATGATGTCCAGGTTGAAGGTGGCGAAGGCCTGCGCCGCTTCTTCCACCGCCGCAATCGCCTGCGTCCGGTCATGGACCCGACCCAGGGTCTGCAGGAACTCATCGTTGAAACTTTGCACACCGATCGACAGACGGGTCACGCCGGCCGCGCGGAAGGCCTTGAACCGGTCCTTCTCGAAGGTACCCGGATTGGCCTCCAGCGTGATCTCGCAGCCCGGCTCCAGCGGCAGGCGGGCTCGAACGCTGCCCAGCAGCCGGTCAATCCCCTCGGGCGAAAACAGGCTGGGCGTGCCACCGCCCAGAAAGATGCTGTGCACCGTGCGGCCCCAGACCAGCGGCAGCGCCGCCTCCAGATCGGCCATCAGCGCCTCGATATAGCGCTGCTCAGGCAGCTCGCCGACGCGCATGGCATGCGAGTTGAAATCGCAGTAAGGGCATTTTTTCAGACACCAGGGCAAGTGGATGTAGAGCGACAGCGGCGGCAAGACCGTCAGTTGCAGCGTGCCGGGACGCAGGTAGTGCTGGGGGTCGTTCATATCCAGAAACACCGTGGAACCGGCTTTGCCGGGCCACCGGTGTTGCCCCTTGAGGGGGAGGCGGCTACACGAAGTGAGCCCGCAACGGGGTGGGTCATGCCAGCCAGCGTTCGCGTATCAATTCCACCATGGCGCGCACCGCCCGCCCCCGATGGCTGTTGGCGTTCTTGACCTCCAGCGGCAACTGGGCAAAAGTCTTGCCGAACTGGGGGATGTACATCACCGGGTCGAAACCGAAGCCGTTGCTGCCGACCGGCTCGCGGGCGATCTCGCCGACCACGCGACCCACCGCAATCAGCGGTTCGGGGTCTTGCGCCGAGCGCAGCGCCACCAGCGTGCTGACCATGGCGGCCCGGCGATCGGTCTGATCCCGCATTTGTTCCAGCAGGGCGCGCACATTGTTGGCGTCGCCTTTTTCATAGCCGAACCGGGTCGCGTAGTAAGCGGTGTCCACACCGGGCAAACCACCAAACACATCGACGCACAAACCGGCATCGTCGGCCAGCGCCGGCAAGCCGCTGAGCGCGGCGGCATGGCGCGCCTTGGCCAGCGCGTTTTCGACAAAAGTGTGAAACGGCTCGGCCGCCTCGGCGATGCCCAGCTCGGATTGCGTCACCAGTTCCAGCCCCAGAGGCGCCAGCATGGCGCGCAGTTCCAGCAACTTGCCCTGGTTGTTGGAAGCCAGCACAACCTTCATGAAGCAGCGCCCAGCAGGGAATGTTTTTGCAGCGCCACCAGATCGCTGATGCCTTGTTCGGCCAGCGCCAGCAAGACATCCATTTCCTGGCGTGAAAATGCCGCGCCCTCGGCGGTGCCCTGCACTTCAACAAAATGGCCGGCACCCGTCATCACCACGTTCATGTCGGTGTCGCAGGTCGAATCTTCGATGTACTCCAGGTCCAGCAGCGGCGTGCCTTGCAGCATGCCGACCGAGATCGCCGCGACGTGGTCGCGAATGGGGGACTGCGTCAGCTTGCCTTGGGCCAGCAGTTTCGCCACGGCGTCTTGCGCCGCCACAAACGCACCGGTGATGGCCGCGGTACGGGTCCCGCCGTCAGCCTGCAGCACATCGCAGTCCAGGTGAATGGTGCGCTCGCCCAGCTTGGCCAGGTCAAACACGGCGCGCATGGAGCGGCCGATGAGACGTTGAATCTCCTGCGTTCGTCCGCTCTGTTTGCCGCGCGCCGCCTCGCGCTCGCTGCGGGTGTGCGTGGCACGCGGCAGCATGCCGTATTCGGCCGTCACCCAGCCCTCGCCGCTGCCCTTCTTGTGCCCGGGAACTTTTTCCTCGACAGAGGCCGTGCACAACACTTTGGTGGCGCCAAATTCGATCAGGACCGAACCCTCGGCGTGAATCGTGTAGCTGCGCGTGATGCGCACCGGACGAAGCTGGTTGGCGGCCCGCGCGCCGCTTCTGACAAACTGGCTCATGGGGCAATCTCCATCAGATCTTTTTAGCGGCGGCGCGACGGATCACGTCGTTGATTTCCGCGATCGAGCGCTCGATGGCGGCGTCGTCCAGATCTTCCAGGCTCGGTTCCAGGTGACCGCTCTGCACGGTGGAGGCAAAAACACCGCCGCTGGCGGAGTCGGTCGCAAGGCTTCCGCGCGTCGATTCGAAGCCGTCCGGAGTCTCCCACTCCAGCGCGATGACCGTCACGTTGTCGCTGCTGTGACCGGCTTTGCGAAGCGCGTTCTCAACCAGATCCGGAACCGCCTCACTGACCGGCTTATGGCTCAAGCGGTAGGTAATGTCAGCGTCGCTCAAACTGGCCCAAAGGCCATCCGAGCACAGCATCATGCGGTCGCCCTGCTGTAGCGCAAGAGGCCCGCCAACTTCAAACACCGGCTTGGTCGGTGAACCCAGGCAGGTGAACAGGATATTGCGGTTGATACGGTCGCGCGACTTGGCACCGGCCGCGCCCGCCTGCAGTTGCTCGGTAAAAGAATGATCCCGCGTGCGCGCCAGCAATTCGCCCTGGCGCACCAGGTAGAGTCTGGAGTCGCCGCAATGAATCCAGGTCACCGAGCCGGCCTGCACGATGGCCGCCACAATGGTGGTCCGGGGCGAGTCCGACATCCCTTTTTCAATCGCATAGCGGAGAATCTGGTGGTGCGCGGCCAGCAAGGCCTTGCGTAAAAACGCCGTCACATCGGGCAACTCCGGTTGCGCCTCTTTCTGGAACATCACCGAGATAAGCTGCAAGGCCAACTGGGCCGCCACCTCGCCCTGCGGGTGCCCCCCCATGCCATCGGCCAGCAGAAAAATCCCCGCACCACGGGTGTAGCAATAGCCCATCCGGTCTTCGTTGACTTCCCGCCCGCCTTTGCGGCTTACCTGAAAAACGGAGAACTTCATTTAAGTTTGCCACTGACGGCGGTCACTTTTTGAACGTTCTTTTTGGTATCCGACACCATCGTGTCAAACTGGAGGCGAACCTTTTCACCCACGCTCAACTTGGTGTATTGCCGCTCGCCTTCCCGGCTCAACTCTTTTTGCAGCGCGAACACCGATTGCGGGCGCGACAGGGGATCGAGCGACATGCACCACTCCACCACCTCTATCAGGTTGTCCGAGTAGACGCCACGCAAGCGCGTCAGGGCGATGGCGATGCGGTCTTTTTCAAGGCGTTGCGGCGCCTCATTGGGCGGATAGCCTTGCATGCAGGCGTAAATACAGGCTCCGATCGCGTAGATGTCGGTCCAGGGCCCCATGGAGGCGTCGCGCCGGTACATTTCCGGGGCGGCAAAACCAGGCGTGTACATGGGGCGGATGAAATTGCCCTCTTTGCTCAGCACTTCACGCGCGGCGCCGAAGTCGATCAGCACGGCCTTGTTGTCATCGGTGATGAAAATATTGGCCGGCTTGATGTCCAGGTGCAGCATCTTGTGCTGGTGAACAATTCTCAAACCCCGCAGGATCTCGTCGAAGAGCGAGCGAATGGTCGATTCCCGGAACACCTTGGGCTGTTTCAGATCGCGCGCGGTAATGATGAAATCCTGCAGGGACGCGCCCTCCAGGTAGTTCATCACCATGTAAACCGTCTCGTTTTCCCGGAAGAAGTTCATCACACTGACCACTGACGGGTGTGAAATCTGCGCCAGCGAGCGCCCCTCTTCAAAGAAACTCTTCAGGCCGAGCCGATACAGGGACAGCTTTTCGGGCGGCACCTCCGGCAGCAAGGCACCGGGCATGCGCGTCGCCAGGGAAGACGGCAAGTACTCCTTGATGGCCACCTGCTGGCCGCCCGTATCGACGGCCAGGTAGACCACGCCAAAACCACCGGCAGCGACTTTCCGGACAATCCGGTAACCGCCTATCATGGTATCCGGGGGTAGGGGTGCAGGTTTAACCTTTGCCATAATTTTGCGCGAACCGGCGGCGGTTCCACCTGAATAGAGTTATTCTCAAGCCCATCCCATTGATCAGAAAGTCGAGATGCCAGTTTACAGCATGACTGGCTATGCCAGTGCCCAGCACAGCACAGCCCACACCAGTTCCGAGGTCGAATCCAAAAATGCCACACCCAGCCGTCTCGGTCTGGAAATCCGGTCCGTCAACAGCCGTTTCCTGGACTTGGCATTTCGCTTGCCGGAGGAACTCCGGCAGTACGAGCCGGCCTTGCGCGAACTCCTGGTCGGCCGCATCAAGCGCGGCAAGGTGGAACTGCGCGCCGCCATTGAGTCGGAATCGCAGAGCAGCGTGCCGGATCCCAGTCCGCGGCTGCTGCAACGCCTCAACGCGGTGCAGGACAGCGTCAAGGCCTGGCTGCCCGAGGCCAGGCCCTTGAGCGTGGCGGACGTGGTGCGACTTTGCGCCAGTGAACAACTCCCGGCGCGGGACTGGCGCCAGGATGTTCTGGCCCTGGCCGAGCGGACGCTGGCCGAATTGCTGCTGGCGCGTCAGCGCGAGGGCGAGCGGCTGGCGGCCGTGATGCTGGAACAGATCGGACAGCTGCGCACGCTGACCGAGCAGGCCAAACCCCTGGTGCCGCAACTGGTAGCGCAGCAACGCCAGCGTTTCATGGATCGCTGGACCGAGGCCATGGCCTTGACCGACGGCGCCGCCTTGCCGGAAGCAGCCCAGGACCGGGCCCTGGCGGAAGCGACGGCGTTTGCCATCCGGATTGACGTCGCCGAGGAAATCACCCGCCTCGGCTCGCACCTTGACGAGATTGAGCGGCTCATCAGGAAGGGCGGCGAAATAGGCAAGCGGCTCGATTTCTTGATTCAGGAGTTGCACCGGGAAGCCAACACCCTGGGTTCAAAATCGGCGGCACTGGAATTGACCCACATTTCGGTGGACATGAAAGTTCTGGTCGAGCAAATGCGCGAGCAGGTGCAAAACATAGAATAGCGCCAGCCCCTCCACCCTCATCCAAATACGGCCGCCCTCATGGACTACCCGGGAAATCTGTTTGTCGTCGCGGCCCCCAGCGGGGCCGGAAAATCCAGCCTGGTCAGGGCCTTGCTGGAACTTGACTCGCGCGTGCAACCCTCGGTCTCGCACACCACCCGGGCGCCCCGGGGCCAGGAAAAACACGGACGCGAGTATTTCTTTGTGTCCGAGCAAGAATTCGACGCCATGGTGCAAGGCGACGCTTTTGTGGAATGGGCTTTTGTCCACCAGCACCGCTACGGCACTTCCAAAAGAGCGATCGAGGAGCGCATGGCGCAAGGTGCCGATGTGATTCTGGAAATTGATTTCCAGGGAGCGCTCCAGATCAAGAAGATCTTCACCAACGCGGTCAGCATCTTCATCCTGCCACCGAGCTGGGAAGAGTTGCGCGCGCGGCTGGAGCGGCGCGGCGAAGACTCGGCGGAGGTGATCGAATTGCGCCTTCACAACGCCGCCGTCGAGGTAGCCCAGGTCCACTATTTCGACTTCGTTATAATCAACGAGTTGTTTGACCGAGCGCTTTTTGACCTTAAGGCAATCGTTCACTCCCAGCGGCTCAAGTTTTCGGCGCAACGTCGCGCCAGAGCTGAAACGTTCAAAGCATTGCACATTCCCTAGTGCAATTCCCTGCTCTTTCGGAGAATTTCATGGCCCGTATTACCGTCGAAGACTGCCTGTTGCAGATTCCCAATCGTTTTCAGTTGGTGTTGGCTGCAACCTACCGCGCACGCATGCTGAGCCAGGGCCATACGCCCAAGGTGACCAGCAAGAACAAGCCCGCCGTCACCGCGCTGCGCGAGATCGCAGCCGGAAAGATCGGCTTGGAGATGCTGAAGAAAGTGCCTCTTTGACAGCTTCCCGCAGGCACGAAAAGCACCGTCCGCGGTGCTTTTTTATTGGCGCCCCGCAAATGGCCGCTTGCGCGCTATATTCGGGGGGTGGGCACAGCAAGCAATACCTCTTCCAGCAAGACGCCGGCCGCCGGCACGGGTAGCCACGCCGCAACGCCTTCCAGTCCCGCGGTAGCCAACGCAACCGCCGCCAGTTTCGCCAGCCTGACCGCCAAGCTGGACTATCTGTCGCCCCCCGATCTGGAGCAGGTGCGCCAGGCTTACCGGCTGGCCGACCAGGCTCATCTGGGCCAGATCCGCAACAGCGGAGAACCCTACATCACGCACCCGATTGCCGTCGCGGTCCAATGCGCCGACTGGAAGCTCGATGCCCAGGCGCTGATGGCAGCGCTGCTGCACGATGCCCTGGAAGACTCGGGGGTGACAAAAATCGAGTTGCTCCAGCGCTTTGGCTCGCCAGTGGCCGAACTGGTCGACGGCTTGACCAAGCTCGACAAGCTGCACTTCAATACCCGCGAAGAAAACCAGGCCGAATCGTTTCGCAAAATGCTGCTGGCGATGGCGCGGGACGTGCGCGTGATCCTGATCAAGTTGGCTGACAGAACCCACAATATGCGCACGCTGTCGGATGCGCCGCGTGAAAAGTGGACGCGCATTGCCAGCGAGACGCTGGACATCTACGCTCCGATCGCGCACCGCCTGGGCCTGAACCAGACCTACCGCGAACTGCAGAACCTGGCTTTTCGTCATCTGCGGCCCTGGCGCTACACCATCTTGCACAAGGCCGTGACAAAAGCGCGCAGCCGGCGCAAGGACTTGATTCAAAAAGTGCAGCAGGAAGTGGACACGGCATTCGCCAACAATGGCATGGATGTCAAGATCGTGGGACGGGAAAAAACCCTCTATTCGATCTACCGAAAGATGGTTGAAAAACACCTCAGCTTTGCCCGCGTGACCGATATCTACGGTTTTCGGGTGCTGGTGCCGACCGTGCTTGACTGCTACACGGCGCTGGGCATCCTGCACCAGCTCTACAAACCGGTGCCAGGCAAATTCAAGGACCATATCGCGATTGCCAAACTCAACGGCTACCAGTCGCTGCACACCACGCTGGTCGGCCCTTCGGGGATCAATGTGGAATTCCAGATACGCACCGAAGCCATGCACCTGGTGGCCGAGTCCGGTGTTGCCGCGCACTGGTTGTACAAGGTCAACAACCCGCAAGGGACGGTCACGGGCGACTGGCTGGGCTCCAAATGGTTGCAGTCGCTGCTGGACATCGAAGATGAAACGCGGGACGCCGCCGAGTTTTGGGAGCACGTCAAAGTCGACCTGTTCCCGGACGCGGTCTACGTTTTTACGCCCAAAAGCAGAATCATGGCCTTGCCCAGAGGCGCCACGGTGGTCGACTTTGCCTATGCCATTCACAGCAACATCGGCGACCATACCCAGGCGGCAAAAATCAACGGCGAACAAGTCCCCTTGCGCACCGAAATCCGCAACGGCGACGTGATTGAAATCGTCACGACGGCGGAGTCCACGCCCAACCCGGCCTGGCTGAGTTTCGTGCGGACCGCACGCGCCCGTTCCAAAATTCGGCATTACCTGAAAACCCTGGCACAAACCGAGTCTGAACATCTGGGCGAACAAATGCTGGCGCAGGCGCTGCGCGCCCAGGGGATCGAAAAATTGCCGGACGAAGCCGGCATCAACAAGCCGCTGTGGGAAAAATTGCTGCGCTTTAGCGGCAACAAAACCCGCGCCGAACTGTTGACCGACATCGGCATCGGGAAACGGATTGCCAGCATCGTCGCCAAGCGCTTGCTGACCCTGCTGACCGACCGCGGCGAAAAGCCGGATGCCCTGCTGCTCACGCGTGAACGCTACGGCGCGGACGAGACGGTTTCCCAAGGCAGCGTCCTGATCGATGGCAGCGAAAACGCCTCGGTCCGCTTTGCCCCCTGCTGCCGGCCGGTCCCGGGCGACGCCATCGTCGGCTACCTGGGACGCGGCGAAGGGCTGATCGTGCATGCCGACGACTGCGCGGTTGCGCTCAAGCTCAAGCGCAAGGACAGCGAACGCTTTATCGGCGTCGAATGGTCGGATGAACCGGTGCGGGCCTTCGAGACCGAGGTCGTGGTGACGGTCACCAACGGCAAGGGCGTGCTGGCTCGGGTGGCCACCGCGGTGGCCGCCGCCGAAGCTGACATCACGCACATCGACATGGACAACGACACCGCCCAGGAGGTCATCGATTTGCGCTTCCTGATTGCGGTACGGGATCTCAAACAGCTCGATGCCGCGATGCACAACCTGAGAAGAACGCCCTCGGTGCTGAAAGCGCAACGGGCCAAACTGATCCAGTAAATCAGTCGTGCCCGGGTGCCGGGTAGTGCACGTCAACCACCTCTATTTCCACCGTTCCGGCCGGCGTCACCAGCGGCAACCGGTCCCCGACCCGGGCTTTCAACAGAGCTCTGGCAATCGGCGACACCCAGCTGACCTGGGCTTGCGAAGTGTCCACTTCATCGATGCCCAAAATGGTAATGGTTCGCTCGGCGCCGGCCGGGTCGGCATAGGTCACCGTCGCGCCAAAAAAAATCTGCTCGCTGCCATGGTGCACGGAAGGTTCGATGACCTCCGCCATTTCAAGGCGTTGGGTGAGAAACCGGATGCGCCGGTCAATCTCGCGCAAACGCTTTTTGCCGTAGATGTAGTCGCCATTTTCCGATCGGTCGCCATTGCTGGCGGCCCAATGAACGATCTCCACCACCTTGGGACGCTCGTTATCAATCAGGTCCAGCAGTTCGGCGCGCAGGCGTGCATAACCGGACGGCGTGATGTAGTTTTTCGTGCCGGGCGTCAGCGCCGGCAGGGGCGGCTCATCGTCGTCCGCGTCGTCGAGTTCTCGGGTGAAAGCCTTGTTCATTTCAATGGGGTCGAATAACCGGCAGCAGGAAAACCTGCGGCCGGATGGCCAATAATAGACGCTTGGTCGGCAGCACTGGAATTCGAGCACCGGCGGTCGATGCGATCGGAGCCGCAAGCTGCTGCGGGCCGGCCCGTGATTTTCCAGCGGCAGCTGTTTACACTGCATGGTGATGCCTACTGACCACGGCCTGCCCTTGTGAAATCCAGAGTCGCTTTTTCGAACCTGCTGCAACGCCGAATTGCACTGGCGCACCAGCATGTCCGCCGACGCGTCATCGGGCTACCGGCCGTGTGGCGTGGCATGTTGTGGGTAGCTTTGAGCGGGCTGGCGTTTTCCTGCCTCAACACCATCGTCCGCAAGATCACCCTTTCCCTGGCTCCGTTCGAATCTCAGTTCCTGCGCTATCTGTTCGGGGTGGTGGCGATGTTGCCGCTGTTGTGGCAGCAAGGCCTGCGGGCCTATCGCCCAGTCAAGCTGAGCGGCCAGTTATGGCGTGGCGCGGTTCATACCCTGGGCCTGATGCTCTGGTTCACGGCCTTGCCCCATATCGGGCTGGCGGACATGACCGCGATCGGCTTTACCGGCCCGATTTTCATCATGGTTGGCGCCGCCTGGTTCTTGGGTGAAAAGATGCGTGGCGACCGCTGGCTCGCGGCCCTGTTCGGCTTTGCCGGCGTGCTGGTGGTGGTGGCCCCCAAATTCACGGCACAGGGCGGCTGGTATGCCTTGCTGATGCTGGCCTCGTCGCCGGTCTTTGCCGCTTCGTTCCTGCTGACAAAAACGCTCACGCGCTACGAAAAACCGGGCGTCATCGTGCTATGGCAAGCGATCTCGGTAACGGCATTGAGTCTGCCCCTGGGCCTGCTGCACTGGACCGCGCCGACGGCCTGGCAATGGTTTGGCTTTGCGGTCGCCGGGGTGTTGGGATCGCTGGGTCACTACTGCCTGACGCGCGGCTTTCGCGTCGCCGACATCTCGGCCACCCAGTCCTTGCGCTTTCTGGACCTGATCTGGGCGTCGCTGATGGGCTGGCTGGTGTTTTCCGATGTGCCCAGCCAAACCACCTTGCTGGGAGCACTGGTCATTCTCTCGTCCACGGTGTGGATTGCGCGACGCGAACACCGGCGTTGACGCTGGAAATGACCAGTCTTGATCCGCCATCATGGCGGCCTCACAGCATGCGGTCGCGCCGTGCCAGCGCCGGAAACAGGCGCAGCCAGGCCAGCGCCACCAGCACGGTACCGATGCCGCCAGCCAGCACCGAACCGACCGGACCGAACAGCGCGGCGGTGGCACCGGACTCGAATTCTCCGAGCTGATTGGAGGCCCCGATAAAGATCGAATTCACCGCCGAGACCCGGCCACGCATCTCATCCGGCGTTTCCAGTTGCACCAGGGTCAGGCGCGTCACCACACTGATGTTGTCGGCCGCGCCAGTGATCGCAAGCGCCAGCAGCGACAGGCCGAAATGCGTGGACAGTCCAAACAGCAGCGTGGCCAAACCAAACACCGCCACCGCCAGCAACAGCCGGTGACCGACGTGGCGGCGCAGCGGCCAGCGCATCAACAGCAATGACATCGCCAGCGCCCCAACCGCCGGTGCCGCGCGCAGCAAGCCCAGACCGACCGGCCCGCTGTGCAGGATGTCGCGTGCATAAATTGGCAGCAATGCCGTGGCG
>NZ_JAQTMS010000023.1 GCF_028714215.1 Rhodoferax sp. | reverse complement strand
CTTCAATTTTTCAGCCATCGCCATCAAGGCCACGGGCACTTCCAGCGCGCCCGGCACCTGCACCAGATCGATGTTTTTTTCCAGTACGCCCAAGGCTATCAACTCGGCCTTGCAGGCATCGGCCAGTGCCGTGGTTACGGCTTCGTTGAAGCGGGCTTGAACCATGCCAATGGTCAATCGTTTGCCGTTCAGGCGTTTGTCGCTGGCCGCCAGCGCTCCGGTGTTTGCATCGAACATGGTCTTTTCCTTCAAGTGTTGGGGACAGAACTGGCTCGGCTATCGCGTAACCGCGGCCCGTCCCGCAAGACTATTTACTTCGTTATATATCCAACAATTTCCAGTCCATAGCCGGCCATGCTGGGCATGCGGCGCGGGTTGCCCATGAGGTTCATTTTATGGACCCCGCATTCGCGCAGGATTTGGGCGCCGATACCGTAGCTGCGCAAGTCCATGCGGCCCCGCTCCGGGCCATGGCTGGCGCGCGCCGTGCCATCAAACTGCGCCAGCAACTGCTCGGCGTTTTCGGTGCAATTGAGCAATACCACTACCCCTTTGCCTTCCGAGGCGATGCGCGCCAGACTGGCATCAAGGCTCCAGGAGTGCATGGCCCGATTGACTTCCAGCGCGTCGAGCACCGACATCGGCTCGTGCACCCGGGCCGCCACCGTGTCGCCAGGACCCCACTGGCCTTTCACCAGGGCCAGATGAACGCCCAGCGTGGTCTTGTCCCTGAAGGCGTGAACGACGAATTCGCCGAACGCCGTGTTGAGGGTGTGCGAGCCCTTTTTTTCGACCAGGGATTCGACCCGGCTGCGGTGTTCGATCAGGTCCGCAATGGTGCCGATCTTGAGGCCGTGCTGGGCCGCGAACAACTGGAGGTCGGGCAGGCGGGCCATGGTGCCGTCATCCTTCATGACCTCGCAAATCACCGCGGCGGGCGTGCAGCCCGCCATGGCCGCCAGGTCACAGCCGGCTTCGGTGTGGCCGGCCCGCATCAACACGCCGCCTTCAACCGCTTGCAGGGGAAAGATGTGGCCCGGCTGCACCAGGTCTTCGGCTTTCGCGTCGCTGGCGACGGCGGCCTGCACGGTGCGCGCCCGGTCGGCGGCGGAGATGCCGGTGGTAACGCCTTCCGCGGCTTCGATCGACGCCGTGAAAGCAGTCCCTTTCTTGTCGCCGTTGCGCAGCGTCATGGGGGGTAATTTCAGAAGTTCGCAGCGCTCGCGGCGCAGCGTCAGGCAAATCAGGCCGCGCCCGAAGCGCGCCATGAAATTGATCGCCTCGGCGCTGACGTGGTCGGCCGCCAGCAGCAGATCGCCTTCGTTCTCGCGGTCTTCCTCGTCGACCAGGATCACCATGCGCCCGGCGCGCAGGTCAGCTACGATGTCTTCAACCGGAGAAATGGCCACTGGGGAGAGGGCGGTCATGCGAACGTCTTTCAGGATGTGTTGGGGAAAATTGGATGCTGGACGGCTGCGCTACGGCGCCATTGCAATGGCTTGCTGCGGGTCGGCTTGAAGCATTCTCTCGACGTAGCGGGCAATCAAATCGATTTCCAGATTCACCTCGGAACCAGGGCGCAGGGTCCCCAACGCGGTGTGGTGGACCGTGTGTGGGATCAGGTTGATGCTTAACTGGCAACCAGACGGCAGGTCCTCGATCCGGTTCACCGTCAGGCTGACGCCATTGACCGTGATGGAGCCTTTGTAGGCGAGGTATTTGGCCAAGCCTTGGGGCGCCAGTACGCGCAACTCCCAGCTTTCACCGACCTGCGCAAAATGTGTCACCGAGCCGATGCCGTCGACGTGGCCCGACACCAGGTGACCGCCCAGCCGGTCATTGGCACGCAGGGCTTTTTCCAGGTTGATGGCGCCCATTTGCGCCAGTCCGGTAGTCCTGGCCAGCGATTCGGCGGAAATGTCGACGCTGAACTGACCTGCTCCGGCATGCAGTGCGGTTACCGTCATGCAGGCGCCGTTGAGCGCAATGCTGTCGCCCGGGTTGACGTCGTCGAGGTAGCGGCCGGGGCATTCGATGGTAAGGCGCTTGCCGTGGGTGCTGCTGCTGCCCAGGGCTTGCACAGCAACGATGCGCCCGAGGGCGCTGATGATTCCAGTAAACATGGGGGGTATTTTCGCAGGGATTGTGCCGACCGGCCGGGAGCAGCCGAAAAGTTGCCTGAAGTGTTGAGGACTGAGCCGGTTCACCTCGTATTTCCACGGGCTACCCCGCAACACTTCAGAACTGATCGCGTCCCGGAATCCGGGCCACAATTCGCAGGTCCGGCCCCAGCCTGTCGGTGGACTTGAACTCAAGGGGAATGGCTTGGGACAATTCGGCCAGAGGCCCAAAACTGGCCATGCCGGCGCCTTGGCCTATCAGTTTGGGTGCCAGATAGACCACAAACTCGTCGACCAGGCCGTCCCGGATCAGGGAGCCGTTGAGCTTTTCACCGGCTTCGACGTGCAATTCATTGATCTCGCGTTGCGCAAGATCCTGCAGCATCGCTGTCAGATCGACCTTGCCCCTGGCATCGGGCAGGTAAATGATGCTGGCGCCGCGCGCTTCGAGGGCGGCCTTTTTTGAGTCGTTTTGCGCAGCGGTGTAGATGTAGACCGCGCGATCAGTCAAGAAAAGGTTCGCATCCGGCGGCGTTTCAAGGCGGCTGTCGACCACCACCAGCTGCGGCTGACGCTGCGTTGCGATCAGCCGCACGTCGAGCCGGGGGTTATCGGCAAGCACCGTGCCGATGCCGGTCAGGACGGCGCAGGAGCGGGCCCGCCAGGCGTGGCCGTCCGCGCGCGCCGCCTCCGAAGTGATCCATTGGCTGGCGCCATTTTCCAGGGCCGTCTTGCCGTCCAGCGAGGCCGCCAGTTTCATCCTCAGCCAGGGTGTCTTGCGGATCATGCGACTGAAAAAACCGATATTGAGTTCGCGCGATTGTTGTGCCCCGGGGCCTACTTCGACCGCGATACCCGCTGCCCGGAGTCGCGCAAACCCTTGACCGCAGACCAGCGGATTGGGGTCGGCTATCGACGCCACCACCTTTTGCACTCCGGCCGCGATCAGGGCGTCGCAACAGGGGCCGGTGCGGCCCTGGTGGCAACAGGGCTCCAGGGTGACGTAGGCGATGGCACCCCGGACGCTGTGACCCCGTGCCTGTGCATCACGCAAGGCCATGATTTCTGCGTGGGGACCACCGGCGCGCTGGGTTTGGCCCTGGCCCAGCAGGTGACCGTCGGCGCTGCTGAGCAGGCAGCCCACGTGCGGGTTGGGCGAGGTCAGGGTCAGGCCCTGGTTGGCAAGCGCCAGGGCTTGTTCTATGAAAGGATGCATCGGGTGGGGCGATATTGCGCAGGATTTTTGGATACCTAATTCGGCATCACGCGCAAGCAGTTTAGCGCCAAGAAATTTGCCGGGCGGATGCGGCAGGAAAAGCCGGGGGCAAAAGCAATGACGAATACAATTTGCGTTGACGAATAGCTGGCTCCCCGCGTGCCAGCCGCTTGCCGGTCTGCGATGGCAGCAGACTGGCTCCTGTACTGACTGCCATTTTCAAAGTATCCAGCATGAAAGAAGCACTGAAGAAGGCTATTGAGGTCTTGCCCCAGAATGTGTCGCAGGACGCGCAGTCGATGATGCGGCGCATGGTCGCTGCCATGCAAACAGATGTGGCGCAGGACCGTCAACTGGCGAATGCCTCCTATTGCAGCTTGTTGCTGAAATTGAGCGAGGCCGATTTGGTGCGCGAGTTTGATCTTGCCATTCAGGAGGCGATGCAGTCGATCAGGACCGGCGCCGGCAAGGCGAATGGTTTTGCCGCTGGTTTGTCGCTGTCGATGTCACCGATGGATGACACAGAGGCTGGTTCGAACGAAGATTTTTCGACCTCCACCGCGCTGTTCAAGAAGATCTGTGCCAAGGCAAAAGAGTATCGGGTTGAGGGTGTGCTCGCCTTCGACAAGGAGATTTTTCTGGCTGCGCTCAGAGAGGCGTTCACCAAGGCGCGTGTTGGCAGCGCTGAAGTTGCCAGTCTGCTGCCTGCGGCGCGGCGCGCGCTGAACACTGAATTGCTCAATCTGTACGGCAAACTTGATTCCTGACAGACTGGTTGCCGTCTGACGGCCGGTAACGCCCACTCGTCGGTTGGGGGCGGCTCGCTTGCCGGATTTGCCGTAATCTGGCAGCTATGAAATTTCGAACCTATGCTGTTGCGCCGCTGCGCGGGTTTACGATGATCGAGCTTTTGATCGTCGTTAGCATAGCCGCCATCCTGGCGGCGATTGCAGTACCGACGCTGCGGGACACGCTCAACGATTTCCGCCAGAGGTCGGCTCTGGCGCAACTGGCCAGCGATCTCAACCAGGCCCGTGGCGAGGCGATCAAGCGTAACAGCCGCGTCCTGGTGTGTGTTCGCAATACCGCCGGTACCGACTGCTCCGCCAGTACCAATTGGCTGACCGGTTGGGTGGCCTGCACCGATGCCAATAGCGACAATGCCTGTGATACCAGCAGCGCCACCAGTCCCAACCCCTTCATCGTGCGTCCTGCGCTGGATGCGTCATTGACCTTGACCGCGCTCGATGCCAGCGCGGCGGCGTTTTCCACGATTCGTTTCAATGCCAACAGTTCGCAGGGTGCCGGCAACTCAACCGCCACGCTGACATTGGGCGGAACCTGGTCTGGTGCCGTCAATCACACGGTTACGGTGGCCGGCACCGGTCATATCGCCAAGCAGTAGGTTGTAGCCATGAAACGAATCGTTCCCAGCCGGTCCGACAGCTGCCGCACCCAGCGCGGCTTCTCGATGATTGAAGTGTTGGTCACGCTGTTGGTCATTTCATTGGCCTTGTTAGGCACGGCCGGGTTGCAAGCCTACTCGATGCGTCTTAATCAGGGCGGGCAGTTGCGCTCCCTGGCGGTATTCCTGGCGGCTGATCTGGCCGAGCGCATGGAGGCTAACAAGCCGGGTGCCGTGGCCGGCGATTATGTGGTTTCAAGCACCACCGGGGCGGCCTTTCTGGCCGCTGCGGGAGCGGTCAGCACAGCCTGTGTAACGGCCGGCTGCGACGCCGCCGCGTTGGTCGCTTTTGATCTTTCGCAGTGGCAAAACGCGGTCGCGGCAACTTTGCCGCAAAGCTCGTGGTCGGTCGCACGGACGGTGAACGGCGCTCAAAGTAGCTACACCATCACGATTGGTTGGGTGGACCGCCGCACCAACACCAACAACGCGGCTGCCAACGCCAATTCGCCGGTTGGCAGCAATGCTGCTGGCACCGGCGAGAAATTTTCCTATACCGCAACCCGAACTTTCTTCAATTGAAGTCATGAATACACCCCAACCGGCAGTTACCGGCAAGCGATTCCAGCGGCCAGGCAGGCAGGCAGGTTTCACCTTGATCGAGATGATGATTTCGATCACCATCGGACTGGGCATTCTGGCCGGCCTGGTCGGTGTGTTGGCCACCAACTCAAGCAATTCGCGCACCAATGACCGCACCTCGGAACTGCTGACCAATGGACGTTATGCGCTGGATTCGATGAAGCAGGAGTTGCGCCAGGCCGGTTTTCGCGGCTACACCTGGGCTGAGCCGACACTCATCACGCCCAGCACCCTTGGCACCTTGAGCAATGAGTGCCTGGGGACTGGGGCTGGCGCCGGATCTTTTATTGCCAATATCCGCCAAAGTGTCTGGGGCGCCAATAACAGCAACCCGTTCTCGGGATCGTGCATCCCGAGCGCCAGCTACGCGGATGGCAATGACGTGCTGGTGGTGCGCCGTCTGGCGGCCGTGCCATCGACGACGCTGACCGCCAACACGATCTATTTCCGGTCCAGTTACGCCACTGGCCAGATCTTCCGCGGCACCACGGCGCCGACTTTTCCAGGTTCGCCGACGCCTTTGGCAAGCTTTGCGCTGCAAACCTATGTTTACTACATCAGTCCGTTCACCGTTTCGGCGACCGAAAGCCCGCTGCTGCCGGCGCTGTACCGGGTAGCACTGCAGAGCGATGGCTCCATGAGCCGCGAGCTGGTTGCCAGCGGCATTGAACACTTGCAGGTTCAGTATGGGAAGGTCACCACCATGCCGGCGCTGACGACGCAGTTTTTCGACACCATTGCCGGCGCCTCGTCGGACTCGGGCGTGACCGACTGGGACAACGTCAACGCGGTGCGGATCTGGTTGCTGGCCCGCAACGAGACGGCAGAGCCGGGCTACTCCAATACCAACATTTATTCGATGGGCGACCAGACCTATGACTTGAGTGCCGCGCCTGACGGTTTTCGCCGTCAGTTGTTCAGCACGGTGGTTCAGTTGCGGAACTGAGGACGATCATCATGCGAGTTCATTTTGCTCATCGTTCGGCGGCCCGGCAAAAAGGCGCCACCCTTGTTATCGCCTTGCTGGTTTTGGTGCTGATCATGATGATAGGCATCACGGCGGTCAGCACTTCCAATACCCAGTACAAACTGGCTGGAAATTTGCAGTTTGAAGACGCTGCCATGAATAACGCGGAAACCGCCGTCGCGACGGCTGAAAAATGGCTTGCCACCGGTACCAATTACAGCAACCCCGGCTTCGTGACCTACGACGCGACGAACTCGCCCCACTTGTTGCCGTCAGGCAGCGCCAACAACCCGTTGAGTCTGACCTGGAGCGATAGCAATTCACTCAGTGTGAGCAGTAGTGCGCAGCGTTATCAGATTCAACTCATGTCGACCAACAACCTTTTGACCGGCTCCAGCGCAGCTGTCGGAAGGCAGGCCATGGCCGTTTGCAACAAGGTCAACACCTACCTGATTACCGGGCGCGGTACGTCGAGCCGTGGGGCCGCCAAATTGGTTCAGTCGTATTACAGCGTTTTGAGTTGCCCCGCCTCTTGAGGAGATTTCGTATGTTCAAACTGTCTGTCAAACCGATCTGGGTTGCGGCTCTCGTTTTGCTTGTGGCGCTGGTTGTGGCGCTCAGGCTGGCGCTGGCCATTCCCGCCTTCACGCCGGCCAATCAACCCATAGGCTACGTCGCCCAGGACGACATCACCAATTACAACCTGACCTCGGGCCATGAGATTCTTTACCGGGGCCAGTACGAGAAGGAATATTGGGGCGGCAATCTGATTGCCTACGCCGTCAACAGCGCCGGCGATGTCGGCAGTGCAACGCAGCCCTGGAACGGTGGCGCCGCCTACCAACTGGACCTGCAAGGGAGCAACCGGCGCATTGTGACCATGGACACCAGTGGTGCAAAAATCCCTTTCCTCTGGGCCAATCTGGACAGTACGCAGCAGGGTTACCTGACCTCCAGCGGCATTGTTGACTATCTGCGTGGCGTGCGCACCGGGGAAGTCCAGCAAGGTGGTACCTTGCGCCAGCGTGCCTCTCCTTTGGGCGATATTGTTCACTCCAGGCCGTACTACCTCAACGACAGCAGCAGCGCGACACCGGCCCCCACTGTTTTTGTCGGCGCCAACGACGGCATGTTGCATGCCTTTGACGCTGTGACCGGCGCCGAGCGTTGGGCCTACGTGCCTTCCATGTTGATCTCGAAGATGATCAACCTTACCGTCATACCCTATGTTCACGATTTCTATGTTGATGGTTCGGTCATGGTGGCGACCATCCTGTCTGGCACAAAGCGGGTATTGGTAGGTACCTTGGCGGGCGGTGGCAAGGGGCTGTACGCGCTGAATATCACGGGCAGCTCCCGGCTGGCACCGGCCACCGAGACTGCGGCGGCAGACAATATTCTCTGGGAGATCACGCCCAGCACGCTCAATAACGTTGCCAGCAGCGACTATGCCAACCTGGGCTACACCTATGCCAACCCAACCATCGCTCAGGTGAGTGGTGTCGACGCCGTGATTGTCGGCAATGGCTATAACAACGGCGGCGACTACCAAGCCTATTTGTACATCATCAACGCCAATACCGGGGCCCGGATTGCCGCCATCAAGGCCGGTACATCGGGTACCGCGGCCAGCCCGAATGGCTTGTCGACACCTGTTGCCATTGATAGCAACAACGACGGTAATGTCGACACGGTCTATGCCGGCGATCTGAACGGCACCATGTGGAAATTCGATTTAGGCACATCGACGGCCACTGCCTTGTTGACCACGTCCCCCGCGCAGCCGATCACCATGACCCCCGGCGTGGCCCTGCACCCCAATGGCGGTTACATGATCAATTTCGCGACCGGTGCCATGCTGACGGCCACCGACCTGACCGACACCACGGTTTTTGCGGCCTACGGTATTTGGGATGGTGCGCCGGCTGCCAACGCCGTCATGCTGACGCAAACAATGACCGAACGCTGCTATACCTCGGGCACTAGCGCGGCCGCAACGCCGTGCGCCAGCCGCGTTCGCACCCTGACTTCCAATCAACCCGACTGGACCTCCGGCGCGACCCATCACAAGGGCTGGAGAGTGGCTTTGCCGGCCGGTGAAAAAGTGGTGGGCGATGGCAGCTTCATTGAAAACGGACGTTTCTACTTTAACGCCTACAACCCCACCGTTTCCACCACCGTCCAGGCCTCCACTGTCAACGGAGAAAATTGGTTGATGGAGCTCGACTACCTCACCGGTGGAGTGGCTAATTCGCCTTTTCTGGATCTCAGCGGCGATCATGTCCTGACCGATGACGATCGTGTCAAGGACGGGGCAACTCCCCCGGCACCGGTCATGACCACCGACGGCGTACCGGTCGGGAAAATGATCGGGATTGGCGTCATGTCGCAACCGGTTCTGGTGCAACTGAGCACGCTGAACAACACCTTGTTCAACCAAAACCCCGATGTCACCATCGTGCCGGTGAATCTGGGTACCGGCGCCGGGGTTACCGGTGGCCACTTCGACGTCGACATTTTTTTCGCTCCTCCCACCGGCGGCGCCCAGGCCAGCGCCACCATCACGGTCGGCACCACCGGCCAGACCAGCGGTTTTCCGGCAACCCTGGGTGCCATTACCGTTGACGGCGTCACCATTGTTTCGGGCTTGTCGGTGAGCGACATCACTGACGGCAGCGCCAGCAGCACCAACGCGAACACCATCGATAGTCTGGTGACCGGCGGGTTTACCGCCACCACATCAGGCAATGTGATCACCATCAAGGCGCCGGCAGGTGCCCGCTTCAATGGCAAGACCATCAGCATTGCCGCCGGCAGCTCGCAGACCCTGGTGAACCCGAGCCCGGGGGTTCGACCGACCGGTTTGATCACCTTCAGCGGTACCAGTACCAACTCAAGCGGCTATAAGATCAATAGGGATCTGTCCAACAGCCAAAGCGTTCGCGTCGGAAATGGCAGTGCTTACGGTAGCAGCATTACCATTGGCTATAACAAAACGGCGGTCCAAGCTGCCGCTTTGGTTGTTTCCAAGATAGGCACCAGCGGGACCTACGATGCCTACATCGGGGGGAATACGATCACACCCACGTGCGCTGCGCAGAGCGCCAACGTGGTTTGCATTGTCGACACCTCGACCTATAGCAACGGCCGGGCGATTACCGTGGGCAGCATCAGTAACGGCGGCGGACTGACGTTCACGCTGACCAGTACCGCGGGCGGGGCCGCCGCTGGGGCCACCACACCGCAGTCCGGCTGGACCGACTTCGCCCCGGCGCTGACCGCCAGTGCCTTCAATAACAACGGCGTTGATCCGGTCAGCGTGGGCGATACCTGTGTTGACTCCAGTTGCCGGTACGACACCCATTTTCACCAGTACGACGATGTCTTTGACGTGACTGGTGTCAACATGCTCAATCCCAGCAGCACGACACTGCTGCTTAGCAATGCCATTCCCTCCCTGACGCAGAATTTCAAGGTGCTGGTGCAAAATCAGTACCTGAGTCCGGCGGTAAAACTCCACATCGGGGACCCCAGTTATCTCTACAACGTGAACCATGGCTATATTGCTTTGAAGGACTACGTCACTTCAGCCACCCTGGACCTGGCCAGCTTGCAGACCTATCGCCGCGACCCCAATGTCGTCTGGTCGGGCTCCACTCCCCCCACAGCCGCGCAACTTGCGCAGCCCAAACCGATAGGCAGCCTGGTTTTTAACATGCCGCTGGATGCCTTGACCGCGAAAGACTGGTGGGGCAACGGGGATATTCGGGTCGGCTTGATACCTATATCACCAGGGTGTATGTGGCAGGCGGCAGGTTCGAACGACGGCAATATGTACAAGCCCGTGATTCCGCCCGCCAACGGCACCGATGGTCCCGGAACGGCTGGCTGGAATAGCACCACCTCTCCCACGAGTACCACCAACCCCACCACCGGTGCGCGGCACGGCGGTGCCCTGACAATCCAGATCATCCGGGACACGACGCCCAACTCGGCCATTGAGCAGAATGTCTCAGGTCGCCCGGAATACGGTTGGCGCGTCAAATCGGGTTTGTATAGCAACTATGTACTGGCCGAATACGGGACTTACTGGCACCATCCCAACGGCAAGTGCTTTTACAGTTCAGGTTGGACCAAAAACCCCGGTGCCGATAACGGGAGCAGCACGCAAGATCCAAAAGCCGCCGGTTCGACCGACCCAAAATTGGGTGATCTGAGTGCCACCGGCAGTGGCAGCGGCGGCGGTACCATCACGTCGGTGACCACCACCGTCGTTGGTGCCGTGACGACCACCACGATCACCTATTCCGATGGCAGCTACGCCACCATCGTCAGAACTGTCAACGCGGACAGTAGTGTGACGATTGTCACCACCGACGCACTTGGTGTGGTGACAACGCAAACGATAGCCAATACCGAGGGGTCCCTGAGAACCGGAGGCGATGAACGGGCCCGTCAGGCGGCACACACCGGCCGCATTTCCTGGCGCGAACTTGTGGCACCATAGGCACCTGCCAGCAGGTTCTGGCAACGATTTACAGAAAACGGTGAGGGTTAGCTTGTGAAACGATTCAATGCCCGAGGTTTCACCTTGGTTGAGATGATGATTGTGGTGGCCATCGTCGGCATTCTGGCGGCGGTGGCCTTGCCCAGTTACCGCAATTACGTCATCCGCGGCGCCAGGGTTCAGGCACAAACCGAGTTGCTGGAGCTTGCCAGTCTGCAGGAAAAGATATTTCTCAACTCGAATAACTACTCTCCCAGCGTGACGACAGCCTATGACGGCACCGCCGCTGGTGGGCTTGGACGTACCAGCGGCCAAACCAACGATGGCCGCTACGACCTGTCGCTGGACATTACCGTGCCGTCCCAGACCTTTGTTCTGACCGCCACCCCGACCAGCGGAGGCAGTCAGGCCGGCGATGGGAATATTTCCATCAGCGAAAGTGGTCGGCGCCTGTGGGGAAGCGCTTCATGGTAGGGTAAATACCTATAACGGTGAAGGTTTTTTTGCTTTGACTTAACCTGAATGCGGGCGCATCATTTGGTGCACCATGCACAATCGGGTTTCTGGGAGGTATTCGGTGTTGCAGGCCGGTCAGGTCGGCTATTCGCTGGTTGAAATGCTGGTGGTGGTGACGCTGGTGGCTATTTTGCTTTCGATCGCGGTACCGTCCATGACCGCAATGCTGAACACGCAAAAATCGGTGGCACTGGGTAACTCCTTTCTCTCCAGCCTGAACCTCGCTCGCAACGAAGCCATCAAACGCAATGCCCGTGCGGTGTTGTGCAAGTCAGCCAATGGCCTGTCGTGTACCACCGGTGGCGGCTGGCAGCAGGGCTGGATTGTGTTTCACGACGTCAACAACAATGCGACGTTGGATGTTGGTGAGCAAGTGATCGAACAACAGGGGGCAGTGGCGGGAGGGCTGACCCTGACTGGTAATGCCCCGGTCGCCGACTATGTGTCATACAGCGCTTCAGGGTCGGCAAAGCTGATTTCGGGGGCGTTTCAGGCCGGCACTTTCACGCTCTGCCTGGTCCCGGCTTCAAGTGCCGATGTACGACTATTTATCCTTAGCAGTACCGGACGGGCGCGCTCCAGGAAAGGGACTTTGAGCGACTGCTCGTAGGCGCCCTGCTTGACTTGCTTGGGCTCCCTGTTTAACGCCGCACTTCATCCACCAGCGTCTTGAATTCGTCGATGTCCTCAAAACTGCGGTACACGCTGGCAAACCGCACGTATGCCACTTTGTCCAGCTTTTTTAGTTCTCTCATGACCAGTTCGCCGATGCGGGCCGAGGGTAGTTCGCGCACACCGAGGGTCAGCAGTTTTTCTTCAATGCGCTCAACCGCGCTGTCTACTTGCTCGATGCTTACCGGACGTTTGCGCAGCGCCAGTTTCATGGAGGCCAGCAGTTTGGCGCGTTCATACTCAATGCGACGGCCATCTTTCTTGACGATTGCCGGAAAGCTGACGTCGGCTCGCTCGTAGGTGGTAAAGCGTTTTTCGCACGAAGCACACTGACGCCGTCGGCGAATGAAGTCCCCGTCTTCGGCCACCCGGGTTTCCATCACCTGAGTTTCGGAATGGCTGCAAAACGGGCATTTCATGACGTACTTTGTCAGTGTGAATTGGTTGCTGATAGGTGGATGAAGTTGGCTCTCGGCTCAAGGTCGGGGTGACCAGGAGTACGCCAGGAAGGCACGATTTCGAGAGATGTCATCCAAGTCCCAGGACTGTTGACTTAGCCGTACACCGGAAATCGGGCAGTCAGGGCATTGACCTTGGTTCGCACCGCCTCAATGGTTGCGCCATCCCTCGGATTGTCCAGCACATCGGCCACCAAATTGGCGGTCAGGCGGGCCTCATCGTCCTTGAAACCGCGGGTCGTCATGGCGGGGGTGCCGATCCGCACACCGCTGGTGACCATCGGTTTTTCGGGGTCATTCGGGATGGCGTTTTTATTGATGGTCATATGGGCGGCACCCAGAACCGCTTCGGCCTCTTTGCCGGTGATACCTTTGGCGCGCAGATCCACCAGCATCACGTGACTCTCGGTGCGTCCACTCACAATGCGCAGGCCGCGCTGGGTCAGGGTTTCGGCCACTATCCGGGCGTTTGTCAGCACCTGTTGCTGGTAGAGTTTGAACTCCGGCGCCAGCGCCTCCTTAAAGGCCACTGCTTTGGCTGCTATGACGTGCATCAACGGGCCGCCCTGTAGGCCGGGGAAGATGGCGCTGTTGATGGCTTTCTCGTGCTGCGCCTTCATCAAAATAATGCCGCCCCGGGGACCGCGCAGGCTCTTGTGCGTGGTTGAGGTCACGACGTCAGCATGGGGCACCGGGTTGGGATAGACACCAGCGGCAATCAGGCCGGCATAGTGAGCCATGTCCACCATGAAGATGGCGCCTACCGCTTTGGCGACTTTGGCGAAGCGTTCAAAGTCAATGCGCAGACTGTAGGCCGACGCGCCGGCAATGATCAGTTTCGGTTTGCTCTCATGGGCTAGGCGTTCCATGGCGTCATAGTCGATTTCTTCTTTTTCATTCAGACCGTAACTGACCACTTTGAACCATTTTCCGCTCATGTTCAGGGCCATCCCATGAGTCAGGTGGCCACCTTCGGCCAAAGACATGCCCAAGATGGTGTCACCAGGCTTCAGAAAGGCCAGGAAGACGGCCTCGTTGGCCGATGCGCCGCAATGCGGCTGAACATTGGCGGCGTCGGCGCCAAAAATCTGTTTCACGCGGTCAATCGCCAATTGCTCGGCAATGTCGACGTATTCACAGCCGCCGTAGTAGCGCTTGCCGGGATATCCTTCAGCGTATTTGTTGGTGAGTTGCGTGCCTTGCGCCGCCATGACGGCGGGCGAGGCGTAGTTCTCGCTGGCGATCAGCTCGATGTGCTGTTCCTGGCGGGCATTTTCAGCCTGGATGGCGGCAAATACCTCGGGATCGGTTTGCTCAATAAGAATATTTCGTTGGTACATGGCAGTCCTTGAAGACGACGGGCCTGTGGGTCATAAGAAATGAAACAGGGCTGCCCAGGCGAACGGCTAAACACATTGATCAACTTGATAATGCGGCACGCTTCCCCGTGGTGTTCCCACTTCAGCGTCCATGCCCAGAGGGTTTGAGCGCCTATCGCCAGTCGCGTACCGGGTGAGTTTAACTGACACGGCACACCTCCTGCCGAGCACTGGAACTCAGGAACTGAACAGAAGGGCGACTTTCTCGGGGCTGCGATCGGGTTTGCTCAAGACCGGAGCACTGACGGTCTGGGCCGCGGTCAGTGGCACTGCCTGTCCTTTGGCCACCAGTTGCAGTCGGGCGTGCTCGGCCATGACCTTGCTTGAGTAGCCGCCATCGTCTTCGATGTTGGCGGCGCCGACATAGGAGCGCAGACCGCCCTCCAGAGAGCCGGCGCGGTTGATGCATTCCTGTAGAACCTTGACGCCGACCCGCAGGTTGGTTAGTGGATCAAAGGCGGCCAATTTGCCGCCAAAGCTTTCATATTTATCGCTGTGGACCTGGGTCATCACCTGCATCAGGCCCTGTGCACCTACCGGGCCCTGGGCAAATGGGTTGAACCCCGATTCGACCGCCATGACCGCCAGAATCAGGGTCGGATCGATTTTGGCCTGGAGGCCTATCTGGTAGGCCTCAGTCACCAGGGCGCTCAAGGGCTCGGGCGCAACCCGGTATTTCTTGCTCAGCCAATAGGCGACCGCGGCTTGTTGTTTGGGTAAATTTTTCGGATTGCTTGCGGTGGCGCGTTCGACCGCCTCGATTTCGCCAGTCCAACTCGCGACCCCAACTTGGCGGGTCTGCAGCCAGCTGAAAAGTTTGATTTCGCCAACCTGGCGCAATTCCGGGCGGGCCGTCAAGGTGATGACGGCAAACATGACGGCCAAGCCGACCAGGGCAAAACCGTTGTGTGTGATCTCAAAGAAGCCCTCGGCAATGTCGGTGGCGAAAGTTCGCAGGCCTTGGGTGAATTTTTCTGACGCTGTCATAGCTCTTCCTTCGTTCGCGTGGGCTTCGGTGTTGCGTTGCCGGTAGGCGGCAACACTGGCGGCACCTCGTTTGGGTTGGTACGCTATCAATATCCTGCGTTATCTATCGGTGGTTTGGCAGAGATTTGAATATGCCGGGTTCGGCAGCGAGTTCGGGTTGTCCCTAGCCGTGGCTGGGGTGGGCGGATTTTAGGTGGAGTTTATATATCCAGTCAACCATATCAATCTTATTTCTTATGCATAAATAAAACTTGAACTTATTTCTGCTCCTCTCTAAACTTTGTCTGCCCATCTCAGGATGGGTTGTAAGCCGGCAGTAGCCAGTCCCTACCTCTGGGTAGCAGCGATAAAGCGGCCCCGGCAGTTTGTGGAGGCAATCTTTTGCCACCCAGCACTTTGGGACTTTACCCTCCCATCGCGCGAGCCCTGACAGCATGGACCTTGTGTCAGCTGTCGAGCCCGGCGGCTTGGCTTGGAGCCAACCGACCGGGCTTTCGCCTTTTTTATTGCCGGATCCAGAAAATTGCGGCGAAAATACTCACTTAACCCTGACTGCTGTTCGGTCGGGATCCTGTTTCTTGTTTGCGCGACCCATGTTCCATTTCTCTGCCCCCCATAAAACTGCTCAAGCCCCTGAGGCAACACAAATCCCGGTTAAAGCAATGGAGCCTCATCCGCTGGATGCGCTGACTGGAGGGGCATTTTCTGCTCATACTTCGAGTGAGCGGACCGCACGAATCCGTGACTGGCTGCTCTGTACGCCCAGTGTCGAGCAAATGCAGGCTGTTTTCAAAGAACTGAGTGGCAAAGACAAGGGTGCGGCCAAGCTGTTGCGAGAGAGGCTTGATGAAATCAAGCGCAGCAAGGGCCAGGAGTCGATTGCGGCAGAGTGGGCTGATAAGGCTCGGATGTTGCTGGAGGTGGCCAAACTCAACATCGCGGATGCCATGGCGTGGCAGCGGGACGCCGCCAAGGCGGGCGCGCCCCTGAGCAAAGAGCCGCTGGCGACACTCAAGGGACAACTCGGTGATCGGGTAAAAGTTATCGAAGATCTGCAGCATCGGGTTCAGGTGCAGCGTGAAGCAGCCGTGCTACTGGCACAGCGCATCGAAGTGTTGTCTACCAAATCGTGGCGCGATGCGCAGGCCCTCATGGAGGCTTTGCATGCTGACGTGGAGCACTGGCAGGCGCAGGCCCATGTACTATTGAATGATCCCAACTGGCCCAGTGTGGAGGCCAAGTTTCCAAGTTTGCTGGACACTTCGCGTACTCAGTTGCTGGTGGTGTGGGAAGCCTTTAAAGGTGCTCTGGCGCAAGCTTGCGCGGCAGCGGATGATGCCACTGCAGCTTTGCCGCCGGTCCCGGTTTGGGCCGAAGAGTTGCGCGCCGGACGAGGCCTGCCGGTGGAGGCAGTGATCAAGCCAAAACGGCCGGTGATTGACCCCGAAGTCAAGGCCAAGGCCGTCACGGCAGTCCGTCAGGTACTGGCGGGACTGGAGCAAGAAATTTCCGAGGGGCATGGCAAAGCCAGTGCCGGCGCGGCTGGTGCCTTGCGCAATGTACTCAAGGAATACGGCAAGATCATTGACGACAAACTGGAGCAGCAGGCACACGCCGCCTTGGCCGCTGCGGGTGAACTGGAAGGCTGGCAACGTTGGCGTGCCGACCAGTTGCGCGAGGAATTGGTGGTCAAAGCCGAGGGCCTGCTTCATCGGCCTGAAGGTCAGGCCATGGGTGGGCGCAAGATGCAGGAAAGCCTGCGCGCCCTGCGCGAGCAATGGAAACAGACAGACCAGGGCGGTGCACCCAATCACGGTTTGTGGAAGCGTTTTGACGACGCCTGCAACGAAGCCCATAAAGTCGTTGAAGTCTGGCTGGAGAAAGTCAAGGCCGAGTCGGCAGAACACCGGGCGCAGCGTCTGGCATTGATTGAAGAGGTTAATGCCTGGGCGGCCGACAACACGACGGCGCTGGATGACGACTGGAAGGGTTTTAACCGTTTGCTGCACCAGTTTGGTGACCGCTGGCGCGACGCCGGGCATGTTGGCGAAAAAGTGTTTGCCGAGTTGCAGCCGCTCTGGAAAGCGGCTATCAATGCCGCCAGCGCGCCACTGGAGCTTGTGCAAAAAAGCAGCTTGGTGACGCGCCAAGCCATGATTGAAGAAGCCAAGGTGCTGGGCAACGCACCCACCTTGCGCATTGATGCGGTCAAGGCGCTGCAACAACGCTGGCAAGCGGAGGTCCATAGAGTGCCCATGGAGCGCCGCCAGGAACAAAAGTTGTGGGATGCGTTTCGCAAGCCGATTGACGACGCTTTTAACCGCAAGACGGCGGAGCGCCAGAAAGCCGACGCCGCACTGGGCGAACGTGATCGCACGGTGCTGGATGCCGCCAAGGCGCTTGAAGCGGCTAATCTGACCGGTGATGCCCAAGGTATTCGCAGCGCCATGAATGCGCTGGATGCAGCGTTGCGCGGGCAGGCTCAAGCCAAAGCCGCGGTGCAAGTTGCCGCCACGGAGGTCAATACGGCCGTAGCGGCGGTGGAGTCCTCGCAAGCGGTGGTTGAACCGGTGGCGAGTTCGGAGACAAAAGAGGCGGTTGAACCGGACGCGACGGCTGAGTCGGAGCCAGCGGCGGAAGTAATGGCGCCGCCAAAACCGGCTCCCAAGCCGGTTGTCGCGGTACGCGGTGATGATCGTCCTGGCATGAAGAAGACCGAGCCTGCACCGATTGGACGCGGCAGCAAGTTTGGTGATCGCAAGGACAGCGGCAGGGATGGCGCTAGAGACAAGACCAGAGGCCCACGGGATGACAAATTTACCGGCCGTGCGGATGATCGCTCGCCACGTCGCGATGTTCGGGACGGTGCCTCTGCCGGGTGGCAGGACGCGCCACGTTTGGGAGATACCGCATTTCGCGCCCAGCGTGACGCAGTGGAGCATGCCCAGTTGGCCCTGCGAAAGCTCGCGGCCCAGGCCCATGGGGAGGCATTGACCCAGTTGCTGGCGGCTTGGCAGCAGCGCGATGCCGGACAGATGCCGTCGACGCAGGAGCTGGGCAGCCGTGTTACGCCGGCCACCCGCAATGCCTGGGTTAAGGCGCTGGCCCAGGCACCCGCAGGCGATGCCGGCGTGGCCCTGCTGCGTCTGGAGATGGCTTGCGAGTTGCCGACGCCAGCCGAGTACCTGAACGCTCGACGTGCCTTGCAACTGCAGTTGTTGACCAAGCGCTATGATCCGCCACCAGCCCAAACCTGGGGACAGGACGCGGCAACTGTGCTGGCCAGCGGTTTTGAGGCGGGTCAGGCGCGTCGATTGCAGAATGTACTGAAAATCTTACTGAAACCCAATTAGTTCGGCACAGCGTTACCCCATGCGCCAACTTGTTCTGCACACCTATTCGTAAGGGAGCACACAGATGGATTCTGCGGACGAATTGCTCAAGCGCGTTGAGCAGCTCAATGACATCGGTGCCTCGCTTTCCAAGGAGCGCGATATCACGCGTTTGCTGGAGCGCATCCTGTTGGCCGCCAAAACCATTACCAATGCCGACGGTGGCACCTTGTATCGCATGAAGGAGGATGGGCAAAGTCTTCGATTCGAGATGTTGCGGACCGACTCCTTGCACATGGCCATGGGCGGCACTTCGGGCAGTGCCATCAGTTTTCCGGATCTGCCCTTGCGGGACGAGACCGGCGCACCCAACGATTCGCTGGTGGCGGCTTACGCGGCAATTCACGTTGAGACGGTCAACATTGTCGATGCCTACACGGAACCCGATTTCGACTTTTCCGGTACCCGCCTGTTTGATCAGCGTACCGGCTATCGTTCGCAGTCATTCCTGGCGGTGCCGATGAAAAATCACGAGGACCAAGTGATCGGCGTGTTGCAACTCATCAATGCACAGGCGCCTGGCACTCTGGAGGTGGTTCCTTTTTCATCCGCTGACCAGAGTCTGGCGGAATCTCTGGCTTCCCAAGCTGCCATTGCCCTGAGCAATCGCCTGCTGATGACGCAGCTTGAAGAGTTGTTCGAATCCTTCATCCACGTCATCAACTTGGCGATTGACGAAAAATCGCCTTACACCGGCGGTCACTGTCAGCGTGTCCCGGTGCTGACCATGCTGCTGGCTGAAGCGGCCGCCGAAACAATGGAAGGTCCGCTGGCGTCGTTTGCCATGGATGAGCGCGACCGTTACGAGTTGAAGATTGCCGGGCTGTTGCACGATTGCGGCAAGATTGCGACGCCGGTTCATGTGGTGGACAAGTCCACCAAGCTGGAAACACTGTTTGATCGCGTGCATTTGATTGACACCCGCTTTGAGGTTCTCAAGCGTGACGCTGAGCTAAATGCCCTGCGTCAGCAACTGGCACTGCGCCCTTGTGTGGACCCACAGGGAGAGGCCGCAGCGATGGCCGCTGTCCGGGAAACGATTGAGGCACTTGATGCGGATCGGGATTTTCTTCGGGTCACGAACATTGGCGGCGAAGCCATGAATGAGGCTGCCATAGAGCGCGTGCGCCAGATAAGCCGTCAGCATGTCTGGCGCGATGTGAAGGGCGTTGAGACCGAATTTCTTAGCGCCGATGAGTTGGAAAACCTGTGCATACGGGCCGGTACCCTGACGCTCGCTGAGCGCGATACCATCAATCAGCACATAGTGACCACGATCAAGATGCTGGAGCAGCTACCCTGGCCTACGCACCTGAAAAATGTGCCGGAATACGCCTGTGGTCACCACGAGCGCATGGACGGCAAAGGTTATCCCCGAGGCTTGACGCGCGATCAAATGTCGGTGCAAGCGCGCGTCATGGGCATTGCCGATATCTTTGAAGCACTGACGGCAACCGACCGGCCCTATAAGCCCGGCATGAAGCTGTCGCAGGCCATGGGTATCATGCACAA
Source organism: Rhodoferax sp. (assembly GCF_028714215.1). GTDB lineage: Bacteria > Pseudomonadota > Gammaproteobacteria > Burkholderiales > Burkholderiaceae_C > Rhodoferax. The sequence goes on along the minus strand of NZ_JAQTMS010000023.1, from coordinate 54,348 downwards.
ACTCAAGAACATCGGTCATATCGACCCCGACCTGTTCGATATTTTTTGGCAAAAAGATGTCTACAAGCGCTATGCGGAGCAGTTTCTGGACCCCTCGCAAATCGACGAAGTGAAGCTTTAGGCCAGAGCCGCAGCGATACGTTCGACGCTAGCGCCAGCCACCTGATTTTGGGAGACCGCGCTCAGGCGCAAGACTGAGGCGCGCGCCGGTGTAGCGCTGGCATCCCAGTCGCTTAGCACGATTCGGCGCAGACCATTTTCCAGGTCGTGCTCAGCTGGCTTGTGCGTGTGGCCATGAATCAAGGTGCCGGCCCGGGCTGTGCGCAACCAGTCGCACACAAGTTCAGTATCGAGGTCGACGAGCGCCATGCCGCTTGCCAAACCCTTACTTTTGCGGGCTTCACTTTGTTGCCGCAGCGCGCGTCCCATTTCCAGACGTTCAGACAGTGGTCTGGCGAGAAATTCCTGCCGCCATCGTGCGCTGCGCACATGGGTCCGAAACTGCATGTAGTCGGTGTCTGCCAGACACAAGGCGTCGCCATGCGAGAGCAACCAGCGCTGTCCGGCAAACTCCAGCACGCATGGATCGTCAATCAGGGTCATGCCACTGGCCTTGGCATACGCCGGCCCCAGCAGAAAGTCGCGGTTCCCGTGCATGAAAAAAATGGTCAGACGGCGAGCAGCGGTTTCAAGAACCTGGGCACAACGGGCGGCCAGGCCGGCCGCTGGTTCGGGCGCCACGGTGATGCCGTTGGGTCCGCCGCCACCGAGCATGTCGTCCCCGACCCAGAGTTCAAACAGATCACCCAGGATGAATACGGCATCGGCCCGAGTATTGCGCATGTAATCCTGCCAGACACGGAAGGTGGCGCTGTCGCCGTCTTGCAGGTGAAGATCGGAGATGAAATCAACATAGCGCCACTGCACTGGCGCTTGCAATAGGCCCCCAGACCACGCGATGCTGTGCGCTGTGACCGGGGGCACCGTGCCATTCATATCAAAGTGCCTGGGCCTTTTCGATAATCACATCTTCAACCGGCACGTCATCGTGATAGCCCTTGCGAGCGGTCTTGACAGACTTGATCTTGTCGACCACGTCGGTACCGGATATGACTTTGCCAAAAACCGCGTAACCCCAGCCTTGGGCAGAAATCGCCGTGTGGTTGAGGAAAGAGTTGTCTGCCACGTTGATGAAAAACTGCGCGGTGGCCGAGTGCGGGTCTCCGGTGCGGGCCATGGCCACGGTGTAGTTCAAGTTCTTCAGGCCATTATTGGCCTCGTTGTCGATCGGTTTGTCAGCCCGCTTTTCCTTCATGCCGGGTTCCATGCCCCCGCCTTGCACCATGAAGCCCGGAATGATGCGGTGAAAAATGGTGTTGTTGTAGTGTCCCTTGCCGACGTAGTTCAGGAAATTGGCGACGGTTTTGGGCGCCTTTTCCTGATCCAGTTCAAGAGTGATGACGCCATAGTTGGCAATGTGGAGTTCGACTTGGGGCTTGCTCATGATTTCTTTTCAAGGGTTGCGGAGTTGATGAGAATGGTTGTTTTGGGTACATCGCTGGCGAACGGACCAGCCGCGCCAGTGGCACTGGTCTTGATCTTTTGAATCACCTCGGCACCGCTCACGACCTTGCCGAAAACGGCGTAGCCATAGCCGTCGGGCGCCGGTGCATTGAGCATCGCATTGTCCTTGACGTTGATGAAAAATTGGGAGGTTGCGGAGTTCGGGTTGCTGGTGCGGGCCATTGCGATCGTGCCGGTGTCGTTTTTGAGGCCGTTGCTGGCTTCCAACGGGATCGGGGCGCGGGTCGGTTTTTGCTTGAATTTGGCATCAAAACCGCCACCTTGCACCATGAAATTATCGATCACGCGGTGGAAGATGGTGCCGTCATAGTGCTTGTCTTTGACGTACTGCAAAAAATTCTCAACCGTCTTGGGCGCCTTGTCTGGGTAGACCTCAATCACAAAATCGCCCGCGCTGGTGGCGAACTTGACGCGCGGCGCCTCTTGCGCGCAAGCCATGGTCGCCAATGAAAGCATGGCGATAGCTGCAATCCAGCTACCGATTGTGGCTGGTAAATTTACGAACTTCATCCGATCACTCCTTCAAAGAAAATTTTCCACTGGTTGCCATGTCGCTCCCAATACTGACGTTTGGTGGGGCCGCTGCGGCTACCGTCGGCAACCTCGCCAAACGTGACGACCATGGTATCAGCGGCATCGGTCCAGCGCAGCAGGGACAAGTCCTTGAGTTGGATGGCGCGCCCGCGCACCTTCTCGACCTGGCTGCGCAAGGCCGGTGTCCACTCGGTCAAGGTCTTTCCATTGCTGGTGAAATCCGGACTATAGAAGCTCAGCAACTGGTCCATATCGCCCCTGGACTTGGCGTTTTGCCATGCCGTCAATGCGGCCTCGAAGGGCTTGCTGTTGGCGCGCACCAGGTTTGGCTTTACCCAGTGCAGATTCTGGGCGATGACGACTGGCGTAGTGCGGATCTGGACGGTTCGGATGATCTGGGCCAGGTCCGGGTTGGCCAGCACAACGCAACCATCGGTTGCTTGCGGCGGACGTGAAAACTGGTTGTGCGGTGTGCCGTGCAGCCAGATGCCGCTGCCTGTTTTACCCCGCTTGCTGTCAAGCTCGTTGGGGTAGTTGATGGGCAGGGCGCCGGAGCCGTAAAAATCCTTCAGCGAATTGGGGTTCAGGTTGCCGGTGATGAAGTACACCCCCAGTGGCGTGCGCAAATCGCCTTCGGCATTTTTTTCCAGACCGGATTTTCCGATCGAGATGTAGTAGTCGGCGATCAGCGCCAAACCGCTGGCCTGATTTTCAAACAGGTACAAACGCGAACGGGAGGCGTCGATGGCGATGGCGTGCTTGTTGCGCGCGGATAAAGCCAGAAATTGAGAGGGAATGGAGTCTGGCGGCGGGCGCTCACGCAGCGCTTTCAATCGCATCTGCGATTCGTCGCGCAATTCTTCCAGCACGGTGGCTGCGGTTTTCGCAATCGGCTCCGGTACATCGCCCAGGGTTCGGACCGGACGGATGCGAGCGGACAGCAGATCACCATAAACCAGCTGGGCCAACTGAAAGTTGGGGTAGTCCCGAATCAGGCGCTCCGCTTGTTCCAGGGCTTCACGGACCTGCGACTTGGCCACCAGTCGGTAGACCTCGATCAGTCGGGCTTCGGCCAAGCCCGGGTCAACCTGGGTTTCCTTGGCTGCTTTCCTGGCCTTGCTCTTGGCGCCACTGTGCGAAGGGGTGGCCGTTCTGGACTCGTTTTTTTTGTGCGTGCCCGCGTGCGCCGGTGTCGACAGCGCGACAACAGGTGCCATGAAAAGAATAAGAAGATACCGTCTCATAAAGTCATCAGACGACGAATGAAACCAGTACTGTCAGCGATGCCCGCTGCAGCTCGCAAACGACCATCAATTGCCCGAAGATTCCTTGATGATCAGCCAGCGATCGCCAGTCTTGAGGAGATTGAGCGTTTTGCGGCTAGACACCGAAAGGGCGCCGGCGCGGTAGTGTTGCCGGAATTTGGCCACCGCCTTGGTACCGCTGACGGTCACGCTCAGTTTGTCGAGTTTCACGTTGATGCTGGATTTGCCGACGATGCGCTTGCGACGATCCTCCTCCCAGGCACTGCGTGATTGTTTGGCTGGAGGGGTAAATTCCTTGCCATAGGCGCCCAAGTAGGCGGACATGTCTTTGGCAGACCAAGCCTTGGCCCAGGCCAGCACCGCCTCTTCCACGCCCTTGATTTCCTCGCTCGTACCCTCGTTGACAGTTGCCTTGCTGGCTACCGCAGCGGGCTTGCTGGCCGCAACCACCGGTACCGGCGCTGACGCTGGCACAGCGGCGGGGGCGGGCGCGGGCGCAGGTCCAGGCACTACCGGTTTGCTAATCGCTGGCGCAGAACTCGGTGCTGCCGCCGCGGCCACCGTCACGCCAGGACGCTGTCCTTTGTTGGCGGGGCCGAATAATTCACGAATAAGGGCCAGCTTGGGTGGCACTGCGGCATTGGCGCCATCGAGTTGCAGCGCCTTGTTATAAGCCTGACTGGCCAGCCTAGCGTAAACGTCGCCAAGGTTTTCATGCGCGGTGGCGTAGCTGGGGTTGGTGCGGATAGCCATTTCCAGCGCTGCCCGTGCCTTGTCGAATTGGCCCTGGCTGGCGTAGAGCACTGCCAGGTTGTTGTAAGGTTCCGGTAGCTCTGGGTAGTCTTCGGTGAGCTTGGTGAAAGTGGCAATGGCTTCCGACTGTTTGCCCGAACTGCGTTGAATGACGCCTTTCAGAAACCGCATTTGCGGGTCGTTCGGCTTGCCGCCCAGGTAAGCATCGGCCTTGATCAGGGCTTCCCCCAGCTTGCCGGCTCGCAGCAACTGACTGACATCGCCATATTCGTCCGCGTAGGCTGGCACCAGAACGCAGGCAGCCACCAGCGCCAGCAGACGAAGGGTAAGGAAAATTGTAGAGTGCTTGTGCTTCATGGAGTCTTATGATTCCTACAGGGTGAAGGTCCACCGCAGCAGCTTGGCCGGCAGGGCTTTATACTGGCCGCAATTGTAGCCCACGGGGTGTATTTCGGTGCCCCCCTAATTAACCACACATTTACAGTCTTTGTCGAGGCAGCCCAGGGTTGAATTCGCAGAGTTTGTCGTTTGAAACACCCATGAGTTTACGCATTTACAACACGTTAACGCGTGTGCTTGAGCCTTTGTCGCCCCTGGAGCCTGGCCACGTCCGGATGTACGTCTGCGGCATGACGATTTACGACTTGTGCCATATTGGACACGCCCGCATGGCGATGACTTTTGATGTGGTGCAGCGCTGGCTCAAGGCGAGTGGTCTGCGGGTAACCTATGTGCGCAACATCACCGATATTGATGACAAGATCATCAAGCGAGCGCTGGAGCGCGGCATCGCCATTCGCGCCCTGACCGACGAAATGATCGAGGTGATGCACCGCGATGTTGGCAAATTGGGCATCGAGTCGCCCACCCTGGAGCCGCGTGCCACCGACTATGTGCCGCAGATGCTGGACTTGATCGGGCAACTCGAAGCCAAAGGGCTGGCTTACAAGTCGACCTCTGGCGATGTGAATTTTGCGGTGCGCAAGTTTCCCGGCTACGGCAAGTTGTCAGGCAAATCACTGGATGATTTGCGTGCCGGGGAGCGGGTGGCTGTGCTGGACGGCAAGGACGATCCACTGGACTTTGTGCTTTGGAAATCCGCCAAGGAAAGCGAGCCGGAGGATGCCAAATGGAACAGTGCCGCCTTGGGCCACGACTATGGCTTGGGCCGTCCGGGTTGGCACATTGAATGTTCGGCCATGAGTTGCCAGACTTTAGGCGAGAGTTTCGATATCCATGGGGGTGGCGTCGACCTGCAATTTCCTCACCACGAAAATGAAATTGCGCAAAGCGAAGGCGCTACCGGGAAACCCTTGGCCAAGCTTTGGATGCACAACGGCATGGTTCAACTGGACAACGAAAAGATGTCCAAGAGTCTGGGCAACTTCTTCACTATCCGCGAGGTGCTGGCCAAGTACGACCCCGAGACGGTTCGGTTTTTCCTGGTTCGCACGCATTATCGAAGTGCCCTGAATTACAGCGACGTGCATCTGGACGATGCGCGCAACTCGCTCAAACGCATTTACACGGCACTGGACCTGGTGGCGCCGGTACCCGTGAGCATCGACTGGGCACAGCCATTTGCCGCGCGTTTCAAGGCAGCCATGGATGAAGACTTTGGCACACCCGAGGCGGTGGCGGTGCTATTTGAGTTGGCCAGCGAAGTCAACAAAACCCGGTCTGCCGAATTGGCCGGCCTGCTCAAGGCCCTGGGTGCTTGCCTGGGTCTGCTGCAAGGCGATCCCAAGCTGTTTTTGCAGGCTGGCACCAACATGGATGAGGCGACCATCGTGGCCATGATTGCGCAGCGCGCGAGTGCCAAGGCCGCGAAGAATTTTGCCGAAGCCGACCGGATTCGCCAGCAGCTCCTGGCCCAGGGCATTGTCCTGAAGGATTCACCCGGCGGCACCAAATGGGAGGTTGGACAATGACTTTTATTACCGGTCCCTTGAGCTATTGCCTGCGCCATTCAGACCGATGACAACTGCAAAAACAACGTCCACGGTGCCGGCACGGCCGCCCTATTGGGATGAGGCCCGCAAGCACCTGATGAAGAAGGACCGGGTGATGAAGCGGCTGATTCCCCAGTTTGGGGATATCTGCCTGCAAACCCGCGGCGATGCCTTTGTCACGCTGGCGCGCAGTATTGTGGGCCAGCAGATTTCGGTCAAGGCGGCCCAGACCGTGTGGGACCGCTTTGTACAGTTGCCGAAAAAGTTCGCCGCCGACAATGTGCTCAAGCTCAAGGTGGACGATATGCGCGCCGCCGGCTTGAGTGCGCGCAAGGTTGAATACCTGGTGGATCTGGCACTGCACTTTGACCATCGCGGCTCGCGCGTGACGGCCTGGGAGACGATGGATGATGAGGCTATCATTACCGAGTTGACAGGCATCCGGGGCATTGGTCGCTGGACGGCCGAGATGTTTTTGATTTTCCACCTGATGCGCCCCAACGTGTTGCCGCTCGATGACGTGGGCCTGATCAAGGGCATCAGCAAGAGTTATTTTTCGGGGGACGTGGTGAGTCGCAGCGACGCCCGTGAAGTTGCCGCCGCCTGGGCACCTTTTTGCAGTGTTGCAACTTGGTATATTTGGCGCTCGCTGGATCCGCTGCCGGTGGAGTATTAAGACCTTGTGGGACAGATCACAGCCACGCGAAGCGAGCGAGCTCTGTCCCCAACTGATACCGGGATGTTGCTAGTTAACCTTGTGGGGCAGACTGCGGTTACGCGAAGCGAACTCGCCCTGTCCTCAACCGTATAGGAGTTTTTGTGGCCAAGAAAACCTTCCTCGACTTCGAGCACCCGATTGCCGAACTGGAAAACAAGATTGAAGAGCTGCGCTATGTGCAGACCGAGTCGGCCGTTGACATTTCTTCCGAAATCGACCAACTGGCGAAGAAGAGCCAGCAGCTCACCAAAGACATTTACAGTGACCTGACGCCGTGGCAAATCACAAAGATTGCACGGCACGCCGAGCGTCCCTACACGCTGGATTACGTTTCAGAGATCTTTACCCACTTTGTGGAACTGCATGGCGATCGCCATTTTGCCGATGACCTCAGCATTGTGGGCGGCCTGGCGCGTTTCAATGGCACCCCCTGCATGGTGCTGGGCCAGCAAAAAGGGCGCGACACCCGGGAGCGCGGCCTGCGTAACTTCGGCATGAGCAAGCCGGAAGGTTATCGCAAGGCCTTGCGGCTCATGAAAACGGCAGAGAAGTTCAAGCTGCCGGTGTTCACATTTGTCGACACACCGGGGGCTTACCCCGGTATCGACGCCGAGGAGCGCGGCCAGTCCGAAGCCATAGGGCGCAATATTTTCGAGATGGCGCAGCTCGAAGTTCCCATCATCACCACCATCATCGGTGAGGGTGGCTCGGGCGGCGCCCTGGCGATTTCGATTGGCGATCAGGTGCTGATGCTGCAGTATTCGATCTATTCGGTCATCAGTCCGGAAGGCTGCGCCTCCATTTTGTGGAAGACGTCCGAGAAGGCGCAGGAAGCAGCCGACGCACTGGGCATCACGGCACACCGCCTGAAGGCGCTGGGTTTGATCGACAAGATCGTCAACGAACCGGTCGGCGGCGCGCACCGCGATCACAAACAGATGGCGGCCTTCCTGAAACGCGCCCTCAACGATGCCTTGCGTCAGATCGCTGATCTGCCGGTCAAGGAGTTGCTCGACCGCCGCTATGACCGCCTGCAAAGTTACGGCCGGTTCACCGATACCAAGGCGACGGCCAAGTAGGGTGGGGCGCATCAAGGTGCCGGCAGGTGGTACGTGACGACGACACTGGCTGACGCGATTGCTGCCTTTTCGCCCGAGTTGCCGCTGGCGGTGGCGTTCAGCGGCGGGCCTGACTCCACTGCCTTGCTGCTGGCTTGTGCCGAGAAATGGCCGGGGCAGGTGCTGGCCCTTCACGTGCACCATGGTTTGCAGGCGGCGGCGGACGACTTCGAGCAGCATTGCCAAGCTGTTTGCGCGAAACTTGGCGTGCCCCTGACGGTAAAAAGGGTTGATGGCCGCCATGCGCCTGGACAAAGCCCGGAGGATGCGGCACGTCGTGCCCGCTACCAGGCCTTGGAGGCCATGGCGCATGGCCAATCGTCACATGGGACCATCCGCAGCATCGCCATTGCCCAGCATGCCGACGACCAGGTTGAAACGCTGTTGCTGGCCCTGAGCCGCGGCGCCGGTTTGCCCGGCCTGAGTGCCATGCCGGCGAGCTGGGTGCGTGCCGGCATCCACTATCACCGCCCGTTGCTGCAGGTACGCTCAACCGACATCCGGGTCTGGCTCCGCAGTCGCGGCGCGGGCTACATCGAAGACCCCAGCAACGCCAACCAACAATTTACCCGCAACCGGATCCGGGCACGCCTGATGCCGGCACTGGAGGCAACGTTCCCGCAATTTCGGGATACCTTTGCGCGCAGTGCCGCGCATGCCGCGCAGGCGCAGGCGGTGCTGCTGGAAGTTGCGCTGCAAGACCTGACGTTGATTGGCTCACCCCCGGTCATTGCCCAAATCCAGCGCTTGAGTCGAGCGCGACAGGCCAACGTGTTGCGCCATTGGCTAGCCACCAGTTACAACGCGGTGCCCAGCGCCGCGCAACTGGCGGAACTGCTGGACCAGATTGCCGTCTGCAAGACACGCGGGCACGGGATTCGCATCAAGGTCGGGACGGGTTTTGCCGAGCGCAGGGGTGCCCTGCTGCATTGGTACAATCCCTAGGTTTTGCAATAAATATATTTCCCCCATGGCATTGATTGTTCACAAATACGGCGGCACGTCGATGGGTTCAACCGAACGCATCCGCAATGTTGCCAAACGCGTCGCCAAATGGGCGCGCGCCGGCCACCAGATGGTGGTGGTGCCCTCCGCCATGAGCGGCGAAACCAACCGTTTGCTGGCACTGGCCAAGGAACTCGCTCCGGCCAAGACCGACGCGGCCTATGGACGCGAACTCGACATGCTGGCCGCCACCGGCGAGCAGGCATCGAGCGCCCTGCTGGCGATTGCCTTGCAGGCCGAAGGCCTGGCCTCGGTCAGCTACGCCGGCTGGCAGGTTCCGATTCGCACCGACAGCGCTTATACCAAGGCCCGCATCGAATCGATTGACGACGCCCGCGTGCGTGCCGATCTGGAGGCTGGCCGGGTGGTCATCGTGACCGGCTTTCAGGGGCTCGATGAACAGGGCAATATCACTACCTTGGGTCGTGGCGGCTCGGACACTTCCGCGGTTGCCGTGGCGGCCGCGATGAAGGCCGATGAATGCCTGATCTACACCGATGTCGATGGCGTCTACACGACCGATCCGCGGGTCGTGCCGGAGGCCCGTCGCCTGCGCACCGTGAGCTTTGAGGAAATGTTGGAGATGGCCTCCATGGGCTCCAAGGTGCTGCAAATTCGCTCGGTCGAATTTGCCGGCAAGTACAAGGTCAAGCTGCGCGTTTTGAGCAGCTTTACACCCTGGGACATTGACATCAACGAGGAAGCCGCCTCCGGCACCCTGATTACTTTTGAGGAAGATGAACACATGGAGCAAGCCATTGTTTCCGGCATTGCGTTTAGCCGCGAAGAAGCCAAAATCTCGGTGTTGGGCGTGCCTGACAAACCCGGTATCGCGTACCAGATTCTGGGTGCCGTGGCCGATGCCAACATCGAAGTCGACGTCATCATCCAGAACATCAGCAAGGACGGCAAGACTGACTTCAGTTTTACCGTGAACCGCGGCGATTACGCCAAGACCGTCGATTTGCTGAAAGAAAAAGTGCTGCCCGGTCTGGGCGTGCAAGAGGTGGTGGGCGACACCAAGATTTGCAAAGTGTCGATCGTCGGCATCGGCATGCGCAGCCATGTCGGCGTGGCCAGCAAAATGTTTCGCGTGTTGAGCGAGGAAGGCATCAACATCCAGATGATTTCCACCTCCGAGATTAAGACTTCGGTGGTGATTGACGAAAAATACATGGAATTGGCAGTGCGTGCGTTGCACAAGGCTTTTGAACTGGACCTTCCTGCGCTCTGAAATTTGCGGCAAGACGTGAGATAATCGCGGCTTGAAAATTCAGGAAACGTGACCGAGTGGCCGAAGGTGCTCCCCTGCTAAGGGAGTATGGGGTGTAGAGCCTCATCGAGGGTTCGAATCCCTCCGTTTCCGCCAAATACCCTTGTAAGTCATTGATTTGCAAGGGTATTTTGTTTTTATTGAGTTAAAAACCTACATCCTACCCAACATAAAAAAGATGGTTGAAATTCAAGTAACTGGGGCGTCGGGGTAGGGTAGTTGGTGCGCAACCAGCGCATCGTGATCTCTGACCAGTTGGGGGACATGGTTGCCATGCGGGCTTACTCCGGCGTCCTGACTTCGGTCTGCGCCTTGTACTTCGCCAGCAGCTCATCCAGGGCGCTAGAGTCAAGACTTTTCAGCAACTCGACAGCTTCCTTGCGTTTATCCGCTGCACTCTTTCGTCCGGCCAGCTTTGTATTGTAGGAAGCAATCACTGGTGTTAGCGCCTCGACCATGCCGTCAGCAAGGCAGAATGCCGTTGCCAAGTCACCAAGTGTTTTCATGCCGAGCGCTTGCAGACGAGCCTCGAACACCGGGACACGGTCATGTGGCATGGCGATTCCGAAATTGCGGTACCTACTGGTTGGTTTCGCTGACTCGGTCATATAACTGTGCTCCAAAATACTAAAATGCTTGCGTTAACAATTATAGTAACATGTAGTACATCGTTTTATAATCAATTGAAGATGATTTGCTAAATTTTACTCAAGCTCGGCGGTAAATCCCATCGGTTTGTCGGGGAATTCTTCTTCTGTCTCCTCTTCTCGAAACGCTCAAGGGCAGTTACATACGAATTGTCGCCCGCAGTTCATTGACGGTAGCCCTTGGTAAAGAAATTTCTTTTGTTCAAAATACTCGTCTTTTTCATGGAAAAAGCATGGTGTTTTTAAAGGCACCATTCCCGCGACTTCGCGGGTTTGCTTATAGCAGCGCGACACTCCACCTATAAGCGCAACGTCGAAAAATAGGAAAAAAACTACATGAGGGGCTTCGGGGGGTGGTTGATCTGCGTGGGGGTATCAAGGTCCGTGCTCGCCAAAAAATCTTCTATCCGGTCTCAGAATCCAGCCTCCAACTGAAACGCGGTCCAGGCTTCATCGGTCCGGGAGTTCGTTGACCACTAGATCAGTTTGCGGTCGTTCAGTTTGCGGTCGTTTTTGATGACGCGAAGGGCTGCACGCAGCGAATCACGCGCACCCCCTTCTCAGAGGACTTGGCGCAACCCCTTCAACCCGCGTGGAATAAGGCTGCAATGGGGTTGCACTGTTATAGCCCTACCGAAGGTAGGGCAGCGGGGGGCGTGCTCCGGCAATCACTCATTTTTGGCCCCGTTTTTTGGGTTCCATAAAATTGTCTCGGTGGTGTCTAATTGCTTAGCGACGGCTTGCCTTGTGATTGTTTGGCCCGTCAGTAATTGCCAGTGTTTGGCGGTGTCCGTTTTGCTACGCCCCGCCAGTACATGAACACGCCATAGCCTTACCCTTCGGTTTGCGACCGCTTCCGGCCGGTGTGTGCCGGACTTGTCTGGGTGTGCCACTGCGTAACTGCAAAGGCGTTCCCGTTTCGCTTCATATCTGTCTGGGGAAAGCTCTAGTCGGTCTGTCACCATCAAAGATGTTGGCAGCGTCATAAGGGCTTGCCGCTGCGTGTCAGTCAGCGCCAGCGACACGGCGGTGATGTGCGCCAGCGACCGGCGACCATAGAGGCGCGCGAACATCCAGTAGGCTCTTTCGTGCCATGCGTGCGCGGCGGGCTTTTCTGCCAAAAGCCTTTGGTAGCCTTTGGATTTTGGGTGGTGGTCTGGGTTGCGCCTGCAAAACCAAAGCAAGTCGGCGACCCACGTAATGAATTTCATTTGCGGCGTGCTGTCGTTTTGAGGCCAGCGCAGACAGGGTGCAATTTCTCGTTTGTCTAGTGTCGCGTGCAGAGCCCAAAGGGTTAGCGCGTCCGTTGTCGTGGCAATCCGCAAAATCAGGGTTGGTGTGTCGGTGTCTGGCAGCGCCAGCATGGTTTTCTTGAAGCGACTTGAGTCGCCACTGGTTTTCTTTTGGGCTGACAGACGGGGGATTGAATGCACATCTTTTAGACCAGTGTCCGGGGTGCTCCGTCGGGTGGTTGTGTCATCAAACACAATCTCGGTATCGTCTGCCAGCAATGGCCCGTGAACGGAGGGCTTGTCTGCGGCTTCAACATATGCCCCCTCGTGCCACGGTAAAGCGTCAGGCAGAGATTTTGTCATCGCCGTCGCTTGCAGCTTCCTGAATAATGGCCCGTGCTTGGTCGTGAATCGAGCCCCCGAATTCGGCATCAAAACTTGAGTCTGGATAGACGGTGAAGGCGTTATTTGACCCATCCGCAAACATCAGCACGTCTTGACCGTTGCACTCGACGGTGTACATTCTCAAGCCGCCGTGGTCGGCGATGTCCAAAATGACCGATTGATCCAGAATGTCAGCCAGTTCTTGCGAACCCTCGTGAGCGATTACTTGCATGGTGCTCTTTCTTTCAATGGGTCGCGTTTTGGTTATCGCAAAATTGCGTGCAGGGGGTCATCGCCAATTTGGCAAGTAAGGCGCCCAGTTTTTCATAGCGCGGGGTTTCGTCTTGCGGACATTGCGCCAATAGGCTTTCAACTTGCGCGACTTTTTGGGCGCGGAAACATTCGTTTTGGCAGGGGGTCATAGATTTTCCTTTTGTTCGTTGGGGTGGTCGTTCCGGGCGTTCAAATTGATTCCGCGAAGTGGCTACAAAGTGGACGCGATGCCAGCCAATTTTCTATGTCGCTTCGCAAAAAACCAATAGCCTGTTCGCCAAGTTGAATAGGACGAACGAACGAACCGGCGGCCCGCAATCTGTCCAGTGTGGCGATGCTGACTCCTATTAGTCTTGCCGCTTGCCGTTTACGCAGTACGAGTGCTGTCTGTAGTTGCTCTGTGCATCTCTGATTGCTCATGAAGTCACTTTCAATTAGTTAGCGTGGCTTGATTACCACTCTGAAAATTGTAGTAAGGCGGCGTCGTATTCTTCGTTTCAATCGGTAGTTGACTTGAAAATATCATTTAAATTCAATGACTTAAGAGGAAAAATATATTTCTATTTGGATTTTCGAAATTCCAAGCTTTCGTATTGTGGGAAATATCGTTATGCCGCGTGCCTCGTCAGTGTCGTGATGTTGCATGCTTTGGTCACGGGCGTGGCAAGAAACTTAGCCCATGCTGCCATCATGACGCGCCGCTTTTCCAGCATGTCGCCGCGTTGGTAGGAACTTTCGACTTTGCTTTCGAGGGTATGCGCCAGAGCCTTTTCGGCAAGGTCGCGTGGAAAGTTGGTTCTTTCCGCAGCCCAATCCCGAAACGTGCTCCGCAGCCCGTGCGGTACTTCAGTCAACTCCATTCGGCGCATGACGGCGGTTAGTGACATGTCGGAAAGTTGACCTCCACGTGGTGCTGCAAATACAAACTCACTGCCATCAGGACGTGGAAGGGCACGCAGGATGTCTGCCGCCGATTCGGTCAAAGGCACTCTATGCTCGACACGCGCTTTCATGCGCTCTGCGGGGATGACCCACAGGCTCTTGTCAAAATCAAATTCTGCCCATGTCGCGCCGCGAACTTCGCCCGACCGTGCCGCAGTCAAAAGTGTGAATTCGAGAGCACGGGCTGCAACTCCCTTTCGGGCTTTCAGGGATGAATATACGCTGGCGATGTCGTCAACAGGCACCGCCGGATGGTGTTCGACTTTGGTTATTTTCTTGGGTGCCGGCAGTAGTTTGTCGAGATGCCCGCGCCAACGTGCAGGGTTTTCTCCCTTGCGATATTTCTTCGCCGCCGCCCAGTCCAGAACGTTTTCAATACGGCCACGAACGCGGGTGGCAGTCTCGGTCTTCGTTGCCCAGATGGGTTCGAGAATCTTGAGGATATGCGCGTCATGCACGTCTTGCACGTGCAGCTTCCCACTGACTGGGAATGCGTAGGTTTCGAGGGTGGCTACCCATTGTGAGGCGTGCTTTTCGTTGCTCCATTCGGCCTTCTTGTTCTGGATGAACTTATCAGCCGCGTCCTCGAATGTGATGGCGCTTGCCTGTGCGGCACGGAGTTCGCTCCGGGCGCGTTCGCGGTTGAGGATGGGGTCATGGCCCTGATCAATCGTTTCGCGAGCTTGGCGGGCCTTTTCGCGGGCTTGAGCAAGGGTTACGCCTGGGAATGGTCCCAACCCCATATCGCGGCGTTTAGTGCCAATCTTGACGCGCAATATCCATGATCTCGCCCCCGTCGGGGTGATCTGAAAACTCAGCCCCGGTACGCCACCAACCGAAACAAGCCCCGGTGCTTTTAAGCGGTTGATCTCCATTGCGGAAAGTTCACGTGCAATTTTTGGCATGGTGCGCTCCAGAAAACGCACAGCGTAAATAAACCCAACATCTAACCCAACAAACCATGCGCGGTAGGATGATAACGCATGATTAAGGTTAGTGACGGTATTTCTTATCTTTCATTGGGGAATGTGGAAAATGAGAGGATGGTTGAGGGTAGTTGAAATCGATTAAAGTTAGGCGGAGGGGGACTCCGTTTCCGCCAGTGATAGCCTTGAAACCCGCGACCCGTCAGGTTCGCGGGTTTTATTTTTTGTGTCGCAGGCACCAGGTCACGTTCCTGGGTGTGTCTTGAGGTAGGTCTGAATCACCTCGGACACCTTCTCCAGCTTGTGCATGGCTTCTGGCACGAACTTCATGATGGAGTGCGCTGCCCGGTATTTTTCCATGAAGTCCTCCAGCGACTCATGCTGCTCCGGTGGCAGTCTGGCTTCCATTTCTTTCTTGGTGTTGTAGGCGTGTTGTTGGCGCAGTTCCGCCGCCAGTTCGCGCACCTGGGCCGCAAGAATCAAGTCTTCCGTTTTCATGGCGTGTCCTGTCTAAGTGGCTTGGATGGTTAAGTTGCTATTTTGTCGCAACAGTATGCGCTTCGTTGACGGTGTATTTGGCGTGACATGTTTTCTGTTGGATACTGGAGTCATGTCCATGTACCCGTCATGCCAGTTCGCCGGCAATGGCCAGTTGCTTGCGCGCGAGTTGATGCGCTCCCATATCTTTGCCGGTGGCGTCGGCATGACAGTAAAAGGAATTGCACCATGAAGGGAATCTTTGGCCTGCTGGGACTTCTCCTGTGCTTGGCCATCGTGGGTGTTCTGGTGAAAAAACAACTGACCTCTACGCAGCAAATGCTGCCTGCGCTGCAAGTCCCCATGGCCACCGATCCGCAAGGTTCGGCCAGTACCCCGGCGGCGACGGTACGCGAGCAGCCCCAGCAACTTCAGCAGCAGTACAAGCAGGCGCTGGAGGGCGCGCTACAGCAACCCCGCACCATCCCCGACGAAAAGTAGGTGCAGGGTAGTACGATTTAAGATACCATTATGGATCTCGTCAACTATATCGACGTAAACGGAAGAATACCGTTTCGGGAGTGGCTGTATGCCATGCAGGACAAAGCTGGTCAGAAAAGCATCATTGCAAGGCTGGCGCGTGTGGTGGCTGGAAATTTTGGCGACTGCAAGCCTGTGCGTGATGGCGTGCAGGAATTGAAGGTTGACGTAGGACCGGGCTACAGGGTGTACCTGAGCAGGCAAGGCCCGGTGGTAGTGTTGCTGCTATGTGGCAGTGACAAGGCCGACCAGAAACGCGCCATAAAGCAGGCTGTTGATTATTTGAACGACTGGAAACAAAGGGGTAGAACATGAATGCACCGCGGGATGCGAGCTATGAAGAAACTCTGCTGCCCATGCTGAAAGACCCAGTGGAAGCAGCCGCCTATATCGAGGCTGTCATGGAATTGGACGACCCCGCTGCGTTGCTGGTGGCACTGCGACACGTTGCCAAGGCTCACGGCATGGCAGAAGTAGCACGCCGTGCCGCCGTGGGCGATAAGATGCTATTCAAGGCATTGAGTGCCGAGGGTAACCCGACACTGACCACGGTTCACAAGGTGTTGCACGCGGTGGGGCTGCGCCTGAGCGTGGCGCCCGCCCACGCGGCATGACAGTTTCGCCCCAGCTAGCCGCCCCATGATCACCGAGACTTTTGCACGTCGATTTGCTGAGCTTGCAAAAAGCTTTGGCGAAATCACGTTCACTGAAAGCGGCGGCATGGGACGGAGCTATTCCAAACACGGGCAATGGAGGCAGTGGGCCACCAGTGCACAAAGCCTCATTCGTGCAGCCTTTGGAGATGCTTCTCCGCACTACACGAATTTCGTTTCGCTGTACACCGCTTGTCAGGGAAGTGACCACGACGTCGGCGCCCTGGGCGCAGTTTTCCGAAGCGCGAGCGAAGACTTCTTAGGCGGCTATGTTTTCGACGTGGATCTTCGTGTTTCTGGAGAGGTTTTTGGAGACTTCGTCGCGCTTGCTCGGAAATCGCTATCTGAGGGGCACAAGGATGTAGCCGCAGTTCTTGCTTGTGCCGCCCTGGAGGACGCGCTCAAACGCTTCGCCATCGCAAACAACCTGCTGATCGCGGACAAGACGATGCAAGAGGTGGTGAATGCGCTAAAAACCTCCGGCTTAGTGTCAGGGGCTCAGAAGTCACTTTTGGATGCCATGCCTCGGATTAGAAATGCAGCAATGCACGCCGAATGGGTGAAGCTTTCCGAGCCGGATGTAAGCAGCGTCATTGGCTTTGTTGAGCAGTTCTTGCTCAGTAAGTTCAGCGGTGGCTAACTCCAGGTCGAACGGACGGGCCACAAGCGCAGCGGCGCCATCAACGGTCTTCGTGGCCCGTCGTTCACCAAAACGTTTTGGAATTGGGCTGGCAAGTAGAGCCGAGTTGAGGCAATAATTCACACGGGCTACGTGATAGCCCCGATGAAAAAGGGACAGACCATGACAGTCTGTCCCTTTTCATTTGGATTGGTGCCGTATTGCTGACACGTGATCTTGTCACTTTTTCAACTCCCGGGCAATCATGCGGACAGGGTCGGAAAGTTGAGTGCTGGCGTTGAAATATCGCCTGCTTCGTCGAGCGATATTCGATAGCCCATTACCTTGTAACCACGCTGTCTCTTGTCCCACATGCGCAGAAGTGCAGGGTGGCCGGTATCCACAAAATCCAGGATTCGGACATCAGTCTTGGTCGCATGTTCACGATGCAGTCGGCCCGCGTATTGCTGCAAAGTTCCTTTCCACGAGATTGGCATCGCCAACACCAAGGTGTCGAGGGGAGGGTGGTCAAATCCCTCGCCGACAAGTTTTCCGGTAGCGAGCAGGATGCGGGGAGCCTCAGGTGGCAGGGCGTCAAGTTCAGCGATCAGGGCTGCTCGCTGCTTTTTTGACATCCGCCCGTGCAGAACGAAGGGCGTCAGTACATTCCCATTCAGGGCTGACGCAATCGCATCGAGATGCTCTGTACGCTCGGTCAGCACCAGCACTTTGCGCCCAGACTCAAAGGCTGCCTTGACCTCAAGCGCGATGGCCAATGTGCGGGCGTGATCGTTGGCAAGATGCCGGAACACATCCTGTATTCCAGCATCCGTTGCCAAGTCGATGCGCGCAAAGCGCGAGCATGGAATCACTTCCAGGTCGTGCGGCGCGCTGTCCGCCTTGGTAGCCGTATACCGGATTGGCCCACACTGCATGAAGATGATCGGCTGCTGACCATCACGACGGATCGGTGTGGCGGTGAGGCCAAGCACGAACTTTGCCTTGGTACGCTTAAGGATGGCATCGAAAGAAGCAGCGCCAATGTGATGACACTCATCAACGATAACCTGCCCGTAGTTTTCGACCAGTGGATTGACGTCTCCCTGGCGGGACAGTGACTGCATTACCGCGATATCAATCTTGCCCGTCGGTTTTGCTTTGCCGCCGCCAACGGTGCCGATCACGCCCTTGCCAACATTGAGGAAGGACTGCAGGCGCTCCTGCCACTGTTTGAGCAACTCGGTGCGATGCACCAGAACCAGGGTGTTGACACCGCGACTTGCAATCATCGCCGCAGCGGTCACCGTTTTGCCAAACGCCGTCGGAGCACAAAAGACACCGGCGTCATGTTTGAGCATTGCGACCACGGCGGTCTCCTGATCAGGTCGCAGGACGCCGACAAAAGTGACGTCCAGCACTTCACCGGCTTGTCGTTCGTCGCACAGGCCAGCACGGATGCCATTGGCACGCAGCAATTCCAGGGTAGGCTCCAGACATCCGCGCGGTAAGGCAATGTGGTTCGGGAAATTCTCGGCGCAGCCAATCACGCGAGCCTTATCCCAGGTCGACAAGCGCATGGCTTGCGCCTTGTAGAACTCCGGATTCTGAAAGGAAGCCAGACGGATCAGCCGGTTGGCCAGCGGCTGCGGCAACTCGGCTTTCTCGAAATAGACCATGTTGGACGCCGTCACCGTCAGCACTTTTGGCATAGGGCCTGGCAGCTTGTTGGTCGCGACCACAGTTCGCTTCCACGGCACTTTGAGATCTTCTTCATCGATGAAGGTCACGTCCAATGGATGAACGCCACCGGTGGCCCGCAATACGGTCGGATCGATGTCATGAGGTGCCATCGGTTGGATCGATGCCAGATACCCCCACTGGTCAGGATAGGGTTGCAGGTTGGTGTCAACGAACACGCTGAATCCGCTTTCACGGGGGGCCTTTTGCAGCGGCAATGCGATCAAATTGCCAAAGCCGCCCTTGGGCATGGTGTCTTGATTGGGAAACAACCGGTCGTAGGAACTGAGTTCCAGTTGTCGGGTGCGCGAGCAGGTGTGGCTAATGATGGCGGTGCCCAAGCGGCGTGCATCGCGCGCAGCAACACGAGCAGAGAAAAATACCCAGGCATGTGCGCCTTTACCGGACCGCGATATTTCCAACGCC
The DNA here is from genome assembly GCF_028714215.1 of Rhodoferax sp. Taxonomy (GTDB): domain Bacteria; phylum Pseudomonadota; class Gammaproteobacteria; order Burkholderiales; family Burkholderiaceae_C; genus Rhodoferax. The sequence continues at coordinate 35,290 of NZ_JAQTMS010000023.1, read as the reverse complement.
GCCGGGACACCCAACTCCTGGCAGGACTGCATGAAAGCACCGGCGTCTTTTCGCCAATCGGCCTCATCAAAATCCACCGCGAGAAAATGGCAGGCATCATCTGCCAATAGCGGATAGACACCAACCGTGTGTTCGCCAGCCAGATGGTCATATATCACGGCATCGGTCAGTGGAATCAGCAGGCGTTTACTGCAGTCGCCGCATCTGATGCGCGGCTTCTCGCATACCCCAGCGCGCCACTCGTTGGCGCAGGCCGGGGCGTAACCTGACTTGCCCGAAGTTTTGCCTTCCCAACGGATGGGATAGACATCCGTTCTCCCGCGAAAAAGTCGCCGAAACAGAGCCACCTTTTCAGCGGTGGAAATCCTGGACGATTCCGGTTCTCGCGCCACAAAAACGGTCGGCAGCGGTTGCCGCCACGCGATACCGTGTGATTCCAGTAGAGCGATCAGGCGGGCGTTTTCTGCTTGAAGCGACTCAAGAGAATCAGGTGGATGATCCCGTTTTTCCACGTCGAACTCAACCATTCACGTCCAGAAATCCAGAGCCTTGGTCGGCAAAAATGAACATGCATCCCCCGGTCACTTGAGTTCGTACCAAACACCACGCCCACCGCCCTGCTGATTTAAATGGCCATGCTCAACCAGGTTGCGAAAGTGTTGCTTCAGCGTGTTTCGACTAACGCCTGTCAATTTGATCGCATCGCCAATCGTGACACGGCCGTGTTCCCGCGCAAATTCAACGATCTGCAATGACAAATCGGGCAAGGCAGCCAACACGATTTTTTCGCGTTCGACTTTCTTTTCCAGGCGCCTGACCTGCTCAGCCAGCGAGCGCAGAAAAAAAACCAGCCACGGTTGCCAATTGGGCGCATCCGTTCGGATAGAGCCCTGGGTCTGCCGCAAGGCCAAGTAGTAGGCTTCTTTGTTGAGCTCGATCACGCTTTCCAGTGAGCTGTATGGCACATAGGCATAGCCCGCCTGGATTAACAGCAATGTCGTCAAAACCCGGCTGAGTCGGCCATTGCCATCCTGGAATGGATGAATCTCCAGGAACACGACCACGAAAATGGCAATGATCAGCAATGGGTGTAGCAGCGCTTTGTCGCGCTCATCATTGACCCAAGCCACCAATTCGGCCATCAGGCGGGGCGTGTCGAATGGACTTGCCGTCTCGAACACGATGCCAATCTGCGCACCGTTTTCGTCAAATGCGGCAACGCTGTTGGAACTGGTTTTGTACTGACCCCGGTGTCGTGCGTCTTTCTCACTGTGGCGTAACAGGATCTGGTGCAGTTGCTTGACATGATTCTCATTGAACGGGATGTCCCTCCAGGAGATGAACACCAAGTCCATCAACTCGGCGTAGCCAGCCACCTCCTGCTCGTCGCGGGTCTCAAAAGACTGGATGGCTAGGGTTGAGAGCAGCTTTTCCACCTCCCGATCCGTCAGTTTGCTGCCCTCGATACGGGTGGACGAGCCAATGCTTTCAATGGTGGCCACCCTGCGCAAAGCAGAAAGGCGGTCGGGTGCAAGCGTCCCAAGCGCACGCCAAGCGCCTTTGAACTCGTCGATCCGAGCGATCAAGCGCAGGATCTCTGGTGTGATTTGGAGGGTGTCAGTGCGAAACATGAAACCAATAATACACCCAATTACACCTATTTAAAAGCACCCTCTCAATCCCAATGGGAGAAAAATGGGTGCCAATGGGTGTTTTATTGGTTGCCAGCCTCTTGGCATGGATCCGTTCAAGCGCAGGGCAGGTAACTTCGGCTTGCTTGATGCCAATTTACGAAAAGGTCGCAAAATATCAATAAGTGCAATGCCGTATGCCCTGCACAGGACCAGAGGCGAAACAGATTAGCCGAGCCGGCCTGATGCAGATGGCTGTCTCAAGTCAAGAACTGAGGCTCAAGCGTCTGTGGCCCGAGGGCGCCGCAGTGGGTGGCTCCGCGAACGTCCCCCGCCTTCGGCTCCTTCGTATTCATTTCGCTGCGCCACCCACCCCAGCACTCTCGGCGGCGGCATCGGTGGTTTGCGCCGGCCGAGCAGCCACTATGATCAGGCCGGCCGGCGCCGGCGCTACACGGTACAAAACCCGGTACTGATGGCGGTATGACGCAGGTATATGGCTAAAACAGAAAGGGTTTGCTACCAATTTACTAGCAGCAAACCCTTATGTCTATTGGTGCCGGAGAGATGAATCGAACACCCGACCTTCTCATTACGAATGAGCTGCTCTACCGACTGAGCTACACCGGCTGGAAAGCGTCGAATTATAGCCGGTGCGTCAGTCGGCCAGAGCGCGGCTGACGACCTCGCGCACGTCATTGCTCAGGTCGGCCTTGGCGGCCACCCGTGCGATGGCTTCGCGGGCTGCGCTGCGGTAGGGTTCGGCCAGCTTCTTCCAGCGATCTAGGGCACGTGCCAATCTGGCCGCCACTTGCGGATTGATGCTGTCGAGTTCCATCACCCGTTCGCTCCAGAACACGTAACCGGCCGCGTCGGCGCGGTGGAAGGCGCCGGGGTTGGCGCTGCAGTAACTGAAGATCAGGCTGCGCGCGCGGTTGGGATTACGGATGTTGAAGTCCGGGTGGCTCATCAGTTGGCGCACCAGCGGCAGCACGTTGCCACCGCGATCGCAGGCGCCGGCCTGTAGTGCAAACCATTTGTCCAGCACCAGCTCTTCGTTTTTGAACTGGCTGTAAAACTGCGCCAATGCCGCCGTGGCGAGTTGGTGGCCGCTGCCCAGCAGCGCCGACAGGGCGTAGGCGCGGTCGGTCATGTTGTCGGCATCCTTGAAGCGCTGGTAGGTTTTACCCGGCCAGACGCTGCTGCCGTCGTCACGGGCGGCAAGGCTCAGTTGCGCCAGTGCCATGCCGGCCAGGGCACGCCGGCCGGCCGACAGGGCGTCGGGCCGGTAGCCGCCGTTCTCGCGGTGGCTCTCAAATGCCCACTGCCAGTCGTCGGCCAGGGCGGTGGCCAACTGCAAGCGCATGGCTTCTCGCACCTCATGAATGCGCTGCGGGTCCACCACCTCCAACTGTTCGGCGATGTAGGTCTCGGAGGGCAGGGTGAGCACCAATTCCTTGAACGCGGCGTCCAGCGTGGGATGGCGCAGCACGCTGCGCATGGCCTCCAGATAGGCGTCATCCAGCACCTTGGCGCCGTCGGCCGGGGAACTTTCGACGATGGCTTTGGTGGCGCGTCGCATGGCCAGCCTCTGGCCGGCCTCCCAGCGGTTGAACGGGTCCGGGTCATTCGCCAACAGGGTCAGCAGCTGGCTATCGGTGTAGTCAAAATCGAGCAGCACCGGAGCGCTAAAACCGCGCAGGATGGAGGGCACCGGCTCTTCATCCAGGTTGACAAAGGTGATGGATTCGCTCTGAGCACTCATGACAAACAAATGACTGTCGCCGACCGGCTCGCTACCGTCCTGCAACTGCAAGGGCAGGGCTGCGCCGCTGCCGCCCACCAGCCCCAGGCCCACCGGAATCACAAAAGGCTCTTTGCTCGCCTGGCCAGGGGTGGCGGCGCAGTTCTGGCTAAAGTTCAGTGTGTAGCTGCGTGCGGCGGCGTCGTAGTGGCCGCTGGCGGCCAGACGGGGGGTGCCGGCCTGGCTGTACCAGTGCTTGAACTCGGGCAACAGCCGCGCCAACGCCGAGTCCGGGTTGGCGTCGGCAATCGCCTGGGCGAAGTCGTCGCAGGTCACCGCCTGGCCATCGTGGCGCGCAAAGTACAGGGTTATGCCCTTGGCAAAACCGTCGCGTCCAACCAGGGTTTGCATCATGCGCACCACTTCCGCCCCTTTTTCGTAAATGGTGACGGTGTAGAAGTTGTTAATCTCGATGTAGCTGTCAGGGCGTACCGGGTGCGCCATCGGGCCGGCATCTTCCGGGAACTGGCTGGTGCGCAGCACGCGCACGTCGGCTATGCGTTTGACGGCGCGCCCCGACGGCTCGCTGCACAAATCCTGCGAAAACTCCTGATCGCGAAACACCGTCAAGCCTTCTTTCAGACTCAACTGGAACCAGTCGCGGCAGGTGATGCGGTTGCCGGTCCAGTTGTGAAAGTACTCGTGACCCACCACCCGCTCGATGTTCGAATAGTCGGCATCGGTGGCGGTGGCCTGGTTTGCCAGCACAAACTTGGTGTTGAAAATGTTGAGGCCCTTGTTTTCCATGGCGCCCATGTTGAAATCGCTGGTCGCGACTATCATGAAGCGTTCCAGATCGAGCGGCAGGCCGAAGCGGGCTTCATCCCAGATGACCGAAGCCATCAGCGAGTTCATCGCGTGTTCGGTCTTGTCCAGGTCGCCGGGGCGCACATAGACTTGCAGCAAATGGTCTTTGCCGGCGCGCGAGGTGATGCGTTGCTCCCGGCATACCAGTTGGCCGGCCACCAGCGCAAACAGGTAGGACGGTTTTTTATGCGGGTCGACCCAAGTGGCAAAGTGGCGCCCCTCATTGCCGGCGCCTTCCAGCGGACCCTGCGCGACGAGGTTGCCGTTGGACAGCAGCACCGGGTATTTCTGCTTGTCGGCGCGCAGCGTCACGCTGTAGCTGGCCATCACATCCGGGCGGTCCAGAAAATAGGTAATGCGCCGGAAACCCTCGGCTTCGCACTGGGTAAAGAAAGACTCGTTGCTGACGTACAGACCCATTAGCTTGGTGTTCTTGCCGGGTGCGCAGGTGGTGAAAATTTCCAGTTCGAAAGTGCCTTCGGCCGGCAGGTTGTCGAGTACCAGCTGGCCGTCGTCGATCTTGAACGAAGCGCCCTGGCCGTTCACCAGTACCCGTGCCAGGTTGAGTTCTTCACCGTCGAGTTTCAGGGGTTGCGGTGCAACGTCGGGGTTGCGCCGCAGCGTCATCTTGTTCAATACGCGGGTCTTCGCCGGGTCCAGGTCAAACGTCAGGTTGACGCTGTCAATCCAGTAGGCGGGGGCGCTGTAGTCGGCGCGGCGGACCACGATGGCCGGGCCGTCGGCCTCACGAAGTTGCAACATGCGGATTCTCCAAAAATTTCAAATTCATCAAGTTAAGGTAGTCACACTGGCCTGCTGGCGGGGCCCGAACAGCCCCATCAAACACCTTGCTTCAGCGAGGCTTGAATAAACTGGTCGAGGTCGCCATCAAGCACCTTCTGGGTGGCCGAGGTCTCGTAATTGGTGCGCAAATCCTTGATCCGGCTGTTGTCCAGCACGTAGGAACGAATCTGGTGCCCCCAGCCGACATCGGTCTTGGAGTCTTCCAGTTTTTGCTGCTCGGCCTGGCGTTTGCGCATCTCGAAGTCGTACAGGCGTGAGCGCAGGCGCTTCCAGGCCACTTCACGGTTGCCGTGCTGGCTGCGGCCGTCCTGGCATTGCACCACGATGCCGGTCGGCAGGTGCGTCAGGCGCACCGCCGAATCGGTCTTGTTGATGTGCTGACCACCGGCACCGCTGGCGCGGAAAGTGTCGACACGCACCTCTGCCGGATTGATGTCGATCTCGATCGAGTCGTCCACCTCCGGGTAGACAAAGACCGAGGCGAACGAGGTGTGGCGGCCGCCCGAGGAATCGAACGGCGACTTGCGCACCAGGCGGTGCACGCCGGTCTCGGTGCGCAGCAGGCCAAAAGCGTATTCGCCTTCGACCTTGATGGTGGCGCCCTTGATGCCGGCGGTATCGCCCGCCGTCTCGTCCTCGATCGTGACCGTGAAACCCTTGCGCTCCGCGTAGCGCAGGTACTGGCGCAGCAGCATGCTGGCCCAGTCGCAGGCCTCGGTGCCGCCGGCGCCGGCCTGAATGTCGACAAAAGCGTTCATCGGGTCGGCCGGGTTGTTGAACATGCGGCGGAACTCCAGTTCCTCGATGGTGGCGGCCAGCGTGGCGGTCTCTTGCTCAATGGTCAGCAGGCCGGCCTCGTCGCCTTCCTCCTTGCTCATTTCAAACAATTCGGTGTTATCGGCCAGCTCGCGCGTCAGCTTGTCGAGTGTCAGCACCACGCCGTCCAGCGCTTTCTTTTCGCGGCCCAGCTCCTGGGCGCGTTTGGGGTCGTTCCAGACGGTTGGGTCTTCCAGGGAGGCGTTGACCGTTCTCAGGCGTTCGGCTTTGGCATCGTAGTCAAAGATACCCCCGTAAGGCGAGGGTGCGGCCGCTCAAATCGGAGAGTTGGGTGCCGATGAGATTGATGCGTTCTGCTTCCATGATGCGTGATCCTGACGGTGTGGGTTTCCAATAACCCGCTATTTTCGCACTCAATCGATAAAACGCTCTATCAGTGCCGCCAGAAGTTCCGGCTGGTCGTGGTGCATCATGTGGCCGGCGTCCGCTATGCGGGCGGTTTCCACCTGCGGCACGGCTTGCAGACGCTCGTGGTACTGGGCCAGCGTGAACTTGCCTTTCCACCACAGATCCAGACTGTTGTCCGAAGCCTCCACGCTCAGCACCGGCACGCTGATGCGCCCGTAAAGTTCCAGCACCTCGTCCACCCGGTAGAGTTGGGCATTGGTGATTTTGTGTGCCGGGTCGCCCAAGATACGCCAGTTGCCCAGAGGGTCTTCCTGCGCCCAATGCTGTGCCAGCCAATTGGCCTTGTCGGCACCCAGGCGCGGGTTGGTCTTCATCAGGCGGCGCGCCACGCCGGCCACCGTGTCGTAGGCCTTCAGATCCATTTCGCCGCGGTGCAGGCTCTTGAGCTCGTCCAGCCACTTGGCGTAGCGGCCGGGCGCCTGGTCAGGCGTGGTGGCGGGCATGCCAAAACCCTCCAGGTTGATCAGGCGGCGGATGCGCTCGGGGCGCACGCCGGCGTACAGCATCACGATGTTGCCGCCCATGCTGTGGCCGACCAGATTCACCTGGCCCTGGGGTGCATAGTGGTCCAGCAGGAAGTCCAGGTCGGCCAGGTAGTCGGGGAACCAGAAATTGTCGGCACCACCCGAGCCGGTGTGGCCATAGCCACGCCAGTCGGGGGCGATGACGTAATGGCTGTGGCTGAGCGCGTCCACCACGAACTGGTAACTTGCGGCCACATCCATCCAGCCATGCACCATCACCAGCGGTGTCGTGCCGGGTGCCGGTTCGCCCCACACCCGGACGTGGTATTGCAGCTTGCGTATCGGGACAAACTCGCTACGGGAAATTCGTTTAACTTGGTACATTTGCAGCATCATACGGAGACATATCGTGAGCGTCAGTCAAAACAGCGACAAACGGCAGCGGTCGGTGCCGGATCCCTATTCTCAAATACACAACGGTTTTCGATGGCAGGTGCCGGAGAAATTCAACATCGCCCAGGTTTGCTGTGCGCGCTGGGCGGCGTTGCCCGACGCCGCAAAAAGAGTCGCCATTTACGCGATGCAGACGCAGGGAGAAAGCACTTCCCACACGTTTTCCGAGCTACAGCAACAGGCCAATCGCCTGTCCCGGGTTCTGACCGGGCTCGGGGTGCAGCCGGGTGACCGGGTGGCCATCGTGATGCCGCAGCGCTTTGAGACCGCCGTGGCCTACATGGCGGTGTTGCAGATGGGTGCCGTGGCGATGCCGCTGTCGATGCTGTTTGGACCCGAGGCGATCGAATATCGTCTGCAGGACGGCGCCGCCGTGCTGGCGATCTGCGACGAAAGCTCCATCGCCAGCGTGGCCAGCGTCCGTGAAAACTGCCCGTCGCTGCGCAGTGTGCTGGGCGTGGGCGGCGCTGGCGCGCAGGCGGACTTGAACTACTTCGATGCTCTCTCCAGCGTGGCGCCGGAATTTACGCCGGTCGCCACGGCCGCCGATGACCCTGCGGTTTTGATCTACACCAGCGGTACCACCGGCAACCCCAAGGGCGCCTTGATCCCGCACCGGGCCTTGATCGGCAACCTCACCGGTTTTGTCTGTAGTCAGAACTGGTTTGGGTTTGATGGCAAGGGCAACGCGGCGACCGACGCCGTGTTCTGGTCGCCGGCCGATTGGGCCTGGACCGGTGGTCTGATGGATGCCTTGCTGCCGACGCTTTACTTTGGTCGCCCTATCGTCGCCTTCAATGGCCGTTTCAGCCCGGAAATGGCGCTGCAACTGATGCGCCAGTTTGGCGTCACGCACACCTTTTTGTTTCCCACCGCACTGAAGGCCATGATGAAGGCCTACCCGGGGAGCGCCGATGCCACGGTGCGCCAGCAATTCAAACTGAAGTTGCAAGCCATCATGAGCGCCGGCGAGGCGGTGGGCGATGCCGTCTTTGACTATTGCCAGTCGCAACTGGGTGTCACCGTCAACGAAATGTTTGGCCAGACCGAAATCAACTACATCGTTGGCAATTGCGCCGCGCTATGGCCGGCGAAACCCGGCAGCATGGGCAAGGGCTATCCGGGGCACCGGGTGGCGGTAATCGACGACGCGGGGTGCGAATGCCCGGTTGGCGTGGCGGGCGACGTGGCCTTGAACCGTTTTGACGTGCAGGGTCAGCCTGATCCGATCTTCTTCCTGGGCTACTGGAACAACGAGGCCGCCACGCGCGACAAATTCACCGGCGACTGGTGTCGCACCGGCGATCTGGCGACGCGCGATGCCGAGGGCTACCTGTGGTACCAGGGCCGCGCCGACGATGTGTTCAAGGCTGCCGGTTACCGCATCGGGCCTGGCGAAATCGAGAACTGTCTGGTCAAGCATCCGGCCGTTGCCAACGCCGCCGTGGTGCCCAAGCCCGACCGCGAGCGCGGTGCCGTGGTCAAGGCCTATGTCGTTCTTGCTCCTGATTTTGTAGCATCCCGCCCGACCGGGAATGCCGACAGAGCTGAATTCGACCGCGACCTGGTGGCCCGCTTGCAAGCCCATGTGAAGGAAAGGCTGGCGCCTTACGAATACCCCAAGGAAATCGAGTTTATCGATGCCCTGCCCATGACGACCACCGGCAAGGTACAGCGCCGCGTGCTGCGCTTGCTGGAACAGGAGCGGGCCAGATTGCCGGCAAACTGAGGCGCGAAAATAAGAGAGATCGTAAACTCTTGGCTTTTCAAAAATCCCTAAACTTCTGATGACCATGAAAACGATAGCGCTCGGTCAGAGCGATCTGCGCGTTACCCCGATCTGCCTGGGCACCATGACTTTTGGCGAACAAGTGGATGAAGCCACGGCGCACGCCGTTTTGGATCGCTCGCTGGAGCGCGGCGTCAACTTCATAGATACCGCCGAAATGTACGCTGTGCCGCCGCGTGCCGAAACCTTCAACGCCACCGAAATCATCATCGGCCACTGGTTGGCGAAAAACCCGGCGGCGCGCCAGAAGCTGGTCATCGCCTCCAAGGTGGCCGGTCCGGCCCGCGGCATGCCCTGGATTCGCGGCGGCAGCACCGACTTGACCGCCGCCGACATCATTGCCGCCTGCGAAGGCAGCCTCAGGCGTTTGCAGACCGACGTCATCGACCTGTACCAGATTCATTGGCCGGTGCGTCACGTGCCGGCTTTTGGCCTGCTGTATTTCGATCCGGCGAAAGACGGGCCCGGCACCTCCATTCAAGTGCAACTGGAGGCCCTGCAAACTCTGGTGCAAGCCGGCAAGGTGCGCGCGGTGGGCTTGTCCAACGAAACGCCCTACGGCGTGCACGAATTCGTGCGGCTGGCCGAGCAACATGGCTTGCCACGCGTCGCCACGGTGCAAAACGGCTACAGCCTGTTGAACCGCACGGTGGAGAATGGGTTGGACGAAAGCATGTATCGTCTCGGTGTCTCGCTGCTGGCTTATTCGCCGCTGGCCTTCGGCCTGCTGACCGGCAAATACGATGCCTCAGGATTGACCGGACCGCAAGCACCGGCGAATGCGCGCATCACCCGCTTTGAGTCGACCCGCAAGCAGCGCTGGGGCCGCCCCGATGCGCTGGCCGCGGCGCGCCGCTACAACGCGCTGGCGCGCCAACATGGTCTGACGCCGACCCAGCTTGCGCTGGCTTTTTGCTACACCAAATGGCAGGTTGCCAGCACCATCATCGGAGTGACCTCGGTGGCGCAACTGGACGAGGATCTGGACGCCTGGGGCACTACGCTCTCGCCCGAACTGCTGCAAGAGATAGACGCCATCCGCTGGCAGGTACGCGACCCCACCTTGTAAGGCGAAGCAGGCGTTGCCATGGCAAAACACGTCAGTGAAACTCCGGCCACCCAGTTGCTCAGGGCGCACAAGGTGGCGTTCAGTGAACACCCCTACGAGTACCTGGAGCACGGTGGCGCCCTGCACAGCGCCGAGACGCTGGGGTTTGACCCGTTCATGGTGGTCAAGACGCTCATCATGCAGGATCAGGACGCCAAGCCCCTGGTCGTGCTGATGCACGGCAATCGCAAGGTTTCAACCAAGAATCTGGCGCGCCAGATTGGAGCCAAGTCGGTGGCGCCCTGCCAGCCGGAAGTGGCCAACCGGCACAGCGGTTATCTGGTCGGCGGTACTTCGCCGTTCGGCACGCGCCGGAGCATGCCGGTCTATATCGAAGCCTCGATTCTCGAATTGCCCAAAATCCTCATCAACGGTGGCCGCCGAGGCTATCTGGTGGGCATAGCGCCGCAGGTCTGTGTCTCCTTGCTGGCGGCCAAGCCGGTGCAGTGTGCGCTGCTTGACTGATTTGTTGCCGATCAACCGACGCGGGCTGGCAGAATAGGCACTTCATACCCCGGCCAGTGGGTGCAGCAGGAGAACTTCTTTGCAATCAATGCAGTCTTTTTTCCCTTTGGTGGCGGTCCTTTTGGGCTACCTGATCGGCTCGCTCTCGTTTGCCGTCATCGTCAGCCGCGTCATGGGTTTGAATGATCCGCGCACCTTTGGCAGCAAGAACCCGGGTGCCACCAACGTGCTGCGCTCCGGCAACAAGGGGGCGGCAGTGATCACTCTTTTGCTCGACGCCGCCAAGGGCTGGCTACCCGTGATGCTGGTCAAGTGGTACGGCAAACCGTACGGACTGGAGGAGGGAACCATGGCGCTGGTCGGACTGGCGGCGTTTGTCGGCCATCTCTACCCGGTGTTTTTCAACTTTGTGGGCGGCAAGGGCGTCGCCACCGCTGCTGGCGTGCTGCTGGGAATCAGTTGGGTACTGGGTCTGGCGGCCGGCGCCACCTGGCTGATCATGGCGTACTTCTTCCGCTACTCGTCGCTGGCCTCGCTCACGGCGGCGGTGTTTGCACCGGTTTACTACATTTTTGGCGACGGCGTGGCCTGGTACCTGAACAAAGGTGTCATGTTCTCGTTGTTCATCATGTCGCTGCTGCTGATTTATCGCCACGCCGAGAACATTGGCCGCCTGATCAAGGGCAAGGAGTCGCGGCTGGGTAAAAAAGCCAGGACTTGAATCAGTCGCGCAGGGACCCGGCTGCAACCCAGTCTTGCGCGCGTTTCAACATACGCCAGGCCGACCACAAACGCCGACCCCACACCAGGGTGCGTCGCGGCCGCAGCACGACCAGTATCGCCAAAGCGGCCAGTGACCACTGGGGGTTGCCGTAGAGCCAGCGCAGACCCTGGTTGGCCGTGTCGACCACGGCCAACGGTCGTTTGAAAACCTGGGCCTGATCGGCCAGACCCAGACGCAACTCCGCGCTGCGCACCAGCAACTGCTGCTGGCGCAGAATCAACTCATCGCGGTTCATGTTGCTTTGAGGCCTGGAGTCCGCTCCGGTCCCGCGCCAGTTCGGTCACGCTGGCGTTGAACATGCCGTTTGGGCTGCGCAGACGTTGCCGTGCCTCGCGCAACAGCAAGCAGCCACCGGCCAGAAACAGCAGCGTCATCAGTCCCAGCGCCGGCAGGCGATAACCGTCCCAAAACAGCAGGATGATGAAGCCGCACAGCAGGACCAGGCCAACGCCTAACACCAGCAAGGCGATCACGGCCCACAGCAGTCCGTCAAAAAGGCGTCGCTTTTCAAGCTCGACATCGGTGCTGAAGAGTTCCAGCCGCACCTGCGCCACTTCAAGCACCGTGCCAAGCAGGCGGCGCAGGGAGGCGAAAAGACCGGTCGCCGAAACGGGGTCACTCATGACGCGCGCTGCGCTAGCGTCGGCTGACCAGTAAACCCAGCACCAGCCCGACGCCGGCAGCGATGCCGATCGATTTCCATGGGTTTTCGTGGACGAACTCATCGGTGGCGTGACCCGCCGCCCTGGCTTTGGCAACTGCGGCTTCCTGCACGTGCAGCAGATCGGCCCTGGCCTGGTTCATTCTGGCCTGTACCCGGCTGCGTACATCGGCGACCCCTTCGCCGGCCTGGTCGGCCGTCATGCGCAGCAGCTCTTCGGCATCGGCAATAACCACCCGCAGATCGCTCATCAATTTTTCTGTGTGAACCGTACTCATGTCCGTCATGGCAATACTCCAATTTGTAACAATCAACTGATTGATGGTAATTTTGATTGTGTCCGGCAGCGTGATAAAAATCAACAAAGGCGGAATTGATTTCAGCCCGCCGATTGCGCGCTGGCAACTGCCCGCAGGCCAGACAAAGCCTGCGCGATGGTGGCCGCCATGCTGACCGCGTTGCTGGGGTGCTGGATGCAGTCGGTGCTCCAGATTTTGCCGACGCCTGCATCCTGCAGCAGTTGCCAGGCCTGGCCCGCAAAGAGCGCGTGGGTCACGGCCACGTCGACTGAAATTGCCCCCGCGGTCAGCATTAGTTGCGCGGCACGGGCGAGGGTATGACCGGTGCTGACCACATCGTCCAGCAAAACCACCTCACGGCCTGCCACCGGCAGATCCGGTAGTGCCACTTCCACCGCGTGGTCACCGTGCCGAATCTTGTGGCACACGGCATGCTCAAAACCATGGCGTGAGGCTGCCAACGCGATCCACTGCGCGGACTCCTGGTCGGGACCTACCAGCAGCGGTTGCCGGCGTTGCGCGGCGACCAGATCGGACAACAGCGGTGCTCCGCTGAGCACAATGGCGTTGGCGACCGGCACCGCCTCCTGCAGCGTGGCGACCCGGTGCAAATGCGGATCGACCGTGATCAAGGCGTCGAACAAGCGGGCCAGAAAGCGTCCGACGATAGGCTGGCTGACGGCTTCACCCGGCCGGAACGCCATATCCTGGCGCATGTAGGCGAGGTAGGGCGCCAGCAAGGTCAGGTGGCGGGCACCTAGGTCGCGTGCGGTCTGTGCTGCCAGCAGCAACTCGACCAATTTTTCATCCGGCTGGTTGAGCGTGCGCAGGATGATCACCTGCGCCGGCAGTGCAGGGGGCAGGCGCAGTTTGAGTTCGCCGTCCGGAAAACGATGGCGTTCGATTTTGCAGAGGTTCAGACCGCCGGCTTGCGCAATGCGTGCGGCGCTCTCCTGCTCGTCTTCGAAGTAAAGCAGCAGCGGGTTCAGCGCAGGCGTTGATCGCATCAGAATTCCACGAACGCGTGGGGCACATCTTCGGCCTGGCCTATCGTGTACCCGGTATGCTTGGTGCACGCCTGGCGCGCAAACTCGAGGTCGCTGCGAAATCCGGCATGCACGCGGTACAAGGTGTCTCCCGCCGTCACGCAGTCGCCCAGTTTGCGAAACAAGTCGAGGCCCGCCCCGCTGACCTTGGGGGCGCCGGCCAAACGGGCCACGTGCGCGATTTGCAGGTTGTCGATGCCGGTCACGACACCCGACTGATTGGCTTGCACATCGAGGGTCAGCGCGCCGAGCTGAGGGTCGTTGTGATCAAAAGGTTTCTGGCCTTGCGCGGCGATGATATCGTTCATTTTGGCCAGCGCACGGCCTGAATCCAGGATATCCCGCGCGATGGCAAAACCGTCACCGCCCCGCACGTCCGGACTGCACTCGATCAGGCGGCCCGCCAGCCGCAACGCCTTCTGTCGCAAATCAACCGGGGCTCTGGAGTCGTTCTGCAGTACGCGCATCACATCGCGCGCTTCGAGCACCGGGCCAACGCCATTGCCAACCGGTTGGCGGCCGTCGGTAATGACCACGTCCAGGGAAAGATTCATCCGCTTGGCAACATATTCAAACAGGCGGCGCAAACGCTGTGCGTCCGGCATGGAGCGAACCTTGGCGGTCGGCCCGATCGGGATGTCGAGCACCAGATGGGTTGATCCGGCGGCAATTTTCTTGGACAGGATGGAGGCCACCATCTGCCCGGGCGAGTCCAGCGCCAGGGGGCGTTCCACGGCAATCAGCACATCGTCCGCCGGCGACAGATCGGCGGTGCCGCCCCAGGCCAGGCAGCCGCGGTGCTCGCGCACGATCTTGGTCAGTTGCTCGAACGGCAGTTCCACATTGGCCAGCACTTCCATGGTGTCGGCGGTACCGGCCGGCGAGGTGATGGCGCGTGAGGATGTTTTCGGGCACAGCAGGCCGTGTGCCGCCACGATGGGCACCACCAGCATCGATGTCCGGTTGCCGGGGATGCCACCGATACAGTGTTTGTCAATCACCAGATGCTCATGCCAGTCGAATTTTCGACCGCTGGCAGCCATCGCCTCGGTCAGGAAATACACCTCTTCACGGTCCAGTTCGTCGCGGTTGGTGGCCACCACGAAGGCGGCCAATTCGATCTTCGAGTAGCGGTGCGCGGCGATATCGCGCACGATGGCGTGGAAATCATCGAGGTTCAGACGTTCGCCGGCGAGCTTGCGGTGCAGCGCGCCAATCGATTCCGGCGCCTCCGCCTGCGAAATCACGGCCGTGTCGCCATTTTTGGCACCGAGCTGGGTCAATGCCGCCTTGGACAAACCGAGTTGGTCGCAGGCGACGATGTTGCTGTCGTCGACCACGTTCAGGGAGGCCAGAATACTGCGTCCGTTGGCACGGATTTCGACTTTGGACAAGGCCCTGAAACCCTCGGCCCGGTAGACTGCGCAGTCACGGTGCAGGTAGGCGACATTCTCGTGATAGGTGTCAATCAACACCCGGCGCAGTACCAGTGTGGAGGGGGTGGAATCAGGGTCCCGTGTCGGGACGCTCCGGGGCGGCTTGACGGTGTCTTTTCTCATAACCGTAGCCTACACCGGTTTTGCGATCGCGGGCCACCGCCATGGCTCAATCAGCGGTGCGAAAAGTCCAATAAAAAAGGCTTCCAAGGAAGCCTTTTGATTGGTGTGAGCTGCGCTCAGACGCGTTTTCTGTATTCGCCGGTGCGGGTATCGATTTCAACCTTGTCGCCCTGCGCCACAAAAATCGGCACACCAACTTCAAAGCCGGTGGCGATCTTCGCAGGCTTGAGCACTTTGCCCGAGGTATCTCCCTTGACCGCCGGCTCGGTCCAGGTGATTTCGCGTACCACGCTGGTGGGCAGTTCAACCGAGATTGCCTTGCCGTCGTAGAACACCACTTCAACGGCCATGCCGTCTTCCAGGTAATTCAAGGAGTCGCCCATGTTTTCGGCTTCGACTTCGTACTGGTTGTATTCGCTGTCCATGCAGACGTACATCGGGTCGGCAAAGTAAGAGTAGGTACATTCTTTTTTGTCCAGAATGACCTGGTCGATCTTGTCGTCGGCCTTGAACACGACTTCGGTTCCGAAGTTGGCGATCAGGCTTTTGAGCTTCATGCGGACGGTGGCCGAGTTGCGGCCACCCCGGCTGTATTCGGTTTTCAGGACAACCATGGGGTCCTTGCCGTGCATGATGACATTGCCGGCGCGAATTTCTTGAGCGATTTTCATAGAGATTGTGTAGGTTGGCCGCTTATCTGGCGGCGAGGGCGGTATGGACTGGACGCGAATCCGGTCAAATTTCGCAAAGTCTTGGATTTTAACGGTTTTTTGATGCAAAGCGGATGATTCTTGTCACAAGATCATCCTGCTCCAGCTGCAATTTCCGCGCCGCGGTGACGGTTTGCTGCCACTGGGTCAAGTCCAGCGCCGGCAAGACGGCCTGACTTACACCATTCCAGACCCGATGAAAAACCCGCAGCGAGGGCGGTGCCTTGAGCCGGTTCAGAAACGCTTCGAGCTTGTGGTGATGGGCATCGTCCCGTTGCGGGTAAATTTGCCAGACAAAAGGTTTATCGGCCCACAGGGCGCGCACCAGCGAGTCTTCACCGCGCACGAAATTCAGGTCGCAAGCCCACAGCAGGCAGTCAAAGTCGCGCTGGCGCAGTGCCGGCAAGTATGAAAATGACAGATTCCCGCGGGCGTTCCATGGCGGCAGAGAGTGGTTTCTCTGGTCGACGCAGGCCTTGACGGCGGCCGTTGCCCGTCCGGCCGTGACCAGCAGGCGGGTCGGGCAGGGGTCGCTGGAGAGTCGGTCCAGCAACTCGCCCAATGCCGGCGGTTCGTAGCAAAACAGTGAAACCAGACGTTCACCGCGAAACTCGATGCCCCGCTGCCGCAGCCAGTCCGGGCGGTCAAAGCGGGACTGACGCTCAAGCAGGTCGTGCTCCCGCAGCAGTCCGCCCGTCGCGGCGCTAAACCCGGGGTAGAAGAAATGTTTCGTCAGGCCGGCACCAAGCCCCGCCATCACGGGCGAAGGCAGGCCGTGGCTGCGTTCCGCAAAACCCTCGGCGGTCAAATATTCCAGATTGAGCCACAGGGGCTTCTGGCCGGTGGACGCCATCCTGTTCTTGTAGGCGGCGACAAATTCGGGTGCAATTTCGCAGCCAAAGGTCTCCACCAGAATGTCGCCAATGTGTAAATCCGCAATTTGCAGAGACTGTGCCCAGGGCTTCACCTCGACGCCGGGGGCGCCTTCGGGCGCCATCCAGTCCAGTGCACTGGCATCATCCACCCACAGACGCACGCGCTGCCCGTGTCCGGCCAAGCCGACGGCCAGACGCCAGCAGACGCCGATGTCACCGTAGTTGTCGATGACGCGGCAGAAGATCTCCCAAAGGTTTCCTGTTTTCACTCCCGGGATTGTCCACAATACGCACCTATGCCAGTTTTGCCCGATTCCAACCCCCCCGAGCCTTGTGACCCGGCAGATCCTTCTCTGTCGTCCAGGCACCCTGAGCAGTTATTGAGCGATGTCGCCAGTCTGCCCGCGTTGCCGGGCGTCTACCGCTATTTCGACGCCGACGGTGCGGTGCTGTATGTGGGCAAGGCCATCAACCTGAAAAAACGGGTGGCCAGTTATTTCCAGAAGAATCATGGCGGCAGCCGTATCGGCCATATGGTGAGCAAAATCGTGCGCCTGGAGACCACGGTGGTGCGCTCGGAGGCTGAGGCACTGCTGCTGGAAAACAACCTCATCAAGACGCTCAACCCCAGGTACAACATTCTGTTCCGGGATGACAAGAGTTACCCGTACCTGAAGATCACTGGCACCAGTTCATCGGAGAATCCGGGCTCCAGCTTTGCGAGAGTGTCCTATTACCGGGGTGCGGTTGAAAAGAAGCATCATTATTTCGGACCGTACCCGAGTGCCTGGGCCGTGAAGGAGGCCATTTTGCTGATGCAGAAGGTGTTTCGTCTGCGCACCTGCGAAGACCCGGTGTTCAACAACCGCACGCGCCCCTGCTTGCTGTACCAGATCAAGCGTTGTTCGGCACCGTGCGTGGGGCACATTTCGGAGGCCGACTATGCGCAGGATGTGGTCAATGCCGAGCGTTGCCTGCGTGGCGATGCGCAACAGGTGATGCAGGTGCTGGAGTCCCGCATGCTGGCCCACGCGCAAGCGTTGGAGTTCGAACTGGCGGCCGAGTTGCGCAACCAGATCGCGGCGCTCTCCAATGTGTTGCACCAGCAAGCGGTCGACAACGTGTCGGATCGGGATGTGGATATTCTGGCGGTGAAAGTGCAGGGCGGTCGCGCCTGCGTCAACCTGGCGATGGTGCGCGGCGGACGGCACCTGGGCGACCGGCCTTATTTTCCGGTGCATGTGGAAGATGCGGTGGCAGTGTATGGCGAGGAAGGTGAAGCCGGGCCGGCGGCGTCGGTGATCCCGTCGGTTGAAGCCCAGGTGCTGGAGGCCTTCATCGCTCAACACTACCTGCAGGTTCCGGTTCCTCCTTCGTTGGTGCTGAGCGAGCCGGTCAACAAGAACCTGATCGAGGCTTTGTCGATCCAGTCCGGTATCAAGGTCAGCGCCGTGCACCAGCCGCGCGAGCAGCGCCGTCTGTGGCTGGAAATGGCGCAAACCAATGCTGTATTGCAGCTCGCGCGGCTGCTTTCCGAAGAGGGTTCGCAGCAGGCCCGTACCCGGGCGCTGGCCGATGCGCTGGATTTGACCCTGGACACGCTGGAGCAACTGCGTATCGAATGTTTTGACATTTCCCACAGCGCCGGCGAGGCGACCCAGGCGTCCTGCGTGGTGTTTCAAAAGAACAAGATGCAAAACGCCGAGTACCGTCGTTTCTCCATCGACGACATCACGCCGGGCGACGATTACGCCGCCATGCGCCAGGTGTTGTTGCGGCGTTATGGCAAATTGGCCGAGACCTTGCGTGAAGCCCGAATGACGGGGCAAACACCCAGCGGAACCGGCAGGCTGCCGGATCTGGTGCTGGTGGACGGCGGCAAGGGCCAGGTGGCGATGGCGCGCGAGGTGTTCGAGCAGTTGGGCTTGCCCCTGTCCCTGATTGTCGGCGTCGAGAAGGGCGAGGGCCGTAAAGTGGGATTGGAAGAACTGGTCTTTGCCGACGGCCGCGACAAGGTCTATCTGGGCAAGGATTCCGCCGCCCTGATGCTGGTGGCCCAGATTCGCGACGAGGCGCACCGTTTTGCCATCACCGGCATGCGTGCAAAAAGGGCCAAAGTGCGCGTCGATGGCGGCAAGCTGGAGGAAATACCGGGTATCGGCCCCAAGCGCCGTGCCAGGTTGTTGCAGCGCTTCGGCGGCGTCCGCGGCGTCGCCCTGGCGGGGGTCGATGACATTGCCACGGTAGCGGGCATATCGCATGACTTGGCCGAGGAAATATACCGCGCACTGCACTGATCCATGCCGGCCAAACAGCCCCAAGCCGTGCCACAATCACGACATGTTTTTTACCACGCCGACCATCATGACCTGGGCTCGCATCGCGGCGATCCCCTTGATCGTCGGGGTCTTTTACCTGCCCATTGAGCCGGCCAGCCGCAACCTGATCGCGACAACCATGTTCGTGGTGTCGGCGGCGACCGATTGGCTGGATGGGTATCTGGCGCGAAAACTCAACCAGGTATCTTCCTTTGGTGCCTTTCTGGATCCGGTGGCCGACAAGATCCTGGTCTGTGCCAGCGTGCTGGTGCTGGTCCACCTGGGACGGGCCGACGTCTTTGTCGCGCTCATCATCATTGGCCGCGAAATTGCAATTTCCGCTTTGCGTGAATGGATGGCCCAGATTGGTGCCGCCAAGAGCGTGGCGGTGCACATGATAGGCAAGCTCAAGACCGTGGTGCAAATGGTGGCGATCCCGTTCCTGCTGTTTGACGGCAAGTTGCTGGGCCTCATCGATACCCACCAGTGGGGTGTCTGGCTGATCTGGATGGCCGCCGTGATGACGGTCTGGTCCATGGTCTATTACTTGCGCAAGGCCTTGCCTGAAATCCGGGCGCGGGCCAAGTGATTGCGCACGATGATCGGGCCTTGATCAAGGCCATGCCGGCCTTGTTCGTGCTGATCTGGAGCACCGGTTTCATTGTTGCCCGCTACGGCATGCCGCATGCGCCGCCGCTGAAGTTTCTGCTCGTGCGCTACCTGCTTTCGATCGGCTGTTTTCTGCCCTGGATCGTGTTGGCGCGGGTCAAGTGGCCCGGCACGCGCACCCAGTGGGCGCATCTGGCACTGACCGGCGTTTTCATGCATGCGGGCTATTTGGGCGGTGTCTGGGCTGCCGTGAAGGCCGGCATGGGTTCCGGCTTGTCGGCCTTGATCGTGGGCTTGCAGCCGGTGTTGACGGCACTGTGGCTGTCGGCCAGGGGCGGCCGAATTACGGCCCGGCAATGGACTGGACTGGCATTGGGATTTGTCGGCTTGGTACTGGTGGTGTCGCGCAAATTCGGGCAAGGGGGCGAGGCCAACTGGCTCAACATGTCGTTGGCGGTGGGCGCCTTGTTCAGCATCACCCTGGGCACCCTGTATCAAAAGCGGTTCGTCGCACCGTGTGATGTGCGCACGGCCAATCTGGTACAACTGGGCGCCGCTTTCCTGGTGACACTGCCGCTGGCCTTGCTGGAGACTGAAACGATGCACTGGAATGCCGAACTGGCGGGCGCCATGGCCTGGTCGGTGCTGGCGCTGACCTTGGGTGGCAGTTCCTTGCTGTATTTGCTGATTCAACGTGGCGCCGCCGCCTCGGTCAGCAGCCTGATGTACCTTGTGCCGCCAGTGACCGCGTTGATTGCCTGGTTGCTGTTTGGCGAGCCGGTTAACGCGCTCACCATCACCGGTACCGCGATCACTGTGTTGGGTGTGGCGCTGGTGGTTCGGCCGGCCGGCCGGCCAGCGCAGTCACCGCCGCGGCGCGGAGACTGATATTTTTCATTGATTCAAGAGGACTCGCCATGAGTAAAAAGAGAATTGCAGTCATCGCCGGTGACGGTATCGGCAAGGAAGTGATGCCCGAAGGCATCCGTGTCATGGAAGCGGCGGCCAGCAAGTACGGGATCGACCTGCAGTTCGACCATTTTGATTTTTCCAGCTGGGATTATTTCGAGAAGCACGGGCAAATGCTGCCCGATGACTGGAAGGACCAGATTGGCGCGCACGACGCCATTTACTTCGGCGCGGTCGGTTGGCCGGCAAAAATCCTCGATCACGTTTCGTTGTGGGGTTCGCTGCTGCTGTTTCGCCGCGAGTTCGACCAGTATGTGAACCTGCGGCCGGCACGCCTGATGCCGGGCATCATCGCGCCGGTGGTGCGGCGCGATGGCAGTCGGCGTGAGCCGGGTGAAATCGACATGTTCATCGTGCGTGAAAACACGGAGGGTGAATACTCCAGCATTGGTGGGCGTATGTACCCCGGCACCGAGCGTGAAATCGTGATGCAGGAAACCGTGATGTCGCGTGTTGGCATTGATCGGGTATTGAAGTTTGCCTTCGAGCTGGCGCAATCGCGTTCGAAAAAACATTTGACCAGCGCCACCAAATCCAATGGCATCGCCATCACGATGCCGTATTGGGACGAGCGCGTGGCCGAAATGGCGAAGAAGTATCCCGATGTAACAGTCGATAAATTTCACATCGACATCCTGACTGCCCACTTTGTGCAGCGGCCAGACTTCTTTGATGTGGTGGTGGCCAGCAATCTCTTTGGCGATATCCTGAGCGACCTCGGGCCGGCCTGTACCGGCACGATTGGCATTGCACCGAGCGCCAACCTGAATCCGGAGCGGGAATTCCCGTCGCTGTTCGAGCCGGTCCACGGTTCGGCTCCGGACATCGCCGGCAAAGGCATTGCCAATCCCATCGGCCAGATCTGGTGCGGTGCCATGATGCTGGATTTCCTGGGTTACAGACAGGCGCATGATGGCGTTCTGGCGGCCATCGAAAAGGTGTTGCAGCCTCAAAGTGGTGCGCCGCGCACGCCTGACCTGGGCGGCGTCGCCGGCACCAGAGACGTCGGCCTGGCGATTGCCGGCGCGCTTTGATGTATCCGGGGTTTTGTGCCGGAATTTTGTCGGCTCCACGGTGAAAACCGACTAGAATTTGCGTCCGCCCTGTTGCAAAGCCTTCACTTGAATTGACACCGTCAGTGTCCGTGGCTTGAATGACCTTAAGCAGGGTGGTTGCCAGATTTTTAAAGAGACAATTTAATTAACTCTGTTTCCAGATTAGGGGTTCTTTGTGAATAAAACCGAATTGATTGAGCACATCGCAGTACATGCAGACATTTCCAAGGCGGCGGCTAACCGGGCACTTGAGTCGGTCATTGGCGCGGTCAAGACGACTTTGAAGAAAGGCGGCTCTGTTTCGCTGGTGGGTTTTGGCACCTTTGCGGTCGGTAAACGTGTGGCCCGCGTCGGCCGAAATCCGCGCACCGGCGCTGCGATTAAAATCAAGGCCGCCAAGGTTCCCAAGTTTCGTCCCGGCAAGGCCTTGAAAGATGCATTGAATTGACAGCCGGTTAAGGTGGGGTGCTTAGCTCAGTTGGTAGAGCGGCGCCCTTACAAGGCGTAGGTCGGCGGTTCGAGCCCGTCAGCACCCACCACTCTGGCAAAGGCGAACAAAATGTTCGCCTTTTTTTGTTTTCTACTGGAGAATTTACGCATGTTTGATTTTGTCCGCAAGCACACGAAGATCATGATGTTCGTGATGTTTTTGCTGATCATCCCGTCGTTTGTATTGTTTGGCATCGACGGCTACAACCGGATGCGTGAAAAAGGTGAGGCGGTGGCCCGTGTCGGTGGCTATGACATCACCCTGGGCGAATGGGATGCGGCGCACAAAGCGGAAGCGGACCGCCTGCGCACCTCGATGCCCAACCTGGATGCCAAACTGCTGGATTCGCCGGAGGCCCGTTACGCCACGCTGGAGCGACTGGTGCGCGAGCGCGTGCTGGCCCAGGCCGCCGACAAGTTCAAACTGACCACCAGCGATGCCCGGCTGGCGCGCGACCTGCAGGAGGATCCGACCATTGCATCCTTGCGCCTGCCGGACGGCAAACTCGACATGGACCGCTATCGCCAACTGGCCGCCAGTCAGGGTCTGACGCCGGAAGGGTTTGAAGCCCGGGTGCGCCACGACCTGTCGGTTCGGCAGGTGGAAGCCGGTTTGACCGGCACTGGTTTTTCCGCGGCCGCCGTTGCCGATGTGTCGTTGAACGCATTTTTTGAGAAGCGCGAAATCCAGATCGCCAACTTCCTGAGCACCGACTTTGCCGCCAAGGTCAACCCCAACGAAGGCGAGCTGGAGGCTTTTTATAAGGCCAACCAGGCGCTGTTTCAGGCGCCCGAGCAGGCCAGCATTGAATATGTGGTGCTGGACCTGGAATCGGTCAAGAAAAGCATTTCCATCAGCGAGGCTGACCTCAAGTCCTATTACGACCAGAATGCGGCCCGTCTGAGTGGCGCCGAGGAGCGACGTGCCAGCCACATCCTGATCAACGCCGCCAAGGATGCGCCGGCCGCCGAGCGCCAGAAAGCCAAGGCACGCGCCCAGGAGTTGCTGCAAGAGGTGCGCAAAGCGCCCGACAGTTTTGCCGATGTGGCGAAGAAGAACTCGCAGGATACCGGGTCGGCGGCAAAGGGCGGCGATCTTGACTTTTTTGCCCGTGGTGCCATGGTCAAACCGTTTGAAACGGCCGTTTTCGCCCTGAAAAAAGGCGATATCAGCGAGGTGGTGGAATCTGATTTCGGCTACCACATCATCAAGCTCACCGATGTCAAAACCCCCAAGCAACGCAGCTTTGAAGAGTTGCGTGCCGGCATTGAGGCCGACCTGAAGACGCAGCAGGCGCAGCGCAAGTTTGCCGAAACGGCCGAGGCTTTTACGAACGGTGTTTATGAACAATCCGACAGCCTCAAGCCGGTCGCCGACAAGCTCAAACTTGAAATCAAGACGGTTGCCAATATGACGCGTAAACCGGCTGCCGGCACCACCGGCATTCTGGCCAATGCAAAATTCCTGGCGGCAATTTTCGGGCCCGACGCGGTCGAGAAGAAGCGCAATACGGAAGCCATTGAAACGGCCCCCAACCAGCTGGCGGCAGGGCGCATCACGCAATACGTGGCGGCCAGAACGTTACCCTTTGTCGATGTTCGGGCCGTTGTGCGTGAGCGCGTTGTTGCCACTCGTGCCGCCGAATTGGCGAACAAGGAAGGCGTGGAAAAGCTGGCGGCCTGGAAGGCGGCACCGGCTTCGGCGCAGATGCCCGCGGCGGTGCTGGTGTCGCGTGATCAGGCGCAAAACGTTGCTCCGCAGGTTCTGAATGCGGTGCTGCGCGTGGATGCTTCGGCTTTGCCGGTTTTTGTCGGGGTCAATTTGGGTGGCCAGGGCTACGCCGTGGTCAAGGTCAACAAGATCGTGCCGCGCACGCCGCCGGCCGAAGCCGCCGCCCGGCAAGACCGGGCTCAGTATGCCCAGTGGTGGACCGGGGCGGAAAGTCAGGCTTATTACGGCCTTCTCAAGGAACGCTTCAAGGCTGCCATCATGACGGCACGACCGTCGCGCACGGCAGGCGATGCAGCGCCCATCGCTGCCAGGTGAAGAGAGGCAACAGGTATAATCGACGACACGGTGGCTGTAGCTCAGTTGGTAGAGTCCAGGATTGTGATTCCTGTTGTCGTGGGTTCGAGCCCCATCAGCCACCCCAGTAAATACAAGGTTCCAACGCTACTAGATTCGTAGCATTGGAATTTTTTTTGATAGATCTGGAATGGACGGCCTTTTAATACGCCCACTGGCTGTGGGCATTTTTTCTTTTGTACCGGATAAAACCAGCCGGTTCAGTTCACCAGCACCAGTTTGCCCATCACGCCTCTGGACCCCATGTGGGAAAAAGCGGCTTTCAGATCAGCCATTGGCATGGTGCGGTCGATCACCGGTTTGATCTTCCCCTGAGCGTACATTTTGACCAGTTCCTGCAGCATGGCCGCGGCGGCTCTGGGTTCGTGCTTGGCGAAGTCGCCCCAGAATACGCCGACGATGGAGGCGCCCTTGAGCAGCGGCAGGTTGAGCGGCAATGCCGGTATCGGTCCGGCGGCAAAACCAATCACCAGGTAGCGCCCGCGTCTGGCGATGGAGCGGAAAGCGGGTTCCGTGTAGTCGCCACCAACCGGGTCGTAAATGACGTCGGGGCCTTTACCGTCGGTCAGCGTCTTGACCGCCTCGCGCAGATTTTCGGTGCCGTAATTGATCGTTGCATCGGCGCCTATCGATTTGCACAGGGCGCATTTTTCGGCGCTCGAGGCCGCGGCAATGACCTTGGCGCCTAACGCTTTGGCAATCTGTATCGCTGAAGTACCGACGCCTCCCGCTGCGCCCAGTACCAGCACGGTTTCCCCGGCTTTGAGTTGGGCCCGGTCCACCAGCGCGTGGTACGAGGTGGCATAAATCATGATGAAGGCGGCTGCGTCGACAAAAGGGAAACCCTCTGGCAGCGGCAAGCACAGTGCCGCCGGCGCCAGGGTGTGCGTGCCAAAGCCGCCGGTACCCGACAGACAGGCCACGTGTTGGCCCACTTTCAAATGCGTCACGCCATCGCCCACCGCTTGCACGATGCCAGCGTACTCGGAGCCCGGCACAAAGGGCAGGGCGGGTTTCATCTGGTACTTGTTCTGCACGATCAGCAGGTCGGGGAAATTCAGGCTGGCCGCCTTGATCTCAAGCAGGACCTGGCCCGCCCCGGGTTGCGGTGTCGGGATTTCTTTCCAGGTCAGGGCGTCAACGCCCACCGGGTTTTCACAAAGCCAAGCATGCATGGGGAAATCTCCAATCAAATTGCGCGAATGATAGGGCTAACTGGTTGTCAAAAATGTCCCACGCGTGACGCCAGCGTACCAGTGGACAGCCGCCTACAATGAACGTCAACTTTTTTTGCCCATGAAGATTCTTATTTCCAATGACGACGGCTATCAGGCCGCGGGCCTGGTGGCCCTCTACGAAGCCCTGAAAAGCGTGGCCGATGTCGAGGTGATTGCACCGGAGCAGAACAACAGCGCCAAATCGAACGCCCTGACATTGCATACCCCGCTCTACGTCAACCGCGCCAGCAATGGGTTTCGTTTCATCAACGGCACGCCGGCTGATTGCGTGCATGTTGCGCTGACCGGATTGCTGGGGTACCGCCCCGACCTGGTGCTTTCCGGCATCAACAACGGTGCCAATATGGGGGACGACACGATCTACTCGGGCACCGTGGGAGCCGCCATGGAAGGCTATCTGTTTGGCATACCGGCGATCGCATTCTCGCAAGTGGAGAAAAACTGGTCGCATCTGGAGTCGGCCGCCCGCAAGGCGCGTGATCTGGTGTTGCAGATGTCCCAGCTGAACCTGATTGGCAGCAGTCCGTGGCTGCTCAATGTGAATATTCCCAACTTGCCTTTCAATCAACTGGGCCATGTGAAGCTGTGTCGGCTGGGTCGCCGCCATGCCGCCGAAGCGGTGATCACCCAGACCAATCCACGGGGCGACACCATGTACTGGATTGGTGCGGCGGGGGCCAGCAAGGATGATGCTGACGGCACCGATTTTCATGCAACCACCCAGGGCCACATTTCGATGACGCCTTTGAAGGTGGACCTGACCGACCATGACAGCTTGAGCTATTGGGCCCAGAGCGCTGCCAGACTGGCCGGCCCGGTTTGACTGTTGCATGAACAAGCGCCCGTCTTTTCCGGTCCGTCTGGATTTTTCAAGTGGCCAGGCCCAGGCCAGGCGGCCCGGGTCGGGGCACAGCGGCGCGGCTTTGAGCAAGGATGGCAAGCCGGCCGCTGGCGCGCCACCGCAAGGGGTCGGACTGGACTCCGGTGCGGTGCGCATGAACATGGTGCGCAAACTTGCCGGCCAGGGCATCACCGACCCGCTGGTGCTGTCTGCCATGGGCTCGATCGAGCGGCACCGGTTTGTCGACAGTGCCTTGGTCAATCAGGCCTATGAGGACACCAGTCTGCCGATCGGCCTGGGTCAGACCATCTCCAAACCGGGTGTCGTGGCGCGCATGGCCGAGCTGTTGCGCCACGGTGCTGCCGGCCGCTTGGGGCGGGTGCTGGAGATCGGCACCGGCTGCGGTTATCAGGCCGCGGTGTTGAGCCTGCTGGCGGACGAGGTCTACAGCATCGAACGCCTGCGTGGTTTGCATGAAAAAGCGCGCGACAATTTGCGACAGTTGCGGCTGGCCAACCTGCATCTCCTGTTTGGCGATGGCACGCTGGGCTACGCCAAGGGTGCCCCTTACGCCGCCATCATCGTGGCGGCGGCCAGTGAGTCCGTGCCGCCGGCCTGGACCGATCAACTGGCGGTCGGCGGGCGGCTGGTGGCGCCGGTCGCCCATGGTCGCGCGGCGGCCGGACAACAGGCCCTGCTGGTCATCGACAAAACGGTGCAGGGTTTGCAGCGAACCGTGCTTGAGGCCGTCCACTTTGTCCCTTTAAAATCGGGGCTCGCATGAAGGGATCTCCTATGTTTGGTTTGAGTGCCCGTTTGGGCTCGGTTTCGGTGCTGCTGCTGGTTGGCGCATTGCTGGCGGGATGCGGCACCAAGGTGCTCAATCGGGCACCGGTTGAAGATCGCGCTGCCGTGCCGGGTAAGCCGGCGCCAGTGGCGATCGAGCCGGCGCCGGCGGCGGTCGTCAAGCCTTTGCCTGGATCGGAGAACCTGGGCAAGCCCGGGTATTACACCGTCAAACCGGGCGACACATTGATTCGGATTGCTTTGGATCACGGGCAAGGGGCCAAGGACATCGCCCGCTGGAGTGGGGTTGAGAATCCCAACCGTATCGAAGTGGGCCAGGTGTTGCGGGTCGAGCCCCCCATCGGTAATGGCGTGGTTGCCAAGCCGGTTGCCCAGTCCAACGTCACGCCAGTCCCGAGCGCTGCGGCGCCAGCCAGCGCGGCCAGCAAGCCGGCCGTGGCGGCCGTGGTTCCCGGCGCTGCTGCCGCGCCACCGGCGGCGGTCGCCGGTGAAGACGAAATCGCCTGGATCTGGCCTACCTCGGGTGCCGTGCTGGCCGGCTTCGACGAGGTGAAAAACAAAGGGCTTGATATCGGTGGGGCTGCGGGTGACCCGGTACTGGCGGCGGCCGATGGTCGGGTTGTTTATGTCGGCGCCGGTTTGCGCGGCTACGGTAACCTGATCATCCTGAAACACAACAACACCTACCTGACAGCCTATGCTCACAATCAGACCCTGCTGATCAAGGAAGATCAGTCGGTGCGCAAGGGCCAGAAGATTGCCGAAATGGGTAGCAGTGACGCCGACCGTGTGAAGTTGCATTTTGAAGTGCGCCGCCAGGGCAAACCAGTCGATCCGGCCAAATACCTGCCGGCTAGGTGATCCGAACCGGTTCTGAAATGCCGCTTTCAGAAGGCTGATGGCGGGCAATCTGTCGGGCTAGCAGGAAAGATCGGCGGCCGAGGTTCGCAGCAGTTCGGTCAGATCTTGCGCCGGCATCGCTTTGGCATACAGCCAACCCTGGTAAACCTCGCAACCGTATTGGCGCAAGAAAGCCAGTTGGGCATCCGTTTCCACACCCTCAGCCACCAGCGTCATCTCCAGGCTGTGGGCCAAGGCGATGATGGCCCGGGAAATGGCGACATCACCGGCATCGTGGGGAATTCCGTCCATGAAGCGCTTGTCAATTTTGAGCTTGCTCACCGGCAAGGCCTTGAGATAGGCGAGTGAGGAATAGCCGGTGCCAAAGTCGTCCAGGGCGACGCGGCAGCCCAGCCCCCACAACAAGGCATTGAGTTGTTCGCGCGCCTGCTCGGGCTGCGTCATGGCCACCGACTCGGTGATTTCAATGTCCAGCCAGTGCGCTTGCGCGCCGGTGCGCTTGAGTGCCGCGCGTACTTTCTCCGGCAGATCGCGCTGGCGAAATTGTTGCACCGACACATTGATGGCGACACGCAAAGGCGTACCGGCTTGGGTCCAGGCGGCAATTTGCCGGCACGCCGTCTCCAGCACCCAATCCGACAAAGGCAGGATCAGGCCGGTGGCCTCGGCGACCGGAATAAAACGTGCCGGCGATACATCGCCCAATACCGGATCGTGCCAGCGCAGCAAGGCTTCGGCGCTGACAATGGCGCCTGTTTCGACGTCCACCTGGGGCTGGTAGTGCAACTGTAAACTGCCATCGGCAATGGCTTCCTTCAGGCGGGTATGCAGTTGCATGTCCTCGTGCACGCGCCGGTCCATTTCTCCGGAGTAGAAGGCATAGGCGCCGCGTCCGGCCTGCTTGGCCTGGTACATCGCCATGTCGGCATAGCGCAGCAGAGTCTCGCTGTCCTGTGCATCGTCCGGGTAAAAAGCCAGACCGATGCTGCCACCCGAATAGACATCCTGATCTTTCAGGCGGTACGAGGCCTGCAGCGACAGCAACAGTTTGGTGGTCACACTGACCACTTCATCCGACTCATTGAGATCGGTCAGCAGAATGGCAAATTCGTCTCCGCCCAAGCGGGCCAGCGTGTCGTTTTCGCGCAGGATGCTGCGGATACGGTTGCCCACCTGCACCAGCAAGGCGTCACCCGTGGCATGCCCAAAACTGTCGTTGACGGTTTTGAAATGGTCCAGATCAATAAACAGGACTGCGACGTGTAATTTGGTGCGCCCGGCACGCGCCAGGGCCTGGTTCAGTTGCAGGCGAAACAACCAGCGATTGGGCAGGCCGGTGAGTTCATCGTGGGTGGCCTGGTGTTTCAGCGATTCTTCAAATTTTTTGCGCTCGGTCAAATCGCGGATGTAGGCAATGGCATGGCCGCAACCCTCGTCCTCCCAGTGTCCCAAAGAAATGTCCACCGGCAGCATCTGCCCGTCGCTGCGCATCAATTTCAAATCCATCAAGCCCATGGCACGGGGACGTGGCGTCACGAAGTAACTGCGCATCGACTGTGCGTGGCGCGCGCGCAAGTGCTCGGGCAAAAAGATGTCTACGTTTTGCCCCTCCAACTCGTTCACCGCATAGCCGGTGAGCGTTTCCATGGCCGGGTTGGCCATCAAAATGCGCCCGCCGTGGTCAATCCACAAAACGCCATCGGGCGCCGCATTGAGTACCAGCTTTTCGCGCAGATGTTGCGCTTCAAGGCGCTCCAGCGGGCGATGCATGGCTTCGTTGAAGGTGGCATGGAACAAATACAGATAGGCGGCCACCTTGTACAGATGCCCAATGACATTGGCCTCATCCTGGTCGGTCGCCCCCAGCAGCGTGAAAAACAGTTCCGAGACGGCCGACAGGGTCACCGCAAAGCCCAGGGCCATGACGCATTCGTGCACCAACTCCGCGCGGCGACGCCACAATATCCCAAGGGTCGCCACATTGCCGGCGACGACCAGCCACTCCAGCCCTATCTTCAAGGGCGTCAGGCCCTGCCCCTGGACAAACAGCACCGGTATGCGCTCCGGCCAGCGCAGTCCGATCAGGCCAAGAACGGCGACGCCCGCCAGCATCAGCGCCAGGGCGAGTCGTTTTCTCAACGGGTTGAGGCTGGTCACAGCGGGCAGCAAGACGTACACCAGCAAGGCGCTGGCTGCCAGCAGGCGCGCCGCAAGCCAGAAATAAATCGATTTGGAGGGGCTGTTGGGGGTCAGGGCGTCGGGCATGCCGACATAGCTCAGTGTGTGCAGAAAGTCGAGCAGGCCGACGCCGAAAAACGCCACGCCCAGCAGCACCACGGCTCCCTTGCGTACCGAAAACAGGGCCCGGTAGCCGGTGACAAAGACCAGCATCGCCACCAGCACGGCGAACAACTCCACCACGCTGTGCCAAAACGCAAAGGTCGCCGGTTCCAGCACGATCCGCCAGACCGGGTGCGAAACCCACCACAGCAGAGCCGGGGCCAGTGCCAGCAAGGTCCAGCCGGCGGCGCGTTGATAGGGGTGCGTCTGTTGCTGCTGCATGTGTCCGGGTACGCTATTGATGTCGCGGCGAAGAGGGGTGCCGGCTTCCAGTTCCAGCTTGGTGCCCGATAACGGCCGCTCGATGCCCGCCAGCATCGGCGATGCCTGAATTGAGTGTGCCCCGGTCGGGCACGCCGCTGCCGCGCCGGTCGACCTTGATGGCGGGCATAAGCTTGCTTGTTGTGGCGTCCATTGGCTCCCCTTTAAACGATAGTGCTGTTACGTCCAGCCAAGTACCAGCACACTGCGGGACTGAGAGGCAATTGAGATGCCCACGTCTGTTTATCGGTAAGTTGCCGAAAAACTTTAGGAGAGCTCCCGATTTCCTGGTCCAGGCCTTCGTTGATCGCCTTGGCGATCAACGGGACCCCCTGAGTGCTGCCGCTGACGCGGCAAACATTTCATCCCCTTGCACCGGACCTGGTGGGCTCAGTACCGACCAGAGGCATGGGGAATTTGCTATGGCTGCCGTCATAGTCTAAGCGAGCCCAGCCCGACCTCGCCGACAATCACGCCATGAGTGACGAAATTAATACGACGACGATGCCGCCCGACTGGCTATGGGTTGAATCGCTGGACCTGGAAGCGCAAGGCGTTGCCCACCGAGCCGACGGCAAGGTGGTGTTCATCGAGGGCGCCTTGCCGTTCGAATGGGTGAGCGCCACGGTGCAGCGCAAGAAAAACAATTGGGAGCGGGGCGTGGTGACGGCGGTTCATCGCCAGTCCTCGCAGCGGGTCCAACCCGCTTGCCCCCATTTTGGCTTGCATGAAGGCGCCTGTGGCGGTTGCAAGATGCAGCACTTGCATGGGGCGGCGCAGGTGGCGATCAAGCAGCGCGTATTGGAGGACAACCTGTGGCATTTGGGCAAGGTCAAGGCCGATACCATTTTGCGGCCGATCGAAGGTCCGGCCTGGGGTTACCGCTATCGGGCACGGTTGTCGGTACGTCATGTGCGCAAGAAGGGCGCCGTGCTGGTGGGATTCCATGAGCGCAAAAGCGGCTATGTGGCAGACATGCCGGAATGCGCCGTGCTGCCGCCCCAGGTGAGTGCTTTGCTGATGCCTTTGCGGGTCCTGATTTCGACCCTGGAGGCGATTGAAACCTGTCCGCAGATCGAGCTGGCGTGTGGTGACTCGGTGATCGCGCTGGTGCTGCGTCATCTGGAGCCCCTGAGTGCCGCCGATCTAGCCCGGCTGCGTGCCTTTGCCCAACGTCATGTCGGGGTCCAGTGGTGGCTGCAGCCGAAGGGGCCGGAGACGGTGCATTTGCTGGACGAAGGGGGGCCGGAGTTGAGTTACGCGCTGCCTGAGTTCGACCTTCACATGCCATTCAAGCCGACCGACTTCACCCAAGTCAACCCGCATATCAACCGGGTTCTGGTGTCACGGGCGTTGCGCTTGCTGGAGGCTGGAAAAGACGAACGTGTGATCGACTGGTTCTGTGGCCTGGGTAACTTCACCTTGCCCATTGCGACGCAGGCACGGGAGGTGCTGGGCGTTGAGGGCAGCCAGGTGCTGGTTGCCAGAGCGCGCCAGAATTACCTGAAAAACGCCAATTCGACCCCTGCCAGACCAGCGCTGGGCGCGACTCGTTTTGTGGCCAGCAACCTGTTCGAGATGACGCCGGCCGCGTTGATTGAAGAAGGTGTGGCCGACAAATGGCTGGTCGATCCGCCACGCGAAGGGGCTTTCGCCCTGGTCCTGGCGCTGGCCGATTTGCATCAACAAACCCTGGATCCGGTGAATCATCCGCCGACCGCCGGTGCGCAGGGCTGGAGAGCGCCGAAACGGATT
Organism: Rhodoferax sp.; assembly: GCF_028714215.1. Taxonomy (GTDB): domain Bacteria; phylum Pseudomonadota; class Gammaproteobacteria; order Burkholderiales; family Burkholderiaceae_C; genus Rhodoferax. The sequence continues at coordinate 3,157 of NZ_JAQTMS010000023.1, read as the reverse complement.
GTCTATGTCAGTTGCAACCCTTCCACGCTGGCGCGCGATGCCGGTTTGCTGGTGCAGCGGGCGGGTTATCGCTGCTGCGCCGCTGGCGTGGTGAACATGTTCCCGCATACGGCCCACGTGGAGAGCATGGCGGTGTTTGAGCGGGACCTTTGAAAACAAAAAAAGACCCCGCAGGGTCTTTTTTTTGCAACCGCAAACTGGCTTCAGTCGCGCTCGCCGCCAAAGATGCCCAGCAGCGCCAGCAGGCTCTGGAACACATTGATGATGTCCAGGTACAAGGCCAGCGTGGCGCTGATGTAATTGGTTTCACCGCCGTCCACGATCTGCTTCAGGTCATACAGCATGTAGGCGCTGAAAATACCGATCACCGCCACCGAGATCGCCATCATGCCGGCGGTGGAACCGACGAACACGTTGATGATGCCGCCGACCATGACGGCAACGGCCCCCACAAACAGCCACTTGCCCATGCCGGAGAGGTCGCGCTTGATCACGCTCGACAGGCTGGCCATGACAAAAAACACGCCAGCGGTGCCGCCGAAGGCGGTCATGATCAGATCGGGGCCGTTCTTGAAGCCCAGTACCATGGCAATCATGCGCGACAGCATCAGGCCAATGAAGAAGGTGAAGCCCAACAGTACCGGCACACCGGCGGCCGAATTCTTGGTTTTCTCGATGGCGTACATGAAGCCGAAAGCACCGCCCAAAAACACAATCAGCCCGAGGCCGCCACCCAATGAGCGGGTGATGCCGCTGGCTACGCCCAACCAGGCCCCCAGCACGGTCGGCACCAGGCTCAGGGCCAGCAGCCAGTAGGTGTTGCGCAGCACTTTGTTGCGCTGTTCGGCTGACGCCACGTAGCCATAGCCACGGTCGATGGATTGAATGTTGTCAGTCATAGTCAAGTAACTCCTTAAATGTCTGCCCGCTGCAGTTAGGGTGGATTCTAGGGGAATCAAGTGTCTTTACAAAAATGATGGATGCCGCTTTCCTGTTTTCTTAAGAGGTCTTTCACCCGCCATGCGGGCAAAGCGGCGTCGGACCAGGGGTATGCTTGTTTTTTCTCCCAACAAAGGTTAGTCATGAAACAAAAATTCACCCTTGAACTCTCCGATGTCAAGGCAATGGCCGCCGCTGCCGAAGCTGAAGCCCTGAAAAACAACTGGGCCGTGAGCGTCGCCATCGTCGACGATGGCGGACATCTGCTTTGCTTGCGGCGGCTCGATGGTGCGGCCGCGATTTCGGCCCACATTGCACCGGCCAAGGCGCACACGGCGGCGCTGGGTCGGCGCGAAAGCAAGGGCTACGAAGAGATCATCAACGCTGGGCGTACCTCGTTCTTGAGCGTGCCTGAAATCAAGGGCCTGCTGGAGGGCGGTGTTCCCATCATGAAAGATGGCCAGTGCCTGGGCGCGGTCGGTGTCAGTGGCGTCAAATCGAGCGAAGATGCGCAGATTGCCCGGGCCGCCATTGCCGCCCTTGGCCTGTGAACCGGTCCGGTCAATAGTTCAGCCGCTCGGGCCTGATTTCCTGCAGGATGGTGGTTGCGATCTCCTCGATCGACTTGGTCGTGGTGGACAGCCAGCGGATGCCCGAGCGGCGCATCATGGCTTCGGCTTCGTTCACCTCCATGCGGCAGTTTTCCAGTGAAGCGTACCTGGAGTTGGGCCGGCGCTCGTTGCGGATCTCGCTCAGACGTTCCGGTTGGATCGTCAGGCCAAACAGTTTGTTCTGGTGTTGCTTTAGTGCGGAAGGCAAATGGCGGCGTTCAAAGTCTTCCGGAATCAACGGATAGTTGGAGGCCTTGAGCCCGTACTGCATCGCCAGATAGAGTGAGGTTGGCGTCTTGCCGCTGCGGCTGACACCGACCAAAATGACATCGGAGGCGGCCAAATCGCGGTGTGATTGCCCGTCGTCGTGTGCCAGCGAGAAGTTGATGGCCTCAATGCGCGACTGGTACTCCTTGCTTTTGCTGGCATCGCTGAAGCGGCCGACGCGGTGGCTGGACTTGAGCTGGAGTTCTGTTTCCAGGGGTCGTACGAAGGTGTCGAACATGTCCAAGAGCATGCCCCGACAGTCATCGGTGATCACTTTGAGCACTTCTTCATTGACCAGGGTCGTGAAAACGATGGGCTTGCTGCCATCCACGATGCCGGCGTGGTTGATTTGGCGGACCGCCTGGTGCGCCTTGTCGACGGTGTCGACAAAAGGCAGGCGAACGTGCCGGGACTTGAGTTCAAACTGGGCCAGGATGGCACTACCAAAGGTTTCCGCGGTGATGCCGGTGCCGTCGGAGACAAAAAATACAGTGCGGTTGGACATGGTGGGTAAATCGTAAGGTTTTTTGGCTTTGGCGTGGGCCGGCACGGCGAACCGTGCCTGGTGTCAGTTCGCCGCCTACAATGACGGCAACTACCGAATTTTCCCATGCACTGCACTGACCGAATACAACAACGACAAATTCAGCTTGCCTGCATGGACGTTGCCGGCGTACCAGAACGCCCGGCTTGGCACGTCGATCCGCTTTTAACTTCTGGAGCTTCCCCATGTCTGCACTTTTCAACCCGACCGCCCTGGTCGTACCGTTTGAGAACCTGAGAATGACCGACGTCGAGTCGGTAGGCGGTAAAAACGCCAGTCTCGGCGAAATGATTTCAAATTTGCCATCGGGCGTCAAAGTACCCACCGGATTTGCCACGACGGCGCATGCCTTCCGCGAATTTCTGGCGTTTGGTGACCTGGTTGACAGGATCAACGCCCGCTTGAATGCACTGGACACGGAGGATGTCAGGGCGCTGGCGCAGGCCGGCGCGGAAATCCGCGCCCTGGTCGAGGCGCAGCCCTTCCCGCCGGATTTGGAGCAGGGCATTCGCCAGTCCTTCGCCGCCCTGAGCGCCGGTAGCCCGCAGGCCTCGTTTGCGGTGCGTTCCTCGGCCACCGCGGAAGACTTGCCCGATGTCTCGTTTGCTGGGCAACAGGAAACGTTTTTGAATGTGATCGGCATCGACGAGGTGTTGCACAAGATCCGCGAGGTTTTTGCCTCTCTGTACAACGACCGCGCCATCAGTTACCGCGTGCACAAGGGTTTTGCCCACGAGCATGAGGCGCTGAGTGCCGGGGTTCAGCGCATGGTGCGCTCCGACATCGGGGCGGCGGG
>NZ_JAQTMS010000022.1 GCF_028714215.1 Rhodoferax sp. | reverse complement strand
CGAGAGGCCCAAGAAACAGGCCCGATGGGTCACAAAAAAGCGCCAATTTGAACCCGACTTTGCAAAACTTCGGTGCCGTGCGCTGGTGCCGACGTTTTGACGCTACTTATTCACCATAACCCTAAGCGCAGGGTGCGCAAGTATCCGTATAATTGGGCTTCTTCCGAGGAGCGTTGCAGTTCACGCATGTTGAACGAGGCTCGGACCGCATGATTTGGCAGGTGCCAAGTCATCGCATCAACCGCGCTCACCCACTGCTTTGTGAGGTGAGTCCTTCACCCAGGTTCTCCGCGCAGGCAGTGGTATTTCAAACCTACCATTGGAGCGAGCCATGAGCGCTGTACTGAAACCTGTCAAAAACCAAGATTACGTGATTGCCGACCTGGGCCTGGCCGCCTGGGGCCGCAAGGAGTTGAATATTGCACAGACTGAAATGCCCGGTCTGATGGCGATCCGGGAAGAATTTGCCAAGTCGCAGCCGCTCAAGGGCGCGCGCATCACCGGCTCGCTGCACATGACGATCCAGACCGCCGTGCTGGTCGAAACCCTGCAGGCGCTGGGCGCCCAGGTGCGCTGGGCTTCGTGCAATATTTTCTCCACGCAAGACCATGCCGCTGCCGCGCTGGTTGAAAAAGGCACGCCGGTGTTTGCCTACAAGGGCGAGAACCTGACCGATTACTGGGATTACACGCACCGCATCTTCGAATTCGGCCCCAAGGGCAGCAAGACCGAAGGCCCCAACATGATCCTGGACGACGGCGGCGATGCCACCTTGCTGATGCACCTGGGTGCCCGCGCCGAGAAAGACATCAAGGTGCTGGCGAAACCCGGCAGCGAGGAAGAGATTTGCCTGTTCAATGCGATCAAGGCCAAGCTCAAGGTGGACCCCACCTGGTACAGCCGGCGCCTCAAGAACATCATCGGCGTGACGGAAGAGACCACCACCGGCGTGCACCGCCTGAACGAGATGTCGGCCAATGGCAGCCTCAAGCTGCGCGCCATCAACGTCAACGACTCGGTGACCAAGAGCAAGTTCGACAACCTGTACGGCTGCCGCGAGTCTCTGGTGGACGGCATCAAGCGCGCCACCGATGTCATGATCGCCGGCAAAGTGGCTCTGGTGGCGGGTTACGGGGATGTCGGCAAGGGCTGTGCGCAGGCGCTGCGCGCGCTGTCGGCCCAGGTCTGGGTGACCGAGATCGACCCGATCAACGCGTTGCAGGCGGCGATGGAGGGCTTCAAGGTCGTGACCATGGAATACGCGGCCGACAAGTGCGATATTTTCGTCACCTGTACCGGCAACAAGAACGTCATCACCTACAAGCACATGGCGGCCATGAAAGACCAGTCCATCGTCTGCAACATCGGCCACTTCGACAACGAAATCGACGTCGCCTCGCTGGACAAGTGCAAGTGGGAAGAGATCAAGCCGCAGGTCGACCACGTGATCTTCCCGGCCAAGGGCAAGACGCCTTCCAAACGCATCATCCTGCTGGCCAAGGGCCGCCTGGTGAACCTGGGGTGCGGCACCGGCCACCCCAGTTTTGTGATGTCGTCCAGCTTTGCCAATCAGACCATTGCCCAAATCGAACTGTTCACCAAGTCCAAGGAGTACAAGGTCGGCAAGGTCTACGTGCTGCCCAAGCACCTGGACGAAAAAGTGGCACGCTTGCACCTGAAGAAGGTCGGCGCCATGCTGAGCGAGCTGACCGACGAGCAGGCCGCCTACATCGGCGTCAGCAAGGCCGGCCCGTACAAGGCCGACAGTTACCGCTATTGAAGAAAGAACTTTGTCATTGCGGGCTTGACCCGCAATCCATGGATGCCGGATCATGTCCGGCATGACAAATACAAATAATGCGCGCTGATCAATTGCTCGTTCACCGGCATCTCGCCACCAGTCGCTCGCAGGCCCAGCGCCTGATTGCCAACGGCTTGCGGTGGCGCCAAGGGGAAGAATGGAAGCTCGTCGGCAAGAACGGCGACGAGATTCCGCCCGATGCCGAGTTGCGGCTGCTGGACGATTCCGAGGCCCGCTATGTCTCGCGTGGCGGTCTCAAGCTGGAGGCGGCGCTACGGCAAGTGGGCCTGTCGGTTGCCGGGCTGGCTTGCCTGGACGTCGGCCAGTCCACCGGCGGCTTTACCGACTGCCTGTTGCAGCACGGTGCGGCCATGGTGGTCGGGGTCGATGTGGGCAGCGCCCAGTTGCATCCCCGGCTGCGCGCCGACCCGCGTGTGCTGTGCGTCGAAAAAATCAATGCCCGGGCGTTGCTTGCGGCCGATTTGGTCGCTGCTTATGAAGACAGTATCGGAGCCCAGGGGCAATTCGACCTTGAGGAAGGCGCGGCCTCGGCGTTTGTTCCGGAGTTCGACCTGATCGTGGCCGACCTGTCCTTCATTTCGCAAACCCTGGTGCTGCCGGCGGTCGTGCCCTTGCTGAAACCGGGCGGCACCTTGCTGACGCTGGTGAAACCGCAGTTCGAGTTGCAACCGGGCCAGGTCGGCAAGGGCGGCATTGTGAAAGACGCCTCTTTTTATCCGCTGATCGAGCAGCGTCTGCGGGAGGCCTGCGCCGCGCTCGGTTTGACGGTGACCGCGTGGTTTGACTCGCCCATTGCTGGAGGCGACGGCAACCGCGAGTTTTTTATATCTGCTACCTTGCGGGACACGCCCTAGCGGCATTGCCGCAAGCTCTGCCCCCACCACTTCAAGACATGCCATGAGCGAAGCTTCCAAAACTCCCCTGAGCATCGAGTTCTTTCCGCCGAAAACCCCCGAAGGGGTGGAAAAGTTGCGCCTGGTGCGCCAGCAGTTGTACGCCCTCCAACCCGAGTTTTGCTCGGTCACTTTTGGTGCCGGCGGCTCGACTCGGGCCGGCACCTTCAACACCGTGAGCGACATCCTTGCGGAGGGGGTGAGCGCGGCGTCCCATCTTTCCTGCATCGGCGCCACCCGCGCCGTGGTGGCGGAGCAATTGGCGACGCTCAAGGCGATGGGTGTGAAGCGCCTGGTGACCCTGCGGGGCGACTTGCCCAGCGGTTACGGCACCGGCGGCGAGTTCCAGTACGCCAGCGACCTGGTGGCGTTTATCCGGGAGCAGACCGGGGACTATTTTCGCATCGAGGTGGCCGCTTACCCGGAGGTGCACCCGCAGGCCAAATCACCGGCCAGCGACCTGCAGGCCTTCGCCGCCAAAGTCAGGGCCGGCGCCAATTCCGCCATCACCCAATATTTCTACAACGCCGACGCCTACTTCCGTTTTGTCGAAGAGGTGGACGCGCTGGGCCTGAGCGTGCCGGTGGTGCCCGGCATCATGCCGATTACCAGTTCCACCCAGTTGATGCGCTTTTCCGACGCCTGCGGTGCCGAGATTCCGCGCTGGATCCGGCTGCGCCTGCAAAGCTATGGCGACGACAGCGCATCGATCAAGGCTTTTGGTCTGGAGGTGGTGACAGACTTGTGCCAACAACTGCTGGCCGGCGGCGCCCCGGGCCTGCATTTCTACAGCATGAACCAGAGCGTTGCAACGCTGGAAATCTGTAATCGACTGGACTAGGGCCTGTTCACCCTATTTTTGCGAGATGCGTTGTGAGTCAAAAAAGCCATGCGCAAAGCGCAAAACGCCGCCGGGGTTGGCCCCCGGCAAGGCTTTGCAATGCCGCGCATGGTTTTTTTGGCCACAACCCGCAGGGAACGGGATGAAAAAAGTGCCACTCGGCGTTGCGTTCCTAGGCAAGGCCCCAGCCTTGCCGTTGTCACGCGCCTTGATTGGCGCATTTTTCATCGCGTTCGCACTCGTAAAAATAGGGTGAACAGGCCCTAAGAAAAAGGCCGCTAAGAACAGGTTCTTAGCGGCCTTGGTCTGACCTAATGGTCGGAATGAGAGGATTCGAACCTCCGACCCCTTCGTCCCGAACGAAGTGCGCTACCAGGCTGCGCTACATTCCGAAATTCTTCTATGCCGTGTGCCGGCTGACTCAGGACTGGCGTGCCAGAAGCTGAGCCGCTAATTGTATCAAACACTCCGTGTGCGGTCCGGGCGGCAGTTGTTTTGCAGCTACGACGGCACGTTGCGCTTCCTGCGTTGCGGCCAGCCGGGCGACGTCCAGCGCGCCGGTTGTTCTCACGATGGCGACGACCTCATCGAGCATCGCCACGCCGCCGGTTTCAATGGCCGTCTTGATGATATTGCGTTGCTCGTCGGTGCCCCGCTGCATGGCTGCAATCAAGGGCAGCGTGGTCTTACCTTCGCGCAGGTCGTCGCCCAGGCTTTTTCCCATGACGGCGGCGTCGCCGGTGTAATCGAGCACGTCATCGATGACCTGGAAGGCGGTGCCAATGGCCTGTCCGTAGTCGGCGCAAATTTCCTCCACCTGGCTGGTGCCGCCCGCCAGAATGGCGCCAACGCGGGCGCTGGCTTCAAACAACTTGGCGGTCTTGGAGCGGATGACCTGCAGGTAGCCGGCCTCGTCCAGCGCCGCGTTGTGCATGTTCATCAGTTGCAGCACCTCGCCTTCGGCGATGACGTTGGTGGCGTCGGCCAGTACTTCCATGACCCGCATGTTCTGGGCATCGACCATCATCTGGAAGGCGCGGGAATACAGAAAGTCGCCGACCAGCACGCTGGCCGGGTTGCCGAACATCTCGTTGGCGGTGGCGTTGCCGCGGCGCAGCGCCGAGTCATCGACCACGTCGTCGTGCAGCAAGGTCGCGGTATGGATGAACTCCACCACCGCGGCCAGGTTGAAGCGCTGCTCGCCACGGAAGCCCAGCGCGCCGCAGGTCAATAGCAGCAGGGCCGGCCGCAAGCGTTTGCCGCCGGCGGCGATGATGTAACGCGAAACCTGGCCGATCAGCGGGACACCGGACTGCAGTCGGCGGGCGATGACCTGATCCACCTCGCGCATATCCGGCGCGATGATCGACAGGGGCAGAGCGGGGTTGGATGGATTGGCTTGCAAGACAAATGGACCGTTGTATGCCGGGATTATAGAAAGCAGAAGGTCGTGAAATGGGGGCTCCAGTCGCCTAAAGCCACAAATTCACCGCTGTGCTATAGTAACGGGCTCTGTGAAAATTCGTTCCCAGAGCTAAATTGAAGAGGTCAACATGTACGCGGTCATAAAAACCGGTGGCAAGCAATATCGGGTTGCTGCTGGCGAAAAAATTAAAGTAGAACAGATTGCTGCGGACGTAGGCCAAGAGATTGTGTTCGATCAGGTTTTGGCAGTCGGCAACGGCGCAGAACTGAAGGTCGGCACGCCCTTGGTGTCCGGCGCAACGGTGAGTGTCACGGTAGTGGCTCACGGCAAGCACGACAAGGTCAGCATTTTCAAAATGCGCCGTCGCAAGCATTACCAGAAACGTCAAGGGCATCGTCAACAGTTCACTGAACTGCTGGTTGGCGCCATTTCTGCATAAGGGGCAAGAGTCATGGCACAGAAAAAAGGCGGCGGCTCTACGCGAAACGGGCGCGATTCACAGCCCAAAATGCTCGGTGTGAAGAAGTTCGGTGGTGAGCTGATCAGCGCTGGCGCGATCATCGTCCGCCAACGTGGCACCCAGTTTCACCCCGGCACCAATGTCGGTATCGGCAAGGATCACACCTTGTTTGCGCTGGTTGATGGCAATGTTGCGTTTGCCACCAAAGGCGCGTTGAACAAGCAGACGGTGAGCGTTATCTCGGCTTAATTTGCTGGGAACTCCCAATTGAAACCCTGCGCGCTGCGCGGGGTTTTTTGTTTATAAGACCATACATCATGAAATTCGTCGACGAAGCCTATATTGACGTCTCTGCCGGAGACGGCGGCGCTGGCTGCGTCTCGTTTCGGCATGAAAAATACAAAGAGTTCGGTGGTCCCAACGGGGGCGATGGCGGCCGTGGCGGCCACGTTTTCGCGGTGGCCGACCTGAACCTCAATACCCTGGTCGATTTCCGCTTTTCCAGGCGCTATGACGCCAAGCGCGGCGAGCACGGCATGGGCTCCGACATGTTTGGCGCGGCGGGCGACGACATCACCCTGAAAATGCCGGTAGGCACCATCATCTCGGATGCCGAGACCGGTGAGGTGCTGTTCGAATTGTTGACGCCTGGCGAAGTGATCACCATCGCCAAAGGCGGCGACGGCGGTTTCGGCAATATGCGTTTCAAGAGCGCCATCAACCGCGCGCCACGGCAGAAGACGCCCGGCTGGCCGGGTGAAAAGCGCAACCTCAAACTGGAACTCAAGGTGTTGGCGGATGTCGGTTTGCTGGGCATGCCCAATGCCGGCAAATCGACCCTGATCTCTGCCATCTCCAACGCCCGTCCGCGCATCGCCGACTATCCGTTCACCACCTTGCATCCCAATTTGGGCGTGGTGCGGGTCGGTCCCGAGCAGAGCTTTGTCGTGGCCGATTTGCCGGGCTTGATCGAGGGTGCATCGGAGGGGGCCGGCCTGGGTCATCAGTTCCTGCGCCATCTGCAGCGCACCCGGCTGCTGCTGCACGTGATCGACATGGCGCCTTTTGACGCGGCGATCGATACCGTTGCGCAAGCCAAGGCGATTGTCAACGAGCTCAAGAAATACGATCCGGCGTTGTATGCCAAGCCGCGTTGGCTGGTCCTGAACAAGCTCGACATGGTGCCGCTGGAGCAGCGTGCGGCGCTGGTCAAGGACTTTGTCAAACGCCTCAGGTTCAAGGGCCCGGTGTTTGAGATTTCCGCGCTGACACGCGAAGGCTGCGAGTCGCTGGTGAAGACCGTTTACCAGCACGTGAAGGCGCAGCAGAAAGCGGAGCAGACGCCCGAAGCGGTGGACCCGCGTTTTGCTCCGGATTCAGAATAACCCGTAAAGGCTGTCTATCTCATGGCATGCAGTGCATCAATGACCCTCGTTGCAAGTCGAAATGACTACTGAAAGTACTTCGCTGGTGTTGCGTGATGCCCGGCGCATCGTCATCAAGGTGGGGTCCAGCCTGGTGACCAATGAGGGCCGTGGTCTGGACGAGGCGGCGATCGGCGAATGGTGCCGCCAGATGTCCCTGCTGGTGCAAGGCGGTCGCGAAGTCATCATGGTCTCCAGCGGCGCCATTGCCGAAGGCATGAAGCGCCTGGGCTGGAGCAGCCGGCCGCACGAGATCCATGAGTTGCAGGCCGCCGCCGCCGTGGGTCAGATGGGGCTGGCCCAGATGTACGAGACCAAGCTGCGCGAGAACGGCTTGCGCAGCGCCCAGGTGCTGCTGACGCACGCCGACCTGGCTGATCGCGAGCGCTACCTGAATGCGCGCTCCACGCTCCTGACCTTGCTCAAGCTGGGCGTGGTGCCGGTCATCAACGAGAACGACACCGTGGTCACCGAGGAAATCAAGTTCGGCGACAACGATACGCTCAGCGCGCTGGTGGCCAATCTGGTGGAGGCCGATGCGCTGGTCATTCTGACCGACCAGAAAGGGCTTTACAGCGCCGATCCGCGCAAACAGCCGACGGCGCATTTTGTGCATAGCGCCAAGGCCGGCGATCCGGCGCTGGAAGCGATGGCGGGTGGTGCCGGGTCGAGTATTGGACGGGGTGGCATGCTCACCAAGATACTGGCGGCCAAACGGGCAGCCGGCTCCGGCGCCTCGACCGTGATTGCCTGGGGGCGCGAGCCGGACGCCTTGCTGCGACTGAGCCAGGGTGAGACTATCGGTACCTTGCTGGTGGCTCAGACGCAAAAGACGCAGGCGCGCAAACAGTGGATTGCCGACCATCTTCAGCTGCGCGGCTCGGTGACGCTGGATGCCGGCGCGGTAGCCAAGTTGCGCGAGGAAGGCAAAAGCCTGTTGCCGATCGGTATGACCGCCGTGGACGGGGATTTTTCGCGCGGCGACGTGATCGCCATCCGGGACGCCGCCGGGGTTGAGATGGCGCGCGGCCTGGCCAACTACGCCAGCGCCGAGGCGCGCCTGATTTGCCGCAAGCCGTCCAGCGAATTTGAAAAATTGCTGGGCTATACCGCAGAGCCCGAAATGGTGCATCGGGACAATTTGGTACTTACCCGCTGACGCGGGCAGCCCCTATTTCAAACCTCGCGCGCAGGCCCGGGGCCTTGCGGGCGATCCCCCGTGGCTGGACTGGAGTCGAAGCTACCGCCGGGCGGCAATTCAAAATTGACGCCCGGTGAGCCCTCCGGTTCCGCCTCCAGGTCTTGTTCGTGGGGTCGCATGCCTTGTCGCAAGAAGCGGTTGCGGTACTCGTTGCGCGGCAGATGGCGGGCCAACTCGGTCAAGGCCATTTCGTAAACGCCGCGTTTGAATTCGACGACGACGTCCAGCGGCACCCAGTAATCGTTCCAGCGCCAGGCATCGAACTCGGGGTGATCGGTGGCACGCAGGTTCAAATCCCAGTCGTTGCCCAGCAGCTGAAGCAGGAACCAGATCTGTTTCTGACCCTTGTAATGGCCGCGTGCATCGCGGCGAATGTAGCGGTCTGGCACCTCGTAGCGCAACCAATCCCGGGTGCGGGCCAAGATCCGAATATGCTCACGATGGAGCCCCACTTCCTCGTGCAGTTCACGAACCATGGCTTGTTCGGGGGTTTCCCCTCGATCAATGCCACCCTGCGGAAACTGCCAGGAGTGCGTACGTATTCGCTTGCCCCAGAACACCTGATTTTTCTGGTTGAGCAGGATGATGCCGACATTGGGCCGAAAGCCGTCCCGGTCAAGCATAATCAAACCCCAATTTTTTAAACTGCGTCCATTATGCACAGCATGCGCTGCGCAGCAAGAGGCGTAGCCCTTTGTTTTTCTCTGAGCCTGCCATGAAAGCTTCACAATTCTTCATTTCCACCCTTAAAGAGGCCCCGGCCGATGCGGAGGTGGTCAGTCACAAGTTGATGATGCGTGCCGGCATGATCAAAAAACTCGGCGCCGGTATCTACACCCTGATGCCCCTGGGTTTGCGTGTGGTGCGCAAGGTGGAGGCGATCGTGCGCGAGGAAATGAATCGCGCCGGCGCGGTGGAACTGAGCATGCCGGTAGTGCAACCGGCCGAGCTTTGGCAGGAGACCGGGCGTTTCGAGACCAATGGCCCCGAGTTGTTACGCCTGAAGGACCGCCATGACCGGGATTTTGTCATTCAGCCGACCAGCGAGGAAGTGGTGACCGACATTGCGCGCCAGGAAATCAGGAGTTACAAACAGTTGCCAAGGAATTTCTACCAGATCCAGAGCAAATTCAGGGATGAGCGCCGGCCCCGCTTTGGCCTGATGCGCGGGCGTGAATTCATCATGAAGGATGCCTACAGTTTTGACCGTGATCTGGACGCGGCGAAGGCAAGCTATCAGGTGATGGCCGCTGCCTACCGTCGCATATTTGACCGTTTTGGCTTGCGCTACCGGGCGGTGGCCGCCGACAGTGGTGCCATCGGCGGGGACGTGAGCGAGGAGTTCCAGGTGATTGCGGCGACCGGGGAGGACGCCATTGTGTATTGCCCGGACAGCGATTACGCCGCCAACATGGAAAAAGCCCAGGCCCTGGCGCCCAGCGGCCCACGGCAGATGCCGACTCAGGCCTTGACGAAAACCGCCACGCCCGGCAAAAGCACTTGCCAGGAGGTTGCGGAACTGCTGGGCCTGCCGCTGAAGAATACCGTCAAATCGCTGGTGCTGGCGACCGACCAACTGAACGATTATGAGGAAGTCGTCAAGACCCAGATCTGGCTGCTGCTGCTGCGCGGTGACCACGACATGAACGAGGTGAAGGTCAGCAAATTGCCAGGGTTGGATGCCGGCTTTCGTTTTGCCACCGTGGCCGAAATTGAGGATCACTTTGGCTGCCTGCCCGGCTACCTGGGCCCCATTGGATTGAAAAAACCGGTCCAGATCGTGGTCGACCGCGAGGTGGCGCTCATGCATGACTGGATTTGCGGTGCCAATGAGGCGGACTACCACCTTACCGGCGTCAATTGGGGTCGCGATCTGCCGCAGCCCGATCTGGTGGCGGACTTGCGCAACGTGGTGGAGGGCGATCTTTCGCCGGATGGCAAGGGTCTGCTGGCGATTGAGCGGGGCATCGAAATCGGTCACATTTTTGTGCTGGGCACCAAATACAGCCAGCCCATGAACGCCACCTTCCTGGATGTCAATGGCAAGCCCCAGTTCATGGAGATGGGTTGCTACGGCATCGGCATCACGCGTTTGCCAGCCGCCGCCATCGAACAAAACCACGACGAGCGCGGCATCATCTGGCCGGACGCGTTGGCGCCTTTTACGGTGGTGTTGTGTCCTATCACCCCGGAGCGCTTCCCCGCCGTCAAGGCGGCCGCCGACAAACTCTACGAAGAACTGCTGGCCGCCGGTGTCGACGTGATCCTGGATGACCGCGGCGAGCGTCCCGGCGCCATGTTTGCCGACTGGGAACTGATTGGGGTGCCGCATCGCGTCACGATTGGTGACAGAGGCCTCAAGGCCGGCGAAGTCGAGTACCAGCAGCGCCGCGATGTTGCGCCCACGGCGGTGCCGGTGGCTGAAATTTCCCAGTTCGTTCAGGCCCGACTGAAGGTTTGACCTTGCCCGCCATGTTGTCGAGGAGAAATTGCCTCTTCTCGCTGCTTTCAGGGCTTGGGTCGATGGCCATCCACCGGCCCGCGGCTGCCGGTGCCCAAGTCGAGGAGCCGTTGGTGGACTCGGTGCGCTCGGCTTTGAGTTCGGCGATTTCGAACAGTGCGCCGCCGGTACCTGAGTTTTCCGATACCGAGTCGCGTCTGCGTTACTTGCGCTGGCTGGGCCGCGTGAGTGAGCACCTTAAAAAGCAAAAACCGGACTGGAACGTTCGCAAGGAATTTCTTCAAACGGTCTGGTACGAAAGTCGGCGTGCCGGCTTGGAGCCGGCGCTGGTGCTGGGCTTGATCCAGGTGGAGAGCAATTTCCGGAAATTTGCGGTGAGCAGCGTCGGCGCACGCGGTTACATGCAGGTCATGCCGTTCTGGACGCGTTTACTGGGCGACGGCGATGCCAGCAAACTATTCCACATGCAAACCAATCTGCGTTTTGGCTGCGTCATCCTGCGCCACTATCTGGACCGCGAAAAAGGCGATCTGTTTTTGGCGCTGGGCCGCTATAACGGCTCGCGCGGCCAGGCGCCGTACCCCAATGCCGTGCTGGGCGCCAAAAAGAAGTGGGAAACTTAAAACCTTGTGGGACAGACCAAGAATTGCGCAGCAATTTTGCTCTGTCCCCAACTTGAACCGGGATGTTGGCTGTCCACCTTGTGGGACAGACCAAGAATTGCGCAGCAATTTTGCTCTGTCCTCAACTTGAACCGGGATGTTGGCTGTCCACCTTGTGGGACAGACCAAGAATTGCGAAGCTATTTGGATGTCGCCAGTGCCTGCTGCAATTCCCCGTTTTCGTACATCTCCATCATGATGTCCGAGCCGCCGATGAACTCGCCCTTGATGTAGAGCTGGGGAATGGTTGGCCAGTTGCTGTACTGCTTGATACCCGAGCGAATTTCTTCGTCTTCGAGTACGTTCAAGGTCTTGAGCGTTTTCAGGTCGACACCGCAGGCCTCCAAAATCTGGATCGCCCGGCCTGAAAAGCCACATTGGGGGAAACTGGCGTTGCCTTTCATGAACAGAACCACCGGGTTCGATTTAACCAGTTCGTCAATGCGTTGTTGTATATCGGTCATGTTGAGATTCCTTGTGCGTCAAGCGGCCGATTATTTCACTTTCGGCCCGGCCTTGTTGTTACCAGGCCTGTTACGTGCAAAAAATTACAGAGCTACTTGTCGCGACAACTCCAGGATATGTTTCACTTGCAGCGCAATCGGGGTAGGGACCGGCGTCTGCCCGTTCAACACCGCCTGAATCCAGATGGCGGTACTGTGCGCGTCGGGTGACGGCAAGCCCGGCAGGCTGACCAGGGAACCAAGCTGGGCTTCCTGTACCCTAGTGACCTGCCCGTCGGCAAATACGTCCATGGCCGGCGTGCGCCGCGGGTCGGCCACCGGCTCACCTTCGGTACCACGCAGCAGCAGGGCACGGACTTGTACCAGCCGTAAAGTGGCGGCCATGGCCTCGGCATATTCCGGATGCGTGTAACTGCCAATCAGGATTGCCGGAGCGTCACTGGGATTCATCAGCTTGACCAGACTGTGCGCCGGATTGCGCAGGCCTACCACGCGGCGCACCTCCAGCAGGCGTGCCAGACCGGGGCACAACAAGCCGGTGGGAACAAATTGAACCGCGTTTTGCGCCAATTTTTCAATCCTTGTCTGCGCCGGAAAACCAAGCTCCTGGAACACGTCTTGGGCGGAGACACGGGTCGACTCCGTGCTCATGCCATGCACCACCACGCTCAGGCCCTCGCGCGCCAGCAACAGCGCCAGCAAAGGTGTGAGCACCGGCAGCTTGCGGGCGCCGTTGTAGCTGGGCAGCACCACGGCAGGGCGGCCATTGCCTGGAATTTTGTGCAGTCGTGCTTCGGTGGCGTCCAGAAACCCGGCCATCTCAAGCGCTGTTTCGCCCTTGATGCGCATGGCCAGACAAAACGCGCCGATTTCCAGGTCGGTCACCGTTCCGTCCAGCACCTGTCCCAACAGATCTCCGGCCTGCTCGCGTGTCAGGGCACGTGCGCCGTCCCTGCCGCGTCCGATTTCCTTGATGTAGTTGCCAATGCCCATGCCTGGATTGTCCGTGAATGTGGATAGCTTGGGGTAGGAGGGTTTACGCGCCCAGCCATTGGCGCGTTGGTGCGTTGGCAGGACTGATGCCATCGATGCTGTCCCTCACCATGCGCTGCAATTGAGGTAGACAGGAGCCGCAGTTGGTGCCGCAACGCAAGCCGCTTTTCAGGGATGCCAGACGAATCGCAGCCGACCCAATGGATTGGCTCAGATGCGCCTGAATCGCCACATCGGTGATGTTGAAGCAGGCGCACACCTGCTTGCCGCGTGACGCCATCTGGACAGGTGGCCTGGCGCCGGGCAGCAACAGCGCGCGGCCGTAGGCCTGGGCCGGCTGTTCCTCCTGCAGCAGCGTCGTGATCCAGTGCTGGGCACGGGTGTCGCCGGCCAGCAGGAATCCTTCCAGCAGGGTGTCGGTCGCGCCGCGCCGCAGCAACGCGGTGCGGCGCTGACCACGTTTCTTGTCCACATAGCGCAGCGGCAGCGGGCCGTCCAGATGCAACAGTGACTCGATGCGCTCCAGCACCCCGTCGGGGGGCGCGTTAAAACTGCTGGCGCGAAACAGCAGGCCGCTGCGCTCCCGGCCCGGGGCATCCGGCGCCGCGTTGTTGCTGAATGGCACGCAACTGGCATAGGCAAAGCACGCCATCAACTGACGCAGCGCGTGTTGCGCCGACAGCACGAACTCGGGGGGCAGCCAGGCGATGGCCAGCAGCGACCAGGGTATTTCCGCCGGCAAGACCTTGACGGCGGCGTGTTTGAATTCGGGCTGTTTGGAGTCCGGGCAATAAGCCGAGGTGGTGAGGGCGTTGACCCCGGCCAACCGGTCGCCGCTGGCGCTCTGGCCGCTCAGAAACTCTTCACCCCAATGCATGGCCATGAAGACCTGACCAGCGCCCAGGTCGGCACTGCCCTGTACCGGCACCAGGATAGTGCCGCGTTGGCTGGTGACACGCACCAGTTCGCCATCCAGCAGTTGCTGGATGGCCATGTCCTGCGGGTTCATCTGCAGGGCCGGCTCGCGCACATGCCCAAACAGGCGGCCCAGCGTGCCGCTGCGGCTCATGCCGTGCCACTGGTCGCGCAGACGCCCGGTGGTGAGCGAAAACGGGTAGCGCGCCTGGCGTGCTTCGGCCACCGGCCGGTAGACGGTGCTGACGAAGCAGGCCCGGCCATCGGCGGTCGGGAAGATCGCATCCTCGTAGAGTCTGGCCTTGCCCTGGGTCTGGCCTTCAGGCAGCGGCCATTGTTGGGGTGACTGCTCCAGCATGGGGTAGGACATGCCGGTGATGTCGAGGTCGCGGCCGCGGGTCGATTCGCGATGCTCCAGCCAGATGGACTCCGAGCTGGTGTACGGGAACAGCGACTTTGGGCGTGGCAGCCGCGTCTCCAGGCGGCGTGCGAAATCGACGACGATCTGCCAGTCATGGCGGGCTTCGCCGGGCGCCAGCACGGCGGCGCGCACGCGGCTGATGCGGCGTTCGCTGTTGGTGACGGTGCCTTCTTTTTCGCCCCAGGTGCTGGCCGGCAGCAGCAGGTCGGCGTAGCGGCCGCTGGCGGTGCCGGCAAAGGCTTCCTGCAGCACCACGAATTCGGCGCGTTCCAGGGCGCGGCGCACGGTGCTCTGATCGGGCATGCTTTGCGCGGGGTTGGTGCAGGCGATCCACAGGGCCTGGATTTCGCCGTCGGCGGCGGCCTGGAACATTTCCACGGCGGTTTTTCCGGCTTGTGCCGGCACGCTGGGCACGCCCCACAAGGCCGCCACCTCGGCGCGGTGCGCCGGGTTGTGCAGGTCGCGGTGGCCCGACAGCAAATTGGCCATGCCGCCGACTTCGCGTCCCCCCATGGCGTTGGGCTGGCCGGTCAGCGAAAAAGGTCCGGCACCCGGTTTTCCAATCTGTCCGGTGGCAGGTGCAGGTTGATCAGCGCCGCGTTTTTGGCGCTGCCGCTGCTGGACTGGTTCAGGCCCTGGCAGTACAGGCTGAGCGTGGGCGTGCGCTGCGCCGCGTGATCGGATGAGACGCCGGCAAACAGGCGCGCCGCCTGCAGCAAATCGGCTCTGGAGATGCCACAGGTCTGCGTCACCAAGTCAGGCGTGCAGTCGAGCACGTTGGCCTTGAGAGTCTCAAAGCCGCCGGTGTGGGCGGCGATGAACGCGCTGTCAACCCAGCCTTCCCACAGCATGATGTGCAGCATGCCCATCAGCAGCAGCACATCGGTGCCGGGCTGGATCGGCAAGAAGAGGTCGGCCATCGCGGCGGTGTCGGTGCGGCGCGGGTCGCAGACCACGATCTTGAGCGCCGGGTTGGCACGGCGCGCCGCTTCAATGCGGCGAAACAGCACCGGATGCGCGTAGGCCGTGTTGGAGCCGATGATGAACAGCGTGCTGGCGTGCTGGATGTCGTCGTAGCAGGCGGGCGGCGCGTCCATGCCCAGCGTCTGTTTGTAGCCGGCCACCGCGCTGCTCATGCACAGGCGTGAGTTGCTGTCGATGTTGTTGCTGCCAATCAGTCCCTTGACCAGCTTGTTGAAGACGTAATAGTCTTCCGTGAGCAGTTGCCCGGAGATGTAGAAACCGACCGCATTGGGACCATGCTCCCGAATGATTTGTGCAAAGCGCGCGGCGGCAAGATCGAGTGCGCTGTCCCAGTCGCAGCGCTGCGCCGGCTCCCCCCGCTGCGCGCGTCGCAGGGGGTGCAGCAGGCGGCTTTGCCGCGTCACGGCCGCGCTGGCGGTGAGGTGCAGCGTGGCACCCTTGGTGCAGAGCCGGCCGAAATTGGCGGGATGATCCGGGTCGCCACGAACGCCAGTGATCTGGTTGCCAGCGGACTCGATGATGACGCCACAGCCGACGCCGCAATAGGGGCAGGTTGATCGGGTCTGGCGCAAGCTGCTCGCCGCCGCCGTCGGAGCGGGCTCCAACCTCATGCGTGCTCGGTTTGCCGGCCTGCCGGGCCGGCCACCGGAGCGACCAGGTCGATCGCGTGGCTGGCCAGCTCACGCGCATCAAGGTGCACCACATTGGCTTCCACCTTCACGCTGAAGCGGGGTGTGCAACCCACATCGGGCGCAGCGGCGCAGCCATCGGCCAGGCCAATGGTCCAGTTGTGCAGGGGACACGCCACACTGGCGCCAAACACGATGCCCTGGCTCAGCGGACCGCCCTTGTGCGGGCAGCGGTCGAGCAGCGCAAACACCTGGTCCTGCGCGTTGCGAAACACGGCGACGTCCAGGCCACTGGCGCGGGCGACGCGGCGCGCGCCCAGCACTGGGATGTCTTCAAGCCGGCAGATTTTTTTCCATGCACTCATGCCAATATCCTCTGGAATTGCCGGGTATCGACCGCGGCCTTGTCAAATTCAAACCAGGGATCGGGCTCGCCGTCCAACGCAAACTGCAGGCTCTCCCACAGTGCCTTGCGGCCCGCAGGATCGTCCAGAATTTTCTTCTTCACATAGTCCAGGCCGACGCGGTTGACAAAGTGCACGGTGCGCTCCAGGTACCAGCCTTGCTGGCGATACAGCTCGCAAAAGGCGCCGGTGTACTCCAGCACTTCGGCAGCGGTTTTCAGTTTGGTGAAGAAGTGCGCAACTTCGGTCTTGATGCCACCGTTGCCGGCGATGTACATCTCCCAACCACTGTCAACGCCGATGATGCCGACGTCCTTGATGCCGGCCTCGGCGCAGTTGCGCGGGCAGCCGCTGACCGCGAATTTCACCTTGTGCGGCGCATACATGCCGACAAAGGCGCGCTCCAGGTCCTTGCCCATTTGCGTGCTGTCCTGCGTGCCCATGCGACACCATTCGCTGCCGACGCAGGTCTTGACGGTGCGCAGCGCCTTGGCATAGGCGTGGCCGCTGGGCATGCCCAGGTCCTGCCAGACCGCCGCCAAATCCTCTTTTTTCACGCCCAGCAGGTCGATGCGCTGACCGCCGGTGACCTTCACGGTGGGGATCTTGTACTTGTCCACCGCGTCCGCAATGCGGCGCAGTTCACTGGCCGTGGTCTCGCCGCCCCACATGCGGGGAATGACGGAGTAGCTGCCGTCTTTCTGGATGTTGGCGTGGCTGCGCTCATTGATGAAACGGCTTTGCGGATCGTCCCTGGCCTCCTTCGGCCAGGTCGAGATCAGGTAGTAGTTGATGGCCGGGCGGCATGAAGCACAGCCGTTGGGCGTGCGCCATTCCAGGAATTGGTAGACCTCGGCAATGCTCAGCAGCTTGTGCTGCCGGATGGCGTCGCGCACCGCCTGGTGACCGTGGTCAGTGCAGCCGCACAGCGCCTTGGTCTTGGGCGTGGCCGAGTAGTCGCCGCCGGCGCTGAACATCAGGATCTGCTCCACCAGTCCGGTGCAGGAGCCGCAGGAAGCGCTGGCCTTGGTCTGTTTGCGCACCTCGTCCAGCGTGAACAAGCCCTGGTCCTTGATGGCCTTGCAGATGGTGCCTTTGGTGACACCATTGCAGCCGCAGACCTCGTCGCTGTCGGTCATGGCGGCGGCCTGGTTATGGCCCTCATGGCCGGCGTCGCCGATGTTGGACTCGCCGAACATCAGCCGGTCGCGGATGTCGGTGACATTGCGGCCGTCGCGCAGCAGCTTGAAGTACCAACTGCCGTCCACCGTGTCGCCGTACAGGCAGGCGCCGACCAGCTTGTCGTCCTTCAGCACCAGCTTTTTGTAGACACCGCCGGCCGGGTCGCTCATGACGATCTCTTCCGTATCGTCGCCGCCCATGAACTGGCCGGCAGAAAGCAGGTCGATGCCGGTGACCTTGAGCTTGGTCGAGGTCAGCGAGCCGCTGTAGCGGCCGATGCCGAACTGCGCCAGATGGTTGGCTGCCACCTTGCCCTGCTCGAACAGCGGCGCCACCAGGCCGTAGGCAATGCCGCGGTGCGCCGCGCATTCGCCCACCGCGTAGATGCGGGCGTCGGTGGTGGTCTGCAGCGTGTCGCTGACCACAATGCCGCGGTTCACGTGCAGGCACATGGCTTCGGCCAATGCGGTGTTGGGACGAATGCCGACTGCCATCACCACCAGATCGGCGGGCACCTCGCTGCCGTCCTTGAACTTGACCGACTTGACGCGGCCACCTTTGCCATCCTCTTCGCCACCGACCAGCTCCTGCGTTTGCGCGCCGATCAGGAATTGCATGCCGCGCGCTTCCAGCGATTGCTGCAGCAGCTTCGCCGCCACGCTGTCGAGCTGGCGTTCCATCAGCCAGGGCGCCACATGCACCACGCTGACCGTCATGCCGCGCTTCATCAGGCCGTTGGCCGCTTCCAGCCCGAGCAGGCCGCCGCCGATGACCACGGCGTGCTGGTACTTGCCGGCGGCGTCGATCATGGCCTGCGTGTCGGCAATGTCGCGGTAGGCCAGCACGCCCTGCAATTCTTTGCCCGGCACGGGCAGCATGAAGGGGTTGGAGCCGGTGGCCATGATCAGGCGGTCGTAGGGTGCGCTGATCGTTTCACCGGCGGCGTTCTTCGCATGCACGCTGCGCTTGACGCGGTCGACCCCGGTCACGGTCCAGCCGGCGTGCAGGGTGATGCCGTTGTCCTGGTACCAAGCCCAGTCGTTGAGGACGATCTGGTCCACCGTTTGTTCCCCGGCCAGCACCGGCGACAACAAAATTCTGTTGTAGTTAGGGTGCGGCTCGGCGCCGAAGACGGTGATGTCGTACAGGTCGGGGGCCAGTTTCAGCAGTTCCTCCAGCGTGCGCACCCCGGCCATGCCGTTGCCGATCATCACCAGTTTCATCCGGTCTTTGGGCTTGACGCTCATGTCCATGTCAATCTCCGATGTTGCAAGTCTTGCTATTCAGGCCAGGGACACCGCGGAACCGGCTTTGCCGGGCCGCTGGTGTCGCCCCCTTGAGGGGGAGACGCGCCGAAGGCGCGGCACAGGGGTGCTTCTGTTCATGCGGCTTTCTCCACATGGGCCTGGCGCGTGTACAGGAAGTCCATCACCGCCTTGCGGCAGTGCAGGTACTGCGCGCTTTCGGCCAGTTCGACCCGGTTGCGCGGACGCGGCAGCGCCACGCGCAGAACCTCGCCGATGGTGGCGCACGGCCCGTTGCTCAGCATCACGATCCGGTCGGACAGCAGCACGGCCTCGTCGACATCGTGCGTCACCATCACCACGGTGCTGTGCGTCTTGGCGACGATCTGCAGCAACTCGTCCTGCAGCTTGGCGCGGGTCAAGGCGTCCAGCGCGCCAAAGGGTTCGTCCATCAGCAACACCTTGGGCTCCATGGCCAGCGCGCGCGCGATGCCAACGCGCTGCTTCATGCCGCCCGAAATTTCGCCCGGACGCTTTTGTGCCGCCGCGCCCAGGCCCACCAGCGCCAGCGCGGCATCGGTGCGCGCCCTGAGTTGCCCCTTGTTCTCCGACACGGCGCCGGTCGTCCGGTTGCCGGCGCCAAAGACCCGCTCGACGCCCAGATAGACGTTTTCGAAACAGGTCAGCCAGGGCAGCAAGGAATGGTTCTGGAACACCACGGCCCGTTCCGGGTTGGGGCCCGAAATCTCGCGGTTGGCGCACAGCAGGTGGCCTTGCGTCGGCAGTGTCAGACCGGCAATCAAGTTCAGTAGCGTGGACTTGCCGCAGCCGGAGTGGCCGATGAGGGTGACAAACTCGCCCTTGGCGACCGTCAGACTGACGTCTTGCAGCGCGCAGAACGGGCCGCTGCGGGTCTTGAAGGTTTGGCCGACGCCGGCGATCTCGATGTATTTGGTCGCTGCTGAGTCGCTCATGATTTGACCTCTTCAAACGTGAACGCGGTGGCGATTTTGATCAGCGCGAATTCCAGCATCAGCCCGACGATGCCGATCACAAAAATGGCGATGATGATGTTCTTGACGTTCAGGTTGTTCCACTCGTCCCAGACCCAAAAGCCGATGCCGACGCCGCCGGTCAGCATCTCCGCCGCCACAATCACCAGCCAGGCGGTGCCCACGGCCAGCCGCACGCCGGTCAGCATATAGGGCAGCACCGAGGGGAACAAAATCCTGGTAAGGATCTTCCATTCGCTCAGGTTCAGCACCCGCGCCACATTCATGTAGTCCTGCGGCACGCGCTGCACGCCGACGGCGGTGTTGATGATCATGGGCCAGATCGAGCAGATGAAAATGGTCCAGATGGCGGCCGGGTTGGCACCCTTGAACACCAGCAAGCCGATCGGCAACCAGGCCAGCGGCGATACCGGACGCAGCAGGCTGACGATGGGCGTGAACATGCGGTTCAGGAACTCGAAGCGACCGATCATGAAACCGGCCGGAATGCCCACCGCGGCGGCCAGCCCAAAACCTGCCGCCACGCGTTGCAGCGACATCAGGACGTTCCATCCAACCCCTTGGTCGTTGGGGCTCTTGCGGTAGAACGGGTCGGAGAAGATGACGATGGCTTGCCGGAAGGTGTCCGCCGGCGAGGGGATGCTGCTGGCGGTCGTGATGGACACCAGCGCCCAGATGCCCAGCAGCAGGCCCAGGCCCAATATGGGCGGCAGCAATGCCAGCCAGAAGGCGCGCCAGTCGAACGTGCGGGCGCTGGGTCTTGCCGCGAGTTCCGGGGCTTTCTGGTGGACCGCTTGCGACGTCTCCGTGGCGACTGCCTGCGGCTTCACGGCGGATGGACCAATCGTCGCGGCGGGCGCCACCGGAGAGTGAAAAACTGCGCTAACCATGGTGTGCAACTCCTGCGAAATGACGGGGGACAAAGCGCTGGCCGGCCCGGCGCGGCTTCAGGCCTTGATCCTGAAACTGTCGGCGTATTTTTTCGGGTCCTTGCCGTCCCACACCACGCCGTCCATCAGCTTGGAGCTGCGCATCGCGTCTTTGGGCAGCGGCGTGTGGCTGGCGCTGGCCGCCTGCTTGTAGATGTCGATCTGGTTGATCTGTTTGGCGACCGCCAGGTAATCCGGGTGCTCCCGCAGCAGGCCCCAGCGCTTGTGCTGTGTCAGGAACCACATGCCGTCCGACAGGTAGGGAAAATTCACCAGGCCGTCGTTGTAGAACTTCATGTGGTTGGGGTCGTCCCAGGTCTTGCCCATGCCGTTCTGGTAGCGCCCCAGGATGCGCTGGTTGATGGCGTCCACGCTGGTATTGACGTAGCTCTTTTCGGCGATAGTTTCAGCCATCTTGTTTTTGTTCTGCAGTCCGGCGTCAATCCATTTGCCGGCCTCCAGAATGGCGGCTGTCACGGCGCGCGCCGTGTTGGGGTATTTTTTGACGAAGTCGCCGGTCGTGCCCAGCACTTTTTCCGGGTGGTCCCGCCAGATGTCCTGTGTGGTGACGGCGGTCACGCCAATGCCGTCGATGATGGCGCGGTGATTCCAGGGCTCGCCGACGCAGAAGCCGTCCATGTTGCCGACGCGCATGTTGGCCACCATCTGCGGCGGCGGCACGGTGATGACCTTGGCGTCCTGCATCGGGTTGATGCCGTTGGCCGCCATCCAGTAGTACAGCCACATGGCATGGGTGCCCGTGGGGAAGGTCTGGGCGAAAGTGTATTCACGCTTCTCGGCAGCCATCAATCGGGCCAGGCCAGCGCCATCCACCGCGCCTTTGTCGGCCAGTTTCTTGGACAGCGTGATGGCCTGGCCGTTTTGGCTCAGGTTCATCAGCACGGCCATGTCTTTCTTGGCGCCACCCAGGCCCAGATGCACGCCGTAGACCAAGCCGTACAGCACATGGGCAAAGTCGAGTTCGCCGGTCATCAGTTTGTCGCGCACGCCGGCCCAACTGGCCTCCTTGGTTGGGATGATCCTGACGCCGTATTTCTTGTCGATGCCCAGCACGGAGGCCATCACCACGCTGGCGCAATCGGTCAGCGGAATAAAGCCGATCTTGACCTCGGCTTTCTCCGGTGCGTCGGAGCCTGCGGCATAAACCGTGGCGCGCAGGGCGGGGCTGATACCAATGGCACCGACGGCGGCGCTTTGCAATACCGCGCGGCGGCTGACGCTGGCGTTAAGAAGATCGGGCATGGCACATTTCCTCGAGGTTTCGGGTTGCAGAAAACAAAAAAGGCGTCCGCACCGAACAGGTGGCGGCTGGAGGGCCGCTGCCTGTGGGTGGGGACGCCTTTGTCCTGGTGTGGCCGTCTGCGCTCGCCGTTGAGAGCAGACGATCAACTGACCTTCGTTGGTCTTGTCATCGGTGACGCAATCTGCATGCCAGCTTGCAGGGGCATCAGGTTGCTATGAATTCAGAAGCATTGCGTCGAACATGGGCCGGTGTTTGTGCCCTCTTTTCTGCTGCGGCAGCGGGTTGACCGTGGCAGCACCAATTCCGTGCGGCGCACCAAGTCAGGACAGTAGGTCGGCGGCATCGAGCACGCGCTGCGCCATATCGGCCAGTTTTAGCCCCTTGTCCATGGCGGCCTTGCGCAACTTGTTGAACGCGTCGGGCTCACTCAATCCCTGGCGCTGCATCAGCAGTCCTTTGGCTCGGTCGACGACCTTGCGCTCCTGCAGCTCGGTCCTGGTGGCCGCCAGTTCCTGGCGCAACAACTCCTCATGCTGGAAGCGGGCCATGGCCACGTCCAGGATCGGCCGGATGCGCTCGGCCGAGAGCCCGGCCACGATGTAGGCCGACACGCCGGCGGCCACCGCGTCTTTCACGTGGCGGGTATCACTGTCGTTGGTGAACAAGACGATAGCGCGGCGGGCGTCGCGTGTTGCCATCACCACATGCTCCAGCGCGTCGCGGGCTTCGCTTTCGGCGTCCACGATGATCAAGTCAGGCTGCAACTGGGCCAGCCGTTCGGTCAGGAACACGTCGGCCGGCAGGCTGGCCACCAGGTTGAAGCCGCTTTCCAGCAGGCCAATGCGCAGGCTGCGCGAACGCTCCGCCTGGCTGATGGCGTAGTCATCGCTCTGGTCTTCTATCGCCAGATTGGGGGCGACGACGACGATTCGCAGGGCTTCATTCATGGTCACATTTCCGCAAGAATCGAGCCAATGACGGGCCGGCCTCGGGCCGGGTATCGGTTTGCGGGAGCAGGCATCCCCTAAACTCAAGCTCATGGCGAAAAACTTGCAAGTGTTGGGGATTGAGTCCTCGTGTGACGAAACCGGTGTCGCTCTGGTCGAGCTGCGGGGCAGCGAACTACCGCTGTTGCTGGCGCATGCCCTGCACAGCCAGATCGAGATGCATCAGGCGTATGGCGGTGTGGTGCCCGAGCTGGCCAGCCGCGACCACATTCGCCGGGTCTTGCCTCTGACGGAAAAGGTATTGCTGGAGGCCAAGCGGACACTGGCGGACATCGACGTGGTGGCTTTTACGCGCGGCCCGGGTTTGGCCGGCGCTTTGCTGGTGGGAGCCGGCGTGGCCTGCGCGCTGGCTGCGGCGCTGAAGAAGCCGGTGCTGGGCGTGCACCACCTTGAAGGCCATTTGCTGTCGCCGTTCCTGAGTGCCGACCCGCCGGAATTCCCCTTCGTGGCGCTGCTGGTGTCGGGGGGACACACACAATTGATGCAGGTCGATGGAGTCGGGCGCTACACGCTATTGGGCGAGACGATTGACGACGCCGCGGGTGAAGCGTTCGACAAGTCGGCCAAACTGCTGGGCTTGGGCTACCCGGGGGGGCCAGCCTTGTCACGTCTGGCGCAAAACGGTGACCCAGCAGCGTTCAAGCTGCCGCGTCCCCTGCTTAACAGCGGCAACCTTGATTTTTCCTTTGCCGGTTTGAAAACAGCAGTGATGGTGCAGGCCAAAAAGTTGGCGCTTGCGCAGGGCTGTGCCGTCGAGGCTTTGCCCAGTGCAATGCTGGCTGATCTGGCGGCTTCCACTCAGGCGGCGATTGTGGAGGTACTGGTGAAGAAGGCCCTGACGGCGCTGTTTCAAACCGGCTTGACGCGGCTGGTGGTGGCGGGCGGTGTCGGCGCCAACGGATTGTTGCGCCAACAGCTCAACAGCGAGTGCGCCAAGCGCCGGTTGCGAGTGCATTACCCGGAACTGCACTTGTGCACCGACAACGGAGCCATGATTGCCATGGCCGCCGCCATGCGCCTGCAGTCAGGACAACAAGCGGCCAGCGCGGTTTACGCCTTCGACGTCAAACCGCGCTGGCCGCTGGATTTGCTGTAGAAAAATCAGTTGATGGTCAACTCGGTGGCGCGGCTGATCGGGACCAGTTTGCCGAGCTTCAAGGTCAGCACGCCATTCTCCAATTTGGCCTCGCTGCCGGCGGCATCAATGTCCTGCGGCAATTCGTAGGCCTGCTGGTACTGGCGTGGCGCGCCTTCCTTGCTTTCAATGCGGACGATGCTGCCCTCGATGCCAATGCTCAACTGGTCCTTGGCAACGCCGGGCACGTCGAACGTCAGCGTGTAAGACTTCTCGTCCTGTTCCAGGGCGCAGGATTTCTGCTGGCTGGCCAGTCGGGTTTCCTGCAGGAAGCGCTCCAGTGAACGGCCGGCGGGTGAATTGAATTGACGGCGGAAGCTGGCCGGGGCGGTGGTGGCAAAAAACATGGGTAACTCCTAGTAAACTGCGCGGCGTTCAACACGAACCGCCGCTTGTCTCGAATCTGCGAATGAAGCGGCGTTATTCAAGAGAAATTTCAATATGTTTATTCTTCTCCGCCGGGCCTTGAAATCGCTGGCGATGGCGCTATGTGTGGCTACCCTGGTGCAGGCGCAGCCGGCACCCGCGCCGATCAGGATCGCCATGATTGAGAGCCTGAGTGGTCCGTTTGCGAACACCGGCGAGGCCGTTTTTCGCAACCTGATCTGGGCCGTGGAACGTGTCAATGCGCGCGGTGGCGTGAAGCTTGCGGGGCCCGGCGGCGCCGCTGGCAACCGCCTCTTGCTGCTGGAGCGCTATGACAGCAAAGGTCAGAACGAGGAAGCTTTGTCGGCCCTCAAGTCGGCGATCGACGAGGGCGCCCAATTTGTCATGCAAGGCAATTCGTCGGCCATAGCAGCGACCCTGATCGATGCCATCAACAAGCACAACGAGCGCGAGCCGGACAAGCGCGTTTTGTTCTTGAACTACTCGGCGGTCGATCCGATTCTGACCAACGAAAAATGCAGCTTCTGGCACTTCCGTTTTGATGCCCATGCCGACATGCGCATGAGCGCGCTGATGGAAGTGCTGAAAGAGGACCAGGCCCTGAAAAGCGTTTACATCATCGGCCAGGACTACAGCTTTGGCCACGCGGTGGCGCGTGAAGCCAGGCGCCAATTGGGGCTGTTGCGACCGGACGTGCAGATCGTCGGCGAGGAACTGCATGCCATGGGTCGGGTCAAGGATTTTTTGCCGTATGCCGCCAAGATCAAGACCAGTGGCGCGCAGGCCGTCATCACGGGCAATTTCGGCAACGATTTGACACTGCTGGTGAAGGCCGCGAAAGAAGTCGGCTTTGACGGCAAGTTCTACACTTTCTACGGCAATGCGCTGGGCGCGCCGGCGGCGATGGGTGACGCCGGCATTGGCAAGGTGGTGGCAGTGGCGGATTGGTTGCCCAATGTGCAGAACGCGCAAAGCGTTGCCTTCTACCAATCCTTTCGCCAGCGTTTCCCCAAGCCGGCCGACGACTACGTTCACATGCGCATGCAGTTGATGGTGGAGTCGCTGGTGCAGGCGATGGAGAAGGCGGGGACCGCCAACGCAACGGCCATTGCCCGACAACTGGAGGGAGCACGCATCAGCTTTGCGTCACAGAGCGGCGTGATGCGGGCGTCCGACCATCAGTTCCAGCAACAACTGGTG
The DNA here is from genome assembly GCF_028714215.1 of Rhodoferax sp. GTDB lineage: Bacteria > Pseudomonadota > Gammaproteobacteria > Burkholderiales > Burkholderiaceae_C > Rhodoferax. The sequence continues at coordinate 52,508 of NZ_JAQTMS010000022.1, read as the reverse complement.
GTGGGTCTGATGGACCGGCAGGGCGCACCTGGCGTCAAGTTTGACGTCGAAGGTTCCGGCTACGGTTTTCGGGTCATCAAGACGGTTACTGCCGCCAATGCCGAGCAGCCGACCCGTTGCAAAATGCAGCGGTAATCAATTCCCAACCCGAGGCCGCCATGCGCCAAGTCATCCAGAACCTTGAAGAGTCCAAAATCCGCGAAGTCGCCAATGCCGGCATGGGGCGCAGCGATGTGCTGGCCTTCTGGTTTGGCGAGAGTGACGAGGTCACGCCCGACTTCATCCGGCAGGCGGCCATCGAGTCGCTGCAGCGCGGCGAGACCTTTTATTCGCATAACCTGGGGCTGCCGGAATTGCGCCAGGAGATCTCGAACTACATGAGTGCGCGCCACGGCCCGATTGGCGTCGATCGGCTGGCGGTGACCAGTGGCGGTGTCAACGCATTGATGCTGGCGGTACAGCAGTTGGTGGATGCTGGCGATGAAGTGGTGGCCGTGACCCCGGTCTGGCCGAATCTGACGGCCCAGCCGACCATCATGGGAGCCCATGTCAAGTGCGTGGCGCTGGTGCCGGTGGCCGGCGCCTGGACGCTGGACATCGACGCCCTGCTGGCGGCTGTTACGGCGTCCACCAAGCTGCTGATCATCAACGCGCCGAACAATCCGACCGGTTGGACGCTGGCGCGCGAAGAGCAGCAGCGCATCTTGGACCATTGCCGTGTTACCGGTACCTGGATCCTGGCCGATGAGGTCTATGAGCGGCTTTATTACGAGCCCAGTTTGAACGCTTGCGCGCCCAGCTTCCTGGATCTCGCCAGGCCCGCCGATCGCCTGGTGGTGGTGCACAGCTTTTCCAAGAGTTTTCTCATGACCGGCTGGCGGCTCGGCTGGCTGGTGATGCCTCCCAGCATGACGCACCACATGGGCAAGCTGATTGAGTTCAACACTTCGTGCGCCAGTGTTTTCACGCAGCGCGCCGGCATCGTTGCCCTGCAGCGTACCGATGAAGTGACGCCCCAGGTGGTGGCGCATCTGAAGGCCTGCCGCGACACCTTGATTCCCTTGTTGCAGGCGATCCCGGGCTTGCAGGTGGCCGCGGCGCGCGGCGGCATGTACGCTTTTTTCAGATTGCCGGGCTTTGACGATTCACTCGCCACCGCCAAGCGACTGGTGGTTGAGGCCGGGCTTGGCTTGGCGCCAGGGGATGCGTTCGCACCGGAGGCGCGCGGCTGGCTGCGCTGGTGCTTTGCTTCAAAGGACACGCAGCGGCTGGTGCGGGGGGTGGAACGACTGCGGGACTGGCTAGCGAAACAACCGGCGCGGTGGAATGGTTAAACCAGGGATGCCGCCGAACCGGCTCCTTCGTGCCGCCGGCATTGCCCCTGGTCGGGGGTGACTAAGCGACACGAAGTGCGCGTAGCCTGGGGTCGAGCTATAATCCCATGGCTTTGCACATTGCACAAGCGCACGTCAGGGGCAGTTCCAGCGCCTGACGCAAGTTCACATCAAACAGGAAAATGACATGATCGCATCCAGTATCAAAGCCGCTGTCGTGAAAGACAACGCACGCCAGCCCGGCGACACCGGCAGCCCTGAAGTGCAGGTAGCACTCCTGACTGCCCGTATCAACGAACTCACTCCGCACTTCAAGACCCACGCCAAGGATCACCATGGCCGTCGTGGTTTGTTGCGCATGGTGAGCCGCCGTCGCAAACTGCTGGATTACCTGAAATCCAAAGACGCCGACCGTTACACCGCGCTGATCACCAAACTGGGTCTGCGCAAGTAAGCGTCGATTGAATGATGAACGCCTGAGTTAGGTTACTAGCTCAGGCGTTTTTTACTTCGGAGCAGGCAAAAACGGAGCGAAGCTGTGTCATTCCAGAGTAATTCAGACGAATTTCTCTGGAATGGCATCGTGTTCTGTGATGCCGAGTCCGGGCTCGGGCGAGGTGGCCTGCACTTCCCAAATTGACCAGGAGAAAAGAATGAGCATATTTAACAAAGTTAGTAAAACCTTCCAATGGGGCCAGAACACCGTCACCATGGAAACCGGTGAAATCGCCCGTCAGTCCAGCGGCGCTGTGCTGCTGGACATGGACGGTACCGTGGTGTTGGCCACCGTCGTCGCCAAGACCGAAGGCAAGGCCGGCCAGGATTTCTTCCCCTTGACGGTGGACTATCTGGAGAAGACCTATGCCGCCGGCAAGATCCCCGGCAGCTTCTTCAAGCGCGAGGGTCGTCCCAGCGAGTTTGAAACGCTGACCAGCCGCTTGATCGACCGTCCGATCCGTCCGCTGTTTCCCGAAGGGTTTTTCAATGAAGTGCATGTGGTGATCCACACGCTGTCCTTGAACCCGGAGGTCGATGCCGACATCGCCGCCATGATTGCCACCAGCGCCGCCCTGTCGGTCAGCGGTGTTCCGTTCAGCGGCCCGATCGGTGCCGCCCGCGTCGGTTACATCAACGGTGAATACGTGCTCAACCCGGGCCAGACCGCGCGCAAGGATTCCGTCATGGACCTGGTGGTGGCCGGTACCGAGGCCGCCGTCCTGATGGTGGAATCCGAAGCCAAGCAACTGAGCGAAGAGATCATGCTGGGCGCCGTGGTGTTTGGTCATGAACAAGGCAATATTGCCATCAACGCGATTCACGAACTGGTGCGCGATGCCGGCAAGCCGGCGTGGGATTGGAAAGCCCCCGCCAAGGACCAGGAACTGATCGCCAAGGTCGGCGCGCTGGCCAAGGACCGGCTGGTGGCTGCTTACCAGATTCGCAACAAGCAGGCCCGTACCCGCGCCTGCCGCGAGGCCTACGCTGTCGTGATGGCTGACCTGAAGACGGACGGTGTCGAGTTTGACAGCGTCAAGGTGGAAGGCATGCTGTTTGACATCGAAGCGCATATCGTGCGCAGCCAGATTCTGGCCGGCGAGCCGCGCATCGATGGCCGCGATACGCGCACCGTGCGTCCGATTGAAATCCGCAACAGCGTGCTGCCGCGGACCCACGGTTCAGCCCTGTTCACGCGTGGCGAAACCCAGGCACTGGTGGTCACCACGCTGGGCACCGAGCGCGATGCGCAGCGCATCGACGCCTTGTCTGGCGAGTATGAAGACCGTTTCCTGCTGCACTACAACATGCCTCCGTTCGCCACCGGCGAAACCGGGCGTGTCGGTACCCCCAAGCGTCGCGAGATCGGCCACGGCCGGCTCGCCAAGCGTGCGCTGGTGGCGGTATTGCCCAACAAGGAAGACTTCCCCTACACCATGCGCGTGGTCTCGGAAATCACCGAATCGAATGGTTCTTCTTCCATGGCTTCGGTGTGCGGTGGCTGCCTGTCCCTGATGGATGCCGGCGTACCGATCAAGGCGCATGTGGCGGGCATCGCCATGGGCCTGATCAAGGAAGAAAACCGCTTCGCCGTTTTGACCGACATCCTGGGTGACGAAGACCACCTGGGCGACATGGATTTCAAGGTGGCAGGTACCACCAACGGCATCACGGCACTGCAGATGGACATCAAGATCCAGGGCATCACCAAGGAAATCATGCAGGTTGCGCTGGCCCAGGCCAAGGAAGCCCGCATGCACATCCTGGGCAAGATGCAGGAAGCGATGGCCGAGGCGAAGACCGAAGTGTCCAACTTCGCGCCGCGTCTGTTCACCATGAAGATCAACCCCGAGAAGATCCGTGACGTGATCGGCAAGGGCGGCGCCGTCATCCGCGCGCTGACCGAGGAAACCGGTACCCAGATCAACATCGAGGAAGACGGCACCATCACCATCGCCTCGGCCGATCCGGCCAAGGCCGAGGAAGCCAAGCGTCGCATCGAGCAGATCACGGCGGAAGTCGAGATCGGCAAGATCTACGAAGGTCCGATCACCAAGATTCTGGACTTCGGCGCCTTGGTCAACCTGCTGCCGGGTAAAGACGGCTTGCTGCACATCAGCCAGATTGCGCACGAGCGCGTCGAGAAGGTGTCCGACTACCTGAGCGAAGGCCAGATCGTCAAGGTCAAGGTCATGGAAACGGACGAGAAAGGCCGCATCAAGCTGTCGATGAAAGTCTTGCTGGATCGTCCGACCCAGAATGGCAACGACAACCACGCTTGAATACCGTCCGCGGGCTGTCGTCTGAATTGAGCATGAAGGCCATCGAGATCACGATTTTTGGCGCCCCCGAGGTGCTGCGTCTGGGTGAGCGGCCGACGCCGCTGCCGGGCGCTGGCGAGTTGCTGATCCGGGTGTCGGCCAGTGGCGTCAATCGCCCTGATGTCCTGCAACGCACCGGCAACTACCCGGTGCCGCCGGGAGCCTCGGATATTCCAGGCCTGGAAGTCGCTGGCGTGATCGAGCAAGGTGATGCACAGGAACTGGCAGACGCGGGCTTCAAGCTCGGTGATCGGGTTTGTGCACTGGTTGCCGGTGGTGGCTACGCTGAATTTTGCGTGGCGCCGGTGGCCCAATGCCTGCCCGTGCCGAAAGGTTTGAGCGATGTCGAGGCGGCGTCTTTGCCGGAAACTTTTTTCACCGTCTGGAGCAATGTGTTTGACCGGGCGCGGCTGCAAAAAGGCGAAACCCTGCTGATTCAGGGCGGCTCCAGCGGGATTGGCGTGACCGCCATTCAGTTGGCCAAGGCCATGGGCGCGCAAGTTATCGTGACCGCCGGCAGCGATGAGAAATGCGCCGCCTGTCTGGCCCTGGGTGCCGACCATGCGATCAACTACCGGACGCAGGATTTTCAGGTCGAGGTGAAGCGTTTGACGTTCGGTCAGGGCGTCAATGTCATTCTCGACATGGTGGCCGGCAACTACGTGGCCAAGGAGGTCGAGTGCCTGAGCGAAGATGGCCGCCTGGTCATTATTGCGGTGCAGGGCGGTGTCAAGAGTGAAATCAACGCCGGTCTGGTACTGCGCCGGCGTTTGACGGTGACCGGATCGACGCTGCGGCCGAGGCCTGTTGCGTTCAAGGCGGCGATTGCGCAAGCCTGTCTGAAAAATGTCTGGCCCCTGATCGAGCGCGGCGCTATCAAGCCGGTGATTCACAGCACGTTTGTGGCGCAGGATGCGGCCAAGGCGCATGCCTTGATGGAATCGAATAAGCATGTCGGGAAAATTGTTTTGACTTGGGGTGGGGCATGAAAAAAAAGCTGATCGCAGGTAACTGGAAAATGAACGGCAGCCTGGCTGCCAACGAGGCCTTGATCAAAAATCTTTTGGCCGGACTCGGAACACCGGCCTGTCAGGTGGCGCTGTGCGTGCCGTCGGTCTATCTGGCCCAATGCCAGTCGCTGGTGAATGGCACGGCCATCGACCTGGGCGCGCAGGATGTGTCGCAACAGCCGGAGGGCGCTTTCACGGGGGAGGTTTCTTCCGCCATGCTGCAGGAGTTTGGTGTGCGCTATGTGCTGGTGGGCCACTCCGAGCGTCGTCAATACCATTTCGAGACCGATGCGGGGGTGGCGGTCAAAGCCCAGCGCGCCCTGGCCTGCGGCATCACGCCCATTGTGTGCGTCGGCGAGACCCTGGCGGAACGTGAAGCGGGCCGGACCGAGGAGGTGGTCAAGCGCCAACTGGCGGCGGTGATCCATGCCAACGGTCACTGCATCAGCGAGATCGTGGTGGCCTACGAGCCGGTGTGGGCCATCGGTACCGGCAAGACCGCCAGCACCGAGCAGGCGCAGCAGGTGCATGCCGTGTTGCGGGCCCAGTTGAAAGCGGCAAGCCCGCAAGCCGATCGCATCCACCTCCTGTACGGCGGCAGCATGAATGCCGCCAATGCGGCACAGTTGCTGGCGCAACCCGACATCGACGGCGGGTTGGTCGGCGGTGCCTCGCTCAAGGCCCCAGATTTCTTATCAATTATTGCCTCTGCAAACTAAACTTCTTGCATTGACTGCTAGCTATTCCGGAGTATTAAATGAGTATTTTTCTATCCATCCTTCTCGCTGTCCAGATGATTGCCGCAGTGGCCATGATCGGTTTGATTTTGGTGCAACATGGCAAGGGCGCCGACATGGGCGCGGCTTTTGGCAGCGGCGGTTCCGGCAGTCTGTTTGGGGCCTCTGGCAGCGCCAATTTTCTGTCGCGCACCACTGCGGTGCTGGCCACGGTGTTCTTTGCCTGCACCTTGTTGCTGGCCTATTTCGGCTCGGTTCGACCGGCCGCCAGCTCTGGTAGCGTGTTGCAGGGCGCGGCGGTCGTGGCGCCCGCTCCGGCGGCTGCAGTGCCTGCCGCACCGGCGTCTGGCGCAGCCCAAATTCCGTCCAAATAATTGCCGCCGATATTGCGCCGTTGCGTCGGAAAACAGCGTGATTTCGGGGTAAACTTCAGCCTGTCTTGAGAGCCAGAACCGCAAGGTGCCTCACGCAATCCAGACATCTGAAAGCCGCCTTCGTGGTGAAATTGGTAGACACGCTATCTTGAGGGGGTAGTGGCGAAAGCTGTGCGAGTTCGAGTCTCGCCGAAGGCACCAAATAAACATGCTTGATGTGGATCAAAGCAGCAAGCAAAAACTTGGGTCAGAATCGCCAGATGAATCTTGATCAGTACCTGCCAATCCTCTTGTTCGTTCTGGTCGGTTTAGGAGTTGGCATTGCCCCCCAGGTGATTGGTTACATCCTCGGACCCAACCGACCTTACCCCGCAAAAAATTCCCCTTACGAGTGCGGCTTCGAAGCCTTCGAAGATGCCCGCATGAAGTTTGACGTGCGCTACTACCTGGTAGCCATCCTGTTCATTCTGTTTGACCTCGAAATCGCATTTCTGTTTCCCTGGGCGGTCTCGCTAAAAGACATAGGCGCGCTGGGATTTTGGGCGGTCATGGTATTTTTGGCCATTCTCGTCGTGGGCTTTGTTTACGAGTGGAAAAAAGGGGCCCTTGACTGGGAATGAAGCGATGATCGAAGGCGTATTAAAAGAAGGCTTCATCACCACCAGTTACGACTCGGTGGTGAACTGGGCGAAAACCGGTTCGATCTGGCCCATGACTTTTGGTCTGGCCTGCTGCGCCGTGGAGATGATGCAATCCACCACCGCCCGCTACGACATCAGCCGTTTTGGTGCTGAAGTATTTCGCGCCAGCCCGCGTCAGGCCGACCTGATCATTGTCGCCGGTACGCTGTGCAACAAGATGGCGCCAGCGTTTCGCAAGGTCTATGACCAGATGAGTGAACCGCGCTGGGTTCTTTCCATGGGGTCGTGTGCCAACGGCGGTGGCTACTACCACTACAGTTACTCCGTGGTGCGGGGTTGTGATCGGATTGTTCCGGTGGATGTTTATGTGCCCGGTTGTCCGCCTACCGCGGAGGCTTTGCTCTACGGCATCATTCAGTTGCAGCACAAGATTCGCCGCACCCAAACCATAGCACGCACGTGAGGGGACGGCGATGACAACTTACGCTGTAAATCCGCAAACCATCAAAGCCAATGTGGATGCCGCCTTGGGCGACCTGGTTCTAAGCAGTGTGGTTCGCCTGGGCGAACTGACGGTCGTGGTGGATGCGGCGCATTATCTGGAAGCGGCAAAAATTCTGCGCGACGACCCGAACTGCCGGTTTGAGCAACTGATGGACCTCTGCGGAGTCGACTACTCGAGCTACAAGGATCAGCCGCAAGTCGGGCTGCGCTACTGTGTGGTGTGTCATTTTCTGTCGGTGAGCCTGAACCAGCGTGTCCGGCTGAAAGTGTTTGCATCCGACGACAATTTTCCAGTGCTTCAGTCGCTCAATGAACTCTGGAACTCGGCCAACTGGTTTGAACGGGAGGCTTTTGATCTGTTCGGAATCGTGTTTGAAGGCCATCCCGATTTGCGTCGGATCCTGACCGACTACGGTTTTATCGGGCATCCATTTCGCAAGGACTTTCCGGTTTCAGGTCACGTCGAGATGCGCTATGACGCCGAGCAAAAGCGTGTCGTATACCAGCCTGTCACGATTGAGCCACGCGAAATCACACCGCGCATCATCCGTGAAGAGCATTACGGAGACTTGCAATAAGCACCTTGGCCATGGCTGAAATCAAAAACTATACCCTCAACTTCGGGCCGCAGCATCCGGCAGCGCATGGCGTTTTGCGCCTCGTGCTGGAGCTTGACGGCGAAGTGATTCAACGTGCCGACCCGCATATCGGGCTGTTGCATCGCGCGACCGAAAAACTGGCCGAAAGCAAAACCTATATCCAGGCCTTGCCCTACATGGACCGTCTCGACTACATGTCGATGATGTGCAATGAAAGCGCTTATTGCCTGGCGCTGGAAAAATTGCTGAACCTGGAAGTACCTCTGCGCGCCAAGTACATCCGTGTCATGTTCAGCGAAATTACCCGCTTGCTGAACCACTTGCTGTGTGTCGGCGCCGGTGCCCTTGACTGCGGGGCCATGACCGTCATGTTCTACGCCTTTCGGGAGCGGGAAGACCTGCTTGACATGTACGAGGCCGTCAGCGGTGCGCGCATGCATGCTGCCTACTTCCGGCCGGGCGGCGTCTACCGCGATTTGCCTGACACCATGGCGCGGCACCAGCCCAACAAGATTCGCAGCGCCAAGTCGACGGCCCAGCTCAATCGTGCTCGCGACGGCAGCCTGCTTGACTTCATTGACGACTTTACGCAGCGCTTCCCGACCCACCTGAACGAATACCACACGCTGTTGACGGACAACCGGATCTGGAAGCAGCGCACCGTGGGCATCGGCGTTGTGACGCCGGAACGCGCCTTGAATCTGGGATTCTCCGGTCCCATGCTGCGTGGCTCGGGCATCGCTTGGGATCTGCGCAAGAAGCAACCCTATGAGGTTTACGACCGACTGGATTTTGATATTCCGGTCGGCAAGACCGGTGATAACTATGACCGCTACCTGGTGCGCATGGAGGAGATGAAGCAGTCCAACCGCATCATCAAGCAATGCGTGGACTGGCTGCGCGCCAATCCGGGTCCGGTGATTACCGACAACCACAAGATCGCGCCACCGAGTCGTGAAGCCATGAAGTCCAACATGGAAGAGTTGATTCACCACTTCAAGCTCTTCACTGAGGGTTTCTCCGTGCCCGAAGGCGAGGCCTACGCCACCATCGAGCATCCCAAGGGTGAATTCGGTATCTACATGGTCAGCGACGGGGCCAACAAACCCTATCGCATGAAGATCCGGCCGCCGGCCTTTGTTCATCTGGCGGCATTGGGTGAAATGGGGCGTGGTCACATGATTGGCGATGCGGTGGCAATTATTGGTTCGTTGGATATAGTGTTTGGGGAAGTTGATCGATGATTTCCGAAGAATCCAGAGCACGCTTCGCTCAAGAAGTCGCCAAATACCCGGCTGACCAGAAGCAGTCCGCGGTCATGGCCTGTCTGGCCATCGTCCAGCAGGAGCTTGGCTACGTGAGTGCCGAAAGCGAAAAACTGGTGGCCGATTTCCTGGGCATGGCACCGATTGCGGTGCATGAAGTCACCTCCTTCTACAACATGTACAACCAGCAGCCGGTTGGCAAGTACAAGCTCAATGTTTGCACCAATTTGCCATGCCAGTTGCGCGACGGTGGGCGGGCGCTCAAGCACCTTGAGCAAAAGCTTGACATCGGCCTCGGCGAGACCACGCCGGACGGCTTGTTCACCCTGCAGCAATGCGAGTGTCTGGGTGCTTGTGCCGACTCTCCGGTGCTGTTGGTGAACGATAGAACGATGTGCAGTTTCATGACTGACGACAAGCTCGATCAACTGGTCGACGGCCTGCGCTCCGAGGGGAATAAATGATGGCGCCCGAAAAAATCCTGGCCCAGTTCCAGGCGACGGGGGTGCAGACCTGTTTTCATGGCCGGCACATCAGCCCACAGATTCTGGCCGGGCTCAATGGCAGCAACTGGCGTCTGAAGGATTATGAAGCGCGCGGTGGCTACCAGGCGTTGCGCAAGATTTTGGGCAAGGACGGTGGCGCTGGCTTGACGCCCGACCAGGTCATTGCGACGGTCAAGGAATCCGGCTTGCGTGGACGTGGCGGCGCGGGTTTCCCGACCGGACTGAAGTGGACCTTCATGCCGCGCCAGTACGCCGGGCCGAAGTTCCTGATGTGCAATTCGGACGAAGGCGAGCCGGGTACCTGCAAGGACCGCGAAATCCTGCAATTCAACCCGCATATCGTGATCGAGGGCATGCTGATCGCCGCCTACGCGATGGGCATAGGCACCGGCTACAACTACATTCACGGCGAGATCTTCCAGATCTACCAACGTTTTGAAGAGGCGCTGGCGGAGGCTCGCGCGGCCGGCTTGCTGGGTGACAACATTCTTGGCAGTGGTTTTGGTTTTCAGCTGCACGCGTTTCACGGCTTCGGCGCCTATGTCTGCGGCGAGGAAACGGCTTTGCTGGAGTCGGTGGAAGGCAAGAAGGGGCAGCCGCGTTACAAGCCGCCATTCCCGCCCAGCTACGGTTTGTATGGCAAGCCGACCAACATCAACAACACCGAGACCTTTGCCGCCGTGCCCTGGATCATCAACCATGGCGGCAAGGCTTATCTGGAATGCGGCAAACCCAACAACGGCGGCACCAAACTGTTTTCGATCAGCGGTGACGTCGAACTGCCGGGCAATTACGAAATCCCGATGGGCACCCCGTTCTCCAAATTGCTGGAACTTGCCGGCGGTGTGCGCAAGGGTCGCCAGCTCAAGGCCGTGATCCCGGGCGGATCGTCCACGCCCGTGCTGCCGGCCGCGATCATGATGGACTGCAGCATGGACTACGACTCGATCGCCAAGGCCGGCTCCATGCTGGGCTCCGGCGCCGTCATCGTCATGGATGACAGCCGTTGCATGGTCAAAAGTCTGCAGCGTCTGAGTTACTTCTACATGCACGAGTCATGTGGCCAGTGCACGCCATGCCGCGAGGGCACTGGCTGGCTCTACCGCGTGGTGGACCGGATCGAAAACGGCCAGGGTCGCGCCAGCGACATGGATTTACTCGACAACGTGGCCCAGAACATCATGGGACGCACCATTTGCGCGCTGGGCGATGCGGCGGCAATGCCGGTGCGGGCCATGCTGAAGCACTTCCGCCCTGAATTTGAATATCACGTAGAGCATAAGACCTGCATGGTCCCGGCCTACGTCTGAGCGAGCAGCCCAAGATGATTGAAATTGAACTCGACGGCAAGAAGGTTGACATCGTTGAAGGCAGCATGATCATGCATGCGGCGGAGAAGGCTGGCACCTACATTCCGCATTTCTGTTATCACAAGAAACTCAGCATCGCGGCCAGTTGCCGCATGTGCCTGGTCGATGTGGAAAAAATGCCCAAACCGATGCCGGCCTGTGCCACCACGGTGGCTCCGGGCATGGTGGTTCGCACCCGCAGCGACAAGGCGGTCAGTGCGCAAAAGTCGGTGATGGAGTTCCTGCTGATCAATCACCCCCTGGACTGTCCCATTTGCGATCAGGGCGGCGAGTGTCAGTTGCAGGATCTGGCGGTCGGTTATGGTGCTTCTGCCTCGCGCTACCAGGAGGAAAAGCGTGTTGTTGCCTTCAAGGATGTAGGTCCCCTGGTTTCAATGCAGGAGATGAGCCGTTGCATCCAGTGCACGCGCTGCGTTCGGTTTGGCCAGGAGGTGGCGGGGGTGATGGAGTTGGGCATGACGCATCGTGGCGAGCATGCCGAAATTGAAACCTTTGTGGGTCAATCGGTGGATTCCGAGTTGTCGGGCAACATGATAGATATTTGTCCGGTCGGCGCCTTGACCAGCAAACCGTTCCGTTACAGCGCCCGCACTTGGGAACTGTCACGGCGCAAATCGATCAGTCCGCATGACTCGACCGGCGCCAATTTGATTGTGCAGGTCAAGAACAACAAGGTGATGCGCGTCGTGCCGCTGGAGAACGAAGCCGTCAACGAGTGCTGGATCGCCGACCGCGACCGTTTCTCCTATGAGGCTTTGAATAGCGACCAGCGGCTGACCAGCCCCATGCTCAAGCAGGGTGGCGTCTGGAGCGCAGTCAGCTGGCAGCAGGCGCTGGAGTACGTTGCCAACGGTTTGAAGCAGATCAAGTCGGAGCATGGCGCTTCGAGTATTGGTGCGCTGGTCAGCCCGCACAGCACGCTGGAAGAACTGTTTCTGACCGGCTCCCTGCTGAACGGTCTGGGCAGTCAGAACGTCGATTACCGCTTGCGCAACGCCGAGTTTGCCGCGATTGAAGGGGTGCGCCATCTGGGTACCTCTGTTGCGTCCTTGTCCGGGCTTCAGAACGTGTTGGTGGTGGGTTCCAATCTGCGCAAGGATCATCCCCTGTTTGCCCAGAGAATCCGGCAGGCCGCCCGCAAGGGCTGTGCCGTGAACGCCATTGATTCGGTGGCGCGGGACTGGGCCATGCCGGTAGCCAATACGCTGCAGTGTGATGCTGCTTCCTGGGCTCAGGCGCTGGCCGATGTCGCGGCGGCAGTGGCGGCCGACAAAGGTGTTGCGGCGCCGGCGAAAGGCAATATCAGCGAGACCGCCAAAGCCATCGCCAAGTCCTTGCTCGGCGGCGAACGCAAGGCTGTTTTGCTGGGCAATGCGGCCGCGCACCATGCCAAGGCCTCCAGCCTGCTGGCCCTGGCCAACTGGATTGGCGCGCAGACCGGTGCCAGCGTCGGCTACCTTGGCGAAGCCGCCAACACGGTGGGCGCACAACTTGCGGGGGCGCTGCCCGGGCCGAACGGAAAGAATGCCGGTCAAATGCTGCAGGGTGGGCTGAAAGCCGTTTTGTTGTTGAACAACGAGCCTGAATTTGACTCGGCGGCGGGTGCCGCGGCCGGCAAGGCTCTGGCGCAAGCCGAGATGGTGGTGACACTCAGTCCGTTCAAGGCGAATATGGAATTCAGCGATGTGCTGCTGCCGATCGCGCCGTTCACTGAAACTTCCGGCACCTTCGTCAACGCCGAGGGCCGCGTGCAAAGTTTTCATGCCGTGGTCAAACCGCTGGGTGAAACGCGGCCGGCGTGGAAGGTGCTGCGCGTGCTGGCCAATCTGCTGGAGGTGCCGGGTTTCGACTTCGAATCCTCGCAGCAGGTGCTGGCTCGGGTTTGCGGCCTGCCGGCCGAGGGTGAAACCCTTTTGCCCGGCAATGTTCTGAATAACACAACGCAAGCGCTGGTCGATCTGACGCCCGCCGGGATAGCCCCGGTAGTGGCCAGTATCTACGCGCTCGATGGCACGCTGCGCCGCGCAGCCAGCCTGCAACTCACGGCAGACGCCAAACGAAATGATGTGGCGCAGGAGGCGACAGCATGATTGACGTCATTTTCTCCTTTGGTCAAGGCTTGCTGGACGCACCTTGGTGGTCGGCTTATGCCTGGCCTGTGATTTGGGCGCTGGTCAAGGTTGTCCTGGTCCTGATGCTGGTGATGGGCCTGGTGACCTACACCACCTTGTGGGAACGCAAACTCCTTGGTTGGGCGCAAATCCGTCTCGGACCGAATCGAGTCGGGCCTTGGGGTTTGCTGCAGCCGATTGCGGATGCCTTGAAGTTGATGACCAAGGAACTTGTCAGACCGGCGGCGGCGGACAAATTCTTGTTTTATATGGGCCCGGTGATGACGGTCATGCCGGCCATGGTGGCTTGGGCGGTGGTTCCGTTCAGTCCCGACATTGCCTGCGCCAACATCAATGCCGGCTTGCTGTTTCTGATGGCCATTACCTCGATGGAAGTTTATGGCGTGATCATTTCAGGCTGGTCTTCCAATTCCAAGTACCCGTTCCTGGGCGCGCTGCGAGCCTCTGCCCAAATGGTGAGCTACGAAATTGCCATGGGCTTTTGCCTGGTGGTGGTGCTCATGGTTTCGGCCAGCCTGAACCTGACGGATATCGTCAGCGGGCAAGGCAAGGGCCAGTTTGCGCAGATCGGCTTGAACTTCCTGTCGTGGAACTGGTTGTCGCTATTGCCCATTTTTGTCATCTATTTTGTCTCCGGCCTGGCCGAAACGAATCGGCTCCCGTTCGACGTGATCGAAGGCGAGTCGGAGATCGTGGCCGGTCACATGGTGGAGTATTCCGGCATGTCCTGGGCCATGTTCCAGATGGCCGAATACGCCAACATCTGGCTGGTGTCGGCGCTGTGCACCATCATGTTCCTGGGCGGCTGGTTGTCGCCGATCGACAGTGCTGTGTTCAACTGGATTCCAGGCTGGATCTGGCTGGGCCTGAAAACATTCGCGGTGGTCACCATGTTTGTCTGGGTGCGGGTCTCCTTCCCGCGCTTTCGCTATGACCAGATCATGCGCCTGGGTTGGAAAATCTTCATTCCGGTTACCCTGGTCTGGCTGGTGGTTGTCGGGGTATGGATGCAGACCCCCTGGAACATTTGGAAGTAATTCGAGCTGTCTATGTCTACCCCTACTTCAAGTTCTATTGAAACGTCGAACGGGAGTTCCTTCTCGCTGAAGGACTTCTTGTCCAGTTTCATGCTGGGCGAGTTTCTCAAGGGCCTGGCTCTGACCGGCAAGTACACTTTTCGCAGCAAGATCACGCTCGAGTATCCGGAAGAAAAGACGCCGCTGTCGCCGAGATTTCGCGGTCTGCATGCGCTGCGCCGCTATGAGAACGGTGAAGAGCGTTGCATTGCCTGCAAGTTGTGCGAGGCAGTCTGTCCGGCGATGGCCATCACCATCGAGTCGGCGGTGCGCGCCGATGGATCCCGGCGCACGACACGTTACGACATCGACTTCAACAAGTGCATCTATTGCGGTTTCTGTGAGGAAAGCTGCCCGGTCGACTCGATTGTGGAAACACCCATTTTCGAGTACCACGGCGAAGCCCCTGGGGATTTGTATTTCACCAAAGACATGCTGCTGGCGGTGGGTGATCGCTATGAAAGCCAGATTGCAGCGGCCAGGGCGGCTGACGCCAAATACCGCTAGCCAACGCCGCAGCAACTTCAACCCTAAGAACAGCGAAATAAAGTAACGACACATGGACGTCAAGACCGGTCTCTTCTATTTCTTCTCGATCGTGCTGCTATTTGCCGCCTTTCGGGTCATCACCGCGCGCAACCCGGTGTATGCCGTGCTGTACCTCGTGTTGGCATTCTTTCAGGCGGCGGCTTTGTGGATGCTGCTCAAGGCCGAGTTCCTGGCGATTGCCCTGGTGCTGGTGTATGTCGGGGCCGTGATGGTGCTGTTCCTGTTTGTCGTCATGATGCTGGACATCAATGTCGACAGCGCCCGCCAGGGGTTCTGGAAGCATTTTCCATTGGCAGCGGTGATCGGCGTGCTGATCGCGTTGGAGATGGCGGCGGTCCTGATGGGCGGTTTCCGGGTCAACGAGGAGCCGCACCTGGCGGCTGTTCTGGGCCAGGCGCCGGTGGAGCTGTCCAATACCCGCGAACTGGGCAAGCTTCTTTATACGCAATACCTGTATCCGCTCGAAATTGCCGCAGCCATCCTGCTGGTGGCGATGATCGCGGCCATCGCGCTGACGCTGCGTCAGCGCAAGGACAGCAAGCACATCGATCCCTATAAACAGCTGCAGGTCAAGTCCAAAGACCGCATGACCGTGGTCAAGATGGCGGCCACCCAGGTGGCGGCGCTGGACGACACGGCTGCCGCCAAAACTGCGGAGAACAAAGCATGACCTTGACTCTTGGACATTTTTTATCGCTGGGAGCGATGCTGTTCGCGCTGTCGGTGATCGGTATTTTCCTCAATCGCAAGAACCTGATCGTTCTGTTGATGGCGATCGAGTTGATGCTGCTGGCGGTCAACACCAATTTCGTGGCATTTTCCTATTACCTGGGCGACATGCACGGGCAAATATTCGTGTTTTTCATTCTGACCGTCGCTGCGGCCGAATCGGCCATCGGTCTGGCCATTTTGGTGCTGCTGTTCCGTAACAAGTCCAGCATCAATGTGGACGAACTCAATACGCTCAAGGGTTAATAAAGATGAGTCAAACCCTGTCTGCCGCAACGCTTCTCGCGGTTCCCATGGCGCCGCTGGCCGGAGCTGTTCTGGCCGGTATTCTTGGTACCAAGTTCGGTGGCAACTGGATCGGACGGCGCATGTCGCACTCGCTCACCATATTGGGTGTGCTGCTGTCATTCATCCTGTCCGCCATGACGCTCAAGAGCGTGGCGCTGGAGGGTGCCCGGTTCAATGAGACCCTCTACACCTGGATGGTGGTGGGTGGGCTGAAAATGGAAATCGGTTTCCTGGTCGACGGTCTGACCGCGATGATGATGTGCGTGGTCAGCTTTGTCTCCCTGATGGTTCACATCTACACCATCGGTTACATGGAAGAAGATGACGGCTACAACCGTTTCTTTGCCTATATCTCGCTGTTCACCTTCTCCATGCTGATGCTGGTGATGAGCAACAACATGTTGCAGCTGTTCTTTGGCTGGGAGGCGGTGGGCCTGGTGTCGTATTTGCTGATCGGTTTCTGGTTCAACAAGCCGACCGCCATTTTTGCCAACATGAAGGCGTTTTTGGTGAATCGTGTCGGTGACTTCGGCTTTATCCTGGGCATTGGACTGATCGTCGCTTTTGCCGGGACTCTCAATTACGCCGAGGCGTTCGCCAAGGCGGGTGAGCTGGCAAAGCTGAGTTTTCCGGGCACCGACTGGATGCTGGTCACCGTCATCTGCATCTGCTTGTTCATCGGTGCCATGGGCAAATCAGCTCAGTTTCCGCTGCACGTCTGGCTGCCCGATTCGATGGAAGGCCCGACCCCGATTTCGGCCCTGATCCACGCCGCCACCATGGTGACGGCCGGCATATTCATGGTGGCACGCATGTCCCCCCTGTTTGAACTCAGTGACACGGCCTTGAACTTCGTGCTGGTGATCGGTGCCATCACCGCCTTGTTCATGGGTTTCCTGGGCATCATCCAGAACGATATCAAACGCGTGGTGGCGTATTCCACGCTGTCCCAGCTCGGTTACATGACGGTGGCGCTGGGTGCCTCGGCCTATTCGGTGGCGGTGTTTCACCTGATGACCCATGCGTTCTTCAAGGCGCTGCTGTTTCTCGCTGCCGGGTCCGTCATCATGGGCGTGCATCACAACCAGGACATCCGCTGGATGGGCGGTCTGCGCAAGTACATGCCGATCACCTGGATCACTTCGCTGCTGGGCTCGCTGGCCCTGATCGGCACGCCCTTGTTCGCCGGCTTCTATTCCAAGGACAGCATCATTGAAGCGGTGCACGAGAGTCATCTGCCGGGCGCCGGCTTTGCCTCCTTTGCCGTACTGGCCGGAGTTTTTATAACGGCGTTCTATTCCTTCCGCCTGTATTTCCTGGTGTTTCACGGCAAGGAGCGTTTCGACCAGAACCCGGATGCGCACCACGGCCATGGTCACCATGGCGAGCAGCACGCACCGCACGAGTCGCCGTGGGTCGTCACGGTGCCGCTGGTCCTGCTGGCCATTCCGTCGGTCGTGATCGGTTTCATGACCATCGGGCCGATGCTGTTCGGCGAGTTTTTCAAGGGGGCCATCTTCATCGACGCGGAGAAGCACGCCGCCCTGGAAGAGATGGCCAAAGCCTTCCATGGCCCGGTGCAAATGGCATTGCATTCGTTGACCACCTTGCCGTTCTGGCTGGCGCTGGCGGGCGTGGCGACCTCCTACTACATGTACATGGTCAATCCGGCCTTGCCGGCCGCCATCAAGCGCACCTTCCAGCCGATCTACACCCTGCTTGAGAACAAGTATTACATGGACTGGTTCAATGAGAACGTGATTGCACGGGGTGCCAGGGCACTGGGAACCGGGCTATGGAAGGGCGGTGACGAGTATCTGATTGATGGCGCGCTTGTGAATGGCTCGTGGAAAGTGGTCGACTGGGTCTCCGGTACCGTGCGCCGGGTGCAGTCGGGTTACCTGTACCACTACGCACTGGCCATGATCCTGGGTGTGTTTGTGCTCATGACGTATTTCGTATGGCTGAAATGATGACCTTGCGGGACAGACCGCAGGCTCGTATGCGGCAAGCCCTGTACCGAACTGTTTAGGAATAAGAAAAATGGGATTGTTGAGCCTGGCTATTTGGACACCAATTGCGTTTGGTGTTGTGCTGCTGGCATTCGGTCGCGATGATCAGGCACGCTCCGTGCGCTGGGTCGCCCTGATTGGTGCTTTTGTCAGCTTCCTCGTCACCTTGCCGCTGTACGACGGTTTCAAACTGGGCACGGCTGCCATGCAGTTTGTCGAGAAGGCGCCCTGGATCACCCGCTTCAACGTCAACTACCATCTTGGCGTGGACGGCATTTCGCTCTGGTTCGTGTTGCTGACCGCTTTCATCAACCTGGTGGTCGTGATCGCCGGTTGGGAGGTCATTACCCGGCGCGTCAACCAGTACATGGGTGCTTTCCTCATTCTCAGCGGCCTGATGATCGGCGTCTTCTGCGCCCTCGATGGCATGCTGTTTTACGTGTTCTTCGAAGCCACGCTGATCCCGATGTACCTGATCATTGGTATTTGGGGTGGTCCGAACAAGATTTACGCGGCCTTCAAGTTCTTCCTCTACACCTTGCTTGGCTCGCTGCTGATGCTGGTTGCGCTGATCTTCCTGTACACCAAGTCGGGCGGTAGTTTCGATCTGGCGCTGTGGCACCGACTGCCGCTGGGTGGCACCGCGCAAACACTGCTGTTCTTTGCCTTCTTTGCCGCCTTCGCCGTCAAGGTGCCGATGTGGCCGGTGCACACCTGGTTGCCCGATGTGCACGTTGAGGCGCCTACCGGTGGCTCGGCGGTGCTGGCGGCCATCATGCTCAAGCTTGGTGCCTATGGTTTTCTGCGCTTCTCCCTGCCGATTGCGCCGGATGCCGCGCGTGAATGGGCCTGGCTGATGATTGCCTTGTCCCTGATTGCGGTCATCTATGTTGGCCTGGTGGCGATGGTGCAAAAGGACATGAAAAAGCTGGTCGCCTATTCATCAGTCGCCCACATGGGTTTTGTGACCCTCGGCTTCTTCATTTTCAATGACCTCGGGGTCTCGGGTGGCCTGGTCCAGATGATCTCCCACGGTTTTGTATCGGCTGCCATGTTCCTCTCGATTGGTGTCCTGTACGACCGCGTTCATTCGCGTGAAATTGCCAGCTACGGCGGTGTCGTCAACACCATGCCCAAGTTCACGGCGTTTGCCCTGATGTTTGCGATGGCCAATTGCGGCTTGCCGGGCACCGCCGGTTTTGTTGGCGAGTGGATGGTGATTCTGGGTGCCGTGAAAGCCAATTTCTGGTTGGGCTTTGCCGCCGCCAGTGCCCTGATTTTTGGCGCCGCCTACACGCTGTGGATGTTCAAGCGGGTTTACCTGGGCCCGGTCAGCAACCATCATGTCAAGGAACTGCTGGACATCGGCAGCCGTGAGTTTTTGTTCCTGACCCTGCTGGCCGTTGCCGTGCTGTACATGGGTATTTATCCGAAGCCATTTACCGACGTGATGGACACGTCGGTGGCGGAATTGCTCAAGCACGTGGCGCTGTCCAAGTTGAATTGATCGGTCTGAATTGAGCACATTGAATAGAGAAACAGAAAATGATCGATAAACTCAGTTGGATTTCCGTTTACCCCGAAATCATCCTGCTCACCATGGCCTGCGTGATTGCACTGGTTGATCTTGGCGTGCACAGTCCGCGCCGCACCGTTACCTATTTGTTGACGCTTCTGACCTTGGCTGTGGTGGCTGCCTTGCAGGCAAGTTACGCCAGCGGCGGGGCCACCGTATACGGCTTCGGCAACATGGTGGTCAGCGACCAGATGGGCAATTGGCTGAAATGTTTTGCCACTGTCGCGGTGATGGTCACGCTGGTCTACGGTCGTCCCTATGCCGCCGACCGCGGCATGTTGCGCGGTGGCGAGCTGTTCAGCTTGAGCATGTTTGCCTTGCTGGGCATGTTCGTCATGATCGCCGGCAACAATTTCCTGGTGATCTACCTGGGTCTCGAATTGCTCACCCTGGCCAGCTATGCGCTGGTCGCTTTGCGGCGTGACAATGCCACTGCCACGGAAGCCGCGATGAAGTATTTTGTGCTGGGCGCCCTGGCTTCGGGCTTCCTGCTGTATGGCCTGTCCATGATGTACGGCGCCACCGGCTCGCTGGACGTGAATACCGTCTTCAAGGCCATCAATTCCGGCCAGGTCAAGCACCAGGTGCTGGTCTTCGGTCTGGTGTTCGTGGTCGCCGGCCTGGCCTTCAAGCTGGGCGTGGTGCCGTTCCACATGTGGATTCCCGACGTCTATCAGGGTGCGCCGACGGCGATTACCTTGATGATAGGCGGCGCTCCCAAACTGGCCGCCTTCGGTATCGTCATCCGCCTGTTGGTGGAGGGCATGCTGCCGCTGGCCATCGACTGGCAACAAATGCTGATGCTGCTGTCGGTGGCATCGCTGCTGATCGGCAATCTGGCCGCCATCGCACAAACCAATCTCAAGCGCATGTTGGCGTTTTCGACCATTTCCCACATGGGTTTCGTGCTGCTGGGGCTGATGTCGGGCGTGGTCAACGGCAACATCAATTCAGCCGCCAATGCCTACAGTTCGTCGATGTTCTACGTTGTCACTTATGTGCTGACGACCTTGGCCAGTTTCGGCGTCATCCTGCTGCTGGCCCGGGAAGGTTTCGAGAGCGAGGAGATCGCCGATTTTGCCGGCCTGAACCAACGCAGCCCGCTTTACGCCGCGGTGATGGCGACCTGCCTTTTTTCATTGGCCGGCATTCCGCCGATGGTTGGCTTCTACGCCAAGCTGTCGGTCCTGCAGGCGCTGGTCGCTTCCGGTCAGGTGTTCCACATCGGTCTGGCCGTCTTCGCCGTCATGATGTCGCTGATCGGTGCCTTCTACTACTTGCGCGTGGTCAAGGTCATGTACTTTGACCAGCCGATCACGGCCAGTGCGGTATCGGCGCCACTGGACGTCCGCGCGGTGTTGTCGATCAACGGTGCGCTGGTGCTGTTTATCGGTTTGGTGCCTGGTAGTCTGATGACTTTATGCGCCAACGCCGTGGTCCAGATGTTGGGCACCTGAACGCCTGGGCTTGGTTCGTCGATGGATGCGCGTCATCTGATCGAAGAGAAGCTCTCCAGTAAGGAACTGTTCAAGGGCGGCTTGCTGCACGCCTTTCGCGATACCGTCAGACTGCCGGATGGCGCCAGCGCCAGTCGCGAATACATCGTGCATCCCGGGGCCGTCATGATTGTGCCTCTGCTGGAGGACGCCGCGGGCGGCATCCAGGTCGTGCTGGAGCGCCAATTTCGCTATCCCATTGGGCAGGTGATGGTAGAGTTTCCGGCCGGCAAGCTCGATCCCGGAGAGGACATCCAGTCCTGTGCCCAGCGCGAACTGATGGAAGAAACCGGCTATCGCGCCACCCAGTGGGCGCGTGCCGGCGTGTTGCACCCCGTCATCTCCTATTCGACCGAGTTCATCGACATCTGGTTTGCCCGCGGCCTGACACCGGGCGCGCGGCAACTCGACCCGGGCGAGTTTCTGGACGTGTTCAGCGCCACCCCGGCGCAGCTGCGGCAATGGTGTCGCGAGGGCCGGGTGACGGACGGTAAAACCCTGGCCGCCGCCCTTTGGCTGCAAAACGTCTTGTCGGGGACCTGGGAACTCGTTTGGCGTGCCGCCGCCGGACCGGAGATCGCCGGATAATGACGCCATGAAAGTTCTGGACCTCCAGTGTCGCCAACGCCATGTGTTTGAGGGCTGGTTTGCGTCGGAAGACGATTTTTTGCAACAACGCGACGGCGGTCTGATCGAATGCCCAGTCTGTGGCGATGCCACGATTGCCAAGAAACTGAGCGCGCCGCGCCTCAATCTTGCCGGCACTCCCGGCGAATCCCCGGCGCCGTCCGAGCAGGTGGCGGTTGCCGGGGTGGAGCAGAGCCTGCAAGTCGCCTGGATGGCTTTGGCGCGTCGCATCGTGGCCCATACGGACGACGTCGGCGACCGCTTTGCCGAAGAGGCGCGCAAGATCCATTACGGTGAAAGCAAGGAGCGCGGCATCCGCGGCCAGGCTTCCAGCGCGGAGGCCCAAGCGCTGATCGAGGAAGGCATCAGCGTGCTGCATTTACCACTGCCCGAAGCGCTCAAAGGACAACTCCAATGAGATTCAGAGGCCTTACGGAACCCATATGACGAACTCTCCTCTTGCCGAATTGCTAAGCTACATGACAGAACACGGCGGGCCGGTGGCCAGCCGGCAAACTGGTTTCATGGAGGCCTACTTCGAGAACACTGACCCCGATGAAATAGCGGTGCGCGGTGCGGCTACCCTGTATGCGATTGCCAATGCCCATTGGCGTCTGCTGGACGCGCCGCGCGCGGCCCAGAGCGCCAAGCTGCGGGTCTTCAATCCGACCCTGGCGGAAGACGGTTTTGTCAGTGAACACACGGTGCTTCAGATCGTGCATGACGACATGCCGTTCCTGGTCGACTCGGTCACCATGGCGATCAACCGCAGCGGCCGTACCGCGCACTGGATCGTGCACCCCCTGATGAGCGTGGGCCGGGATGGCGAAGGAAAAATCGCCCGCGCCAGCAATGTGGCGGCGGCCACCGCCAGCGGGCATAAGGACCCCATTGAATCGCTCATTCTGGTGGAGTGCGACCGCATTGTGAGTGCTGCCGAGCAGCGCGTTTTGGCGCAGGAATTGAACCGCGTGCTGGGTGATGTGCGCAGCACGGTGCAGGATTGGCGCGCCATGCTGGAGCGGGTCCAGAGCGTCAGCGAGGCGTCGAAAAATTCAACCCTGTCGGCCGATAGCCGGCAGGAGGGGGTTGATTTTCTGCACTGGCTGCAAGACCGCCATTTCACCTTCCTCGGTGCCCGCGATTACGACCTGAAACGCGACGCCGACAGGGTCAGCCTGATCGCCCGTCCCGAATCCGGTTTGGGCATCCTGCGCGGTCCGGTTCAGACCGCCGAAACGGTTCTGCCGCCGGAGGCCGTGGCGCTGATTGAATCGAATGAACTGGTGCTGGTCACCAAGGCCATGACGCGTGCCACAGTGCACCGCCCGGCCTGGCTCGATTACATCGGTGTCAAACGCTTCGACGAAGCCGGCAAGGTGGTCGGAGAAACGCGTTTTCTGGGGCTTTACACGTCGGCCGCCTATTCCGCCCTGGTGAGCGAGATTCCCCAGGTGCGCCGGCGCGCCGCGCTGGTCATGAGCAATGGCGGCGTCGTGCCCGACAGCCACGCCGCCAAGTCCTTGCAGTCGATTCTGGACGTTTATCCGCGTGACGAGCTGTTCCAGATCGACGGCGCCACGCTGACTGAGCACGCCATTGGAATCCTGCGTCTGCAGGAGCGCCAGCGGACCCGGGTGTTCCTGCGCCGCGACCCGTTCGGCCGCTTCACCTCGGTCCAGGTGTTCGTGCCGCGCGACCGCTTCAATACCGAACTGCGCATCAAGATCGGCGCCGAGCTGATGGCCACCCTGGACGGCCAGTCGATCGAGTTCACACCAATGCTGACCGACAGCCCGCAAGCGCGGATTCATTATCTGGTGCGCGCCAAGGTCGCTGCGCCGCAGAGCGTCAACCTACCGGCACTGGAAGGGCGGGTCGCCAAGCTGGCGCAACGCTGGGAAGACGACTGCGGCACCGAGTTGCTGCGCGCGCACGGTGAAGGCCATGGCCTGGCCCTGGCGCACCGTTTTGCGAATGCGTTTCCGACCGCCTACCGGGAGGACTTCTCGGCTGCCGTGGCGGCCGAGGACGCCGACGTGCTGGCCGGGTTGTCGGACGCCTCACCACTGGGCGTGAAACTGTACCGACCGCTGGACGCCGACGCCGGCATGCTGCGTTTCAAGATTTACAACACGGCCAAGGTCGCGCTGTCGGATTCCTTGCCGGTGCTGGAGCGCATGGGTGCGCGCGTTCTCGATGAACATCCTTACCACATCGTCTGCGCCGACACTGCCTTGTGGATCCACGACCTGGGCCTGCAACTGCCCGCCAGCACCGACCTGGCCACCGTCAAAGCCCGCTTCGAAGCCCTCTTTTCGCAAGCCTGGCGCGCCGAGGTGGAGAGCGACGACCTGAACAAGCTGGTGCTCAGCACCACGCTCGATGCGCGCGCCATCGCCATCCTGCGCGCCTATACCCGCTACTTCAAGCAATTGGGATTCGCCTTCAGCCAGAACTACATCGAAGCGACGCTGAACAAGAACGCCTTCATCGCGCAGGCGATCATCGAACTCTTCAATGCGCGCTTTGAGCCCGCCAAGGCCAATCCGGCCCTGGCGGCAGACCACGAAGGCTCCCAGGATCTGCTCAAGCAGCAGATCGAGACCCACCTGCAGGCGGTGGCGAGCCTGGACGAAGACCGCATTCTGCGGCAGTTCTTCGCCACCGTGCTGGCCACCTTGCGCACCAATGCGTGGCAGAAAACAGCCGCCGGCGCGCACAAGCCGTACCTCAGTTTCAAACTCAATCCGCGTCAGGTTCCGGGCGTGCCCGAGCCCAAACCGATGTTTGAAATCTGGGTCTATTCGCCGCGCGTTGAAGGCATTCATTTGCGCAACGGGAAAGTGGCGCGCGGCGGCATTCGCTGGTCGGACCGGCGGGAGGACTTCCGCACCGAAATTCTGGGCCTGGTGAAAGCCCAGCATGTCAAAAACACGGTCATCGTGCCGGTCGGCTCGAAGGGCGGTTTCGTGCTCAAGAATGCGCCTTCCGCGAGCGACCGGGAAGCCTATATGGCCGAGGGCGTGGCCTGCTACAAAACCTTTTTGTCGGGCTTGCTGGACCTCACCGATAACCTGGTGAAAGGCGCTGTCGTCCCACCGCCCAACGTGGTGCGGCACGATCAGGACGACCCCTACCTGGTGCTGGCGGCCGACAAAGGTACCGCCACTTTCTCGGATATTGCCAACAGCGTGTCGGCCGACTACGGTTTTTGGCTGGGCGATGCGTTTGCCTCCGGCGGCTCGGTCGGTTACGACCACAAGAAGATGGGCATCACCGCGCGCGGTGCCTGGGAGTCGGTGAAACGGCACTTCCGCGCCCTGTCCGTCAACACCCAGACCACCGCCTTCACGGTGGCCGGCATTGGCGACATGTCGGGCGACGTGTTCGGCAACGGCATGCTGCTGTCCAAGCACATCAAGCTGGTGGCGGCGTTCGACCACCGGCACATCTTCATCGATCCGAATCCGGACGTGCAACGCTCGCATGCCGAGCGCCAGCGCCTGTTTGAGCTGCCACGCTCAAGCTGGGACGACTACGACAAGGCGCTGCTGTCACCCGGCGCCGGCGTTTACGCACGCAGCGCCAAGTCGATCACGCTGAGCCCCGAAGCGCGCGCCGTGCTGGGGATCGACGCCGAGGAGCTGACGCCGGTGGAATTGCTGCGGGCCATTCTGCAGGCACCGGTCGATCTGCTCTACAACGGCGGCATCGGCACTTACGTCAAAGCCACTTTCGAGACCCATGCCCAGGTCGGCGACAAGGCCAGCGATGCTTTCCGTGTCAATGGCAATGAGTTGCGCTGCAAGGTGCTGGCCGAGGGCGGCAACCTGGGCTGCACCCAGAACGGCCGCATCGAGTACGCGCAGAAAGGCGGCCTGATCTACACCGATGCGATCGACAACTCGGCCGGTGTCGACTGCTCGGACCATGAGGTCAACATCAAGATCCTGCTGGGCAGCGTGGTGGAGGCCGGTGACCTGACGCTCAAGCAGCGCAACGACGTGCTGGCATCGATGACCGACGAAGTGGGCCTGCTGGTGCTGACCGACAACTATTACCAGACCCAGGCACTCGACATTGCCGGCTACCGCGCGCTTTACCTGCTCGATGGGCAGCAGCGCCTGATGCAGTGGCTGGAGCGCCATGGACGGCTGGACCGGGCCATCGAATTCTTGCCGACGGACGAAGAAATCGCTCGCCGCAAGGCGCGCAAGGCGGGTCTCACGGCGCCTGAAAATGCGGTGCTGCTGGCCTACGCCAAGATGTCGGTGTTCGATGAACTGGTGAGCAGCAATCTGCCGGACGACCCGTTCTTCAGCCGTGCCCTGAAAGCCTATTTCCCGCCCCTGCTGAGCGAGAAGTTCGGCGCCGCGATCGCCGCCCATCCGCTCAAGCGCGAGATCATTGCCACCTTCCTCAGCAACACGGTGGTCAACCGCACCGGTGCCACCTTCGTCAACTTCATCGCCTCCGAGACCGCCGCCACGGCGGCCGATGTGATCCGGGCCTTCACGCTGGCGCGCGAGATCTTCGACCTGGAACCCTTGTGGGACCAGATCGATGCCCTGGACTACCGGGTCGATGCCAGACTACAGCTTGATTTGCTGACCAAGCTGACAGCGATTGCCCAGCGCGCCTCGCGCTGGATGCTGCGCGTGCGCACGCAAAGCACCGATTTGCCGACCCTGATCCAGTGCTATCAACCGGCGGCGCGCGAGTTGCGGGCGCATCTCGCGGACTGGCTGCCGGCCAGCGCCAATGCCAGCTGGCAACACGCGGCACAGGCGCTGGTGAATGCCGGTGTCGAGCCGACGTTGGCGCAAAGTTTGACGGCGCTGGACTTCATCTTCCCGGCGCTGGACCTGGTCGATCTGGCACAACATGCCAGCATCGCTCTGGAACAGGCGGCGCGGGCTTATTTCGGCGTCGACGCCGAACTGGGACTGACCGGCTGGCGCGCCCAGATCAACCGGCTACCGACCGACACCTTGTGGCAAACCCAGGCCCGCGCCAGTGCCCGGGACGACGTCTATTCGATCGCCAGCCAGATCACGCGCGGCCTGCTTTCGAGGCAGGAAGCGCTCAGTGCCTGGCGCGAGCAACACGGCCCGGCGATTGAGCGCCTGTGCCGGCTGCTGACCGACATCGGCACGCAGGCTGCCGACCTGGCACCGGTGTCGGTGGCCTTGCGGCAACTGCGCCAGTTGGTCTGAGGCGCAGGCCCGATGGCTGTCATTGCGTCCCCGGCTGTCATCCCGGACCTGATCCGGGATCCATGACACCCGACAGCATGGATGCCGGGTCAAGCCAGGCACGACACGGTTACCCTCAGGCGTTGAACTGTAGCGCCGCCAGCCCGGCATAAACGCCGCCGCGCGCCACCAACTGGGCGTGCGTGCCTTGTTCCACCAGTTGACCGTGGTCCAGTACCACGATCAGGTCGGCCTGTTGCACCGTTGCCAGGCGGTGCGCAATCACCAGCGTGGTGCGGCCCAGCATGGCGCTCTCCAACGCGGCCTGTACCATGCGTTCGCTTTCGGCGTCCAGTGCGCTGGTGGCCTCGTCCAGCAGCAGCAGCGGTGGATTTTTCAACATGGCGCGGGCAATGGCAATGCGCTGGCGCTGGCCGCCGGACAGGCGCACGCCGCGCTCGCCCAGGAAGGTGTCGTAACCCTCCGGCAAGGCACTGATGAACTGGTGCGCAAAAGCCGCTTGCGCGGCGGCCTTGACTTCTTCGTCGCTGGCCGCAGGCTTGCCATAGCGAATGTTCTCCAGCGCGCTGCTGGAGAAGATGACCGCGTCCTGCGGCACGATGCCGATGCGCTGGCGCAAGTCATGTAGGGACAGTTCGCGGGTCGGCACGCCGTCCAGCACGATGCGGCCCGATGCCGGGTCGTAAAAGCGCAGCAACAACTGGAACACGGTGCTTTTTCCGGCGCCGCTGGGGCCCACGATGGCGACGGTCTGGCCCGGTTTGACCGTCAAGGAAAAATCCTTCAGCGCCGCCTGATTCGGGCGCGACGGGTAGTTGAAACTGATGCCTTCAAATTGGATCGCGCTGCCGGCGAGCTGCGCCGGGGCTGGCACCGGATTCGCCGGCGATGCGATCGGCGAGCGGCTCGCCAGCAACTCCATCAAGCGCTCGGTGGCACCGGCGGCGCGCAGCAGGTCGCCGTAGACCTCGCCCAAAATCGCAAAAGCGCTGGCCAGGATGATGACGTACATCACCGTCTGGCCCAGATCGCCGGCACTGATGCGCCCGGCCATCACCGCTTGGGTGCCCTGGTACAAGCCCCACAGCAGCGCGGCGGAGGTGGCGATGATGATGAAAGCCACCAGCACCGAGCGCGCCTTGGTGCGCCGCACCGCGGTCCTGAAGGCCTTGTCGGTGGAGGCGTTGAAGCGTGCGGCCTCGCGGCCCTCGGCGGTATAGCTTTGCACCACGGGAATGGCGTTCAGCACCTCGGCCGCCATGGCGCTGGAATCGGCGATGCGGTCCTGGCTGGCCCGTGACAGCTTGCGCACGCGCCGGCCGAACCACAGGGACGGAACGACCACCAGCACCAGCACGCCCAGCACCTGGAACATGACATAGGGGTTGGTCCAGATCAGCATGCCCAGCGCGCCGATTCCCATCACGGTGTTGCGCAAGCCCATGGAGAGCGACGAGCCCACCACGGTCTGCACCAGCGTGGTGTCGGCCGACAGGCGCGACAGCACTTCGCCGGTCTGCGTGGTCTCGAAAAATTCGGGGCTCTGTTGCAGCACGTGACCGTAGACCGCGTTGCGCAAATCGGCGGTGACGCGTTCGCCGAGCCAGCTCACCATGTAAAAGCGCGCCGCCGAAAACAGCCCCAGCGCCACCGCCACGGCAAAGAGCGCGACAAAATGCTCGCGCATAGCCATCACCTGCGCGCCTTTGTCGGTTTGCACCAGGCCAGCGTCGATCAGGCTGCGCAAGGCCACCGGAAAAGCCAGCGTGGCGACCGCGGCCAACACCAGAAACAGCAGCGCCAGGGCGATGCGGCCACGGTAGGGCAGCAGGAACGGAAGCAAGCCCGACAGTGAACGCGGCGAGGCTTTGGCGGGGGCAGGCGTAGACATGCTTCGCAGTGTAGCCAAAAAGTGCAGAAAACGTTGCCGTACCAAACAAAGCCTTGACAATAAATGCCTAAGCAAATAATATCGCCGACCTTATGCGTTCCTCAAAAAAATCCCTCAGCCCCGATGCCAAGCCCGCGGAAGCGGTGTGCGTGGCAAGGCAGTTTTACTGCACCGAGGGCTACATGCCGGAAAACAGCGTGGGCTATCTGATGCGGCGCGTGTTGACGGCCGTGGCGCAGGAAATCGAGCGCCAGCTCGAACCGGTCGACCTGACCAATGCCCAATGGATCCCCTTGTTCAAGCTGTTCATGGGCAAAGCTTCCACCGTGGCCGAACTGGCGCGCGAGTGCCAGCTCGATGCCGGCGCCATGACGCGTCTGCTGGACCGGCTGGAAGCCAAAGGTCTGTGTCATCGGGTGCGATCGGTCGAAGACCGGCGTGTTGTCAATATCGAGTTGACGGACGAAGGGCGTTCGGTGGCGGCCGGCATACCCGAGGTGCTGTGCCGCGTGCAAAACGCCCATCTGGCCGGTTTTTCGGACGACGAATTTCAGGCCTTGAAGGGCTTTTTGCGCCGCATCCTGGACAACGCCCAAGCCCAAACCCCACCCACTTCCGGAGGCAGCCATGAAGCCTGACCTATTAGCGCGATCGGCAGTGCTGCTGCTCGCGGCCCTGGGCTTGTCGGCTTGCGCCGGCCTGTCCGATCTCCCGGCTCCCGCCAGCTTGCGCGATGCTTCCTCCCTGGGCCTGCCGACAGCGCCAGACGCAACGCTGGCGCTCGACGGCCAGTGGTGGCGCGAGTTTGGCGACGCGCAACTGAACCGCTTGATGGACCAAGCGTTGGCCAGCAACCCTTCGCTCAAAATTGTGCAGGCCCGGCTGCTCCGGGCCCAAGCCGGTGCCGACGCGACCGGCGCGGCCGACGCTCCGCAACTAGTCGCGGGGCTGGATGCCATGCAGCAGAAGTTCACCGCCAACGGCCTCTATCCACCCCCGCTGGCCGGTTCCATTTACGAGACCGGAACGGCGCAACTCAGCGGCAGTTGGGAGCTGGATTTTTTTGGTAAAAACCGTGCCGCACTGGATGCCGCGCTGGGCAGCGTGCGCGCCAGCGAGGCCGACGCCGCCGCCGCCCGGACCTTGCTGGCCAGCAACGTGGCCCGCAGCTACTTCCAATTGGTACGTTTGAACGAGCAACTGGTTGTGGCGCAACGCCTGCTGGCGCAACGCACGCAAACACTGACTCTGGTGCGGGACCGCGTCAACGCCGGTCTGGATACCCGCCTTGAACTGCGGCAAAGCGAAGGAACCCTGCCCGATGCGCGCCTGCAGATCGAGGGCCTGCAGGAGCAGTTGACGCTGGGGCGTCATGCACTGGGCGCTTTGCTGGGTCAGCCGCAGGCGGCGCTGGCGATCGAGCTACCGCCCATGGCGGCGATCAAAAATGCAGCCGTCGCGGCTACCCTGCCGTCGGATCTGCTGGGGCGTCGCGCCGACATCGCCGCGGCACGCTGGCGGGTCGAGGCCGCGACCCGGGATGTCAGCAGCGCCCGCGCCCAGTTCTACCCCAACGTCAACCTGGTGGCCTTTGCCGGTTTCTCCAGCATTGGGCTGGATCGCTTGCTGGGCGCCGGCAGCGAACAGTGGGGTGTCGGGCCGGCCGTGCGGCTGCCGCTGTTCGACGGTGGCCGCTTGCGCGCCAACCTGCGCGGCAAGGCCGCCGATCTGGACGCCGCTATCGAGAGCTACAACGCCGCCGTGATCGAGGCCGTGCGCGAGGTCGCCGATCAACTCGCCTCGGTGCAGTCGATTGGCCGTCAGCAGACCGAGCAGCGCGCGGCGCAAGCCTCCGCCGAAAACGCCTATCAGATCGCCTTGCAGCGCTTTGAGGCCGGGCTGGTCAATCGGCTCAGCCTCCTGAACGCCGAAACGGCGGTGCTCAATCAGCGCCGCCAAGGTGTCGATCTGGCGGCCCGGGCCCTCGACAGCCAGGTTGCCCTGATGCGCGCTCTGGGTGGCGGCTACCGCGCCGATCTGCCCCCTGCCACGGCCCGGAAATAAATTGTTCTCCCTCTATTCGCCCCTATTGTCATGACCTCATCTCAAACCTCTATCCCGGCGCCGCGCGCCGCTGCCAACCCGGCCCGCAAAAAGGCCTTGCTCACGCTGACCGGCGTGGTGGTCCTGGCCGGCCTGGGCTGGGCCGCCTACGAATGGCTGGTGGCCAGCCACTACGAGTCGACCGACAACGCCTACGTGCAGGGCAACGTGATTCAGATCACGCCGCAGATCGGCGGCACCGTGATGGCGATCCTGGCAGACGACACCGATTACGTGAAAGCCGGTCAGCCGCTGGTCAAGCTCGATCCGGCCGACGCCAGCGTGGCGTTGGAGCAGGCCAGGGCCGGTCTGGCGCAAGTGGTGCGCCAGGTGCGCACCCTGTATGCCAACAATAGCACGCTGACGGCTCAAATAGCCTTGCGCGAGGCCGATGTGGCGAAGGCGCAGAGTGAAATTGCGCGCGCTACCGATGACTTGAATCGGCGCCAGTCGCTGATCCAGAACGGCGCGGTCTCGAAGGAAGAACTCAACCACGCGCAAACCCAACTGGCGAATGGCAAATCTGCCCTGACCGCGGCGCTGGCGGGCGTCACGGCGGCGAAAGAACAGTTGCGCAGCAACCAGGCCATGACCGATGGCACCGCCATCGACAAGCACCCCAGTGTGCAGGCGGCAGCCGCCAAGCTGCGCGAAGCCTGGCTGGCGACCCAGCGTGCCGCCTTGCCGGCACCGGTCGACGGTTATGTGGCGCGGCGCAGCGTGCAACTCGGCCAGCGCGTGGCGGCCGGTACGCCTTTGATGGCCATCATTCCGCTGAATCAACTGTGGGTGGACGCCAATTTCAAGGAAGTGCAGTTGCGCAACATCCGCATCGGCCAGAGCGTCAATCTGACGGCCGATCTGTACGGCAGACAGGTCGAATACAAAGGGACGGTCAGCGGTCTGGGCATGGGCACCGGTGCCGCCTTTGCCCTGTTGCCGGCGCAAAACGCCACCGGCAACTGGATCAAGGTGGTGCAGCGCGTGCCGGTGCGGGTGGCGCTGGACGCCGCCCAGGTGGCGCAAAACCCGTTGCGCGTCGGCTTGTCGATGCTGGCCACGGTGGATGTCAGCCAGCAGGACGGCAAGATGCTGGCCGATGCGCCGCGCCCCGCCGCCCTGGTGCAAACCTCGGTCTTTGAGTCGCAAGACAGCGGTGCGGCCGAGGAAGTGCGAAAAATCATTGCGGCCAATATGGGCCGCCCCTGAAACTGGCACCTTATGGCGACCCTAGCTCAATCGGCCCCGATGGCGCCACTGCAAGGCTCGGCCCGTTTGTGGGGCACCATTGCACTGTCGCTGGCCACTTTCATGAACGTGCTCGACTCGTCGATTGCCAACGTCTCGCTGCCGGCCATCGCCGGTGACCTGGGCGTCAGCACCAACCAGGGCACCTGGGTCATCACCAGCTTCGGCGTCGCCAACGCCATCGCGCTGCCGCTGACCGGCTGGCTGTCGCAGCGCTTCGGCCAGGTACGTTTGTTCATCACCAGCGTCCTGATGTTCGTGCTGGCCTCCTGGATGTGCGGCCTGGCGCCCAACATGACGATGCTGATCGTGTTCC
The DNA here is from genome assembly GCF_028714215.1 of Rhodoferax sp. Lineage (GTDB taxonomy): Bacteria > Pseudomonadota > Gammaproteobacteria > Burkholderiales > Burkholderiaceae_C > Rhodoferax. The sequence goes on along the minus strand of NZ_JAQTMS010000022.1, from coordinate 20,090 downwards.
GCGCCTTGCAGGGTTTTGTCGCCGGTCCCATGATTCCGCTGTCGCAGGGTTTGTTGCTATCGAGTTACCCGCCGGCGCTGGCCGGTCTGGCGATGGGTCTGTGGGCCATTACGACACTGGTGGCGCCGGTGCTGGGGCCGTTGCTGGGCGGCTGGATCACCGACAACATCAACTGGTCCTGGATTTTTTACATCAACATCCCGGTCGGTCTGCTGTCGGCCTTCATGGTCTGGAGCATTTACCACAAGCGCGAAAGCGTGACCCATAAACTGCCGATCGACGGTGTCGGTCTGGGCCTGCTGGTGCTATGGGTGGGCGCGCTGCAGATCATGCTGGACAAGGGCAAGGAGCTGGACTGGTTTCATTCACCCGAGGTGGTGGGGCTGGGTCTGGTGGCCCTGGTTGGCGGCGCTTTTTTCCTGGCCTGGGAACTGACCGAGGAACATCCGGTGGTGGACTTGCGGCTGTTCAAGCAGCGCAACTTTTGGTCCGGCACGGTGGCCATCGCCATGGGCTACGGCCTGTTCTTCGGCAACGTGGTGCTGCTGCCCTTGTGGCTGCAGCAGTTCATGGGCTACCCCTCGATCGACGCCGGCATGTTGCTGGCGCCGGTGGGCCTGTTCGCCATCATCCTGTCGCCCATCGTGGGTAAAAACATCTACAAGGTGGACCCGCGCTACCTGGCCAGTTTTGCCTTTCTGGTGTTTGCACTGGTGCTCATCATGCGTTCGCATTTCAACACCCAGGCCGACTTCGGCACCATCCTGATACCCACGCTGATCCAGGGTATCGCCATGTCGTGCTTCTTCATTCCCCTGTCGGTCATCCTGCTGTCGGGCATCGCGCCCGACAAGATACCGGCCGCCTCCGGCCTGTCCAGTTTTGTGCGGATTGTGGCCGGCTCGTTCGGCACCTCCATTGCCACCACGGTCTGGCAGGACCGCGCCGCCATGCACCATGCACAACTGGCGGAATCCATCAACTCGGGCAACTTTGCCGCGACCCAGGTGCTCACGGGCATGGGCAGCGCGGGTTTCACGCCCGAGCAGGCACTGGCGCAGGTGAACCGCTTGGTGGATCAGCAGTCTTATATGCTGGGCGCCAACGACGTGTTCTTTGCCTCGGCGCTGATTTTTCTGCTGCTGATTCCCGTCGTGTGGCTGTCGCGACCCAAGCGTGTTCCTGCCGTTGGAGACCCGGTCGATGCCGGCGCCGGGGCGCATTGATCGGACACAGTTACAAGCGCAGCGCTTGGGCGTAACCGGTCATCTCCAGATAGCCGCGTCCCAGCAGTCTTCCCTGGCTGTCGAACAACTCGCTCAAGCCCTCCCAGTAGACCGCGCCGGTGGAGGCGCGGCTGTCGAGTTCCTGGTTGTCGATGACCGCCTTCACGGTGTAGAAGCCGGTGGGCGTTTGGACCAGCCACTCGACCGGGTAGCTGGCTCGCGTCAGCGGGCTGGTCCAACTGCGCAGCGGCTTGAAGATGACTTCTCCGTGGCTGAACACGTGCGGCGCCGCGCCCATGCCGGGGCGGCGAAAAGAGCCGCCGTCCCATAGCGCGTTGCCAGACTGGTCGCGCAGGCGAAAGGCGGTGAGGGTGCTGCCGTCCAGCAGGTTCATGCCGATCCAGTCCCAACCCACCGCCTGTTGTCCGAGCAGCGACTGGCTCCACTCGTGGTCCAGCCAGGCAGTGCCCTGCACCGGCAGGCGCTGCTTTCCCAAGCCCAGGGTGCCGCTGGCCTGCAGTTGCGGCAGGCTGTAGTAATAGCTGGCCTGCTGTTCCTGCGGCCCCTTGCGCGACAGGCCCCTGTCGCCTTGCAGCAGCAGGGGCTGGCTTTCGCGCAGCGATAGATCAATTTCAAAATCGCTGCTGGCAGCCCGGGCCTGATATTGCGTGGCGGTGTGTCGCAGTGACCAGTCGCGCAGCTTGAGCTGGGTGTCGGTTTCACTGGTCTGCGCGACCTCAAAACCTTGACGCGCAATGCGCTGGTCGTGCCACAATTTTTTGCCAGCCACGTCGGTCACGGCGGCATGGGCAAAGATCAATTGCTTGGCGGCAAAAGCCGATGTCATGTTCTGCGTCGTCGGCACCCGGGAGCGGAAGAAAGTCAACTGAAAACCGAATTCCCGCCGCCCCGAAAGCAGGCGGCCGGTGATATACCACCACTCGATGGCGAAGTCGGCGTGGCTGCCCAGGTCACGCGGAAATTGCAGCTGGTACGGCACTAGCGCTGTTGCCGGCAAGGGCGACATGGCAGTCGCCAGACCCGCCGCCAGCAACTGTCGTCGCGAGATGCCGGACCGGCTTGCAGGCATGGTGGGCTCAGGCCAACTGAAGCTTCAGGCGCGCCAGCGCCGGGCCGCAGTCGCCGAACCTGGCTTGCACCCAGGCGGCATCGTGGTAGCTGGGCAGATAGCGCTCACCGGCATCGCACAGCAGCGACAGGATGGAGCCCTGCTGGCCTCGCTCGCGCATCTCGCAGGCCAGGTTCAGCATGCCGATGAAGTTGGTGCCGGTGGACGGTCCGACCTTGCGTCCCAGCAACTCGGACAGCAGGCGCATGGCGGCCACCGAATCCAGGTCGCTCACTTCCAGCATGCGGTCCACCAGGGTGCGGATGAAACTGGCCTCCACCCGTGGGCGGCCTATGCCCTCGATGTTGGAGCCCGGGCCGGTCAGGCTGGCGTCGCCGCTGCGGTGGTATTCGCCGAACACGGAGCCTTGCGGATCGGGCACGCAGAGCCGGGTGTCGTGGCGCTGGTAGCGCACGTAGCGGCCTATGGTGGCGCTGGTGCCGCCGGTGCCGGCACCGACCACGATCCAGCGCGGAATCGGGTGCCGCTCGCGCGCCATCTGGCTGAACATGCTTTGCGCAATGTTGTTGTTGCCGCGCCAGTCGGTGGCGCGCTCGGCATAGGTGAACTGGTCCATGTAGTGGCCGTTCGTTTGCCGCGCCAGGGCCAGTGCTTCGTCGTAGACCTGCAAGGCGCTGTCGACCAAATGGCAGCGTCCGCCATAGAACTCGATCTGCGCAATTTTTTCCGGCGAGGTGTTGCGCGGCATCACCGCAATGAAAGGCAAGCCCAGCAGCCGCGCAAAATAGGCTTCGCTCACAGCGGTGGAGCCGCTGGATGCTTCGACCACGGTGGAGCCCTGGACTATCCAGCCGTTGCACAGTCCATACAGGAACAGCGAACGCGCCAGCCGGTGTTTCAGGCTGCCGGTCGGGTGGGTCGACTCGTCCTTCAAATACAGGTCTATGCCCAGCCTGGCAAAGCCGGGCAGGGGTAGGGCAATCAAGTGGGTATCGGCACTGCGCTGGTAGTCGGCCTCGATCAGGGCGACGGCCGTTTTAAGCCAGGAGCTAGCGGGGTGGTTCATGTGGGAAGACAGACAAGGTTTTGTATTTTGTTGAAGAAGCAGGCATGGGCTTCAGAAAGAGAACTAGCCGGGTCTTGCGATGTTCAGTCGCAACATCAGCGTCAGCGGATGCGTCGGCGACACCTGAAACCCGTAATGTTCATAGAACAGTCTGGCCCGGTCATGCAGAGCGTGCACCAGCAAGGCCCTGACGCCGGCGTTTTCCGACACGGCAACGGCCCGGTTGACCGCATCGCGCAGCATGGCGGCCCCCAGCTTGATGCCTTGTGCGCGGGTGTCGACGGCTAGACGGGCCAACACCATGACAGGGATCGGGTCGGGCATATTGCGACGTACCGCGCTGCTTGCCAGCTTGTGCGCTACGGCGCCGGCAGCCAGGGCGTAATAGCCGTAGACACGCTGGTCTTGATCCGCCACGACAAACGTCCGAGTGGCGCCACTCAATTGGTTGGCCATGGCCCGCCGTTTGAGCCACTCGTCAAGGACCGGCTCACCGCACTCGAATTCATTCACCTGGTGGGCGCTGGCCAGTGGCGTTGGTGCCGACAGTTGCAGGTTCATGCCTTGGCATTGGTCCAGGGCGCCTTGACGGCCATCAGGCGATCAAGGCCCGGATTGGGCTTCGGTGGCGCGTCCAGCAATTTCGTGAACTGACGAAACCGGTCGGCGTCCAGGCCGAAGAACACCTGATCCAGCATCACCGAGCGTGCTTTGTCGCAGGCGGCCTCCAGCATGAAGTCCGAGCGGTTCTTGCCAAGCAATTGAGCAGCGTGGTCAATGAGCGCGCGTTGATCGGGAAGAGCGCGCAGGTTGATGGCGGCATCACGCATGAAAGTTTCCTTGGGTGGCATAGACAACAGATGCGGCAATCTTAAGTCAATGTGTATCTATTGTCAATACGCCGCCTTATCGGCATGAAGAAACAAGGCGCTTGACCGAAGGCTGCGCGACGCGCACAATTCGATTATTAGTCAATTGGCTAGTAATGTTTGGAACGTGCTTCATCATGCCCCGTCCATCCCGCAATATCGATCAAATTCTGCTGCAAAGCGGCCGCGAGCTATTCCCGCGGCATGGCTGTGCCGGGCTTTCGTTGCGGCTGCTGGCCCAGCATGCGCAGGTCAACGTCGGCATGTTTCATTACCACTTCAAGAGCAAGGAAATCTTTTTGCGTACCCTGCTGCAACAGATGTACGACGAAATGTTTTCCCAGTTGCACTTTCAGGTTGCGCAATCCGGCGTCGCCTTGGAGCGCTTGCGCCAGGCCTTGTGCTTGTTGGGACGCCTGATGCGCGAGCATGGTCAGTGGATTGCGCGCGTCTGGACCGATGCCGCTGGCGGCGAGCTGGTGGCGCTTGAGTTTTTGCGGCAGAACGGCGCGCGCCATCTTGAGTTGTTGATGGCATTGCTGGCCGAGGCGGAGCGGGACGGCGCCGTTGCGCCCATGGCGCCGATGCAGCGCTTCACTTTTTTGATGGGCGCGGTGGTGGCGCCGATGTTGCTGGCACCCAGTGCCGTTCGCATGGGCATGGCACCGCCCCAATTCTCAACGCAAGTCTATTCGGACGTGCTCAGCGACAAAGGCATTGCCGAACGGGTTGACCGCGCCCTGGCCGCGCTGGCCGGTAAAAGAAAGAAGCTTCATCATGCATGATCGAATATCCCTATCGCGCTGTCTGCTGTTATGCCCTGTTCTGCTGGGGCTGGTGGCCTGCTCGGAACGGCCCACGCCGGGCTGGTCCGGCTACGCCGAAGGCGATTACGTTTACATCGCCGCACCGCTGGCCGGCCGGCTCGAAGCCATGGCTGTGCAAGCGGGGCAAACAGTGGTCAAAAATGCCGTCTTGTTTGCGCTGGACGCCGAAGCCGAGCGCGGCGCCAGCGACGAGGCGGCAGCCCGCCTGGTCAGCGCCCGCGCGCAAGCCACCAACCTGGACAAGGGACGGCGCAGCGATGAAATTGCCGTGACCCAGGCGCAACTGGCGCAAGCGCAGGCCAGCGCTGTCTTCATGCAAAGCGAATTGGCGCGGCAGCAACAGTTGGTAACCCAAGGTTTCATTTCGAAGTCGCGGCTGGACGATGCCAGCACGGCCGTCGCGCAGGCGCAGGCCCGCGTGGCCGAACTCACGGCCGCCCTGCGCGTGGCCCGTCTGCCGGCCCGCGAGGACGAACGTGTGGCGACGCAGGCGACGGCGACGGCGGCGAGCGAAGCCTTGCGCCAAAGCAAATGGCGTGAAGGACAAAAGCAACAGACGGCGCCGCTGGATGCTCTGGTGTCGGAGGTGTTTTTTCGCGCCGGCGAATTCGTTCCTGCCGGTCAAGCGGTGCTGGCCTTGCTGCCGCCGCAAAACGTGAAGGCGCGCTTCTTTGTGCCCGAGGCCCAACTGGCCCAGGTCACACCGGGCCAGGCCGTGCTGCTGAGCTGTGACGGCTGCCCGGCCCCCATCGCGGCCCACGTGACCCGCATCGCGACCCAGGTCGAATACACGCCGCCGGTCATCTATTCCAACGCCCAGCGCGCCAAACTGGTGTACCTGGTGGAAGCCAGCCCGGATTCCCCGCAAGGCACGCTGTTGCATCCCGGGCAGCCGCTGGACGTGCGGCCAGCGGCCACCGGGCGCGCGCCATGAGCCCACTGGCGATTGACGTCAGCGGACTGACCAAGAATTACGGCGGTCGCGCCGTCGTCGATCACATAGATCTGCAAGTGGGCGCCGGACGGATTTGCGGTTTTCTAGGCCCCAACGGCAGCGGAAAAACCACCACCATCCGCATGCTGTGCGGCCTGTTGACACCCGATGCCGGCAGCGGCCAATGCCTGGGCCTGGACATCATCCAGGAGGCACGTGCGATCAAGCGCCAGGTCGGGTACATGACGCAGAAGTTCGGTCTCTACGACGATCTCTCGATTCGGCAGAACCTCGACTTTGTGGCGCGCCTGTTTGGTCTTGCGCAGCGCCGTGCGGCGGTCGATCTGGCGCTGGAGCGGCTCGGGCTCACCGCGCGCCAGCAGCAACTGGCGGGCACTCTGTCGGGTGGCTGGAAGCAGCGCCTGGCGCTGGCCGCCTGTCTGATCCATGAGCCCCGATTGCTGTTGCTGGACGAGCCCACCGCCGGCGTCGATCCGAAGGCGCGGCGCGACTTCTGGGACCAGATTCACCAGCTGGCGGCGCAGGGCATCACTGTGCTGGTGTCCACGCATTACATGGACGAAGCCGAGCGCTGCCACGACCTGGTCTACATCGCTTACGGCAACATTCTGGCGCGCGGCTCGGAGCGCGAAATCATTGAAAGCTCGAACTTGAAAGTCTGGTCCATCGAAGGCCAGGGCGTGCAGGCCTTGCTGGAGCCGCTCAAGGCAGCGCCCGGCGTCCTGAGCGTGGCGGCCTTCGGCAACGCGGTGCACGTGGCCGGACAAGACGGCGAGCTGGTGGAGCAAGCGCTGAAGAATGTGCGGCAGCAGCCAGGCTTGCGCGTGACGCCGACCGAAGCCAATCTGGAGGACGTTTTCATCAGTCTGATTGCGCGCGCCCAGGACAATTTCTCGGCTGCCGGCGACCGGCTTGGGGTGGACGCATGACACGATTTTCATGGCACCGCATGCTGGCGGTTTTCATCAAGGAATTCCAGCAGATGATGCGCGACCGCCTGACCTTCGCCATGGCGGTGGGGATTCCGATCCTGCAGCTGGTGTTGTTCGGCTACGCCATCAACACCGACCCGAAAGGCCTGCCGACGGCCGTGGTCAGCAGCGACAACAGCGCCATGGCGCGCAGCTTTGTCGCTGCCCTGCAAAACACCGGCTATTTTCGCGTCAGCCACAGCGGCATCAGCGAGAGCCAGGGCGAAGCGCTGATCGCCAACGGGCAGGCCCAGTTTCTGGTCGTCATACCGGCCAACTTTTCACGCGATGTGGTGCGCGGCGAGATGCCGGCGATTCTGGTCTCGGTCGATGCCACTGACCCTTCCGCATCCGGCAACGCGCTGGCGGCGCTCAATCTGGTGGCAAGCCAGGCGCTGCGCCACGATCTGACCGGGCCGCTGCGCGCCTTGCAGGGCACGCCGGCGCCGTTCGAGCTGCGGATTCACAAACGCTACAACCCGGAGGGACTGTCGCGCTACAACATCGTGCCGGGCCTGATAGGCACCATACTGACCATGACCATGGTGATGCTGACGGGGCTGGGCATGACGCGCGAGCGCGAACGCGGCACCATGGAAAACCTGCTGGCGACACCGGTGCGCCCCAGCGAAGTGATGGTCGGCAAGATCCTGCCCAATGTGGTGATCGGCTATCTTCAGTTGGGGGTTGTCATGGCGGCCGCTTTCCTGCTGTTCGAGGTGCCCATGGTCGGCAGCTTTGCGCTGCTGATGGCCATGATAGGTGTTTTCATCGTCGCCAATCTGGCGGTCGGTTTCACCTTTTCCACGGTCGCGCGCAATCAGTTGCAGGCGGTGCAGATGACCTTCTTTTTCTTCCTGCCGTCGATGCTGCTGTCGGGCTTCATGTTCCCGTTCCGGGCCATGCCGGTGTGGGCGCAGTGGATCGGCGAGGTGCTGCCGCTGACCCATTTTCTGCGCATCGTGCGCGGCATCCTGCTCAAGGGCAACACGGCGGCGCAAGTGCTGCCGGAACTGTGGCCCATGCTGGCCTTTCTGTTCGTCGCCGGCGTCATCGCCCTCAAGCGCTACCGGCAGACGCTGGATTGAGGGGCGGCCAAGTCTCGATGCCGCCGCATGACCCATTTGGGTAAACTGCCAAGCATGCAAACATACCTGGTTGGCGGAGCGTTGCGTGATGCCTTGTTGGGGCTGACGGTGAAGGACCGCGACTGGGTCGTGGTGGGCAGCACGCCCGAGGCGATGGTGGCGCAGGGCTACCTGCCGGTGGGGCGTGACTTCCCGGTCTTTCTGCATCCGCGCACCAAGGACGAGTACGCGCTGGCCCGCACCGAGCGCAAGACGGCGCGTGGCTACCACGGCTTTGCCTTCAACGCCAGCGTCGATGTGACGCTGGAGCAGGATCTGTCGCGCCGCGATCTGACCGTCAATGCGATCGCTGCCGCTGCCGATTCCCTCCGGTCTGACGGCAGCTTTGACATCAGCGAATTGACGCTGATCGACCCCTATGGCGGGCAGCGCGATCTGGCGGCACGGGTGTTTCGCCATGTGACGCCGGCTTTTCGGGAAGACCCGGTGCGCGTGCTGCGCGTGGCACGGCTGGCGGCACGCTTTGCCGACTTCACGGTGGCGCCCGAGACCATGGCGCTGATGCGTGAGATGGTGCTGGAGGACGAAGTCGATCACCTGGTGGCCGAGCGCGTCTGGCAAGAGCTGGCCAAGGGGCTGATGGAAGACACGCCGTCGCGCATGTTCGCCGTGCTGCGCGATTGCGGCGCGCTGGCGCGCCTGCTGCCCGAGGTGGACCGACTGTGGGGTGTGCCGCAGCGCGCCGAATACCACCCCGAGATCGACACCGGTGTGCACCTGATGCTGGTGCTGGACCTGAGCGCGCAACTCAAGACAGCGCTGCCGGTGCGCGTAGCCTGCCTGTTGCATGACCTTGGCAAGGGCACCACGCCGGTCGATCTGCTGCCGCGCCACCTGGGTCATGAGGAACGCAGCGCGCGCCTGCTGAAGGGCGTTTGCGAGCGTCTGCGCGTGCCTACCGAGTGTCGCGAACTGGCCGATGTGGTGGCGCGCGAGCACGGCAACATTCACCGCAGCGCTGACCTGGGTGCGGCAGCCATGCTGCGCTTGCTGGAGCGCTGCGATGCCATTCGCAAGCCGGCCCGCTTTGCCGCCATTTTGCTGGCCTGCGAATGCGACGCACGAGGCCGACTCGGCTTGCAGGATGAGCCGTACCCGCAGCGTGCCCGCCTGTTGGCGGCACTGACGGCGGCGCAATCGGTGGCTACCGACACAGTGGCTGCCGACGCGATGGCAAAAGGTGTCAATGGCAAGTTGATCGGTGAGCTGATTCACAAGGCACGGGTTGAGGCCGTGAAGGCGGCACTGTGAGCACTGAACTGACGTCGTGGGAAGCGCTCAGCGGGCAGTACCAGTTGCACCCCGGCACGACGCGCAGCATTGTCGGCCAGCGTCCGGTGCTGGGGGCCGGGCGTCTGGGACGTCTGCTGCGCGGTCAACGGGGCAGCGAAGTCAGCCGCAGCCTGAGCAGTGTGTTCACCCTGTGTGCCCACGCGCATCGCCGCACCGCCAACCTGGCGCTGGCCGCTGCGCAGGTCGGGTCACCAGTCCCGCTCAATGAAGCGCCGGTGCTGTTGTGGCTGGAGACCGCGCGCGACCACTTGCGCAGCATGGCGCTGGACTGGCCGCAACGGCTGCCGCAGGCGCACGCCGACGCCCGCAACCTGGGTTGGCTGAGTGGCTGTCCGCTGCCGCTGGGAACCGCCAGCCCGGTCACGGATGCTGCGGTGGCGTGGCAGTTGCTGGCTGCTTTGCGTGCCTGGTTGGAGCAGCACGTCCTGGGTCAATCCGTGCTTGCCTGGCTGGCCGCCTGTCGTGATCCGGATGCCTTCGCCGCATGGTGCCGGGCGCAGGCGCCGCAGCTGGCGCCGGCCTACTGTCTGGCCGCCTGGCAGCCGATTGCACAGGCGCTGGCACCGCAGATGCGCTGCCTGGACCTGCTGGATGAAGACCCGGCGCTACAGAGCGCCCGCTTGCGTCAGTTGGCGCGATCGCTGGTGGAGGAGCCCGACTTTGTGCAGCGCCCGACCTGGCTGGGCCAATGTGCCGAAACCGGCGCCTGGTCACGCCTGCGGCAGCGGCACGGGCAGGCACAGACGCAGCCCAGCGCCTGGACCCGTCTGAGCGCGCGCTGGCTGGAACTGGTGGAACTCGCCGCCGCCGACCCCAGCACACCCAGCCAGGGCAGTGCGCCGCTGCTGGCAACGGGTTCTCTGAGTCTGGGCAAGGGTCAGGCGCTGGGCTGGTGCGAGATGGCCCGTGGCCTGCTGCTGCACTGGGTGCAGCTTGACGCCGACGGCAGGGTGCGGGACTACCGGGTGCTGGCGCCGACCGAGTGGAATTTTCACCCGGACGGCGCGCTGGCGCATGCCTTGGCGGCTTTGTCGCCGGACGATACGGCGGCGGCGCGCACCCTGGCTGCCGCCTTCGACCCGTGCGTGGTCTGCACGGTATAGACTGCTGCCAGCGGGGAGGCCAACGAATCATGAAACTGGGGACTACATGACGCTTAATGTGCTGTGGTTGCAGTCCGGCGGCTGTGGCGGCTGCAGCATGTCGCTGCTGTGCGCCGACACGGTCAACTTCCCGGCCTTGCTGCGCGGCAATGGCATAGAGCTGCTGTGGCATCCCGCCTTGTCGCTGCAAGGCGGGCAGGATTTGCTGGACCTGCTGGAGGACTGCCTGGCCGGCCGCGTGCGGCTGGATGCGCTGTGCATCGAAGGTGCTCTGCTGCGCGGCCCGCAGGGCAGCGGGCGCTTCCATGTGCTGGCCGGCACCGGTGTTGCGATGATAGCCTGGGTGCGCCGATTGTCAGCCGTCGCCACGCATGTGCTGGCGGTGGGCAGTTGCGCCGCCTGGGGCGGCATCACGGCCAGCGGCAGCAACCCGACCGACGCCTGCGGCCTGCAGTACGAGGACGAGCGCCAAGGGGGTTTGCTGGGGGCTGGTTTTCGCGCTCGCGGCGGCTTGCCGGTGATCAACATTGCCGGCTGTCCGACGCACCCCGGCTGGGTCACCGACACATTAATGGCGCTGGCCGCCGGTTTGTTGACGGCCGCCGATCTGGACCCGCTGGGGCGCCCGCGTTTTTATGCCGATCAACTGGTGCACCACGGTTGCACGCGCAACGAGTATTACGAGTACAAGGCCAGCGCCGCCAAACCCTCGGACCTGGGCTGCACCATGGAGAACATGGGCTGCAAGGGCACGCAGGCGCACGCCGACTGCAACAGCCGCTTGTGGAACGGTTACGGCTCCTGCACGCGCGCCGGCTACGCCTGCATCAGTTGCACCGAGCCGGGGTTTCAAAGTCCCGGTCATCCGTTTCATCTGACGCCCAAGCTGGCCGGTATCCCGATCGGCTTGCCGATCGACATGCCCAAGGCCTGGTTTGTGGCGCTGGCCTCGCTGTCCAAGAGTGCCACCCCCAAGCGCGTCAAGAAAAATTCCCACAGCGACCATCTGGCACTGCCGCCGGTGTCGCGCAAGACCGGGTTGCGCTAGGCGCAAAACTGAAAATGAGCCGTTTGATACTGGGACCCTTCAATCGCGTCGAGGGCGACCTCGAAGTCGAGCTGGAGGTGGCCGATGGCCGGGTGCTTGAAGCGCGTGTCAAGGCGCCCATGTACCGTGGCTTCGAAGTCATGCTGGTCGGGCGCGATCCGATCGACGCCTTGACCATCGCGCCGCGCATCTGCGGCATCTGCTCGGTCTCGCAGTCGGTCGCTGCCGCCAAGGCCCTGGCCGATGCTTCGGGCGTGGTGATGCCGCCCAATGGCTTGTATGCCACCAACCTGATGCTGGCCTGCGAAAACCTGGCCGATCACCTGACGCATTTCTACGTCTTCTTCATGCCCGATTTCACCCGCGAGGTGTATGCCCCTAGGCGCTGGTTTGGCGAGACGCAGCGGCGCTTCGCGGCGCTGGTGGGGGGCGCCGGTGGCGGCTTGCACAACCGCGCGGCGCTGGCGGCGCGCGCGCGCTGGCTGGAGTTGATGGGCGCACTGGGCGGCAAATGGCCGCACTCCGGCGCCCTGTTGCCGGGCGGCACCTCGCGCGCCATTGAGTCGACCGAGCGCGTGCGCCTGCTGTCGCGCCTGCGCGAGATGCGTGCTTTCCTGGAGCAAACCTTGTACGGCGCGCCCCTGGAAGAAGTGGCGGCGCTGGCCAGTCTGGCTGATCTATCGCACTGGCAGGCGCGCGTCCAGGGCAGCGATCTGGCGCTGTTCCTCGACATTGCCGCTGACCTGGAGCTGGCCGCCCTGGGGCCGGGACCGGGGCGCTACCTCAGTTACGGCGCTTACGCCCAGGTCGACGGCTCTCACGCGCTGGGCCGCGGTGTCTGGGACGCCCAGTTGCAGCAGCGGCTGGCGCTCGATGCCAGCCGGATCAGTGAAGACACGCGGCACAGCTGGCTGGCCGAGGGTGAAGCGGGCCAGCCCTTGCACCCGATGCAAGGCCTGACCCAACCCGACATCGACAAACCGGGCGCCTACAGCTGGAACAAGGCACCCCGGCTGGCCGGCCAGGTGGTCGAGACCGGGGCCATTGCGCGGCAACTGGTGGATGGCCAGGCCCTGATCCGTGCGCTGGCGCTGGCGCATGGCGGCAGCGTGTACACGCGGGTTTTGGCGCGTCTGCTGGAAATGGCCCGTATCCTGCCGCTGATGGAACAGTGGTTGCTGGCGCTGCAAGCGCATGAGCCGTATCACCAGGTGCAGGCGCTGCCGGCGCAGGGGCAGGGCGTTGGCCTGTCGGAGGCGGCCCGCGGCGCCCTGGGGCATTGGCTGAAGATCGAGAACGGCCGCATCGCGCACTACCAGATCGTGGCCCCCACCAGTTGGAACTTTTCGCCGCGCGACGCCGCCGGCACACCGGGGGCGCTGGAGGCGGCCCTGGTGGGCGCCACCATCGACAGTTCGGACGGCCGCGGCCAGAGTGTTGCCGTGCAGCACATCGTCCGTTCCTTCGATCCGTGCATGGTCTGCACGGTGCATTGACGCATGCTAAAATATTCTTACCATGTAAGAGGATCGTACTGCCATGCTAACCGTCACTGTTTCCGATAAAGGCCAAGTCGTTATTCCAGTGGAAATCCGTCGCCGTCTGGGCATCACTCCAGGTTGTCAACTCGATTTCCACCTGGACGGTCATGTCATCCACGCCGAGGTGAAGCGCCAGGTTGTTCAAACCAGTGCCGAAGATGGCTTCGGCATGCTGGTTTGCAAGCGGCCCGGCAAGCGCCGGCTTGCCGATTTCGATGTCGCCCTCGCCATGCGGGAAGCCAAAGATGATCGCACTTGATACCAACATCCTGGCGCGTTTCTATGTGGCCGACCCGGCCGACCCCGAGGCCGCCAGACAACGCCCGATTGCCCTTCGTCTCCTGACCGAATCCCCCAAGGTATTCGTACCCCTGACCGTGATTCTTGAACTCGAATGGGTGTTGCGCGCCTTCTATGGCTTTGCGACCGAGGATTTCGTGCGGGTCGTCAAACATTTGCTGGGGCTGCCCAACGTCAGCGTTGAGGAATGGTCGCGCATCGACGATGCCCTGGCCTGGCACACTGAGGGACTGGACTTCGCCGATGCGCTGCACCTGCTGGCCAGTAGCCATTGCACGGAATTCTTGAGCTTCGATGACCGTCGATTCGCGCGTCGCGGCAAACGTTTGGGAGTCACGCCGGCGGTCGTGGTACCTACCAAGTAGTCGTTGCCATGCCGCTGCCAATCCGGGAACGAAAGAGGAGAGACTTATCGTGGAACATGGGTTGAAGTCAGGCATGGTATCCGGCAGCAATAAGCGGCGCGATCCGTGGCGTGATATCCATGAGTATCTGGACACGCAAGCCTTGATCGATCTCCTGCTCGACGTGGCCCAGCGCGACGACCGTCTTTACCAGTCCCTGTTGCTCAAAGCCGAGCCCACCAGCGGCGCTGGCGGCAACGTCGCCAAGGCCTTTAAGCGAGCCATCGATGGTGCAACGCGCATTCGCGGCTTTGTCGACTGGCGCGAGGTGGGCACCTTCGCTGCCAAGGTCGATCAGGTGGTGGATTCGCTGGCGGAATTGCTCAAGCCCGACACCGCAGCCATGTTGGTCGAACTGGCCGAATACGCCATCGAGCGAGTCGAGAATTCTCTGGAGCAAATTGACGACTCGGATGGCGAGATCGGTGACATTGTCTATCGTCTGGGCGAACTGCATCTGAAGGCCTGCGCCATGGCTCGACCCGAAGCTGCAGACTTGGCGGAGCGCCTGTTCCGTCTCGAAACGACGCTGCCTTTCGGCTTGTGCAGCTTCGATGCAGCGACGTACAAAATCCCCTTGGGCAAGGTGGGCCTGTGCCGGTATCGAGAACTGGCGGAGGCCGAGTGGCGCAAGTTAAAGCCGCCGACTGCAAAGGACAGCTACGATGTCCACCGCTCTCGCATCACACGCGTCATGGAGCAACTGGCCGAGGCCAGCGACGACATCGAGGAATTGGTAGCGATCAAGTCGCGGGATCTTTCATCCGGCTATCGTTATCTTGGCATCGCTGAAATCTGGACCAAGGCCAAGCAGCCGGACCAGGCGCTGGCGTGGGCGGAGCGCGGTCTGAAGGCTTTCCCGGAACGCCCCGACAACCGTCTGCGGGATTTCCTGGTAGCGGCTTACCTCAAGCGCAAGCGCAATGACGAGGCGCTGCAACTCACCTGGATCCAGTTCGAGGAGCAGCCGGGTATCGAGCACTACAAGAAGCTGCACGATGTCGCCGGCAAGCTTGGTCTCTGGCCGGTGCAACGGGAGAGGGCGTTGGCAAGAGTTGCCGACGTCATTGCGCGTGAGGCAATGGCGACGACCCACCGGAAGCCGAAACCCTCCGCACCCAACTACTCGTTGCGCGTGGAAATTGCCCTCTGGGAGCAGGATTTGGATGCTGCCTGGGTGGCCGCTCAGACAGGCATCTGTGATCGCAGCCTGCTGATCACACTGGCCGGAAAGCTCGAATCCGCGCGTCCAGTTGACGCGGTGAGTCTCTACCGCCGCGTGGTGCCGGCCATCGTCGAGCAGACCCATAACGCAGCTTACGAGGAGGCGATCAAGCTGATCAGCAAAGTGGGGGAGTTGATGAAAGAGCAGAAACAGCAACTGCAATTTGGCGACTACCTGGCTGAGCTGCGGCTTCAGTTCAAGCCAAAACGGAACTTCATCAAGCTGCTCGACGGTGTGGCGCGTTCGACTGCATCCGAGAAATAAGCCTGAACAGACCGCTTCATAGGCGTTTGATAAACTGTTTTGAGCCATGCCTGTTCCACCGCCGTCACCGCTGCTGCATTTGCCTTTGGGTGAACTCGAAGGCGTCGACGAGGCGACCTGGCTGGACGTGATCCAGAAGATGGACGAGGTCTATTCCAAGCTGGTCAGCGACGAGGTGGAGCTGGAAGAAAAGAACGCGCAACTGGAGCAGTCGCAGCAGTTCATTTTCAGCCTGTTGTCGGCCATGAGCGATGTCCTGATCGCCTGCAACCAGGACGGTTTGATCGAAGAAACCAATGCCGCCCTGTGCGAGCTGGTGGGGCGCAGCGAGCAGGCGCTGCTAGGCTCGCCGGTGCTCGATTTGCTGGCCGACGAACAGAGCGTGCAACGCTGGCAACTGGCCTTGTATCACTCCGACTCGCGCTCCGGCGTGGTGGTCGAAATCAACCTGCGTGATGCCATGGGCCAAGTGGTGGCGGTCGACTTCAACTGCACGCCGCGGCACAACAGCGCCGGCCGGCAGGTCGGTCGCGTGCTGGTCGGTCGGCCGCTGGGTGAACTCAAGCGCGCCTACCACCAGTTGCGTGAAGCGCACGAGGCCTTGAAGCTGGCGCAGCAGCAGTTGCTGCACTCGGAAAAAATGGCGTCCCTGGGGCGCCTGGTGGCCGGTGTGGCGCACGAACTGAACAACCCGATCAGTTTCGTGCTGGGCAATGTGCATGTGCTGCAACGCTACGGCACGCGCTTGAGCCGTTACCTGGAAGCGGTCCATCGACTGGAACTGCCCAACGAGGTGCAGGCGTTGCGCGCTGAATTGCGCATCGACCACCTGCTCAAGGACTTGCCCTCGCTGCTGGAGGGCACGCTGGAAGGGGCTCAGCGCACCACCGACATCGTCAGCGGACTGAAGCGGTTTTCAACCGTGGGGCATGAAGAAGTCACGCCGGTCGAGATCAACGGCGTGGTGGAGCGTGCCATCCTGTGGGTCAAAAAGGGCACGGCACCGCGCTTTCAGGTGCACTGGACGCGCGGCGCCGATTGCTACGTCACGGGCAATGCCGGCCAGTTGCTGCAAGTGATGATGAACCTGGTGCAAAACGCCTACGACGCGGCCAACACGGAGGGCGATAAAACGCCCCAATTGCGCATCATCTTGCAGCAGACTGCGGGGACCGTGCAGTTGCATTTTGCCGACAACGGCCCCGGCATAGCGCCAGCGCATTTGTCGCGCATCTTCGATCCCTTCTTCACCACCAAGAGCGTCGGCAAGGGTACCGGGCTGGGCCTCTCGATCAGCTATGGCATCGTGGAACAGCACGGCGGCCATCTGACGGTGGACAACCTGCCGCAGGGCGGCGCCCAGTTCACGTTGACCTTGCCCTTGGTCGCGCCTTAGAACGCGTTCCCCATTGTTGGCGGACAAGCTCCTGGTCTGGGTCCAGCGCCAGGGACAGCGCTGCTGTCCGCGGCGCCGATTGGTAGCTTTGTACTACGGGAGGGCATGAAAATCCTGGTACCAAATAACCTGCGAAAAAGGTGCTTCACTGCCATTCACAACACCCCCTGAGCGGTCGAAACTGCAGTCATGCGGGGATCAACCGGAACTTGGAATGTGGAGCGCATATGAGCATCAATTTCAACACTGACGACAGTATTGTCCTTGACGGCGTGGCGACCGGCTTACGCTATTTGCAGGAGCAGGAACGCACCGTGATCTATTCGGTTGGACGTGGCGGTTCCAATTACAGAAGATACCCCATGCCGCACGCTCGCTACGCACTGCCTTGCCTCTCACTCAGAGCGCAGGACGCCAAGGCGGAGTCGGCCGCCCAATGTCCACCGCCCGCAGGCCGCCCGCAGTTTGAGGCGGATTTGCGTGCCCTGGTCCGATCCATGGCATCTTGATCGGTCATCCGCCCACACAGCCTTCTGGTGATAGTTGTCAAGAAGGCCTATTTTTCGACAACTATTCTTGACCCCATCTCTTCCTGCGGTGCACCGCGCGTTGTAAGGACCCGGATCGCGCATCGGTTTCTTCGCCGCATTGGACAGGAGCAAACCAGGATGAAATCCGTGATCAACCTCTCGACCTGTGCCGTATCCCGCCGAGATGCCCTGCGCCTGACCAGCTTGGTCAGCATCGGGGTGCTGGCGCCCAATCTGTTGGGCGGCTGTGTCGGGGGTGGTGGAGCGGGCGCGGTACCGGATCCCAGGCTCGGTTTCAGCTACCCCGACTTGGCCGACTACAGTGCCCTGACCTGGAGCGATGCGTTCCAGGCGGCGCACGAAAAGTTTTCACGCGAGTACGCTTTCGGCGACTGGAAAGGGGTCGATTGGTCGGGCCTCTTCGATCGCTACCAGGCGCGCATCTGGCGCGCCCAGAGCGCTACCGACGACAGGGCTTACTACCTTGCCCTGCATGAGTACCTGTGCGCCATCCCGGACGGCCATCTGAGCCTGTCGGCGGACAACCCGGCCGTGCCGCTGGCCCTGGCAAAAGCGCTGGCAGGGGGCGGTTTTGGCATGGCCGTGGCGGAACTCGATGATGGGCGGGTGATCGCCGCCGCCGTGATCCCGGGCGGTCCGGCCGACCTGGCCGGGATCGTGGCAGGCGCCGAGATCATCAACTGGGGCGCTCAGCCGGCGCGCAACGCCATCGAAAGCATCGCTGTGGGTGCCATTCCCTATAAATGCTTGACCGGAGCCTACGGCAATGAGAACCCCCAGGCCACGCGCGAACACTACCGGCTGGAGCAGGCTCGACTGCTGACCCGCAGCGCCATCGGCGCCACCGTCCAGGTCCAGTTCAGGAACCCCGGGTCAGCGCTTGCTGAAACTGCCAGCGTGACGGCGGTGGAAGACGCCGGGCGCAGCTTTTTGCTGCTGAACTTCGCCGCGCGACCGGCGTTCTCGAGCCGGGTCGATTACCGGACCTTGCCGCAGGGCTACGGTTACGTGCTGGTGACGATGGAGTACGACCCGGCCAGCCCCGGCTATCCGATCCGGGTCTACGAGCAGTTCCGCCAGGCCATCACCGCGTTCGTCGCGGCCGCTGTGCCGGGTGTCATCATCGATTTGCGCGGCAACTACGGCGGCTCCGATCAACTCGCCGCCGACCTGTGCGGCTTCTTTTACACGGTACCGTCTTTTTACGAGGAGCAGGAGTACTACGACAAACGGGACGGCCGTTTTCTGCGCCTGACACTGGCGGAACGCGGACCGGAACCGATCGTCGACCAACTCTCCATCGAGCCGCAGACGCCTCACTACGGCGGGCCGCTGGTGGTGCTGGTGAATCCCGGTACCACCAGCTCCGGCGAGGGGCCACCGGCCTGCCTGGCGCGGCTGGCCAATGCCAAGGTGATCGGTTTTCACGGCACCAATGCTTCGTTTGGCATGGTGGGCGGCAAGATCGTGCTGCCGGGCGGCTACGCGATCGGCTATCCCTTCGGTCGCTCGGTCGATCAGCACGGCGTGATTCAGCTCGACAGCCGCAACGGGGTCGGCGGCGTGGCGCCCAACCCGCGCGTGCCCAAGACGCTGGAGAACGTGCTGGCCTTGGCGGCGGGGGTTGATGTGGAACTCCAGTACGCCGTCAACTATCTCGACAGCCGCTAACCCTTGCCGACAGTTTCAGGCGGCGCCGGCTCACCCGGCTTTGCCGTCAAAGCCACTGTCTGCAGGTACTTCGACAACAGGCGTGCGCTGGCCGAGCGCAGCGGCTCGGGCCGGCTGGCGATGACAAAGCGGCGTACCGCCCAGGGGTCCGACAGCGGTACCAGGGCCAGACAGGCGGCGCTGGCATGCGACACCGCCGCCTCATGGGGCAATACCGCCAGCCCCAGTCCAGCGGCGGCGATGCGGCAGGCGGCGTCCATGTTGGAGACCTGGACCCGGTGCAGCGGCAGGCTGCCCAGCAGTGCCGCCTGGCGCCGCAGCAACTGGTCCATCAAGCCGCCGCTGGCAACCCCGATCGAGATCTGGTCCAGCGTGTCGGCGTAGCGCAGCGAGGGCTTGCCGGCCAACGGGTGGTCGGGTGCCATGGCGACCGAAAGATGGTCGCTGCGGTAGGGCACGGCATGCAGACCGGCCAGGTCGGCTCGATCCCAAAGAACGCCCAGGTCGGCCGCTCCTTCGTGCAGGCAGCGCACGATGTGTGGGCTCAGACGCTCGTCCAGGCTGACGCGCAGGGCCGGGTTCTGCTTCAGAAATCGGCCGATGTCGTCGGGCAGGTGTTCGGACAGAACCGACGGGCTGGCGAGTACCCGCACGCTGCCCTGAACCCCTTGGCCAAAGGCATTGATCTCGGCCCGGGCCTGGTCCAGTGCCGCCAGAATCTCGCGCGAGCGCGCCAGCAGTGCCTCCCCCGCGGGCGTCGGCTGAACGCCGCGGCGGCTGCGCACCAGCAGCGGCACGCCCACCTCCTGCTCCAGCGCGGCGATGCGCTTGCTCAAGGCGGAGGCCACCATCGCCTCCCGGCTGGCGGCGCGGCTGATGCTGCCTTCCTCGCAAACGGCGACGAAGTGTTGCAGCGATATGGAATTCAGGGGACGACTCACAGGCTGTTCCAAAATTGAACGACTTGACGGAAAAAATAGCACTATCTGGATCATTATGGAACATCTAAACTGGCGGCCATGGTGCGTCGTGAAGCGAAGGAACAATTGATCCCCGATGGGGGAGGGTGTACCTTGGCCAGCTGCGCCACTCCAACGGGTGAAAGTCCCGTCTCGCAAAGCGTCGGTGCGGCGAGTAGCAGA
>NZ_JAQTMS010000021.1 GCF_028714215.1 Rhodoferax sp. | reverse complement strand
AGTTGCCGGAAGGCAAAGAGATGGTGATGCCGGGCGACAACGTATCGATCACGGTCAAGCTGATCAACCCGATCGCGATGGAAGAAGGTCTGCGTTTTGCCATCCGTGAAGGTGGCAAGACGGTGGGTGCGGGTGTGGTGGCCAAGATCATAGCCTGATGTTTTGCGGGACAGCGCGCCGCGACGCTAAGCGCGCCGGCGCCGTCCTTAACTGATTAAGAAAGAACTACCATGGCTACCAAACAAAAAATCCGCATTCGCCTGAAGGCCTTCGACTACAAACTCATCGACCAGTCGGCCGCCGAGATTGTGGACACCGCCAAACGCACGGGCGCAATTGTCAAGGGTCCGGTGCCCTTGCCGACACGCATGAAACGCTTCGACATCCTGCGTTCGCCGCACGTCAACAAGACCAGTCGCGACCAGTTTGAAATCCGCACCCATCAGCGCCTGATGGACATCGTGGACCCGACCGATAAAACCGTTGATGCCTTGATGAAGCTCGATTTGCCGGCCGGCGTGGATGTCGAGATCAAGCTGCAATAAGTCAGATGGAGTTTCGGTGCAAGCCGAAACTCCTTGAGAGTTCTGGTGTTGAATGAGCTTGCGTGATAAATAGGTTCGGGATATACTAGACGGCTCTGTTGGCGACGCTGTGCGTTTTCGACGGGGTTTTATTAACAGTCTCTCACACAAAACACTGTAGCCAATTGAAGTTGCAGTGGTGAGAGTTACGGAGAAAACAATGAGTCTGAGCAACTCCCTAGGGTTGCTGGGCCGCAAGGTGGGCATGATGCGCCTATTCACCGATGAGGGGGATGCAATCCCTGTCACGGTGGTGGATGTATCAAACAACCGAGTGACCCAGGTCAAAACCCAAGAGAATGACGGCTATGTCGCCTTGCAAGTGACATTTGGCGCGCGCAAAGCTTCGCGCGTAAACAAGCCGGCAGCCGGTCACCTTGCCAAAGCAGGTGTCGAAGCCGGTGAAATCATTCAAGAATTCCGCCTGACTGCCGATGTGGCAGCCCAGTACAAAGCGGGCGCCACGGTGCCTGTGACGGCGGTCTTTGCCGTTGGTCAAAAAGTTGACGTGCAGGGCACTACCGTTGGCAAGGGCTACGCCGGAACGATCAAGCGTCACCACATGAGTTCGCAGCGGGCGTCGCACGGCAACAGCCGTTCGCACAACGTTCCGGGCTCGATCGGCATGGCACAGGATCCGGGCCGCGTGTTTCCAGGTAAACGCATGACCGGTCACCTGGGCGATGACACTGTGACCACGCAAAACCTCGACGTGATTCGGATCGACGAAGCGCGCCAATTGCTGATGATCAAAGGCGCCATTCCTGGTTCGGCTGGCGGTTTTGTCACCGTTCGCCCGGCCGTCAAAGTCAAGGCAAAAAATGCTGACACGAAAGGAGCGAACTGATGCAGCTCGAACTCCTGAATGACCAAGGTCAGGCCACTTCAAAATTCGAAGCGCCGGAAACCGTGTTTGGTCGTGCTTACAACGAAGACCTGGTACACCAGGTTGTAGTGGCTTTCCAGGCCAATGCCCGTCAAGGCACACGCGCCCAGAAGGACCGCGAACAAGTCCATCACTCGACCAAGAAGCCGTTCAAGCAAAAGGGTACTGGTCGTGCGCGTGCCGGTATGACTTCGTCGCCCCTGTGGCGCGGCGGCGGTCGGATATTCCCGAACATGCCGGATGAGAATTTCGCGCAGAAAATCAACAAGAAGATGTACCGTGCCGGCATGGCGTCCATCTTCTCGCAGTTGGCCCGCGAAGGCCGCTTGGCCGTGGTTGACTCCCTCACCGTGGACTCGCCGAAGACCAAGCCCCTGGCGGCCAAGTTCAAGGCCATGAATCTGGAGTCGGTGCTGGTGATCGCCGATGAGGTCGACGAAAACCTGTACCTGGCTTCCCGCAATCTGGTGAACGTGCTGGTGGTTGAACCGCGTTACGCTGATCCGCTGTCTCTGGTTCACTATCGCAAAGTGCTTGTCACCAAGGCTGCCATGGACAAACTCAAGGAGATGTTCGCATGAGCCACGGTCCAAATACTACCAAGTTTGAAGAAGGTCGCCTGATGCAGGTGCTGGTGGCTCCCATCGTGTCTGAAAAGGCAACGATGATCGGTGAAAAGAGCAATGCCGTGACTTTCAAGGTGCTACAGGATGCCACCAAATATGAAATCAAAGCCGCTGTGGAGTTGATGTTCAAGGTTGAGGTCAAAGGCGTCTCTGTGGTGAACACTAAGGGCAAGACCAAACGTTTTGGCAAGTCGGTGGGCCGTCGCGACAATATCCGCAAGGCTTATGTGACGCTGAAGCCCGGTCAAGAGCTGAACCTTGGCGGGGAGGCTGCGTAATCATGGCTGTTATCAAAATGAAACCAACTTCACCCGGCCGTCGTGGCGTGGTGAAGATCTCGCGTGACCACCTGTACAAGGGTGAGCCCTTTGCAGCGCTGCTGGAGCCTCAGTTCCAGCATGCCGGCCGCAATAACAACGGACATATCACGACGCGGCACAAGGGTGGCGGCCACAAGCACCATTACCGTGTGGTTGACTTCCTGCGCAACAAGGACGGCATCCCGGCCAAAGTCGAGCGCATCGAATACGATCCCAACCGCTCGGCCCATATCGCCTTGGTCTGCTACGCCGATGGCGAGCGTCGCTACATCATCGCGCCGCGCGGCCTTGAGGTTGGCGCGTCAATCATGAGCGGTGCCGAAGCCCCGATTCGGGTTGGCAACACCTTGCCAATCCGCAATATCCCGGTCGGCTCCATCGTGCATTGCGTTGAGTTGCAGGTCGGCAAGGGCGCGCAAACCGTGCGCTCCGCCGGTACCTCGGCAACCCTGCTGGCGCGCGAGGGCACTTACGCTCAAGTGCGCATGCGTTCCGGTGAGGTTCGCAAAATCCACATTGAATGCCGTGCGACCCTGGGTCAGGTGGCCAATGAGGAAAACAGTTTGCGGCGCCTGGGCAAGGCCGGCGTCAAGCGCTGGATGGGTATTCGCCCGACGGTTCGCGGCGTTGTCATGAACCCGGTGGATCACCCCCATGGCGGTGGTGAGGGCAAGACCGGCGAAGGCCGTCATCCAGTCGATCCTTGGGGTAATCTGACCAAGGGTTACCGTACCCGTAACAACAAGCGCACGCAGGTCATGATCGTGTCGCGTCGCAAGAAGTAAGGGGCAGGTAAATGACTCGTTCTCTCAAAAAAGGTCCGTTTGTTGACCATCATCTGGTGGCAAAGGCCGACAAAGCTGTAGCCAGCAAAGACAAAAAGCCGATTAAGACTTGGTCGCGTCGCTCCATGGTCCTGCCCGATTTCATCGGTCTGACCATCGCGGTGCACAACGGCAAGCAGCACGTGCCGGTCTATATCACCGATCAAATGGTTGGCCACAAGTTGGGTGAGTTCGCTCTCACCCGGACTTTCAAGGGCCATCCAGCGGACAAAAAAGTCCAAAAGAAATAAGGAGGTGAACATGGAAACACGTGCAACCCTTCGTGGCGTTCGTTTGTCGGTCGACAAGGGCCGTTTGGTCGCGGATCTGATTCGCGGCAAGAAAGTGGATCAAGCCTTGAACATTTTGCAGTTCACGCAGAAAAAAGCTGCCGTGATCATCAAAAAGGTTCTGGAGTCCGCCATCGCTAACGCTGAACACAATGACGGTGCCGACATCGACGAACTGAAGGTGAAAACCATCTACGTCGAACAAGGTGCCTCGCTCAAGCGCTTCACGGCCCGCGCAAAAGGTCGTGGCAACCAAATCAGAAAACCCACGTGCCATGTGTATGTGACGGTTGGTAACTGAAAGAGGCCAGGAAGATATGGGACAAAAAATCCACCCAACCGGCTTTCGCCTGTCGATCAGCCGCAACTGGGCATCACGCTGGTACGCTAACGACCGCGACTTTGCCGGCATGCTGGCTGAAGACATCAAGGTGCGCGAGTACCTGAAGGCCAAGCTGAAAAACGCTTCCGTGTCGCGCGTTCTGATCGAGCGCCCGGCCAAGAATGCGCGGATCACCATTTTCTCGGCGCGTCCGGGTGTTGTGATCGGTAAAAAGGGCGAGGACATCGAGAACCTGAAGCGTGAACTGTCGCGTCAGTTGAACGTGCCGGTGGCCGTCAACATCGAGGAAGTGCGCAAGCCCGAAATCGATGCCAAGCTGATTGCTGACAGCATTACCCAGCAGCTCGAAAAGCGCATCATGTTCCGTCGGGCCATGAAACGCGCCATGCAAAACGCCATGCGCTTGGGTGCCCTGGGCATCAAGATCATGTCATCGGGCCGTTTGAACGGTATTGAAATCGCGCGTTGCGAGTGGTATCGCGAAGGTCGCGTGCCGCTTCATACACTGCGTGCCGATATCGACTACGGTACTTCCGAAGCCAAAACAACCTACGGCATCATTGGTGTCAAGGTTTGGGTCTACAAGGGTGACACGCTGGGTCGTAACGATCTGCCGGCCGCCGTGGAACCGCGTGCCGATGAAGAGCGGCGCCCGCGTGGCCCGCGTCGCGATGCGCGTCCGGGCTCCGATCGTCCCGCTCCGCGTGGTGCGCGTCGTCCGGCGCTGGCTGGCAACGTCGCGCCGGCAGATGGCAGCGACAAACCCGCTGAGGCCGTTGGCGCCGATGCAAACAAACCCGCCGTTAAGCGCGTCCGCAAGGTAGCCGCGCCAGCTGCAGCAGCTGACGGCAAAGGAGAATAATTATGTTGCAACCCGCTCGTCGCAAATATCGCAAAGAGCAAAAAGGCCGTAACACCGGCATTGCGACCCGAGGCAGCTCGGTCGCGTTCGGTGATTTTGGTCTGAAGTGTGTAGACCGCGGCCGTCTGACGGCCCGGCAAATCGAAGCGGCACGCCGTGCCATTTCCCGTCACGTCAAACGCGGTGGCCGGATCTGGATTCGCGTCTTCCCCGACAAGCCGATTTCCCAGAAACCGGCCGAGGTCCGCATGGGTAACGGCAAAGGCAATCCCGAGTACTACGTGGCCGAGATCCAGCCCGGCAAGATCGTTTTTGAAATCGTCGGCGTGCCGGAAGAACTGGCGCGTGAAGCCTTTCGTCTGGCGGCCGCGAAGCTGCCGTTGCGCACCACTTTTGTGGCCCGCATGATTGGCCAGTAATCAGGAGAACATGATATGAAAACTACTGAACTGCGCCAGAAAGACGTTGCCGCTTTGCAATCGGAAGTCAAAGAGCTGCAAAAAGCCCACTTTGGCCTGCGCATGCAGAAGGCCACGCAACAACTCAACAACACCGCTACGCTGCGCTCCACGCGCCGCGATATTGCTCGCGCCAAGACCATTCTTGTCGAGAAGCAAAGCGCTGAAAAATCCGCCAAATAAGGAGCTATAAATGACGGAAGCTAAAAAATCCCTCAAGCGTACCCTGATTGGCAAGGTGGTCAGTGACAAGCGCGCCAAGACGGTTACCGTATTGATTGAACGCCGGGTCAAGCACGAGCTCTACGGCAAGATCGTTGGTAAATCCAGCAAGTACCACGCGCATGACGAAAAGAGCGAGTACAAAGTGGGTGACATCATTGAAATTGCGGAGAGCAAGCCGATTTCCAAAACCAAGAATTGGGTTGCCACCCGTTTGGTCCAAAAAGCCATCGAGGTTTAAGCCTTTGCGGTCGCCAGACTGCAAGCTTCTCAAAAACGGCTCACAATGTGAGCCGTTTTCATTGGTTCATCAGCTGAGGACGGCGCAATGCCTGTCCTGCAAGTTTCAGTCAACTATTTCAGGAGTAGAAAATGATTAAAGTAGGCGATAGTCTTCCGGCCAGCACCTTGATGGAATATTCCGAGGTCGAAGGTGGCGGCTGCAGTCTGGGTCCCAATCCGGTGGACGTGACCAAGGCCAGCGCAGGCAAGACGATTGCCTTGTTCGCACTGCCAGGGGCCTTCACGCCGACCTGCTCCGCCAAACACGTGCCGGGCTATATCCAGAAATTTTCGGAACTGAAAGCGGCTGGCGTGGACGAGATCTGGTGTGTTAGCGTGAACGACGCCTTTGTCATGGGGGCCTGGGCCCGCGATCAGAAAACCGATGGCAAGGTGCGCATGCTGGCGGATGGCGATGCCGCCTTCGCCAAGGCAACCGGCTTGACGCTCGATCTGACCGGCAAGGGAATGGGCTTGCGCAGCAACCGCTATTCGATGCTGGTGAAGAATGGCAAAGTGGCAACTTTGAACATTGAAGCGCCTGGCAAATTTGAAGTCAGTGACGCTGCCACCCTGCTGGCCCAGGCCAAAGGCTGAAGCCGGCGCCACCCGGCAGCGGGTGGCGTTGTCTACAGTACAACCTTCAGGTAGTGCGCCCCGGCTATCGGGTTGTGATAGTAGGGGGGTATTTCCTTGAAGCCCAGCTCCTGGTAGAGCGCACGCGCGCGCTCCATGTCGTCCAGTGTGTCCAACAGCACGCAGTCGTAGGCGGCCAGACGGGCACAGTCCAGAATCGCTTCCACCAACTGGCGTCCGATGCCGGTACCGCGGAAACCGGGTCGCACGTAGAGTCGCTTCATCTCGCAGGCATTGGGGTGCTCGGCCAGGTCCAGTGGGCGCAGCGCGCAGCAACCAGCGGGCACTTTCCCCACCATGGCCAGCAGCAAGGCGCCGCCTGGTCTGGCATACTTTCCTGGCAGTTGCGCCAACTCTGCTTCAAAGTCCTGGAAACACAAATCGACCTGGAGCGTTTCGGCGTACTCGCGGAAAAGGCGGCGCAAGGTGTCGAACTCCTCGGGCGAGTTGGGCGTGATGAATCGAAGGCTGGGGTTTTTCATGATCCGGTCTGTCCCAGCGTCCATGCCACCAGCGCCGCGCAGCCCAGAAAAATGGCGGCGGCCAGTAGGCGGGAGCGGCCATCGTCGCGCGAACTATCGACTGCAATGGAGATTTGCTTGTCGCCTCGAATCATGGGGGCAACCAGGTCCTCCCCCTTCTTGAAACGATAGAAAAGGATGGCGCCAATGTGCAGCACCAGCAAGCCCAACAGGATCAGCTTGCCAATGTTTGCATGGTAATGAGTGGCGTTGCTGACCCAACTGTTGGGCACAAACTTGACCAGTGGACCCG
Organism: Rhodoferax sp.; assembly: GCF_028714215.1. Classification (GTDB taxonomy): domain Bacteria; phylum Pseudomonadota; class Gammaproteobacteria; order Burkholderiales; family Burkholderiaceae_C; genus Rhodoferax. The sequence goes on along the minus strand of NZ_JAQTMS010000021.1, from coordinate 71,100 downwards.
CGGCGGCGATCTCGTCGTCGCTGATCAGCCCCGAGGCGACCTGCAGCAGAAGAAACCCCAGCAGCGCGAACACCGAAAAAGACCCCAGCGGGTTATGTCCAATGGAATGCTCCGGTGCGCTTTGGCCTTTCAGGTAACGCAGCACGGTCGCCGGCGAATAGAGGAACGAACTGAAGCGAGACCAGTGCCCGCCCAGCAACCCCCAAACCATGCGAAACAGCAGCAGGCTGAGCACTGTGTAGCCGCAGCGGAAATGCCAGACCATGGCGTTGCCGCCGAGCTGTGCCGTCGTGACCAAACCCGTAACGCAAGCGACCAGCGCCCAATGGAAGACCCGGGTTGGCAAGTCCCAGACCCTGACCGTGTTTGACATAGATAGCGACCTCCTCAATTTGCAGCGCGTATTGTGCGTTGATTCTGCACAAGGCAAATCATTGGGCTGGATAATCCTCCCCCTATGGCACTTATTACATTTCTAAACGCCCAACTCGCTTTTGGCCACGTCGCGCTACTCGATCACACCGACTTTGTTCTCGAATCCGGCGAGCGGGTGGGCCTGATCGGCCGCAATGGCAGCGGCAAGTCGTCCCTGCTGAAGATTTTGGCCGGGCTTGAGAAAGCCGATGACGGGACCTTGCAGTTGCAGCAAAACCTGCGTCTGGCCTATGTGGCGCAAGAACCGCTGCTCGATCAGGAAGCGACCGTCTTTGTCGCTGCCAGCGCGGGCCTCGCGGGCCTTACCGGCTTGATCGACCAATACTGCCAAGGTGTCGGCGACCTCGATGCCTTGCAAGGTGCGATCGAGGCGCAGGATGGCTGGAATTGGGAGCAGCGCGTGACCGAGACCCTGCACCGCCTGCACCTGGACGAGAACGCCGTGGTCGGCACACTCTCCGGCGGCACCAAGAAGCGGGTCGCCCTGGCGCAGGCGCTGGTGGCCCAGCCCGACGTGCTGCTGCTGGACGAGCCGACCAACCATCTCGACCTGGACTCCATCGAATGGCTGGAGGATCTGCTGATCGCCTTCAAGGGCAGTGTCGTCACCATCACCCACGACCGGACTTTTCTGGACCGGGTGGCGACCCGCATCGTGGAACTGGACCGCGGTATTTTGCGTTCCTATCCCGGCAATTTTTCCCAATACCTGTTGCTCAAAGAGGAGCAACTGGCGCAGGAAGCGATCATCAGCGCCAAAGCCGACAAACTGCTGGCGCAGGAAGAAATCTGGATCAGAAAAGGCGTCGAGGCGCGCCGTACCCGCAGCCAAAGCCGCATTGTGCGATTGGAAAAACTGCGCGCCAGCCGGGCCGCGCACCGTGAGGCGGTGGGCAAGGTGCGCATGGACGTGGCTTCGGGCGCGCTGAGCGGAAAATTGGTGGCGGAGTTGACGCAGGCCAGCAAGTCCTTCGGCGACAAGGTCGTCATCAAGGACTTTTCGGCTACCGTGGTACGGGGCGACAAAATTGGCCTGATCGGGCCCAATGGCGCCGGCAAGACGACGCTGCTGAAACTCATTTTGGGTGAGTTGCAACCGGACAGCGGCAAGGTTCGCCAAGGCGCCAATCTGCAGGTTGCCTACTTCGATCAGATGCGCAACGCGCTGGACCTGGATGCCGCGCTGGTGGACTTCATCAGTCCCGGCAGCGAATGGATAGAGATCGGCAACCAGCGCAAACACGTCAAAAGCTACCTGGCCGACTTTCTGTTTTCCCCGGCCCGCGCCAACTCGCCGGTGCGTTCCCTGTCGGGCGGCGAGCGCAACCGCCTGCTGCTGGCGCGTCTGTTTGCCCGTCCCGCCAATGTGCTGGTGCTGGATGAGCCGACCAACGACCTGGACATCGAGACCCTGGAATTGCTGGAAGAGCTGCTGCAAAACTATGAAGGGACGGTGTTCCTGGTCAGCCATGACCGGACCTTTCTCGACAACGTGGTGACCAGCACCATTGCCTTCGAGGGAGACGGCTTGTGGCGCGAATACGAAGGCGGCGTGCAGGACTGGCTGATTCAATCGAAACGCAGCCGCGAGAGCCAAAATGCCGGCAATTCAATGGCTCTCAACGCCATCAAGGCAACAGCCAAGGCCGCCAGCGACAGCAAGCCGGCCGCCGCCAAGGCAGCGCCACCGAGCAAGAAGCGCAGCAACAAGGAACAGCGCGAACTCGACAGCCTGCCCGCCAGGATAGAGGAGCTGGAGCGGGAGCAAGCGGCCCTCAGAGCCGAGCTGGCCGATGTCAATCTGTACGCCAAGGACCCGAAACGCGCCACTGCCATGTACCAGCGCGACGCCGCCATCGACGAGGAACTGCTGAACGCGCTGGCGCGCTGGGAAGAACTCTCGGCCGACTGACGCTTGCGTTGAAGGCCGGCACCGCGGCTGAGCGGGACGGTCGATGCGAACCGCCTTGCCGGCCGGCAACGGTCTACAACTCGGCGCGAATTTTTGAGAAGACGCGCCAGAACTGGGCCTCTTGTGTCGTTGCGAAATTGATGCGCATCAGGGTGCTGGGCTGGCGGCTGGCATGAAACAGCGCGCCCGGCGCCAGCAGGTAGCCGACGTCGAGCATGCGTTGCGCCAGCGTGTCGGTATCGACACCGGTCTCCACCCAGCCAAACAAGCCGGCCGGCGGTGCCGCAAAACTGCAGTCGTGGGTCAGTGCCAGCTTGACGCTGCGCGCGCGCGCCAGGTCCAGCTGGGTGCGGATGCGCTCGGCATGGCGGCGCAACTGACCCTGGTCGATACACCAGGCCAGCGCTTTTTCCAGCAGGGCCGGTGTCGTCAGGGTCGCCAGCAGCTTGGTGTCCAGCAAGCGCTCGAACAGCGCCGGCGGCGCGGCCATGAAACCGATGCGCCAGCCCGGCGCCAGAATTTTGGCGAAGCCGCCGACGTAAATGGTGCGCTGCAAACCATCCAGCGCACACAGGCGGGTGGCGTGTTCTGGCGCAATATGGCTGTAGGTGTCGTCCTCGACAATATGAAAATTGTGCGCATTGGCCAGTTGCAGCACCCGGTGTGCGCTGCCCGGCGTCAGGCAGTAGCCGGTCGGGTTGTGGAATACGCTGACGCTGACAAACAGCTTGGGGCTGTGCAGTTCGCAATAGCGCGCCATCACCTCCAGATCGGGGCCCTCGGCGCGCCGCGGCACCGGCAGTATGCGCATGCCCAAGGCGTCCAGGCGCGCAAACTCGATGGCCCAGCCGGGCTCCTCCACCATCACGTAGTCGCCGGCGCGCAGCAGGGTGCGGCTGACGATATCCAGTGCGTGGGTGGCGCCGACCGTGGTGATGATCTGCTGCGCCGTGGCGGGCACATTCAAGCCGCCCAGTTTTTGCGCCAGCGACTGGCGCAAGCCGGCGTCGCCGGCGGGCTCGCCGTACTGGAGCGAAAACGCCTGCAATTGCCGGGTGCTGGTGACACGGCGCACGGCCGCGGCCATGAAGGTGGTTTCCAGCCAGTCCGGCGGAAAGGCGCCCATGCCGGGCTGCGGCTTGTCGTTGCTGCCATGGAACATGCCGCGAATCAGTGCCGTCGCATTGACCGGCACGTGCTGCGCCTGAAAGCCGACGGCGGCCCGCCTGGAGCCCGAAGCGTGGCTTGGAACCGGTGTCGGTTGCGCCGTCAATTCGGGTGCCAAGGCCATCTCCCGCACAAAGAAGCCGCGGTTTCGGCGCGCCTGCACCAGCCCCTGCGCCAGCAATTGGTCGTAGGCCGCCACCACGGTGGACGGGCTCACCCCCTGTTGCTGGGCGCACTGCCGCACCGACGGCAGGCGCGTGCCCGGCGCCAGCAGGCGACTGCGAATACGCTCGGCAAAGCGACCGGCCAGTTGCTCGGTCAGCGAATGCGTCGCCGTTTTCATTAACATGGACTTCCTCTCAACCAGGCTGTGCTGCCAATCTAAGCAGTACAGATTAGAAAATTGTTTGCCGAACTGTACTGCCAGTGTGCTGGTTTCAACTATAAAGTCAAATCCATGAACCGGCAAGCCCCTCTCCATGAACAGCGTTGAACTGACCGCCCTGTTGTTGCTGACGACGGCCGCCAGCTTCACTCCCGGCCCCAACACCACGCTGTCGACGGCATTGGCGGCCAACCTGGGCTTGAAGCGGGCGTTGCGTTTTGTGCTGGCCGTGCCGGTCGGCTGGGGTCTGTTGTTCAGCTTGTGCGCGGGTGGCGTCGGCGCCCTGGTGCTGGCCGTGCCCGTGCTGCGGCTGGGCATCACTTCGGTGGGCGTGGCTTACCTGCTGTGGCTGGCCTGGCGCCTGGCTGGCATCCGGTTCGAGTGGCGCAGCAGAACCTGGTCGCAGGCGCCAACGCATTGGCACAGCGACAACTCGCGCCTGAACGTCACTTTCTGGCAAGGCGTCATGTTGCAGTTCCTCAACATCAAGGCCTGGATGCTGGCGCTGACCGTGGTCGCCGGCTGGCTCGCCGGACGCCCCGACGCGCTGGCGCGCTTTGGCGTCGTGCTGCCGGTGCTGCTGCTGTTCGGCCTGTGCAGCAATCTCAGCTATGCCTTGATCGGCTCCCTGTTGCGCGACTGGCTCAGCGGACCCGACAACTCCGGCGCGCGCTTGCGCTGGTTCAATCGCTGCATGGCCGCCGTGCTGGTGCTGACCGCCGCCTGGATGGCCACCATTTAAACACCCGCAGCGAGCAGCATGACAGCGAACACACACCCTATCCGCAGGGGACTCTGGCTGGGCACCCTGGCGGTCGCCATCTTTGCTCTGACCCTGCCCATGACGCGCCTGGCCGTCGGCACGCCGGAGGCGCCGCAGTTGTCGGGCATTTTCATTGCGCTGGGGCGGGCCGTGATTGCGGCTCTGCTGTCGGCCGCTTTTCTGCTGGTCACGCGCGCTCCCTGGCCGCGCCGCGCCGATTGGCTGCCCTTGGGCGCGGTGGCGCTGGGGGTGGTGTTCGGTTTTCCGCTATGCACCTCGATTGCCATGCGCCATGTCGAGGCGGTGCACGCCAGCGTGATTGTGGGTGTGTTGCCGCTGGCGACGGCGGCGGTGGGTGCCTGGCTGCACGGCCAGCGTCCGTCCAACGGCTTTTGGCTTTGCGCCGGTTTGGGGACCGCACTGGTGGTGGCGTTTGCGATTCTGCGCTCCGGGCGCGATGGGTTGACGCTGGCCCCGGCCGATGCCTTGCTGCTGCTGGCGATGGCCTGTGCCGCCATCGGTTATGGCGTCGGAGCACAGCTCTCGCAACGCATGCGGCCCGAATTCGTGATCTGCTGGGCACTGGTCCTGTCGCTGCCGATCAACCTGCCGCTGGCACTGCTGGAATGGCCCCAGGCAGCCATCAAAACGCAAGCCTGGGGCGCTTTTGCCTATGTCGGCGTGTTCTCCATGTGGCTGGGCTTTTTTGCCTGGTACCGCGGCCTGGCGCTGGGCGGCACGGTGCGCGTGAGCCAGGTGCAATTGTTGCAACCCTTTTTAGGCATGCTGTTCGCCGTGCCCTTGCTGGGCGAATCGCTGGATGCGGTTACGCTGGGCTTCGGCCTGGCCGTCATCGCCGTGGTGTTTGTCGGCCGGAAGATGCCGGTGCACACCCCGGCGCCAGTGCGCTCACTGGCGCAACCCTCTTTGTTGTTGAATACCCCGGAGACTGAAACATGACACCCACCGACACTCAAAAAACAAGCCCCTGGACGCTGGCGCGGCGCGCCGCCAAGATGAACCCCTCGGTGATCCGCGAGATCCTCAAGGTCACCGAGCGGCCCGGCATCATCAGCTTTGCCGGTGGCCTGCCTTCGCCCAAGACCTTTCCGGTGGCCGAGTTCGCCGCCGCCTGCGCCAAGGTCTTGCGCGATGACGCACCGGCGGCGCTGCAATACGCCGCCAGCGAAGGCTTTGGCCCCTTGCGCGAAATGGTTGCCGCCAGACTGCCCTGGCAGGTCGAGCCGGCGCAGATCCTGATCACCACCGGTTCGCAGCAGGGGCTGGATCTGGTGGCCAAGGTATTGGTCGATGCCGGCAGCAAACTGCTGGTGGAGTCGCCCACCTACCTGGGAGCCGTCATGGCCTTCACGCCGATGGAGCCCGAGGTCGTCGGCGTGAACAACGATGAGGAAGGCATAGACATCGCCGACCTGCGCGCCAAGGCCGCCGGTGCGCGCTTTCTGTATGCCCTGCCCAACTTCCAGAACCCGACCGGCCGCACCATGTCGGAGGCCAGCCGCGCCGCACTGAGCGCCGAGGCCGCACGACTCGGTTTGCCCCTGATCGAGGACAACCCCTACGGCGACCTGTGGTTCGACAGCGCCCCGCCGCCGCCGTTGACGGCGCGCAACCCGGAGGGCTGCATCTACCTGGGATCGTTCTCCAAGGTGCTGGCGCCGGGCCTGCGGCTGGGCTTTGTGGTGGCGCCCAAGCCGGTCTTCCCGAAGCTGCTGCAAGCCAAGCAGGCAGCCGATCTGCACAGCCCCGGCTTCAACCAGCGGCTGATTGCCGAGGTCATGAAAGACGGTTTTCTGGACCGCCATGTGCCCACCATCCGCGCCCTGTACAAAGCGCAGCGCGACGCCATGCTGGAAGCCTTGAAGCGCGAAATGCCGGCTGGCGACCCGGATGCCACGCTGACCTGGAACACGCCGGCCGGCGGCATGTTCCTGTGGGCCCGCCTGCCGCGCGGCATGAGCGCGGTAGACCTGCTGCCTTATGCGGTGGACAAAGGCGTGGCCTTCGTGCCCGGCGCGCCGTTTTATGCCGGCGACGCCGACCCGCGCACCCTGCGTTTGTCTTTCGTCACCTCCAGCGCGGAGGAAATCCGGCGCGGCGTGGCGGCACTGGCGGCGGCCATCCAGAGCTACGGCACCGGGGTGGAGCCATGAGAACACGCCCCTTCAAGCAGGTCGACGTCTTCACGGCCGCGCCCTACCTGGGCAACCCGCTGGCCGTGGTGCTGGACGGCACCGATTTGAGCGACCAGGAGATGCAAGCCTTCGCGCGCTGGACCAATCTGTCGGAAACCACTTTTTTGCTGCCTCCCAGCGACGCCGGTGCCGCTGCTGGAGCCGACTACTGCGTGCGCATCTTCACGCCCGGCGGTGAACTGCCGTTCGCCGGCCACCCGACACTGGGCACATGCCACGCCTGGTTGCAGGCGGGTAGGAAAATTGGGGGGGAGATCCCAGGTCAAGACAACAGCGTTTCAGGAGCCACCAACAGCACTGCGAAAAGGGGCTCCGACCGCCAATCTTTCGTGCAGGAATGCAAGGTCGGCCTGATCCGGATTCGTCGTCAGGGCACCGGCCTGGCCTTTGCCGCACCGCCCCTGCAACGCAGCAATCCCGGCCCGGCCCTGCTGGCCAAGGTGGCAGCGGCACTGGGGCTCAAAGCCAGTCAGATCGTCGCCGCGCAATTGCTGGACAATGGACCGCAATGGTTGGGCCTGCTGCTGGACAGCCCGCAAACCGTGCTGCAACTCGTGCCCAACCACCTGGAGCTCAAGAACCTGGGGCAAAAAGTGGGGGTTGCCAGCGTGCAAGCAGCGGCGCCGGCAGCGGCCTTGATCGCACGATCGAACCGCGAAGCGCGCGCCTTTGGTCCGCGCTCCAGCGAACCTGCCGGCATTGCAGAGTCCGAGGTCGAAGTCGAAGTGCGCGCCTTCGCCGCGCCGATAGGCGTCAACGAAGATCCGGTCACCGGCAGCTTCAACGCCAGCCTGGCCCAGTGGCTGATCGCCGATGGCTTCGCGCCCCGCACCTATGTCGCCGCGCAAGGCAGTTGCCTGGGCCGCGCCGGGCGCGTGCACATTGCGCAAGACGATGCGGGCCAGGTCTGGGTCGGCGGCGACTGCGTGACCTGCATTGACGGCCAGGTGGCACTGTGAGCAGCAGTCTGCTGACCGCCCAATTGGGCCTGGCCTACGCTACCTATCTGGTCGGCGCGGGCAGCCCGGGTCCAAGCAACATGGCCATCATGGGCATGGCCATGAGCGCCGGGCGCAAACCCGCGCTGTGGCTGACCGCGGGCGTGGTGTCTGGGTCCTTGTTTTGGGGCGCATTGGCCGCACTGGGCGTGTCCCAGGTGTTGGCCACTTTCACCACCGGTTTGATCGTCATGAAGGTGGTGGGCGGACTGTATTTGCTATGGCTGGCCCTCAAGTCCGCCCGCGCCGCGCGGCGACCCGATGCGGTGCACGGCCCCGCTGCGGGGACAAGTGACACCAGCGCCCGCAGCCTCTACCTGCGCGGCGCAAGCATGCACCTCACCAACCCCAAGGCCATCTTGTCGTGGCTGGCCGTCGTCACCCTGGCGCTGCCGCCCGGCGCACCTCGGCCGGTGGCGCTGCTGGTGTTGGCAGGCTGCATGGTGCTGGGGGTACTGATTTTCGGCGGCTATGCGCTGGCGTTTTCCACCGCCACTGCGCGCAGGCTGTACACCGCCGCACGCCGCTGGCTGGAAAGCCTGCTGGCCGCAGTCTTTGGCTACGCGGGCTGCAAGCTGCTGCACTCTGCCACCCAATCACATTGACTGGAACCTCGATGTCCGCAAACCCACTGCTCCCCGCTCTGTCAGAAATCGAGGCCGCCGCCCAGGTGGTGTACCGCGAATTCCAGGCTACGCCGCAATACCGCTGGGCGCTTTTGAGCCAGCGCCTGGGCACCGACTGCTGGGTCAAGCACGAGAACCACACACCGGTCGGCGCCTTCAAAATCCGCGGCGGCCTGACCTATTTCCACCAGCTCAGTCAGCACGGCGCCTTGCCCCAAAGAGTCATCAGCGCTACCCGTGGCAACCATGGCCAGAGCATCGGTTGGGCAGCGCGTGCTTATGGGGTCCAGTGCAGCATCGTGGTGCCGCTGGGCAACTCGCCGGAAAAGAACGCCGCCATGCGCGCCCTGGGGGTGATCTTGATCGAGCATGGCAGCGATTTCCAGGAAAGCCGCGAGCACGCGATCGGCCTGGCGGCGCAGAGCGGCGCCCACATGGTGCCCAGTTTTCACCCGGATTTGCTGAAAGGCGTCAGCACCTACTGGTGGGAGTTTTTCAAAGCCGTGCCGCAGCTCGACGTGGTGTATGTGCCGATCGGCCAGGGCTCCGGCGCGTGTTCCGCCATCGCCGCCAAACTGGCGCTGGGGCACCAGGCCAAAATCGTCGGCGTCGTCAGCGCCCATGCCACCACCTATGCCGATTCGCTGGCGGCCGGTCGCATCGTGGAGGCCCCGGTCAGCACCGAACTGGCCGACGGCATGGCCTGCCGCGTGGCCGACCAGGCGGCGCTGAGCATCCTGGCGCCGCAGCTGGACCACATCGTCAAGGTGAGCGATGCCGAGGTGGCGCAAGCCATGCGCAGCATTTACACCGATACCCACAACGCGGCCGAGGGCGCCGGTGCCGCCAGCTTCGCTGCCGCCCTGCAGGAGCGCGGCCAGCTCAAGGGCCGCTGCGTGGGCACCGTCATCAGCGGCGCCAATGTGGACGCGGCGGTACTGGCCAAAGTGCTGCAAGCTTGATTGCCAGCGTCGCTCGCGCGACAAGAGGCAAGCTGCTTGCTGGTTTAGATTCGCGGCATGGGAACCCTTTACCTCGTACGCCATGGCCAGGCTTCGTTTGGCGCCGCCGACTACGACCAACTGAGCGCGCTGGGTCAGCGGCAAAGCCTGCGGCTGGGCGAATATTTCCGCCAGAAAGGCCTGCAATTCGATGCCGTGCTGACTGGCACCCTGCGCCGCCACCTGCAAACTTACGCCGCCATCCGGGAGGGCGGCGCCTTCGATCTGGAAGCCTTGCAGTGGCCGGGCCTGAACGAATTCGACAGCGCAGCGGTGATCGCCACGGTGCATCCCTACAAGCTGGAAAAACCCGACACGCCGGAGCTCTACCGCCATCACTTTCGCCTGCTGCGCGACGGCTTGACGCAGTGGATGAACGGCGTCGTCAGCCCCAAGGGCATGCCCAGTTATCTTGAATTCCAGTTGGGTGTCATCAGCGCGCTGGACCACATCCGCAAGAACTGCGAGGGCAACGTGCTGCTGGTCTCCAGCGGCGGGCCGATTGCCACCGCCATCGGCCACGTGCTGGGCACCACGCCCGAGACCACCATCGAGCTCAATATGCGTATCCGCAACAGCGCCATCACCGAGTTCGCCTTCAGTCCCAAGCGCCACACCCTGGTGACCTTCAACACGCTGCCGCATCTGGAGCATGCGGACCACGCGAGCTGGATCACCCACGCCTGAGCGAACGCGGGCTTGGCTACTGGCGGCCCAGGTCCTGGATCGCGTCGATCACCAGGCCGGTGCCGATGGCGATCAGCAAGATGTCGGAGGCCACCCGCACATAGCGGTGTCCGGCCGGCGGCACGCCCAGTTGCACGACGATGGCCGGCGGCAAGCTGTAGTACACGACTTCACGCGGCAATGGCTGGCCCACAACCCACTTGCGGGCTTGCCCCGGCGGCATGCAGCCATTGTTTTTCTTGGCTAGCCCCGGCGGGCAGCGGCCGGCGCGGTACTGCTGGTTGTAGTAGTCCCGCACCACGGCGCGCTGCGCATCGCCGAAGTGCCCGCCAGCCCGCTCCGGCTTGCCCTGCGGGCTTCCGGCCGGGTCCTGTTTTTCCAGCTGCTTTGCCTTGCCGTGCTTGCCAGCGCCGGCCCACTCCGGCTTTTCGGCGCTGGACCAGGTGGCAAACAGACCGGCGATCAGAAGCAGCAGCGCGCCAGCGGATTTAAATCCCGTGATCCTCATTGTTCGGCCTCCTGATGGTTCAAGGGAAAGTGAAATTGCTGGTGATCGTGGCCCCGGAACTCAAGGTCCCCAGCACGGCTGTCTTGGCTGCGAATCCGGTCAGGCTGGCGTTGAGTGTGTACTTGCCGGCCACCGCTGTATCGGCAGCAAACAGCAGCACACCCGGTAGCGCAACATAGGGTGCCACCAGGGGGGCGCCGACAGCCAATGGATAGGTGTAAACGCCCGTGCTGGCGTCGACCAGGCGACCCGCGACTTCAACCGTGGGGCCGCCTGTCAGGGGCTGCAGGGCGCGCACCAGAGTGTCCGCCGGCGCAGTGCCGGTTACGGTCCCGCTGGCGGAAGCCGCCGGGTTGAGCGGCGTGCCGATGGCGTTGACAGGGGTCACGCTTTCCGCGACCACCGTGACGCCGGTGACGACGGCCGTGCTGCGCCCGGGTGCCGTCAGCACCAGGGTGTAGCTGCCGGGAGCCACCGGCTGCAACAAAAACTTACCAATGTCGACGCCGCTACTGTAGGGCGTGGTGGCTTTGACAACCACTCCGTTTTGCTGCAATGACACACTGGTGTTGCCGTTGGCCAGGGCAGTGGCGACGAAGCCGACAACGCCGGAGATGTAGCGCGGAATCACGCTGACCACCGGTTTGAGCAGGTACTGGCCCGAGTTGCCCGCCGTGACAACCGATTTGCAGGCGTCGAAGTCGAGCACGAAATCGGCCATCTTGTTGGCAGCGATGTCGATATCGATATTGGCCTTGACGCCCGATTGCTGGCCGCTGGGCGTCTTCAGTTCAACCTCGCTGCCGCCACTGGGCGTGACCGAGTTGGCCAACGGATTGGCGGCACTGTTATCGGCCAGAACCAGCCTGAGCTGGGTGTATTTGCCGGTCGGCAGCGGGGTCTGGCCGAGTTCCTCCAGCACGCCGTTGGTGAGCGTCAGCAGATCCACGCGCCGGGCCGGGTTCAGCACCACCTCGGACCAGCCGGCGTCCGCGTCGCCGGCGCTGGCGCTCTGGTGCACGCGGACTTTCTGGACCGTGACCTTGACGGCGTCATAACCACAGGCCGGGGCATCGGTCAGCGCCAGACGCAAGGTGCCGCTGTCGGCGGAGCCGCCACCGCCACCGCAGGCTGCCAGACCTGCCACCAGAAGACCTCCCAGAGCCAGATGCAAATGCTTGAGAAACTTCATGGAACACCTCTTTCGTGAAAATAGTTATCGCTGCGGACGACGCACTGGGCGCGCACTCGTCCCGTTTGAACAGCATACCGACGACCCGCTTCGTCCGATGTAAGACGGCGCCGTATTTGCTTGTCGGAATATAGAGCCCGCCCCCCGGCGGACATGAAGAAAAGGGTAACCAAAGGTTTGCCGTCGCGGCCCTTGCGCAAGCCCCTTTCCGGGCCTTCAAGGACCCGGTGTTGCAGCGGCTGGCCACCCCCGGCGGCTACCTCATCTTCGATGGCAGCTTGATGCTGTCGCCGGCCACCATGAAGACGCCGCGTCCCCGGTGATGGAGTGTGCGCGGGTCCTTGCAGGTCGGGTCTATCCAGGCCTTGATCACTTCAAGCACGAAGAAGTTGTAACGGTTCACCAGCCGCGCATCGATGACACGGCATTCCAGGTTGGCGTAGCAGTCGGCGATCAACGGCGCCTCGACCAACTCCGCCGGCATCGTCGTCAGGCCGAAGGTTTTGAATTTGTCCACCCGTCGGCCGGAGCTGTTGCCGCAGCCCACCACCGCCGCCTTCAGTTCCACGCCGGGAATGTTGAGCACGCACTGCCGCGTCGCCTGCAAGGCTTCGAAGCTGAAGCTGCGGCCGCTGACGACGCAGCCCACCAGCGGCGGTTCGAACTCCATCATGGTGTGCCACGACAGCGTCATCACGTTGGCATGACCGTCGTGCGAGGTGGTCAGCAACAACACCGGCCCCGGCTCAAGCAGGCCGTAAACCTTGGGCAGGGGATAAGCGCGTTTGGCCATGATTACCGTTCCGGTGAAGGGTCGGCTGCTGCCCCCAGCCTGACGCAGATTCAAGTCTCAACTGGCTTCCCGAAGGGGTCGCTTCCGGGAGCCGGCAAGAGAGACTTTCGCCTGCTTGCGTCAAAGCGAATCAACGAAAAAAGGATGCCGCAACAATCGTGATCAACAAGCCGCCGGCGATGCCCAAAACGATCCAGGCGGTGGGATCGGTGCTCTTCAGGGTTTGGCTGATTTGCTCAAATTTTCTCGGTAAATGCAGGGTCAACATAGCGAGTCTCCTACTTTAGAGCGGGTAGGCCGGCCGGTTCAGGTTTTACCTCCAGCTCGGCACATCCCAACGCGCACGCTACTCCTTTTCAAACGCGCGTGCAAGCCGCTTTCGACAACAAGCTGCGTGTTGTCAACTCCGGCAAGAGGGCGCGATCCCGGCGCGCCGGGCTGCCTAGCGGTACCACTTCACGATCTCATCCAGGCCCGCTCTTGCACTCTCGTAGCGGTTGATCGGGGCGGCGGGGTCGGGATAGCCCAGTGAAATGCCCAGCACCAGTTTCTTGCTCGGGGGCAGGTCCAGAAAGCTGCGAACGGCAACCGGGTAGTGCGTCACGGACGCCTGCAGGCAGGTGCCCAAACCCAGGCCGTGCGCCGCCAGCGCCAGGGTTTGCGCGAACAAGCCCAGATCGAACGTCGACCAGTCGCCCAGCGTGCTGTCCAGGAAGAGAAAAATAATGCACGGCGCACCGAAGAAGCGGTAGTTCTGCAGCCGCAATTGGTTCCTGCCGTCGGCATCGTCGCGCTCGATTCCAAGCACCCGAAACCGGCGCGCGCTGTGCTCGGCGGCCCTGCCGGCCAAGGCCGGCGGCCATTGGGTGGGCGCCGGTACATCGGCGCTGCTGGGCGTGCCGGCACTGGCCAGGTCGTAGAGGATTTGGCTCAGCGCATCGCGCTTGCGGCCGCTGACCACCGCCACCTCCCAGGGTTGCGTGTTGGTGTAAGAGGGGCTGCGAATGGCCGCTTGCAGAATCGCCCGCAGCGCCTCCTCGGGCACCGGGGTCGACTTGAAGCCGCGGACGCTGCGCCGGCTGCTTAAGCCCTGTAACAATTCCATTGCCGATCCTTCACTGAAGTTGCTCTTGCCGTGACAACTGCTGAAGCAAGCCATCGCAGGCATCCTCCACCAGGTCCAACACCTGCTCGAAGTCCTTGGCGCCGCCGTAATACGGGTCTGGCACCACCGGGCTGTCGAACTGAAGACAGAACTCGGTCAGGCGCCGGACCTTGTGCAGATGGGGCTCCGGGCACTGCTCCCGCACCAGCGCCAGGTTGTCCTGGTCCATCACCAGAATCAGGTCGAACGCTTCGAAATCCGCCGCCTGGATTTGCCGCGCCCGCAGGTCCGACAGGTCGTAGCCGCGCTTGGCCGCATGGGCTTGCGAGCGCTCATCCGGCGGGCTGTCGGGATGGTAGTTGTGGGTGCCGGCGGAATCCACCGCGACCGCGTCAGACCAGCCGCGCAGCCCCACCTTGTGCCGAAACACCCCGTGGGCGGTCGGACTGCGGCAGATATTGCCCATGCAGACAAACAAAACAGAAACCGTGTTCATGCGAGAGAAACCGAGGGGGCTTGATAGTGGCTGCACATTGCGCCATCATAGACAGGGTTGCCCGATCCTGTACATTGAGTCGGGTCTGAAATCAAAACAACGGGTAGTGCATGAGAAAACTGATACTGATGATGGCGTTGATACTGGCCGGCAGCGCGCATGGCGCCGGCGTGTTCGAATGCAAGGTGCTGGACGGCGCCCAGAAGACGCCGGGCAAGGTCAAGGTCCAAGCGGTGACCAATCGCGACGCCAAGATTCTGGATGAAGTGTTTTCCGTGCTGACCCGAACGGCCCAAATCAAGGGCAGCCTGATCTACCAGACCGAGGGACACAAGGTCGAGGTATTGCGCTCCAGCGACCATGAGTTTTCGGTGCTGATTCGGGATGCAGGTGTGGCCCAGGATGACGACATCAGCGTCATCACGCTGGACCGCTTCGAGGGCCAGTGGTCGTTCAAGCACTACAGCAGCTGGCTGGGTCTGCTGACTTCGGGGTCCTGCAAGGAGTCGTGAATGAGTGACGGTGAGGCGCTCCAGCAAAGTTAGCGCCGAAACTTTGGGTGAAGTTTTCTCTTTTGAGCCATAAGAAGCTCCTTGCGCATCAGCATGCGAGCTCGTGGCGAGGATTTGGAGATGCGCTCCAATGAGCGGTCAATTATTGCTCTAACTTCGGTCGCGCAGTTCTGCACCACCAGGTTCATGGCGAGCAAGTCGGCACTCTCTGTGCCGATACACAACTCGGCAATCAACATCGTCAGTGAAGCTAGCGTGTAGCTAGCTGCCACTTCGCACCCATAGGCAGGAGGCATATCGGGACGATGATCTGCAAGTGGCCCTAGGCTAATTCGAGTGAGCGTGGCAAGGGCGCCCCCGTGTACCGCGCCATTTGCCTGTTGGTAGCCTCGCCGCAATGTCTCAAGTCCAACGTGCTCCTCGAGGTCGCGGAAAGTCACCCGTGCGCGACCCAGCTCTATGGCGGCCCAGCCGTAGTCCCCGCCGTAAGCTGCCCCGAATTTCGCAACCAGAGACGCGCATTGCCTGCGGAGCTCGCGCGCGTACCGGTCTCGATGGATGGCCAGAACGCTCGACGTACCACTTGCACGGTCAGCTAGCAGAAGTCGAAGCTCCTCAACCTTGTGGTGCAAGAGGTACATCGCCGCGCATCGATCAGTCCGCAAGGCCAAGAACATTGCGACGACACAGATCTCGTGCAAAGTCCTCCATCGCGCCAGTGCACCGTCGGCGTAGCCCTGGGTGGCAAGCACTACGATTTCCCCAGAGACCTCGTAAACACGTGCAACGAGTCTTTCAAGAGCCACGGCTGTGCTTGGCTGTGAAAAACAACCCTTGCGCGTTTCCTGAGCATTAACGCCCCACTCACAGACAATGTGTCGAAGGAATTCCAAGCGCTGCAATGCGGGCCCCCACAAACGTTCAACAGATTTGACTCTGTTCGCGTGCAATCGAGACAGTTCGTCGGCGTGCTGAACGGAACATTCGGAAAGCTTGTTGCTTATTCCCTTGGCGACTTCTTTTAGCACCGAAGGGACGACTTCGGAGATTGCTAGACTTATCGACTCCGTGGTCTGCTCCATTGACAAGGAAATGTCGTCAAGAATCGCCTGGACATTCACTTGCACCTCAGCTTCTGAAGCCCCGAGGCCGCAGGGCAAGTCAAGATCAAGATTGAGTACCTCGCCTGCTGAACTCAGAATGGCTGCTGAGAGTCTGTCGACCTCATCCGGTGAAAGTTCCAACCTTTGTCTTTCAGCGGATCGATTCACCATTCCGGGCAATAGCTGCTCCTTTGCCGTCGCGGTCTGAATTGCCAATTCAAGGCCGTGTTGTATTGATCCTACTTTTGCCACAATCGACACATTCTCTGATTCCTTCGTCAATCAGTCTTAGCTGGCGCTCTCGTCGTTAGTTCCTCTTCGGTTCCAAAGCCCCGCACCGCTGGAACGGCGCTGCCCGGGACCGAAACCACTCACAAAGAGGGGCGAATGGCAGTGCTTGCGAAGTGTTGTCCAGCTTATATACGACTTCCCGTTTAAAGCCACCGTTAGATTCATTTGACGGTACCAAATTACAAAGCCAAAGATGTGATCTTATGGTTGTTTTTACTGCACTCGGGACATTCAGCCTGCAAGAATGCCGAACTTCCTGAATGACTGCTATAAGCAGTTGAATTCACGGTGGCCTAAGCCCGCTTTGGGTCGGTGGACTAAATTGCTCGCGCGGTAGGGTGCTTTGATGCGGCTTTGGTGTCAAGCGGTAGTCTCACAGAAAGTCAAAGTGACGGCCCAGTACCGCTCGCTCAGCACCAAGGGCAAGCATCACTCTCAGGCAACAAAGCAGCCGCTGCATTGAGTCGATTTGCGATGCGCTGATTTGGATACAAAGTTGGTGCTTGAATGACCATCTCGGTGCACTTGCATGCAAGATTTCCGGGCGCCCCGAACAGGGGGGAGCACGCCTCCGGATAAACATTGCAGGGTTTTGTCCAGCATTGACAGTCACTTGCGAAATACATTTCCTGCGGCCTGACCGTTTGGCACATTACATGCAATCTCCAGCTTGTTCTTTCGCAACTTCTGGAGATGTACATGACGCACTCAAGCAGGCCACTGTTTCGTTGGCTGGCGACGCTACCCCTGGCCTTGGCCCTGCACGGCGGTCTGCATGCCGAGACCGTGGCGCGCTACGGGATTTCGATGGCCGACATTCCCCTCACCACCGGCCAGCCGGACCGCGGTGCCGGTGCCTACCAGTTCACCGGCCATACGCTCTATGACCCGCTGGTAGCTTGGGAGGCCAACATTGGTACCCGCCCCGGCAAGTTGATTCCCGGCCTGGCCACGGCCTGGAAGGCAGACGAGAAGGACAACAAGAAATGGACTTTCACCCTGCGCAAAGGGGTGAAATTTCACGACGGCTCCGAGTTCAATGCCGACGCCGTGATCTGGAATCTGGACAAGGTGCTGGCCGACAAGTCGCCGCAATTCGACGCCAAGCAGAGCGCCCAGGTGCGCCCGCGCATCCCCTCCATTGCGTCCTACCGCAAGCTTGACGGCTACAGCGTCGAGATCGTGACCAAGAATGCCGACGCCTTGTTTCCCTACCAGTTGCCCTGGTTCCTGATCTCCAGCCCCAGCCAGTGGGAAAAGCTGGGCAAGGATTGGAGCAAGGTGGCGATGCAGCCGTCCGGCACCGGGCCCTTCAAGCTCGACAAGCTGGTGCCGCGCGAGCGCGCCGATCTGGTCAGGAACGCCGCCTACTGGG
Organism: Rhodoferax sp.; assembly: GCF_028714215.1. Taxonomy (GTDB): domain Bacteria; phylum Pseudomonadota; class Gammaproteobacteria; order Burkholderiales; family Burkholderiaceae_C; genus Rhodoferax. The sequence continues at coordinate 53,535 of NZ_JAQTMS010000021.1, read as the reverse complement.
ACAAGACCCGCATCGCCAAGACCGACCGCATCGTGCTGCTGCCCATCCCCGACGCCATGACGCGCGTCAACGCCCTGCTGAGCGGTCAAGTCGACATCATCGAGACGCCGCCGCCGGATGTGCTGCCGCAGATCAAGAGTGCCGGCTTCAAGCTGGTGCAAAACGTCACGCCGCACGTCTGGCCCTACCATTTCTCGACCCAGCCGGGTTCTCCCTGGGCCGACATCCGTGTCCGCAAGGCGGCCAACCTGGCAATCGACCGCGCTGCCATCGTCAAGCTGATGGGCGGCCTGGCGACGCCGGCCATGGGCCAGGTCGATGTCACCAATCCCTGGTTCGGCAAACCCACATTCAAGCTCGGCTACGACCTGCCCGCCGCCCGCGCCCTGATGGCCCAGGCCGGCTACAGCCAGGCCAAGCCGCTGAAAGCCAAGGTGATCATCGCCCAGGGCGGCACCGGGCAGATGCTGTCGCTGCCGATGAACGAATTCATTCAGCAGAGCCTGGCTGAGATCAACATCCAGTTGACCTTCGAGGTGGTGGAGTTGGAGAACCTCTACCTGCACTGGCGCAGCGGCGCCAAGGCCGACATGAACGCCGGCAAGGGCATCACGGCCATCAACCTGGGTTACGTCACGGCCGACCCGTTCTACGCCATCACGCGCTTCGCCGACAGCCGCTACGTGGCGCCCAACGGCGTCAACTGGGGCGGCTACAACGATCCCAAGGTCGATGCCGCGCTGGAAAAGATTCGCACCACTTTCGATGTGAAAGTGCAGGACGGTTTGCTGGCCTTCGTGCACCAGAGCATGGTGGACGATGCCTTGATGCTGTGGGTGGTGCATGACGTCAATCCGCACGCCATGTCGCCCAAGGTCAAGGAGTTCGTGCAGGCGCAGCACTGGTTCCAGGACCTGACCACCCTGCGCATGTAATCACACAGCCCGGATCGAGAAACACGCCTCATGTTGGCCTACCTGCTCAAGCGCCTGCTGTACGCCGTCCCGATCGCCCTGGGCGTGACTGTGCTGTCGTTCGCGCTGGTCTATCTGGCGCCGGGCGATGCCCTCAACGCCATCGCGCCGGCCGATGCGCCGGCCGACGTGATCGATGCCTTGAAAAGCGCTTACGGGCTGGACCGTCCGATACCGGTTCAGTACGGCCTGTGGTTGCTGCGCGCCGTGCAGGGTGATCTGGGTACTTCCATTGCCTCGGGGCGGGCCGTCAGCGGCGAGGTCATGAGCGCGGTCGGCAACACCTTGCTGCTGGCCGGCATCGCCGCTTTCGCCGGCGTGCTGGTCGGCTGCCTCCTGGGCGCCCTGGCCGGCTATCGGCTGGGCTCCTGGATCGACCGTCTCGCCACCGTGCTGTCGGTGATCGGCGTCAGCATTCCGCACTACTGGCTGGGCCTGGTGCTGACCATCGTCTTTTCCATCACGTTGGGCTGGCTGCCGGCCATGGGCGCCGGTGCCGGCGGCTCGGCTGAATGGCGGTGGGACGGCGCGCATTTCAAATACCTGGTGCTGCCGGCGCTGACCCTGTCGGTCATTCCGATGGGCATCATCACGCGCACCGTGCGCGCCCTGGTGGCCGACATGCTGGAGCAGGAATTTGTGCTGGCCCTGCGGGCGCGCGGCCTGTCGGACCGGACCATCTTTCTTCACATTGCCAAAAACACCGCGCCCACCGTACTGGCGGTCGCCGGTCTGCAGGTCGGCTACCTGATGGGCGGCTCTATCCTGGTGGAGACCGTGTTCGCCTGGCCCGGCACCGGCTTCCTGCTCAACACCGCCATCTTTCAGCGCGACATGCCGCTGCTGCAGGGAACCATCCTGGTGCTGTGCATGTTCTTCGTCGTCCTCAACCTTGCGGTGGACGTGGTGCAACCCCTGATAGACCCGCGCATGGGCCGGCGCTGAAAGCGAAACAACGATGTCGACCGCACTCGCCATGCCTCTCTCCCCAACCGTGCCCGCCGGCCCCAGCCGCAGCTACTGGCATGTGGTGTGGCGCCAGTTGCGCCACGACCCGGTGGCCCTGGGCAGCGCACTGGTGCTGCTGTTGATCGTGGGCGCCGCCGTCTTCGCGCCTTGGCTGGCGCCGGCCGACCCCTACAAGGCCAGCATGCTGCGCCGCCTGCTGCCGGTCGGCAGTGCCGGCTATTGGCTGGGCACCGACGAACTGGGGCGCGACATGATTTCGCGCCTGATGTACGGTGGCCGCCTGTCGCTGCTGATGGGCGTGCTGCCGGTGCTGGCGGCCTTCGGCATCGGCACCTCCATCGGCCTGCTGGCGGGCTACATGGGCGGCAAGGTCAACATGCTCATCATGCGTGTGCTGGATGTGTTCTACGCCTTTCCCTCGGTGCTGCTGGCGGTGGCGATCTCGGGCGCCCTCGGGCCTGGCATGAGCAACAGCTTGCTGGCACTGACCCTGGTCTTCGTGCCGCAGGTGGTGCGCGTGGCCGAGAGCGTCACGACCCAGGTACGCCAGCTCGACTACATCGAAGCGGCGCGCATGAGCGGTGCCGGCGCCCTCTCCATCATCCGCGTTCATGTGCTGGGCAATGTGCTGGGGCCGGTGTTCGTGTATGCCACGGGCCTCCTGAGCGTGAGCATGATCCTGGCCTCCGGCCTGTCCTTCCTGGGCCTGGGCGTCAAGCCGCCGGAACCGGAGTGGGGCCTGATGCTCAATACGCTGCGCTCGGCGATCTACCTCAACCCCTGGGTCGCGGCGCTGCCGGGCGCCCTGATTTTTGTCACGTCAATTGCCTTCAATCTGCTGGCGGACGGCGTGCGTTCGGCCATGGACATTCGTCGATGAAGAACTTGACTCCAAGCGCGCTGCCGGTGCCGGACCGGGGCGGCCCGGCGCAACCCCTGCTGCTGGTTCGAGATCTGAAAAAGCACTTCGCGGTGCGCGGCCATCCCCTGGAGCGCCAGCGCAAATTCGTGCATGCGGTCGATGGCGTGAGCTTCTCGGTTGCCAAGGGCAAGACACTGGGCATCGTGGGCGAGTCCGGTTGCGGCAAATCGACCACCGCACGCCTGATCGCCCGCCTCATGGCGCCCGACAGCGGCAGCATGATTTTCGACGGCCAGGGCGTGGCCGAATTTGGTGGCCTGGAACTGAAGGAATTCCGGCGCAGCCTACAGATGGTGTTCCAGGATTCCTTCGCCTCTCTCAACCCGCGCCTGACCATTGCCGAGACCGTCGCCTACGGCCCGCGCATCCATGGCCTGTCGAAGGCCGCGGCGACCCTGCTGACGCGCGATTTGCTGGCGCGCGTCGGCTTGGAGCCGGGCCAGTTCGGTGCCCGCTATCCGCACGAACTCTCCGGTGGCCAGCGCCAGCGGGTGAACATCGCCCGCGCCCTGGCGCTGTCGCCGCGCCTGGTGATCCTGGACGAGGCGGTGGCCGCGCTGGACAAGTCGGTGCAGGCCCAGGTGCTCAACCTGCTGCAGGAATTGAAGTCCGAATGCCAGCTCACCTACCTCTTCATTTCGCACGACCTGCATGTGGTGCATTACCTGAGCGACCAGGTGATCGTGATGTACCTGGGGCAGATCGTCGAGAGCGGCCCGGTGGAAGATATCTACCAGCGCCCCGCCCACCCTTACACCCGGGCCCTGCTGGCCGCCGTGCCGTCCATGGACCCGTCGCGGAGGACCCAGGCTTCGCCGCTGAGCGGCGATCCGCCCAACCCCATCAACCCGCCCGACGGCTGCCGCTTCCGCGACCGCTGCCCGCATGCGCAGCCGGTCTGCGCGGCCAGGGCACCGGCGCTGATGGCGCTGGGACCGGCGTTTGAACACCAGGTGGCCTGCCATATGAGCGACCGCCTGTCGGGTCACCGCGACGCCACTCAAGGACTGGTGCTGTGACGGCGCCGCTGCTTTCCATCCAGGACCTGAGCGTGCAGTTTTGCGGCAGCCGTAGCGTCAACGCGCTTAACCAGCTCAGCTTTGAACTCGGTTCCGGCGAGGTGCTGGGGCTGCTGGGCGAATCGGGCTCCGGCAAAAGCGTCACCTTGCGCACCTTGTTGCGTCTGCATGCCGCACGCACAACCCGGATTCAGGGCCAGATCCGGGTCGCCGGGCAGGATGTGATGGCGCTGCAAGGTCAGGCCCTGGAACTGTACCGGGGCGGCACCGTCTCCATGGTGTTCCAGGAGTCGGGCATGGCGTTCGACCCGGTCTACAGCATAGGCCAGCAGATCACCGAAGTGATACGGGCGCACGCGGCCATAGCCTCTGCCGGCGCGCGCCAGCAGGCTTTGCAGATGCTGGAGCGGGTCCAGATTCCGCAGGCGCGGCGGCGCTTCGACGCCTATCCGCACGAGTTGTCGGGCGGCATGCGGCAACGCGCCATGATCGCCCTGGCGCTGGCCTGTAAACCGAAACTACTGCTGGCCGATGAGCCGACCACGGCGCTGGACGCCAGCGTGCAGATCCAGATTCTGCTGTTGCTGCGCGAACTGCAACGCGAGACCGGCATGGCCATGATTTTTGTCACCCACGACATCGGCGCCGCGGTCGAAGTGGCGGACCGCATCGCCGTCATGTACGCCGGCCGCGTGGTGGAGCAGGGGCCGGTCGCCCAGATCGTGCAACAGCCGCGCCATCCCTATACCGCCGGCTTGCTGGCTTCCAGCGTCGGCGCCGAACACCGGGGCCGGCCGCTGCGGGCCATTCCCGGCGCACCGCCCGATCTGGCCGCGCTGCCCAGCGGCTGCGCCTTTGCACCGCGCTGCGACCAGGCCAGCGATGGGTGTCACCGCGAGCGACCGGAACTGCGCCTCCAGGGTGCGCAGTCGCTAGCCTGCTGGCAGCCCTTGTTGCCTTTCCCGGAGACTACATGAGCAGTGTTCCAACGCCTGAGATGACGCGCAACCGGGGCGGCCTGGCGGACGAGGTTTGTCGACAGATCGCCGACGAGATCGTGCTGGGCAATTTCGCCCCCGGCAGCCGGCTTGACGAGGTGATGCTGGCGAGCCGTTTCCAGGTCTCGCGCACGCCGGTGCGGGAGGCCTTGAAGAAGCTCGCCACCATGGGGCTGGTGGACTGCCGCCCGAACCGCGGCTCGGTGGTGGCGGCCATGAGTTCCGAACAACTGGACCAGATGTTCGAGGCGATCGGCGAAATGGAAGCCACCTGCGCCCGCCACGCGGCCCTGCGCATGAGCGAGGCCGACCGCCGACAACTGCGCGAGCTGCATCGTCAGGGCCGCTGCGCCATGCAGTCGGGCGACATAGACCGCTACGACGCGGTGAATCTGGAACTGCACACCACCATCATCCGGGGCTGCTACAACCAGGTGCTGATCGACATGACGCTGAGTCTGCGGCACCGGGTCAGCTCTTTTCGCCGCACCCAGTTCCGCAACCTGGAACGCATGGGCGAATCGTTCGAGGAACATTCGGTGATCGTGGAGGCCATCCTGGCGCACGACGTGATCACCAGCTACCGGCAAATGCGGGCTCACCTGCTGTCGGCCCGCAGCGCCACCTCGCGGCTGGCACCGGCCTGGGCCAGCCCGGCACCTGACAACAAGACATGAACTGGAGACACCACCCCATGAAGCCCATTCTCGGCAGCCGCGGCGCCGTTGTCGCGCCCCACTCGCTGGCCTCCCAAGCCGGTCTTGACATCCTGCGCGAAGGCGGCAACGCCATCGAGGCCAGCATCGCCGTGGCCGCCACGCTGGCGGTGGTCTACCCGCACATGACCGGCATCGGCGGCGATGGCTTCTGGCTGCTGCATGCGCCGGGGCAGGCGGTGCTTTCCATCGACGCTTGCGGCGCCGCCGGCGCTGCGGTCAGGCGCGAGCTTTATGGCAGCTTAAACAGCATTCCCTGGCGCGGCCCGCTGGCCGCCAACACGGTGGCTGGCACTGTCTCCGGCTGGGGCGCCGCCCACGAACACAGCCGCAGCCAGTGGGGCGGGCGCCTGCCCTTCGCACGACTGCTGGAGAGCGCCATCCATTACGCCAACGAAGGCTTTCCGGTGACCCACAGCCAGGAGCACAACACGCGCAGCAAGCTGGGTGAACTGATGGCGCAGCCCGGTTTTGCCTCGGCTTTTCTGAATCAAGGGGCGGTGCCGGGCTACGGTCAGCGCCACCGCTTCCCGGCGCTGGCCGCCACCCTGGCGCAGTTGGCCCGCGCCGGTACCGAAGACTTCTACCGCGGCGAGCTGGCCGAGCAGATCGGCGCCGATCTGGCCGCTGTCGGCAGTCCACTCACGGCTGCCGATCTGGCGCAACACCAGGCCCGGGTCCAGCCGCCGCTGCAACTGCGCTTGTCGGAGGCCACTCTGTACAACCTGGCGCCGCCCACCCAGGGCCTGGCTTCGCTGCTGATACTGGGCATCTACGACCGCATCCGCCAAGCCGGCTGGAACCCGGACAATGCCGCCGGCATCCACGCGCTGGTGGAGGCGACCAAGCAGGCTTTTCAGGTACGCGACAAGCACGTGACCGACCCAGCCCACATGCAAGTGGACCCGGGCATGCTGCTGCAAAACAAAACCCTGGAGGCGCTGGCGGCGGCCGTGCCCTTGCAGCACGCCAGCCCCTGGCCGGCACCGGTTTCCGACGGTGATACCACCTGGCTGGGCGTGATCGACAGCGCCGGCCGCGCGGTCAGCATGATCCAGAGCATCTACTTCGAATTCGGCAGCGGCGTGGTGCTGCCGGGCAGCGGCATCTGGTGGCAAAACCGCGGTTGCTCCTTCGACCTGACGCCCAACCGGCTGCGCAGCCTGGAGCCCGGTCGCAAGCCGTTTCACACCCTGAATCCGGCCCTGGCGACGCAGGACGACGGCCGCTTGCTGGTCTACGGCACCATGGGCGGCGAAGGTCAGCCACAAACCCAGGCCGCCGTGTTCGCCCGCTACCTCTGGGGCGGCCATAACGTGCGCTCCGCCGTGGCGGCGCCGCGCTGGCTGCTGGGGCGCACCTGGGCCGAGCAGAGCACCACACTGAAGCTTGAATCGCGTTACGCGCCGGAAGTCATCCAGGCACTGCTTGATATGGGGCATCCGGTGGAGGTGGTGGACGGTTTCGACGAGCGCATGGGCCATGCCGGTGCCCTGGTGCTGCATCCGGGCGGCCTGATCGAGGGCGGCGAAGACCCCCGCAGCGATGGCAGCGTGGCGGCCTGGTGAGCCATGAAGTTCAAGTTCGACTGGTTCCTCAAGGGCATGCTGGCGGCCGTGGCGCTGGCCTTCGTCTGGCCGGGACCGGGCGCCCAGGGCGGCTGGCTGCACCCGGAGCTGCTCAACAAGCTGGGCATCGCCCTGGTCTTTTTTCTCAACGGCCTGGGCCTGTCGCTGGCCTCGCTACGCCATGGCGCGCTGCGCTGGCAGGTGCATCTGCTGATCCAGGCCAGCACCTTCCTGCTCTTCCCATTGCTGGGTTGGGGTCTGCTGAAGCTCAGCGGCAGTTGGCTGTCGCCCGATTTGCAGACCGGATTTTTCTACCTCTGTGCCCTGCCGTCCACCGTTTCCTCGTCGGTCGCCCTGACCGTGGCGGCGCGCGGCAACGTGCCGGTGGCCTTGTTCAACGCCACGCTGTCCAGCCTCATCGGCGTGCTGCTGACGCCGCTCTGGATGGCCTGGATACTGGGCCGTGGCGGTGTCGATTTCGCGCTGGCGCCGGTGATCCGGGACCTGCTGCTGTGGCTGCTGCTGCCGCTGGTGCTGGGCCAGCTCAGCCGTCCGCTGCTGGGCGCCTGGGCCGCTCGCAACAAGGCCAAGATCCAGTTAGCGGACCGCTTGACCATTCTGACCCTGGTCTACACCTCGTTCAGCGACTCGGTGCAACAAGGGGTCTGGTCGCACTACGGCCTGCCGGTTTTGGCAGAGACCCTGGTCGGTACCGGCGCCTTGTTTTTTCTCATGCTGGCGCTGGTCCGGCTGTTCTCGCAGTGGCTTGGCTTGCCGCTCGAAGAGCGCATTGCCGCCATCTTCTGCGGCTCCAAGAAAACCCTGGCCTCCGGCGTGCCGATGGCGCATCTGATCTTCGGCGCCCACCCGGCGCTGGGCCTGATTCTGTTGCCGATCATGATTTACCATCCATTGCAATTGGCAGTGGGCGGCGTGCTGGCGCAGAACTGGTCGGCCGGGGAGAGCGGCAAGTGAGGAAATTAATGAGCTTGAGACAGCGCTTGATTGAAGTGCTATCTTGCGGGTCTGGCTTTCAGGCGCCTGGCGCGCCTATTTTTGAGGATTGTGCATGACCTGGTCTATCGTTGCGCGTGACAGTTCCGGTGCTTTGGGCATCGCCATCGCGAGCAAGTTCTTCGCCGTCGGCGCCTTGTGTCCGCACGCCAGTAGCGGTGTCGGCGCGCTGGCCACGCAGGCTTTGGTCAACCCGCTGCTGGCCGCGCCGGCCCTGCAAGGCATGGCGCAGCAGCGCGAGCCGGCCGAATTGCTGGCGGAAATCATGGCCGGCGACGGCGGCCGCGCGCAACGCCAATTTCACATGATTGATGCGCTGGGTCGCGGCGCCGCGTACACCGGGGCCGGCTGCATTGGCTGGTGTGGCCATACGTTGCGCGACGGCTTCTCGGTCGCCGGCAATATGCTGGCCGGTCCGCAAGTGGTAGAGGCCAGCGCCGATGCCTACGCCGCCCATCCTGAGCTGCCCTTTGCCGAACGGCTGATGGGCGCACTGGCGGCCGGCGAAGCGGCCGGCGGCGACAAACGCGGCAAGCAAAGCGCGGCGCTGCTGATCTACAGCGGGCAGGATTACCCAGCACTCGACATGCGGGTCGACGATCACCCGGAGCCCCTGATCGAGCTGCGCCGTCTGTACCAGGTCAGTCTGGAACGCTTTCAGCCTTTCCTGACCTGCCTGCCCAGCCGCGAGTTGCCGGCGGGCATCCTGGATCGTAGCCAGATCGACGCGCGGATCGCTGCTTTCCAGGCGGCGCGCCAATCAACCGGAAAGACGCCTGCATGAGCGCATTGCTGGAGGTGCGGGATTTGACGACTTGCTTCAAGGTCGACGGCGGCGAGTTCACGGCCGTCGACGGTGTCAGCTTTTCGGTCCAGGCCGGTCGCACACTGGGCATTGTGGGCGAGTCCGGCTGCGGCAAGAGCGTCACCTCGCTGTCCATCATGGGCTTGTTGCCCAAGGGCCAGGGCCGCATCGCCGGCGGATCCATCAAGTTCGACGGCGCCGATCTGGTGCAGCTGCCGGCGGCCGCCATGCGCGCCTTGCGCGGCGACCGCATGGCGATGATTTTTCAGGAGCCCATGACGTCGCTGAACCCGGCCTTCACCATCGGCGACCAGTTGATTGAAGCCATCCGCTGCCATCGCGACCTGAGCCAGGCGGCGGCCCGCCAACACGCCATCGAGATGCTGCGCAAGGTGCGCATCCCGTCGCCCGAGCAGCGCATGGACGCGTATCCGCACAAGCTCTCCGGCGGCATGCGCCAGCGCGTCATGATCGCCATGGCGCTGGCCTGCGAGCCGCAATTGCTGATCGCCGACGAGCCCACCACCGCGCTGGACGTGACGATCCAGGCGCAGGTGCTGGACCTGATGCGCAGCCTGCGCGCCGACACCGGTGCCGCCATCATGCTGATCACGCACGACCTGGGCGTGATCGCCGAATTGGCGGATGAAGTGGTGGTGATGTACGCCGGCCGCGTGGTCGAGCGCGCCAGCGTCGAGCGCCTGTTCGCCGAGCCGCAGCATCCTTATACGATCGGCCTGCTGGGCTCGATCCCGAAACTGCATCTGAAGCAAAGCCGGCTCGCCGCCATTGAAGGCCAGGTGCCGACACCGATGACGGTCATGGCGGGCTGCCGTTTCGCCCCGCGTTGCCCGTTTGCCGAGGCCCGCTGCGAGGCTGCCGCACCGCCCCTGACCGAACTGGTTGAAGGGCATTTTGCGGCCTGCTGGAAAGCGCCCCTGCCTTGGGAGGAGAGAGCATGAGCGCCGCGCCGGGCCGCCCCAAGCAAGCTCGCGCCCCCCTGGGGCTGATGCCCGTGGCTCCCAGCCTGCCTGCGCAGGGTGGGACGGGCAGAAGAGTCGTTGCCTCTGGCAGCGACCTGTACAGCGAGGACACGCAGTGCCGAGCGTGGGGGCAACTATGAGCGCCGCGCCCAACCCCGATACCGTCACCACTGTGCCGGTGCCCGAGCCGCTGCTGCGGGCCGAGCATCTGGTCAAGCACTTCCCGCTGGCACGCGGCCTGTTCGGGCGCGGCGACGGCGTCGTGCACGCCGTCGACGGTGTCAGTTTTACGCTGGCAGCGGGCGAGACCATGGCCTTGGTGGGCGAGTCGGGTTGCGGCAAGTCGACCGTCGGCCGCTTGCTGCTGCGCCTGCTGGACGCCACCTCCGGCCAGGTCTGGCTCGATGGCGAGGATTTGATGAGTTTGCCGCCGGCCGCCATGCGAGCGCGCCGGCGTGCGCTGCAAATCATTTTTCAGGATCCTTATTCGTCGCTCAATCCGCGCATGACGGTGGAGCAAACCCTGACCGAACCGATGCTGCTGCATGGTCTGGCGCTGGGACGCCGGCACGAGCGCGCCGCCGAGTTGCTGGACCTGGTGGGTCTGGCGCCCAACTACCTGCAACGCTATCCGCATGAATTTTCCGGCGGCCAGCGCCAGCGCATCGGCATTGCCCGGGCGCTGGCGGTGGAGCCGCGGCTGATCGTTTGCGACGAGCCAGTATCGGCGCTGGACGTGTCGATCCAGGCGCAGGTGGTCAATCTGTTGCAGGACATTCAGCGCCGGCTCGGTCTGGCTTATGTGTTCATCGCGCACGACCTGGCGGTGGTCAAACACATCGCCTCGCACGTGGCCGTGATGTACCTGGGCCAGATCGTCGAATACGCCGACAAGGAGCGCTTGTTTGCCCAGCCGCGCCATCCCTACACGCAGGCTCTGCTGTCGGCCATTCCGCTGCCGGAGCCGGGGCGCGAACGCTCGCCAGTGTTGTTGCAGGGCGATGTACCCAATCCGATCGCGCCGCCCTCGGGCTGCCGCTTTCGCACCCGCTGCCCGCACGCACAACAACTTTGCGCCGACCAAGTGCCGCTGCTCAGCGCGCTGGACGGGCACAGCGTTGCCTGCCACTTTTGGCGCGATATCGCAGTGCCGGCGGCACTGCGCGCTGACGCCGCTGCGCCGCCGATCAATCGCCGGCTTGAGCAATTGCAGGCGGCCTTCTTGCCGAGGGTGGCCCAGCATGTCTGATCCCATTTTTTTCAGCGGGCGCGCCACGGCGTGTTCCTCATCAACCACCAGGAGAATTAACACCATGCGTACTTCTTTACCCACTGGCCGGCTCGTGCGTACCCTCGTGCAGGCACTGGCTGTCAGCGCCGCGCTGAGCGCCGCCGGCGCCGGCGCGCAAACGCTGCGCATCGGTCTGGCCGAAGATCCGGACGTGCTGGACCCGACGCTGGCGCGCACTTTTGTCGGCCGCATCGTGTTTGCCTCGCTGTGCGACAAGTTGTTCGACGTCGACGAAAAACTGGCCATCGTGCCGCAGCTGGCAACTTCCTACCAATGGTCGCCGGACAACAAGGTACTGACCTTGAAACTGCGTCCGGGCGTGACGTTTCACGACGGCCAGAAGTTCGACGCGGCGGCCGTCAAGTTCAATATCGAGCGGCACAAGAATCTGGCCGGGTCGAACCGGCGCGGCGAATTGCTGCCGGTGACCAGCGTCGAAGTGGTCGACGAGCTGACCGCCAAGCTGACCCTGACGGCGCCGTTTGCGCCCTTGCTCAGCGTGCTGGCGGACCGCGCCGGCATGATGGTTTCGCCCAAGGCGGCGCAGGACAACCCCAATTTTGGCGCCAAGCCGGTCTGCTCGGGACCTTTCAAATTCAGCGAGCGGGTAGCGCAGGACCGCATCGTGCTGGAGCGCTACCCCAATTACTGGAACAAGGACGCGATCCATTTCGACAAGGTGATTTACCAGCCCATCGTCGACGCGACCGTGCGGCTGGCCAACCTGCGCTCGGGCCAGCTCGACTTCATCGAACGGGTGGCTTCTTCCGACATCGCGGCACTCAAGTCCGACAGCCGGTTCAATGTGGCGCGCATCACCGAACTGGGCTACCAGGGCATCACCATCAACACCGGCAAAAGCGAGATGGCGCAAAAAAATCCGCTGGGGCGCGACCCCCGTGTGCGTGAAGCGCTGGAACTCTCGATCGACCGCGGCGGCATCGTCCAGGTGGCGGTCGATGGTGAGGGCGAGGCCGGTAACCAGTGGCTGTCGCCGGCCAACACGTTTTATGCCAAGAACGTCCCTATCCCGAAACGCAACATCGAACGCGCCAAGGCCTTGCTGAAAGAAGCCGGCGTGCCCAATCCCAGCTTTACCCTGATGACGCCTACCACCTCGGACGGCCAGAAAGTGGCGCAAGTGATTCAGGCGATGGCGAAGGAAGCCGGCTTCGACATCAAGATTCAGTCGACCGAATTTGCCACCTCGCTGAACCTGGCCGACAAAGGGCAGTTCGAGGCCTACCTGCTGAACTGGAGCGGCCGCGCCGACCCGGACGGCAACCTGTTCAGCTTCTACGGCTGCAAGCAGCCGCTGAACTATTCGGGTTACTGCAAGCCCGAGGTCGATGAGTTGCTGACCAAATCGCGCAGCACGCTGGACCCGGCCCTGCGCGGCAAGCTGTTCGACCAGATCGCCGCCCAGGTGCTGAAGGACCGGCCGATCGTTTACATGTACCACCGCAAATGGCTGTGGGCTTACAACAAGAAGCTGACCGGCGTGCGCACCATTCCGGACGGCTTGATGCGGGTGCAGGGCCTGAAGATGTGAGGAAGCCCGCTTAAAGACGCTCCATGCTTACTTATTTCGTCAAACGCCTGGCGGCGGTGATCCCGACGATTTTCTTCGTCTCCATCATCATCTTTTGCCTGCAGCAGTTGCTGCCCGGTGACCCGGCGGTGATTCTGGCCGGCGAGGATCAGGACCCCAATGTGGTGGCCTATCTGCGCCAGAAAATGCACCTCGATGAAGCGCTGCCGGTGCGTTACGGCTACTGGATTGGCGGCGTGCTGCAGGGCGATCTGGGTGAGTCGCTGCGCATCCAGCAACCGGTACTGCAACTGATCAAGGAAAAATTACCGGTCACCCTGGAACTGGCGGCGCTGGCCATGGCGATCGCCTTGCTGATCGGCATTCCGGCCGGCATCATCTCGGCTGTGGCCAAGGATTCGATGTGGGATTACGCCGCCAACCTGGTCGCCTTGTGGGGCTTGTCGACGCCCAACTTCTGGCTCGGCATCTTGATGATCCTGCTGTTTTCGGTGTCGCTGGGCTGGCTGCCGGCGTCCGGCTATGTCAGCCCGTTCGAGGACTTGCGCGCCAATCTGGCGGCGATGATCATGCCGGCCTTCGTGCTGGGCAATGCCATTGCCGCCGTGCTGATGCGTCACACCCGCAGCGCCATGCTGCAAGTGCTCAATACCGACTACGTGCGCACGGCCCGCGCCAAGGGGCTCGACGAGCGCAAGGTTGTGCTGAAACACGCGCTGCGCAATGCGCTGACGCCCATCATCACGCTGGGTGCGCTGGAGTTCGGCACCTTGCTGTCGGGGGCGGTGCTGACCGAGCAGGTGTTCTCGATTCCGGGCTTCGGAAAACTGATCGTCGATGCCGTCTTCAACCGCGACTATGCGGTGGTGCAAGGCGTGGTGCTGTTCACCTCGACCGTCTACATCGTGCTGAACCTGCTGGCCGATCTGGCCTACTTTTTCGTCAATCCGCGCTTGCGAGGCTAAAGACATGGCCCCCACGCTTGTCACTTCGTGTACTGCGCTGCCCCCCGAGGGGGCTGTGCTTGCTTGGGGCGGCCCGGCGCGGCGCACGGCATTCATATGAACACTGCTGTCAAATCGACCCCCTTACCGCGCGAAGCATCGCCGGCGCGGCGCGCCTGGCGCCGCCTGGTGCACCGGCGCGGTGCGATGCTGGGTTTGCTGATCGTGCTGCTGTTTGTCCTCACCGCCGTGTGCGCCTCCTGGATCGCACCCTACGACCCGCTGGCCACCAGCTGGAGCGCGGTGCGAAAAGCGCCCTCAAGCGCTTACCTGTTTGGCACCGATGAACTGGGGCGCGATGTGCTCTCGCGGGTCGTCTGGGGTGCCCGCGCATCGCTGCTGGCGGGGCTGGTATCGGTCTGCATCTCGATGCTGCTGGGGGTTCCCATTGGCTTGCTGGCCGGCTATCTGGGCGGCTGGACCGACAGCCTGATTTCACGCCTGACCGATGCCATGCTGGCGGTGCCGTTCCTGATCCTGGCAATCGCGCTGGCGGCTTTTCTAGGCCCCAGCCTGAGCAATGCGATGCTGGCCATCGGCGTCTCCGCCACCCCGGTGTTCATCCGCCTGACCCGGGCCCAGGTGCTGGCGGTGAAGGTCGAAGACTATATCGAGGCGGCACGCGCCGTCGGCAACCCGCACTGGCGTATTGCCTTGCGCCACGTGCTGCCCAACGTGCTGCCGCCCCTGATCGTGCAGTCGACGCTGGCGATCGCGGCGGCCGTGATTGCCGAGGCCAGCCTGTCCTTCCTGGGACTCGGTCAGCAACCGCCGGCACCGAGCTGGGGCAGCATGCTCAACACAGCCAAGAATTACGTCGACAACGCGCCCTGGATGGCGATCTGGCCGGGCCTGTCGATCTTTCTTCTTGTTTTATCATTCAACCTCCTGGGCGACGGCTTACGCGACGCGCTCGATCCACGCCACAAATAACTATGCCCCATCCCATGCTGTCCTTTGATGCCCAAAATTATCCTTATCCATCGCACCGCAACGTGGTCTATGCGCAGCGCGGCATGGTCGCGACCTCGCAGCCTCTTGCCGCTCAAGCCGGCTTGCAGGTATTGCAGGCCGGTGGCAATGCCATCGATGCCGCCGTTGCCACCGCGGCGGCCTTGACGGTGCTGGAGCCCAGCGCCAACGGCATCGGTGGCGACGCCTTTGCCCTGGTCTGGCACGGCGGCAAGTTGCATGGCCTGAACGCCAGCGGCCCAGCCGCCGCCGCCAGCACGGCGCAGAGCCTGCGCCAACTGGGCCACAGCGTCATGCCGAAATACGGAGCGCTGCCGGTGACAGTACCCGGCACACCGGCGGCCTGGGCGGCACTGGCACAGCGCTTCGGCCGCTTGCCATTGACCCAGTCGATGGCGCCGGCCATCCGTTACGCCCGCGACGGTTATCCGGTGTCGCCCTCGGTGGCCTACGCCTGGCAACAGGCGACCAAGCTGTTTCGCGCCAATTTGAAGGAGGCGCACTTCCAGTCCTGGTTCGACACTTTTGCGCCGGAGCGCGCGCCGCTGGCCGGTGAAATCCAGCGCCTGGCGGGACACGCTGATACCTTGCAGGCGATCGCCGAGGACGGCGCCGCCAGCTTTTACCGCGGAGCCCTGGCAGAGCGCATCGCGGCTTGCGTGCAGGGCGCCGGCGGACACCTCAGCGCCGCCGACCTGGCAGCCTATGAGGTCCAGTGGGTGGATCCGATCAGCGTCAACTACCGTGGTTTCGACGTCTGGGAAATTCCGCCCAACGGCCATGGCTTGGTGGCGTTGATCGCCTTGAACCTGCTCAAGGGTTTCGATTTTTCCGAGCGCGACACGGTGCTGACCTACCATCGCCAGATCGAGGCCATCAAGCTGGCTTTTGCCGACGGCCAGGCGCACATCGCCGATCCGCGGCACATGCGGGTGTCGGTGGCTGACCTGCTGTCGGACGCTTATGCCGACGAGCGGCGTGCGCTGATCGGCGAGTCGGCGTCCCTGCCGCTGCCGGGCACGCCGGCGCGCGGCGGCACGGTCTATCTGAGCACGGCCGACGCCGAGGGCAATATGGTGTCGCTGATCCAAAGCAACTACATGGGCTTTGGCAGCGGCCTGGTGGTGCCGGGCACCGGCATCGCGCTGCACAACCGGGGCAATAATTTCTCGCTCGATGACGCGCATCCCAATTGCATCGCGCCCGGCAAACGCCCCTATCACACCATCATCCCGGGCTTCCTGACGCACGGCGGCGTACCGGTGGGACCGTTCGGTGTCATGGGCGGCTTCATGCAGCCGCAAGGCCATGTCCAGATGGTGATGAACACGGTCGATTTCCACTTGAATCCGCAAGCGGCGCTGGATGCGCCGCGCTGGGAGTGGGAAAAAGGCCAAACGGTCAACATCGAACACAGCACCGGGGAACATCTGTTTCGCGGCCTGGCCGCGCGCGGGCACGAGGTCAACTGGCAGAACAACCGGCTCGCTTTCGGCCGTGGCCAGATCATCTGGCGTGACAAAGCGGGGGTGCTGTGCGGTGGCACTGAGCCGCGCACTGACGGCGCCGTGGTTGGCTGGTGACGGACTGGGGCGGTGCTTCGCCGGGAAATCGCTTGCTTGCGGATCAGTACGGCTTGTAGGGCAAAAACTTGCCTGACAAGACCACGTTGACGCGGTCGCCCTTGGGGTCGCTCTGGCGCTGGATGTCCATGGAGAAGTCGATGGCGCTCATGATGCCGTCGCCGAACTCCTCATGAATCAATTCCTTGATGGTGCTGCCGTAGACGTTGACGATCTCATACCAGCGGTAGATCAGTGGATCGGTCGGCACCGACGTCGGCAGCGAGCCTTTGTAGGGTACCACCTGCAACCACTTTTGCTCTTCCACCGTCAGGCCGAAAATCTTGCCAACGATCCTGGCCTGTTTCTCGTCGAAGGTCATCTGGCCCAGGCAGGCGGCCGTGACCCACTCCTTGGAGAGCCCCACTTTCTTGGCAACGTCTTCCCATTTGATGCCCTTGGAGACTTTGGTGCTGATGATTTTTTCTGTGACTTCCAGGCGGTTCATATTGACTCCATGATTTAAGTTGAGTTGAAAATGATGAGAAAAAGGTTTTAAGGAGCATGCAAATGCTGAAGCACCTTTGTCATGCCGGACTTGATCCGGCATCCATGCAATCGGGTGCACTGGATTGCGGATCGAGTCCGCAATGACAGGCAGTGGTTTTGGTACTTTGTAATTTCCACATCCCTTAATGCGCGATGGCACGCGAGACCAGAAAATCGACGATGTGATTGCGCAGCTCGTAGTAGCCGTCCAGATGGTGCAGGCTGGCGCGCACACGGTCACGCGGCAAGGGGTTGAGCACCACCTCGGCAATGCCGCCCGGCACGTAACCGGCGGCGCTCTCATTGCCATTGCTCATCAACAGAATCCGGTCCGCCAGCAAAATGGCTTCGTCGACGTCGTGCGTGATCATGAACACGGTCTGCTGGGTTTGGCGCACGATGCCCATCAGCTCATCCTGGATGGTGCCGCGGGTCAACGCGTCGAGCGCACCAAAGGGTTCGTCGAGCAGCAGCATCTTCGGGCTGATGGAAAAGGCGCGCGCAATGCCGACACGCTGCTTCATGCCGCCCGAGAGCTGTGCCGGCTTTTTGTCGATGGCGGCGCTCAGCCCCACCATGGCGACAAATTTCTCAACCTGGGCATTGACCTCGGCCTTGCCCCAATCGGGCCAGCGCGATTTCACGGCAAAGCCAATGTTCTGGCGCACTGTGAGCCAGGGCAGCAGCGCGTGGCTTTGGAACACCACGCCGCGCTCCAGGCTCGGCCCGACGACTTCACGCCCATCCATGAAGACGTTGCCGGAGCTGGCGCTGTCGAGCCCGGCCAGCACGTTGAGGATGGTGGTTTTGCCGCAGCCCGAGTGGCCGATGATGCAGACAAATTCGCCGCGCTCCAGCGTAAAGCTGACGTCGGCAAACACCGGCCTGGCCGGCACAAAAGCCTTGCTCAGCCCTTCAATCTTGAGTAAGGCATCCACGTTGTGGGTCTTTCCATGAAGTGGATCCGGCGCCGGGCCGCCCCAAGACGGATCAGCCCCCTCTGGGGGGCAGGGAGGACACGAAGTGCCGAGCGTGGGGGCCGTGGTTACAAATGGCGCGGTCAGGGGGCGTGCGGAAATCTCACTCCACATAGGTCACCGCCTTTTGCGCCTGGGCGAACAGCAGGTCCAGCAACATGCCGACGATGCCGATCATGACGATGGCAAAGATCACATTGGTCAGCGACAAGTTGTTCCATTCGTTCCAGACAAAGTAGCCGATGCCGGTGCCGCCGACCAGCATCTCGGCCGCCACGATCACCAGCCAGGCAATGCCCATGCTGATGCGCATGCCGGTCAGGATGGTGGGCGCCGCGGCCGGCAGTATCACCAGGAAGGCGCGGCGCAAAGGCTTGACCTCCAGCGTGCTGGCCACGTTGAGCCACTCGCGCTTGACCGAGGCGACGCCGAAAGCGGTATTGATCAGCATCGGCCAGATCGAGCAGATGAAGATGACGAAGATGCCCGACACCGACGAGTCCTTGATGGTGTAGAGCGCCAGCGGCATCCAGGCCAGCGGCGAGATCGGTTTGAGCACCTGGATAAACGGGTCCAGCGCGCGGCGCAGCAGTGGCGACATACCGATCACAAAACCCAGCGGTATCGCCACCAAGCAGGCCAGCAAAAAGCCCAGGCCCACCCGAGCCAGCGAATGGCCCAACTGGATGGCGATGCCTTTGTCGTTGGGTCCGTTGTCGTAGAACGGATGGCTGGCGTGCTTGACGATGGTCTGCCCCATCTGCGTCAGCGTCGGAAAGCCCACCGCCTTGGCCGAGCCAGGCTCCTTGCCCAGCATCTTCTGATACTCGATCTGCTCGGCACTCAGCCCGGCCGCCTGCGCCGGCGCACCGGAGGAGAGCGTGGCAAGGTGCCAGGCGCCCAGGAACAAGGCCAGCACCAGGGCCGAGACCAGTCCCGCGCGAAAGCCCAGTGTCTTCCAGAGCGCCATTTCAGGCCACCTTGCGAATGACAAAGCTCTTGCCGTACTCGGCGGCCTTCGCGGCATCGAACTCGCGACCCATGATTTTGAACTTGGGGTAGGCACCGTCCGGCACTTTCTGCTCCAGCGACTTCATGTGCTTTTTGGCGTCGGTCAGCAGGAATACCTTTTCGGCAATCTGTTTGTAGTTGACATCGCCCTTGATGTAACCCCAGCGCTGCATTTGCGTCAGCATCCAGACCGCCATGCTCTGCCACGGAATGGGGTCGAAGTCGGCCCGATCCGGCACATTCCGGATGTTGCCCAGGCCATCGGCAAACTTGCCGGTCAACACCTGGGTCAGCACGGTCTCGGGCTGGTTCAGGTACTGCGCCGGAGCGATCACCTTGGCGATCAGCTCGCGGTTCTTCGGTTCGCGCGCCATCGCCGCGGCGGTCAGCACCGCGCGGTACAGGGCGGCAAAAGTGTTGGGGTTCTTCTGAATGAACGCCGTGCTGGTGCCAAAGGCGCAGCAGGGGTGGCCGTTCCACAGGTCCTTGGTCAGCAGGTGCAGAAAGCCGATTTCCTCGTACACCGCGCGCTGGTTGAACGGGTCTGGACCGAGGTAGCCGTCGATGTTGCCGGCGCGCAGATTGGCCACCATTTCAGGCGGCGGCACGACCCGGATCTGGATGTCGGTATCGGGGTTGAGCCCGGCCTCCGCCACGTAATAGCGCAGCAGGAAGTTGTGCATGCTGAACTCGAACGGGACGGCGAATTTGAAGCCCTTCCACTGCCTCGGGTCGCGCTTGTCCTTGTGCTTGTTGGCCAGGGTGATGGCCTGCCCATTGGTGTTCTGGATCGTCGCCACATTCATGGCCACCGGATTCGAGCCGACGCCCATCGACATGGCCAGCGGCATCGGCGACAGCAAGTGCGTGGCGTCGTACTCCTGGTTGATCATCTTGTCGCGGATCAGGGCCCAGCCCGCCGTCTTGACCACTTCCACATCGAGCCCCTGCTTTTGATAGAAGCCCAGCGGATGCGCCATGATCAGCGGCGTGGCGCAGGTGATAGGGATGAAACCTATTTTGAGCTTGGTCTTCTCCAGCGCTCCTTTGTCCTGTGCCATTGCCTGCAGACTGGTCAGCGGCAGCACGCTGGCGATGGCGGCCATCGCCGTGCTCTTGCCGACAGCGCGCAGAAAGCGGCGACGCATCTGGTCTTGCGGAAAGAGCGCCTTGACCAGCGTGGCTTCAATGAATTCATTGGAATAGGCCTCGAACGCGCTGCTCAGGCTGCGCCGTTTGAGCTCGGCCGTGGCGCTGGCGGCAGACGCTTCTTGCTGGTGCTGGGCCACGGTGTGGTCCTTGCCGCAACTGCACTTGAGCAGGAGTGGGCGGTCGGCGTTGTAGGGATCGAAGTAAGTGGTCATGGCGGCATCTCTAAAGATTGGATGCCTTCGCCGATGCAAAGGTCGGGCCAACTTGGGGTGCTGACCGGCTACTCACGGAAATTCGCGGCAAGCTGGATGACAGGCTGTAGGGCCAACCCTACACGCCGGCGCGTCAATCAGGTCTGGGGGCCGACGCGGCCCAGCCGCTCGGCGTAAAGCGCCAGTTCGACATCGTTTTTGGCACCGGTCTTTTCCAGGATGCGGGCCCGGTAAGTGCTCACGGTATTCGGTGCCAGCTTGAGTTGCGCACCAATTTCGCTCACCGTGCGCCCCGCCGTCAACAGACGAAACACCTGATGCTCGCGGTGCGACAAGGCGTCCACGCCGCGAGCACCCGCCAGTGCTGCGGCGCCCGATCTGACCGCCACACCACCGACGGCAGTGGCCAGCGCCTCTGCCGTGGCGGCGGTGACGTACATGCCACCGGCGGCTACCTTGCGCACCGCCGCCAGCATGTCATCCGGGTCCGCGCCCTTGTTGAGATAGCCGCCGGAACCGAGCCTGATGCAACGCACCGCGTACTGATTCTCCGGATAGGTACTGAGCATCAAGACCGGCAGCGTGGGATGCTCGCGGCGCAGGATCTGCAGCACTTCCAGGCCATCCCGGCCCGGCATGGCGATGTCCAGCAGCACCAGGTCCAGCCCGCTGGCGCCGCCCAACGCGGCAACCCGCTCCAGCACCTCCGGCCCGCTCTGCGCTTCCGCCAGCACGCCCACATCTGGTGCATCGGCCAGCACCTGCTTGAGTCCCTCGCGCACGATGCGATGGTCATCGCCAATCAGCACCCTGATCATGACAAGCTCCAAATATTGCGCAGCGGCAGGCGCAGCTTGAAGAGCGACCCGGAGCCGATCTGGCTTGAAATTTCAAGCTCGCCGCCAAAATGGCGGGCCCGTTCGCGCATGCCCATCACACCATAGGCAGTAGGCGCTTCAAACGACTCGGCCGCTGCGCCACAACCGTTGTCCTGCACCGCCACCGTCAGGGCGCCGGCCTCGACCCGGATGCGCAAGACAAGTTCGCTGGCACGGGCGTGCCGCCCCACGTTGCTGAGCATTTCCTGAAAAATGCGGAACACCGCCATCGCCACTGGCTCCGGCAACTCGACTGCTTCGGTGCCCCGCATGTCCCAGTCCAGCACCAGCTCGGCCGATTGCGCAAACTCATGCGCCTGCCATTCGAGCGCCGCCCACAAGCCTTGATGGTCCAGGATGCTGGGGCGCAGGTCGGTGATGATGCGCCCCACGTTATCGACCGCGGCCTCGATCAGTCGGCTCATGTTCTGGCACTTGGCGCGCAGGCGCTCTCGCATCACCTCGGCCTCCTGCGGCGCGCGCTGGCGCTGCTCGCCCAGGCGTTTGTCGATCCAGTTCACATCCATCTTGAGCGCCACCAGCAGGCTGCCCAGCTCGTCATGTACCTCGCGGGCAATGCGGGTGCGCTCGTCCTCGCGTATCTTCTCGGAATAGGCCGCCAGTTCACGCAACTGGCCCAGCGCGGCCGACAGTTCCTGCGTGCGTTCGCCCACGCGCTGCTCCAGTTCATCGTTGGCCAGGGCCAATCGGTGGTTGGCATGCGCCAGCTCGGCATTGACTTGCCGCAAGGTATCGGCGGCACGCTTGCGCTCGGTGATGTCGACAAAGGTGACCACCGCGCCGCGCACCTGGGCCGCCTGCAGAATCGGGTGGCTGGAGTACTCCACCGCGAAAGCACTGCCGTCGCGGCGCCAAAACACCTCGGAGTCGATGCGGCAGGGCTGCGCCGCGCGAAAGGCGTTGAAAATCGGACATTCATCGACGGCATAGTGGCTGCCGTCCGGATGCGAGTGGTGCGTCAGGTAGTGCATGTTGCGCCCCAGCACCTGCGACGGCGCCCAGCCCAGCATGCGCGCCCCGGCGTGGTTGATGAAGGTGCAGTGGCCCTCCATGTCGATGCCAAAGATGCCTTCGCCGGTGGACTCCAGCAACAAGGCAAGCTGGTTCTGCCAAACCTGCTCGGTCGGCGCGTTGGGCGATGTCAAAAGCTGTTGGGCGTCGATGTGCATGCCCCACACCGTAAGCAATGGCTGTGCCAGCCGGCTGCTAGCGCAGCAGGAGCAGCGTCGTCCCGAGCACGGTCAGACCGGCCCCCAGCCAGGCGCCCAGCGCTGGCGCGCGGCCCAGGCGCAGCCACAACAAGGGCAGTACCAGCACCGGCGAGACCGAAGACAAAATGGCGACCATGCCGACATCGCCTTTTTTTAGCGCCAGCAAAACCAGCGTCATGCCGACGCCCATGGCGATGAAGCCATTGAGCGCGGTTTGTGCCAGCACGCGCAGCGTCGGCGCCTGCTGCGCGTGCGTCACCGGGAGGCCTGACCACAGCAGGATGAAGTGAGCCAAGCAGGCCACCGACACCCGCACCGCCGAGGCGGCAATCGGATCGACGTCGGCGCTCATCACCGGTTTGGCAATCAGCGAACCGACGGCTTGGCACAGGGCGGCCAGCAAACCCAGCGCCACGCCGGTGCCGACATGGCCCCGGTCGGACTCCCATTCGTGGCTTTCCTCCTTGCGCCGGCCCAGCAGGATGGCGGTCATGACGCCCATCATGGTCAGACCGGCGCCCGCCGCGGCTTGCAAGCTCATGCGCTCGCCCAGCAGCCAGAAGCCCAGCAGCGCGCTGAACATGGCATGGGTGGCGAACAGCACGCCCGAGCGGCGCGGCCCGAGCCGGTTCATGGCGGCAAACAAGGCGGTGTCGCCGACGAAGATGCCGACCAGGCCACTGAGGGCCATCATGCCCCAGGACTCCAGCGGAAAAGTGCGCCAGCCGCCGCTCACCAGCGTCACGGCCCACAGCATCAACGCCACCATCAGCATGCGCCAGCGGGTGAAGGCAAACGCGCCCAGATGCCGCGACGGCGACACCGAGAGCAGGCTGCCGACAGCCCAGCAGGCAGCGGCCCCCAGGGCCAGAAGATCAAAGGGCGCAAACATGCGGCCTAAGGTTACGGGCGCCGCAGCGCCGGGCCGCCCCAAGCAAGGCGAGCCCCCTCGGGGGGCAGCGAATTACACGCAGTGAAGAGCGTGGGGGTCATAGCGCTAGTGCGAAGCGGGTGCGGGTCTTGCCACCAGGGTGCTTAAGGGCAACTGGTCAATTTCGGCCAGCAGCCTGGCCAGGCTTAGCCCTGCCGCCTCCAGCACAGCCCGTCCTTTGTCAGCGCTGGCGGCGGCGGCGTTGCCGACCGCGCCGGCCGGGTTGTAGTCCTGCATCTGCCAACCCAGCTTGGCGCTCTTGCCGTTGCCCAGAATGTCGAACTTATGCGCCCGGTCTTGCGAAGTCGAGGCAAAGTTTTGCGCTTGTGCCATGTCCACGCGGGCCGGGTCCAGTGCCAGCATCATGGAAGTCTCGATGTCGCCCGCATGGATGCCGAAACGCTGTTCGTCGGCACTGAACAGTGCGTTGACATCCTGGCCCTTGGCATCCCGCAGCGGCAGATTGAACCAGCTGGCGCTGTACACCAGCAGATCGAGCCGTGCCCGCAGATCGCGCGCCACCAGGTCCATCACGCTGACCTGGCCGCCGTGCGAATTGAACAGCAGCAGCTTCCTGATGCCCGCCGCCGCCACCGATTCGCCAAGATCGGTCCACAGCCGCAGAATGGTCTCGGCCTTGAGCGTCAGCGTGCCGGGAAAGGCGGCGTGCTCGGGGCTCAGGCCCACCGCTTGGGTCGGCAGAAACAACACCTTCAAGTCCGGCGCCAGATGCGGCAGCGCCGCCGCCACCACACCGTCCACCAGCAGCGTATCCACGCTCAGGGGCAAATGCGGGCCATGCTGTTCGGTGGCCGCGACCGGCAGCACGGCAATGGTCTGCGCTGCCTGGCCGCTGCCGAGCAGTTGGGCGAAGTCCTGCGTGGACAGGTCGGCCCAGAATCTGGTTGGGGTTGTCATGGCGCTATCTTAGAGCCTGCCGGGGTGCCCGGGCCAACAGCCTGGCCGTGGGGCAATTCAGGCTTTTTTCAGAAAGCAGGCCTTCAGCATGAAGCTGCCACCGTCCATTTTGCAATCGACCTCGTGATCGCCCGAGCTCAGCTTGATGCTTTTCACCTTGGTGCCTTTTTTGAGCACGGTGGACGAGCCCTTGACTTTCAGATCCTTGATCAGGATGACCGCGTCGCCATCGGCCAGCGGATTGCCGTTGGCGTCCCGGATGACGCCGTCGGCGTCTTCGGCCTCGTCGGTGGCGGCATGCTGGGGCCACTCGTGCGCGCAATCGGGACAGACGTAGTTATCGCCATCGATGTAGGTGTTCTCGAGCGAGCAGACGGGGCAGGCGGGCAGGTTTTGCATGGCAGGTGATTGAATTGGAAAGGCGGTGAGTATAGGGGCGCCTACAGATGCCGTTGTTGGCGTGGTGCCAGCGTCCCGGTGGCATGCCTTCTGGGCATTGCCGGTTTCGGCAACAGACCTTGGAGCGAGCGCGGGCTGGCGCGGGCACCGCTGGCGACATAGTCGGCCAGCAGGGTTTGCTGCACCGTCTGCGCCGGCCAGTTGCCATGGACGCTGAGGTAGTCGAACAAGGCATCCACCAGCGCCTCGGGCGACAGGCCGCTGGTCTTGCCGCTGCGCTGCCACAGCCAGTCGGCAAAAGCGAGAAAAGCATAAAACGGTGATGCTGCTGGCGGGTCGGTATCCGTCTCCAGCAACAAACACAGGGTTTGCTTGAACCGCCCGGAATTGGCGACCAGATCCCAGTAGCGCGCCAAGCGGGTAAAGCGTTGCAGCGTCGCGGCGTCCACCGCGCCGGTTTGCCGCACCGTGTAGGGAGGGCCGACGTCATAGACCATGGCGTATGCGGCCGTGTGGCGGGCAATGGGCGTGCCACGCAGACGCTTCAAAATGCCCAACTGGATTTCGTGCGGTCGCAGGCGGACCAGGCGGTCGAAACCGGCGGCAAAACTCTCCAGCGTTTCGCCGGGCAGGCCGAAGATCAGATCGGTGTGCAAGTGGGCCTGCGACTCCGTGACCAGCCAGCGCAGATTGGCCTCGGTGCTGGCGTTGTCCTGCTTGCGCGAGATGCGCTGCTGCACTTGCACGTTAAAGCTCTGGATGCCGATCTCCAGTTGCAGCGTGCCGGGCGGAAACTGCGCAAGCAGGGTCTTCAGGCGCTCCGGCAGATGGTCGGGAACGACTTCGAAATGCAGGAACAAATCACTTGTCAGCCGCTCCAGGAAAAACTGCAGGATGCGCACCGAAGCGTCGATTTTCAAATTGAAGGTGCGGTCGACAAACTTGAAGTTGCGAGCGCCGCGTTGATGCAAAACCTTTATTGCCGCCAGAAACTCGTCAAGATCGAAAGCCCAGGCGGTCTGGTCCAGCGAGCTCAAACAGAACTCGCATTTGAACGGGCAACCGCGCGAGGCCTCGACGTAGAGCAGACGGTGCGCCAGATCGGCGTCGCTGTACTCGGTATAGGGCAGGCTAATCTGGCTGAGTGGCGGCTGCTCGCCCGTGATCACCTTCATCAAGGGCTGCGGCCCCAGCAGCAGGGCGCGGCACAGTTTGGCAAAACTCAGGTCGCCCCAGCCGGTGATGACAAAGTCGGCCAGGCGCACGATCTCTTGTTGCGCCACTTCATGGCTGACCTCGGGACCGCCTAAAACCACTTTGATCCCAGGACGCTGGGCTTTGAGCAAGCGCACCACTTCAGTGGTTTGCGTCACGTTCCAGATGTAGACACCCAAACCGATGATCTGGGCCGCGCCGCTTTGAGCTTCTCCCAACGCGGCCAGCAACTCCTCAACGATCTCCCGCGGTTGCCGCGCGATGATGAATTCGCGCAGCACCGTGCTGGCGCGCAGATCACCCATATTGGCCAGCAAATAGCGCAAGCCCAGCGAGGCGTGGATGTACTTGGCATTCAGGGTGCACAGGACGATCGAGGGTGCGGCAGCAGCGGCTTGCGACATGCCGGTATTATCAAAGGATGACACAAGACCTTTTTCGCACTGACGCCTACCTGACCGAATGCTCAGCCACGGTCAGCGCCATCACGCCCCAGGGCATCGTGCTGGACCGCACTGTTTTTTACCCGCTGGGCGGCGGACAGGCCGGCGATACGGGCTCCCTGGTGCTGGCCGATGGCAGCCAGATCGCGATTCTCGACAGCCGCAAGGGCAAGGCCCAGGACGGTAGTTTCAACCACGATATTTGTCATTTGCCGGCAGCCGAAGTGTTGGCGGATTTGCTGGCGCCGGCGCCCGTCGGTGTCCGGCTGGCGGTGGGCGACAGCGTGACGGCCCGCATCGACTGGGTCCGGCGCCATCGCCTGATGCGCTTTCACACCACTACCCATCTGCTGTGCCATCTGGTGCCGCAACTGGTCAACGGCTGCTCCATCACGCCCGACTACGCGCGGCTGGACTTCAACATGACCGACGCGCTGGACAAGGAGATGTTGAGCGCCGGCATTGCGCGGCTGGTGGCGGCAGCGCATCCGGTCACCGTCGGCGCCATCACGGACGCCGAACTGGACGCCAACCCGGCGCTGGTGAAAAGCATGTCGGTGCAGCCGCCGCGCGGCAGCGGCAAGATTCGCACCATACGGATCGGCAACGATGACCTCATCGACTTCCAGCCCTGCGGTGGCACCCATGTCGCCAACACGCTGGAGATCGGGCCGGTCATCGTCACCAAGATTGAAAAGAAGTCCGCCAGCACGCGCCGCGTCGTGCTGGGCTTTGCGCCATGAGCCGGGGAAACGTCAAGAACGCCACCGGCGACTCCTTTTTTGCCTGGGAGGGCGATGTGCTGGTGCTCAACATTCTGGGCAAGCCGAGTGCCAGCAAGGACGCCATCGGCAAGCCCAAGGGCACGCAGCTCAAGGTCAGCGTTACCGCCGCGCCGGTGGGCGGCAAGGCGACCGACCACATGGTGCGGTTTTTGGCGCCCCAGTTTGGCGTGACGGCGGCCGACATCGAGGTGGTGTTTGGCCGCATGAATGTCAACAAGCAGTTGCGCATCAAGGCGCCGAAGAAACTGCCGGCGGTGTTTGCGCAGGGAACTTTGCCCTTCTGATCCACTCCCATACTGAAATGATATTTTCAAAATTTTTCGCCCGCTCGCTTTCTGCTGCGCTTTTGATAGCTGCCAGCGTACTGCCGACAGGCGCTGGCGCCCAGAGTTCCCCCGGCACAGTGGTCACCACGGGGCAGGTACGGGCCGAGCTGATGGCGCACGCACCGGACGGTGCCGATGCCGGCAAAACGGTCTGGCTGGGTTTGCAGCTGACGCACCAGCGCGATTGGCACACCTACTGGAAGAACTCGGGCGATTCGGGCTTGCCGACCAAGTTGGAGTGGACGCTGCCCGCCGGCGTCACGGCCGGCGACATCGCCTGGCCGGTGCCGAAGAAGATTGCGCTTGGCAATCTGGCCAACTACGGTTTTGATGGCACGGTGCTGTTGCCGGTGCCGCTGACCATCACCCCGGACTTCAAGCCGACGCTGCCCCACAACGAGATCGACGTCAAACTGAAGGCCAACTGGCTGGTCTGTCGCCAGGAGTGCATCCCCGAGCAAGGTGAATTTGCCCTGCGTTTGCCGGTGCGCGGCTCCACCGCCCTCAACGCGGCTGCGTTTGAGGCCAGTTTCAAGGCGCAACCGACACCCCTCGGCGCAGACAGCCGGGTCGAGGTCGAGGGCAAGGACATCAAGGTATCGGTGGCCGGCTTGCCGGCGGCCCTGCAAGGCAAGACGCTGGAGTTGTTCCCGGAGACGCCGGAGGTGATCGAGACCGCGGCGCAGTGGAGTCAAAGCTGGCAGGGCGCCGTGTGGACGGCCAAGGTGCCCTTGTCCGCCGAGCGCAGCCAAAGCCCCAGCGTGATGCCGCTGTTGCTGGTGCTCGACAACCAGGGGCAACGCCAGGGTTTTGTGACGCAAGCCAAGGTCACAGGCGCCTGGCCCCAGGCAGCAGCTTTCAAGACCAATGCCAGCCCGATTCCTGCGACGCCGGCCGGCAACACGGCGCCTCTGAGCTTCTGGCTGGCCCTGCTGGGGGCGCTGCTGGGCGGCGCCCTGCTCAACCTGATGCCCTGCGTCTTCCCGGTGCTGGCGATCAAGGTCATGAGCTTCACCCGGCATGCCAATGACCGTCGCGGTCACCGCGTCAGCGGCCTGGCCTACAGCGCCGGCGTGGTGCTCTCGTTCCTGGCCCTCGGTGCCCTGATGCTGGGCCTGCGCAGCGCCGGCGAGCAGCTCGGCTGGGGCTTTCAGCTGCAATCGCCGGCGGTGGTGGCGGCGCTGGCGGTGTTGTTCTCGGTGATGGGCCTGAATCTGGCCGGCCTGTTTGAATTTGGCCAGTTCCTGCCCAGCCGGGTGCTGTTGCTGGAGGCCAAGAACCCGGCCATCAATGCGTTTTTGTCGGGCGTGCTGGCGGTGGCCATTGCTTCGCCCTGCACCGCGCCCTTCATGGGCGCCTCGCTGGGCCTGGCGCTGGCCTTGCCGGCGCTACAGGCCTTGCTGATTTTCATGGGCATCGGCGTCGGCATGGCCTTGCCTTATCTGGCGGCCAGCCTGCTGCCGGCGCTGGCCAGGGCGCTGCCGCGTCCCGGCGCCTGGATGGACACCTTCCGCCGTGCCATGGCGTTTCCCATGTTTGCCACCGTGGTCTGGCTGCTGTGGGTGCTGGGCCAGCAAACCGGTATTGACGGTGCCGCTGCGCTGCTGGCGCTGCTGGTGGCCTTCAGCGGGGTGCTGTGGGCGCTGACCTTGAGCGGGCGCAGCCGGGGCGTGGTAGCCAGCTTGTCGATCGTTGTTTTGGCGCTGCTGCTGGGGGCGATCGGTCGCAACGTCACCCGGCCCTTGGAGGTCAGTGCCACCAGTGCCCGTAGCGACCGCTGGCAGCCTTGGGCCCCGGGCCGGGTCGAACAGGCGCTGGCCGGCGGCACGCCGGTGTTTGTCGACTTCACCGCCGCCTGGTGCGTGACCTGCCAGTACAACAAGAAAACCACCTTGGCCAACCTCGATGTGCTGGCCGACCTGGAAGCCAAAAAGGTCACGCTGCTGCGCGCCGACTGGACCCGGCGCGACCCCGCGATCAGTGCCGCCCTGAGCCAATTGGGGCGCAACGGGGTGCCGGTCTATGTGCTGTACCAAGCCGGTCGCGCGCCGGTGCTACTATCCGAAGTCTTATCGGTGCCAGAGCTTCGCTCGGCGCTGGCGGCGCTCTAGCAGTCGCTGATAGAAACTGGCGCCTGCGCACTTAAGCTTGCCTTAATGTGCCCTCGCTAGAGTCAGGCCCCTGGCACTCTTAAGTCTTGGTTACGCCGTGTCGATGGCGGCGTCGCCCTCTGTTCCACAATTCAAAGGACCTGTTATGAACTCAACCCTGAACAAAACAAGCTGGCTGGCCGCTCTGGCCTTGGCATTGCCCCTGTGCGCTGGCGCCAATCCGATTCTGGATGGCTATCGGACTGCCGCCAAACAGGAAAATCCGGCGTTCAAGGACTTTTCGGCAGCGGCCGGGCAAAAGCTGTATGCCACCAAGGTCGGCGAGTTGGCTTGTGCCTCCTGCCACACCGATTCCCCGCTGGCCAAGGGCAAGCATGCCACCACCAACAAGGAAATCCTGCCGCTTGCCCCGGCCGCCAACGCAAAACGTTTTTCCGACGCCGCCAATGTTGAAAAATGGTTCAAGCGCAATTGCAACGACGTCTTGAAGCGCGCCTGCAGCACCCAGGAAAAAGGTGATTTCATGAGCTACGTCCTGTCCGTCAAATAAGGTGAGTGGCATGAAGTACCGCATGAACCGCTTGTTTGTTCTGACGCTGCTGGGCGTGGCCGCGCTGGGGGTGCAGGCCGAGGGCAGATACAACGGCGAGGACCGGGGTCGCCCGGTGCAACCGGCCCAGCTGAACGCCAAATGGCAGCAGGAATGCGCCGGCTGTCACATGGCCTTTCCCGCCGGTTTGCTGCCGGCGGCCTCCTGGCGCAAGCTGATGTCGGGGCTGGACCAGCATTTTGGCGCCGACGCCTCCCTGTCGCCGCAGGACACCACGGAAATCACCGACTTTCTGGTGAAGAACGCCTCCAACCGCTGGACGGCAGCCACGGCACCGCTGCGCATCACCGAGTCGGCCTGGTTCAAATCCAAGCACAACAGCGGCGAAATTGCGCCGGCGGTGTGGAAGCGCCCCTCGATCAAGAGCCCCAGCAACTGCATGGCCTGCCACGCCGGAGCCGACAAGGGCGATTTCAACGAGCACAGCATCAAGATTCCGAAGTAACTGTGGCCCCCACGCTCGGCACTGCGCGTCCTCCCTGTACAGGTCGATGCCAGAGGCAACGACTCTTCTGCCCGTCCCACCCTGCGCAAGGCAGGCTGGGAGCCGCGGGCATCAGCCCCGAGGGGGCTGATCCGGCTTGGGGCTGCCCGGCGCCGGATCGTACCTCTCCACCAACAAGAGATTGAGATCCCCCATGCAACGCATTCTGATCTGGGACGTTCCGACCCGTTTGTTTCATTGGACGCTGGCCGCCAGCTTTGCTGGCGCCTGGCTCACCAGCGAGTCCGATCAATGGCTCTCGGTGCATGTGTTCCTGGGCTACCTGATGCTGGGCCTGGTGGTCTTTCGGCTGGTCTGGGGTTTGGTTGGCACGCGCTACGCGCGCTTTTCATCCTTCTGGTTCGGACCGAAAGACGCGTTGACCTATTTGCGCCAGGTTTTGTCGGGCCATGCCCCGCGCCACGTCGGGCATAACCCGACCGGCAGTCTGGCGATTTATTTGCTGCTGCTGCTGACGCTGGTGGTCGGCGTCACCGGCTTTTTCACGCTGGGTGGCGAAGAGCAGCAGGGAGCCGTTGCCGGCTGGCTGGGCATCGTGCAGGGCCGCGGCTTCAAGAAACTGCACGAATTGTCGGCCTGGTTGATGCTGCTGCTGGTGCTGGGACACCTCGCCGGCGTCGTGGTGGAGAGCTTGTTGCACCGGGAAAACCTGGCGCGTTCCATGCTCACCGGCAGCAAGCTGGCCGATGCCGGCACCCCGGCGGCGCGCCCGCGCTGGCTGGTGGCCGGGTTGCTGCTGGCGCTGATGGCCGGGTTTGGCGTCTGGTGGTTCTTCTACGCCCTGCACGCGCCGCTGGAAAAGCAGCTTGGCCGACCCGTGGGCGGCCCGCAGACGCCCAATGTCGCGTTTGTCGGTGCCAAGCTGGCGGATAACGCCCAATGGCGCGACGAATGCGGCAGTTGCCATATGGCGTTTCACCCGAGCTTGCTGCCCAGCCGTTCCTGGGAGCGCATCATGGCGCAACAGCAGCAGCACTTTGGCGCCGATCTGGGGCTGGACGCCGCCACCAGCGCCGCCGTGCTGGCCTTTTTGAGCGCCAATTCGGCCGATCGCCGGGCCACCGAGGCGGCCTTCAAGATCGAGCGCTCGATCCAGCCGCAGGATGTGCCGCTGCGCGTCACGCAGACGCCTTACTGGGTCAAGAAGCACCGCGACATCGCTGCCGCCGACTGGCAGTCACCCCTTGTCAAAAGCAAGAGCAACTGCGCGGCCTGCCACAGCGATGCCGAGGCCGGCACCTTCCTGGACGCCGCCATGCGCATACCGCGCAACGCGGCCTCCAAAGCAAAACCCTGACCTGGCCACGCCGCGGCGCCAGTCAGTGGCTTGCCAGACACCCTCCCGACCGGCCAGCGCCGGTCAGTTGCTGCGACAATTGAGCCATGAATACACCTGCCCACCCCAGCGCTTTTGCGCCCCTGCAAAACGACACCTTCCTGCGCGCCTGCCTGCGCCAAGCCACCGACTACACCCCGATCTGGATGATGCGCCAGGCCGGGCGCTTCTTGCCGGAATACCGCGCCACCCGCGCCAAGGCCGGCAGCTTCATGGGCCTGGCCACCAACACCGACTACGCCACCGAGGTCACGCTGCAGCCGGTGGAGCGCTTTCCGATTGATGCCGCCATTTTGTTCAGCGACATCCTGACCGTGCCCGACGCCATGGGCTTGGGCCTCTCGTTTGCGCTGGGCGAAGGCCCCAAGTTCGCCCACGCCGTGCGCGATGAAGCCGCGGTCGCCAAGCTGGCGGTGCCCGACATGGACAAACTGCGTTACGTGTTTGATGCCGTCACCTCGATCCGCAAAGCCCTCAATGGCCGGGTGCCGCTGATCGGCTTCTCGGGCAGTCCCTGGACGCTGGCCTGCTACATGGTGGAAGGTGCCGGCTCGGACGACTATCGCATGGTCAAGACCATGCTGTACAGCCGGCCTGACCTGATGCACCGGATCCTGGCCATCAACGCCGATGCCGTGGCCCAGTACCTCAACGCGCAGATTGAAGCCGGTGCCCAGGCGGTGATGATTTTCGACAGCTGGGGTGGTGTGCTGGCCGACGGTGCCTTCCAGCAGTTCAGCCTGGCCTACACGGCCCGGGTACTGGCGCAGTTGAAGAAGGAACATGCCGGGGCGCGCATTCCCAGCATCGTGTTTACCAAGGGCGGCGGCTTGTGGCTGGAGGAAATGGGCCAGCTCGACTGCAACGTGCTGGGGCTGGACTGGACCGTCAATCTGGCCAAGGCACGCGCCTTGGTTGGCAACAGCAAAGCCCTGCAAGGCAATCTCGATCCCAATGTGCTGTTTGCTTCACCGGCCCAAATTGAGGTCGAAGCGGCCAAGGTGCTGGACAGTTTCGGCACACCGCACCGCGGTGCCGGCACCGGTGCCACGCACATTTTCAACCTGGGCCACGGCATAAGTCAGCACACACCTCCCGACCATGTGGCGTCCTTGGTGCAAGCGGTGCATGAGCATTCCCGCAAGCTGCGGGCTTAGATTTTTTGGCCCCGATCTCCTACACTGTTTTTCCTCAAGTTTGGTTAGTGGCGCCTGACTTATGCACAAAATTTTTGCTGCACTGCGCAAGATGCTGTTTTTTGGACAACCCGTGCTACAAAACCAATAGCGAACGTAAGTGGTTGATTTATAAAGATTTTTAAATTTGCTTTTTTTATGGGCATTTCAGCGAAAGCCTTGATTTTCAAGGCCTTGAGGGCAGCGGGGACAAGCTATCAACAAAGTTATCCACAGAAACTCTGGATGCTGCATAAATCGTTTATGAATCAAAGACTTAAACGAGTTTTCGCAAGTTCACATCAACTTTATCCATTAACTCGGACGCTGACATGAGCCACCGGCTCCCGGTCCTGGTGCAGACTCCCGTTTACAGCCAGCTGGCCGGACCGTTGAGCTACCGAAGTGAGCTCTGCCTCGCTGCCGGTACTCTGGTCCGGGTACCACTGGGCAAGCGCGAGTTGCTGGGTGTGGTGTGGGACGCCCAAGCCGAAGCCGCGCCCGGTGTGACCGAACAGGAGATTGCCGCCGAAAAGCTGCGCCCCATTGCCGCTGTCCTGGACGGTATTGCGCCGCTCAGCGCGACCTGGCGCCAACTGCTCACCTTTACCGCGCACTATTACCAGCGTTCGGTCGGGGAAGTGGCGCTGGCGGCTTTGCCTCCGCAGTTGCGCGATCTGAGCAGCGTGCAAGTGGCGCGTTTGCTCAAGCGCCAGGCCAAAATCCGGCCATCCGGGGGGAGCGACCACCCGGCGCCTGCCGACGCGCTGGCGCTGACCCCCGAACAGACCAGCGTGATCGCCCGCTTCGAGACCGAAGCGGGTCCTTTTTTATTGTTCGGCGCCACCGGCAGCGGCAAGACCGAGGTCTACTTGCGCAGCGTCAGCCGCTTGCTCTCGAGTGACGTGACGGCCCAGGCGATGGTGATGGTGCCCGAGATCAACCTGACGCCGCAGCTCGAAGAGCGTTTCAGGGCGCGCTTCAATCCGCTCTTCGGAGAGCAGGCGGTAGTTTCACTGCACAGCGGCATGAGCCCGGCGCAGCGTTTAAAGAGCTGGCTGGCGGCGCACAGCGGCGCGGCGCGTATTGTGCTGGGCACGCGCATGGCCGTTTTTGCCTCGCTGCCGCGTCTCAAACTGATCATCGTCGATGAGGAGCATGACCCCAGTTACAAGAGTCAGGAGGGGGCTCGCTACTCAGCGCGTGACCTGGCGTTGTACCGGGGCCGGCTGGAGGGTGCCAAAGTGCTGCTGGGCTCGGCCACGCCGTCCCTGGAGACCTGGTACCACAGCCGGCCGCGCAGTCAGGGTGGGCGCTACCTGCGGCTGGAAATGCCCAGTCGCGTTGGCAGCGGCACTGGCCCGGCTGCCCTGGCCGGTGCCCTGCCCCTGGTGCGCCGGGTCGACATGAACCACCAGCCGAAAAAATGTGTCATTTCGCCACCCCTGCTGGAAGCCATCGGGCAGCGGGTCGCGCGCGGCGAACAAAGCCTGGTGTTCCTGAACCGTCGCGGCTATGCGCCGGTGTTGTATTGCGCCGACTGCGAATGG
This sequence comes from Rhodoferax sp., assembly GCF_028714215.1. Classification (GTDB taxonomy): domain Bacteria; phylum Pseudomonadota; class Gammaproteobacteria; order Burkholderiales; family Burkholderiaceae_C; genus Rhodoferax. The sequence goes on along the minus strand of NZ_JAQTMS010000021.1, from coordinate 18,871 downwards.
AAAAGCGAGTGCCCGCATTGCAGTGCCTACCGGGTGTTTCACAAAATTGACCGCACCTTGCGCTGCCACCACTGCGGCTACACCGAGCGCGTGCCGCGCGCCTGCCCGGCCTGCGGCAACCCCGACATCGCCGCGCTGGGCCGGGGCACCGAGCGGCTGGAAGAACACCTGGCCGATCTGCTGGCCGGGCTGCGGCGACCGGGCTCGGTGTCCGAACAATGGCCCGAGGGCGAGCCGGTGCGCATTGCCCGCATCGACGCCGACAGCACCCGGCTCAAAGGCCAACTGGAATCGCAGCTGGCGCGCGTCCACTCAGGCGAAGTCGATGTGCTGGTGGGCACGCAGATGATTGCCAAGGGGCACGACTTCAGGCGCATCACGCTGGTGGCCGCCATCAACCCCGACAGCGCCTTGTTTTCCAGCGACTTTCGCGCCCCCGAGCGGCTCTTTGGTCTCCTGATGCAGGCCACCGGACGGGCCGGGCGCGACGCTGACATGGGTGGCGAAAGCGAGATGTGGTTGCAGACGTTTCATCCCAAACACCCTTTGTTCGAGGCCCTGAAACGGCACGATTACCCGGCTTTCGCCGAAGGGCAACTCAAGGAGCGCGCGCAGGCCGGCATGCCGCCCTTCAGTTTTCAGGCCTTGGTCCGATCGGAGGCCCGCACGCAGGAGGTGGCGCAGGGTTTTCTGCTGGCGGCCAGTGCCGGCGCTGTCGCGTTGCTGGAAGCCCAGCAACTGACCGAGCACATTACCCTGTACCCGGCGGTGCCGATGAGCGTGCAGCGCGTGGCCGATGTGGAACGCGCCCAGATGCTGATCGAGAGCCCGTCGCGCACGGCGCTACAGCGCTTCCTGGCGGCCTGGCAGGGCACACTGCAGGCGACCCGGCAACAACCCGAGGGCCGGGGCCTGATCCGCTGGGCGATAGACGTCGATCCAATGGCAATTTGAAAGACTTGCGGGACAGACCGCAGCCACACGAAGTGTGGCCAGCTCTGTCCCCAACCGTTTGTCGGATGTTGGAAGTCCGACTTGCGGGGCAGACCATGGCTGGCACTTACCGCCTCAAGTCAGCCAGCTCACCGCCAGTGAGAAGGTCACAAACGCCGCCGCCGTGGAGACCAGAATGATGCGTGCCACGCGGCCGTTATCGGCGCCAAAGCGCTCCGCCAGCAGCGACACGTTGCTGGCACTGGGCAGCGCCGCCGCCAGCACCACGACGGTCAGCGCAAACTTGTTCAGCGGCAGACCCAGGGCCGCGGCGCCGGTCCCGACCAGCAACACCAGCAGCGGATGAAACAACAATTTGATAACGGCTACCGGCAGGTAATCGCGCAGCGGGATCGGCGCATGCTGGTGGGCCAGCGCCAACATTTGCGAGCGTGCCAGCACCCCCCCGATGGTGAACAAGGCAGTCGGCGAAGCGGCATCCGCCAGCAAGCCCACCGTCTGTAGCACCGGGCCGGGCAACTCCAGGTTGACAGCCGAGGCCGCCGCGCCCAGCAGGATGGACCAGGGCAGGGGATTGGTGGCCACGCCCTTGAGTGCGTTTTTTGCGGCTTTGCCGGCGCCGTGCTGCTGCGCCCCGTCGAGCCGGGACAAGGCCAGGCACAGGGAGGTGGTGATGACCATGTCGATCAGCATGGTCAGGATCACCGGGCCGGCCGCGGGCGGCCCCAGCAAGCTGACCAGCAAGGGCACGCCCATGAAACCGGTGTTCGGAAACGCTGCCACCAGCGCGCCAAAAGAAGCATCGTTCCAGCCGATGCGCTGGTTCAGACTGATGGCGATGGTGCCGCCCACCGTGGCCAGCGCGCACACGGTCCAGGTGAAAAAAACAGCGCCATCGAGCAACTGCGTCAGCGGCGTGGTCGAGCCAAAGCGGTACAACATGCAAGGCAGGGCAAAAAACAGCACGAAGCTGTTCAAGCCGGCGATCGCCTCCAGCGGCAACAGGCGCCGGCGTGTCGCCAGGTAGCCGCATAGCACCAGAGCAAAGAAGGGAAAGGTAATCGACAGGATATGCAGCACGGCAGCTATTGTCACAGCAGCCGGCGGCCTCGGGTTCCAGGCCGCCAGAGGATCGATCCGATTTTGTAAGGTACTTGTAAGAGTTGCTGGATGATCCGACAATGCCTGATCGCCCGGCGTGGCGATCGGACGGGCTCTACTTTGGAAGCCTGGAGTCTGTTTGGGCGTTTCCTGCGACGGCGCAGCACATCCTGTCTTGAAGGCTTCCCCGGCAGACGGTGAAGGAGTTTTTCATGTTCAAACATATCCTGATTCCCACGGATGGCTCGGAACTCTCGAACATTGCCATCGTCAATGGCGTCAAATTTGCCAAGGAGATCAACGCCAAGATCACTGGCCTGACGGTGACCACGCCATTTCATGTTTTCGCCGTGGAGGCCTTGCAGGTCGGCGACACGGCGGAGCGCTACAGCACCGATGTGGCGGCGCTTGCCGCGCGCAACCTGAACGTGCTCAAGGAGGCGGCAGCGAAAGCCGGCGTCGAATGCGAGCTGGTGCACCGTAGCAGCGAGCATCCCTACGAGGAAATCGTGACGCTGGCGCAAGAACGCGGCTGCGATGTGATCTTCCAGGCGTCGCACGGCCGGCGTGGCGTGCGGGCACTGATTGTGGGCAGCGAAACCAACAAGGTGCTGACCCACAGCAAGATTCCGGTCCTGGTCTACCGTTGAGGTGCTGATGGCCATCGCTTCCTGGTGCCGGGCTTGAGCCGGTGCGCCGAAGGAGGTTGACGGAGTGCCCCGCAAGAGGGGCCGGTTGGTTGCGTCTGTATGATTCGCGGCTTCGCTCAACGTATCTGAATGTCGCTCCCATCTCCCCCCGCATCGACCGGTCTGAACCTGGCCCAACAGGAAGCGGTCAATTTCATGCACGGCCCTTGCCTGGTGGTGGCGGGCGCCGGCTCCGGCAAGACGCGCGTCATCACGCACAAGATTGCGCGCCTGATCCAGGCCGGCCTGGCGCCGCAACGCATTGCTGCCATCACCTTCACCAACAAGGCCGCCAGCGAGATGCGCGAACGCGCGCAGAGCTTGATCGGCCGAGCCGCCAAGGACGTGCTGATTTGCACTTTTCATGCGCTGGGCGTGCGCATGCTGCGCCAGGACGGCAGCGCGCTGGGCCTGAAACCCAATTTTTCGATTCTGGACAGCGACGACGTCACCAGCATCCTGAAGGACGCCGGCGGCACGGTGGACGCCGCCACGGCACGGCAGTGGCAATGGACCATCAGCCTGTGGAAGAACCAGGGGCTCAATGCCCAAGGCGCCGCGGCGCTGGCCGCCGACGATAACGAACGCATCATCGCCCGGGTCATGGCGCTCTATGAAGAGCGGCTCAGTGCTTACCAAAGCGTCGACTTTGACGACCTGATCGGCCTGCCGCTCAAGCTGCTGCAAAACCATGCAGCGGTCAGACAGAAGTGGCAGGCTCTGGCCGGTCATGTTCTGGTGGATGAATACCAGGACACCAATGCCACGCAATATGAATTCCTGAAGCTGCTGGTGGGCGGCAATCCGGCGGCCAGCGCGCGTTTTACGGCGGTGGGTGACGATGACCAGTCGATCTACGGCTGGCGCGGCGCCACCCTGGACAACTTGAAAAAACTGCCGGTCGACTTCCCCAGCCTCAAGGTCATCAAGCTGGAGCAGAACTACCGGTCGACTTCCGCCATCCTGCGCGCCGCCAACAATGTGATCGCGTCCAACCCCAAGCTGTTTGCCAAAAACCTGTGGAGTGCCCTGGGCGAGGGCGAGCCGGTGCGCGTGGTCGACGCCGACAGCGAGGAGCATGAGGCCGAGCGCGCGGTGGCGCGGATCCAGAGCCTGCGCGCCGGCAACTCCGCCGGCAGCGGGCCCCAGTCTCTGGAATTCAAGGACTTCGCCGTGCTGTACCGCGCCAACCACCAGGCCAAGACCTTCGAGAAAGCCTTGCGCAAGGCGCAGATTCCGTACAAGGTATCGGGCGGCACCAGTTTCTTCGACCGCGCCGAAATCAAGGACTTGTGCGGCTGGTTCCGGCTCTGGATCAACAACGACGACGACCCGGCTTTTTTGCGCGCCGTGACGGTCCCCAAGCGCGGTATCGGTCATCAGACGCTGGCGCACTTGAGCGAATTTGCCAGCCGCTACCGGGTCAGCATGTTCGAGGCCTTGTTCTCGTCGTCCCTGGGCAGCGTGCTGGGCGGCAAGGCGCTGGGCAGCTTGCACGAATTCGGCCGCTACATCAACGACCTGGCGTTTCGCGCCCGCCACACCGCGGGGGCAGAAGCAGCAAAAGGTTTCCTGCTGGATTGGCTGAAGGAAATCGGCTACGAAAAACACCTGTACGACGGGGAAGACAGCGAGAGACTGGCGGCCGCGCGCTGGGCCAATGTGATCGATTTCTGCGACTGGATGGCGGCCCGTTGCGGTGGCCAGATCGACGATGCGGCCGGAGTGTCGAGCGCCAACGAAATCAAATCTCTTCTGGAAGTGGCGCAGACCGTATCGCTGCTGTCGACCATCAGCGAGCGCGAGACCGATCAGAACGTGGTGACCTTGTCCACCTTGCACGCGGCCAAGGGGCTGGAGTGGCCGCACGTGATGCTGGTGGGTGTGACCGAGGGCATGTTGCCGTTCAAATTGGGCGATGAGGCCAACCCCACGGGACGCGCCGACGGCCCCATGAGCGAGGGCATCCTGGATCGCTTGCAGGAAGAGCGCCGGCTGATGTACGTGGGCATCACCCGTGCCAAGGCCAGTCTGGCGGTGAGCTGGACGCGCAAGCGCAAGAAAGGCCGCGATATGATTGCCGCCCAGCCCAGCCGCTTCATCGCCGAGATGGCGCTGGACCAGGCCACGGTCCGGGAAGACCCGCGCGAGAAACTCAGGGCACTGCGCGCCGAGTTTGCCAAAAGGACGCAGGACAGCGCCGCGGCGCTGGCACTGGCGCGGCCGGCTTGAGCAATTCCAGATTTCATCACTGACCCTATGAAAACTTTATCTGCTGTCGTATTCATAGCCGTTGCCGCACTGGGCCGCGCGGCCGGAGCCCAACCCTCGCCGGCCCCGGCCAGCGCCACCACTTGGCAGCAATGCGCCAGTCTGACGGGCGACCGGGAGGCGCGCCTGGCCTGCTTCGACCAATGGGCGGCGCGGCAGCCGGTCGGCATCCCTGAACCGGTGCCCCAACCCTTACCAACTCCCGCGCCGGTGCTCATCACCATGACGGCACCCGCTGCCCACGACTGCAAGAGCAGCCGCTTTTCAGAACTTTCGCGCTTTTGGGAGCTGGAAGCCGGCAGCGACTGCGGCACCTTCGGCATTCGCGGCTACCGCCCCATCAGCCTGTCGTGGATTGGCTCCGACAGCGTCAACACCCAACCCAGCTCACCCTCGCCCGATCACACGGCGGCTGCCTCCATAGGCTACAGCCCCAGCGAAACCCGCATCCAGCTGTCGGTGCGCACAAAAATGGCCCAGGGGCTGCTGACCCATCAACAGTCGCTCAAGCGCGATTCCCTGTGGTTTGGCTACAGCCAGCAATCCAACTGGCAGATTTTCAGCGGCGACCTGTCGCGCCCGTTTCGCACCACCGATCACGAACCCGAAATCACCTACATCTACCCGACCGACGCGCAACTGCCCGGTGGTTGGCGCTTGCGCTACAGCGGCATCAGCGCGGTGCATCAATCCAACGGCCAGCCGCTGCCCCTGTCGCGCAGCTGGAACCGCACCGTGCTGATGGCCGGCATGGAACAAGGCGACCGGTTCCGGATCGAGGGCAAGGTCTGGCAGCGCCTGAACGAAAATCCGGCCGACGACGACAACCCCGATATCAGCGACAAGATTGGCCGCGCCGAGTTGTCAGGCTTCTGGAATGTCAACGCCGACAACACGCTGGGTGCCACGCTGCGCCATTCCCTGCGTGCCGACAGCAACGGCTCGCTGCGCCTCGAATGGCTCAGAAGATTGGGCATCAGCGGCGTTCCGGGCAGCCAGAACGGCTTGCGTTTTCACACCCAGTTGTTCACCGGCTATGGCGACTCGCTGGTGGACTACAACCGCCACCGCACCGTGCTGAGCATCGGCCTGAGCCTGGTGGATTGGTAGTTGGGCACGGCAACAGCGGTGTCGCCCGGGTTGTTGACAACTGGCGCCGCTGTCATCATGCTTGTAGCAAATCCGGAGTCAAGAAATGGACACACGAACTGAAACCACGCAAGCCGCGCTCTATCTGGCCGACACGCATGAACTGAGCAACCTCTCAACCGAGCTGTGCGACTACAACATGTACACCGAAGACGCTGCCCTGACCGAGGCGGTGCGACGCGAGGGCGGCCAGTGGGCCGAGCCGGAGCTGGCCGAGTTTGGCAAGATGACGGGGTCGGCCGACTACCTGGAGCTGGGCCGTCTGGCCAACAAGTTCACCCCCGAGTTCGACAGCCACGACCGTTTCGGCAAGCGCGTCGACCTGGTCAGTTTTCACCCGGCTTACCACCAGCTCATGAAGACCGCCATCGAGCATGGCCTGCACGCCTCGCCCTGGACCAAGCCCGGCGCCGGTGCGCATGTGGCGCGCGCCGCCAGGACGTACCTGCAGTCTCAGGTCGAGGCCGGCCATGGCTGCCCCATCACCATGACTTTTGCCGCGGTGCCGGCGCTGCGCCTGCAAGCCGACCTGGCGCGTGTTTGGGAGCCCAAGGTGACGGCACCGGTTTACGACCCGCGCAACGTTCCGGTGGAGCACAAGCAGGGCGTCACCATCGGCATGGCGATGACCGAAAAACAGGGGGGCTCGGATGTGCGCTCCAACAGCACGCGCGCCTATCCGCTGGGCGTCGGCGGCCCCGGCCAGGCTTACGAGCTGGTGGGGCACAAGTATTTTGTCTCGGCGCCGATGTGCGACGCGTTTCTGGTGCTGGCGCACACCGCCGCCGGCCTGTCGTGCTTTCTGCTGCCGCGCTGGCGTCCCGACGGCAGCAAGAACGCGATGCAGGTGTTGCGTCTCAAGAAGAAAATGGGCAATGCCTCCAACGCTTCCAGCGAGACCGAGTTGCGCGGCGCCCTGGCCTGGATGGTGGGCGAAGAGGGGCGCGGCGTGCGCAACATCATCGAGATGGTCAGCATGACGCGTTTCGACTGCATGATAGGCTCCAGCGCCGGCATGCGCATGGCCACTTCGCAGGCCTTGCACCATTGCGGCGTTCGCTCGGCTTTCGGGAAGGTGCTGAACCAGCAGCCACTGATGCAAAACGTGCTGGCCGATCTGGCGCTGGAGAGCGAGGCGGCGCTGACGCTGAGCATGCGCATGGCGCGCGCCATGGACTGCCGGAGTCAGGAACAGGAAGACCTGCTGGTGCGCCTGGTGACCGCCGTCGGCAAATACTGGATTTGCAAGCGCACGCCCAACCATGCCTACGAAGCCATGGAGTGCATTGGCGGCAGTGGCGTGATGGAAGACAGCATGATGCCGCGCCTGTACCGCGAGGCACCGGTCAACACCATTTGGGAAGGCAGCGGCAACGTGCAATGCCTGGATGTGCTGCGCGCCCTCTCCAAGACGCCGGCGGTGCTGGATGCCTTTTTTGCCGAAGTCAACCAGGCGCGAGGGGCGCAGGCGGGGCTGGACCGCTGGGTTGCCGATCTGGCCAAAGAGCTGAAAGACCTGCGCGACATCGAATACCGCGCCCGCGACCTGGTGGACCGCATGGCGCTGGCCTTGCAAGCTTCCTTGCTGGTGCGCCACGCGCCAGCCTTTGTCGGCGATGCCTTCTGCCATTCTCGCCTGGAGCAAGTCGGGCAGCACAACTACGGCACGCTGCCGCGCGGTGTCGACTGCGCCGCCATCCTGGCACGCGCGACACCCAAGAGTGCCACGGCCTGACTTTGATCTGCCGCAACGCGGGCAGACATCGGGCGCGCCGCGCCTGCGTTAGAGCGCATACTGATGGGTGAGAATACGGGACGATGAACACCTTTCAAAAACGCACCGCGATCCGCATCGCGGCGGTTAGCATTTTGCTGGCCTCACTGGCCAGCCCAATTGCCTGGTTCGTGGCGCGCGAAAGTGCCGAGGAGAGCATTGTTTCGCTGGCGATTGAAGAATCGGGGCGCTTGCTGCACCACTACGACGCCATCAATTTGAGCGGCCCGGATGCCAAGGCGCATGCCGCGCTGGCAGCGAAAACCATTTCCGGCGGCCTGTTCGACATCGCCGAAATCTACAACAGCGAGGGTGGCAAGCTGGCCGAATCGCTGACCCGGGAGGGCGCCCAGGTGGAATCGTCGGTGCCCAAGCATGGCGCCCCCCGCTACACGGCGGCCTCCTACGAAAGTTTGAAACTTGCCGGCGATATCTGGGTCTTGCGGGTGTTCGTTCCCCTGCGTGATTCGGCCATCGACATGAGCCTGCCCATTACCGGCTATTTCGAGGGCGTGCGGGTCGTTCCGACCTGGCAGAAAGATCAAATTTTCGCCAACTCCCTGAGCGCCGCGTTGATGGTCGGCCTGGCCTCCTTGTTCTGCGGCGCGGTGCTCTATCCGGTGGTGGTGCATCTGTCGGCGGACAATGAACGCAAGGCGCGCGAAGTCCTCGACTCCCATATCTCGATGATGGAAGCGCTGGGCCGAGCCATAGCCAAGCGCGACTCCGATACCGGCGCCCATAACTACCGGGTGGCCTGGATTGCCGCCAGCATTGCCGAGCGCATGGGCATCACGGGCAGTGCCATGCAAGCGCTGATTGCCGGCAGTTTTTTGCATGACGTGGGCAAAATCGGGATTCCCGATGCCATTCTGCTTAAACCCGGCCGGCTTGACGATGCGGAGTTCGTCACCATGCGAACCCATGTCGCGCAAGGCGAAGAAATTGTGACCGGCATGGGTTGGCTCGATGGTGCCAATGCGGTGGTGGCGGCGCACCACGAAAAATGGAACGGCGCCGGCTATCCGCGCCGACTGGCGGGCGAAGACATCCCCCTGCCGGCGCGCATTTTTGCCGTGGCCGATGTCTTCGATGCGCTTTGTTCCAGACGCCCCTACAAGGAGCCCATGGGCTTTGATGCGGCGATGGCGATTCTGGAAAAAGATACCGGAACACATTTCGATCCGGCCGTCATGGCGGTGTTTCGGCCGATGGCGCGCAAGACCTTCGATCGCTTGGCCAACAGCTCCGAGGCCGACGCCCGGCAACTGCTGGAAGACCGCGTGCGCCAGCATTTCGAGATGTAAGAACTTGTCCGTAAATAAGTGCGACCCCCAGGTATTTGCGGACAAGTTCTAAGCTGGCGCCGATAGACAATAGCGTCCATGCTGAAATTTGAACTTCTGGGCACCGACCCGGCCACCCACACCGCCGACGGCGCATACGCTGGCTCGTACGCTAGGCGCGGCCGGCTCACGCTCAACCATGGCGTCGTCGAAACCCCCATCTTCATGCCGGTGGGCACCTACGGCACGGTCAAGGGCGTCATGCCCAGCAGCCTGGAACAAATGGGGGCGCAAATCATCCTGGGCAACACCTTCCATTTGTGGATGCGCCCCGGCCTGGATGTGATGGCCCAGTTTGGCGGTTTACACGCCTTTGAGAAATGGGACAAACCGATCCTGACCGACTCCGGCGGCTTTCAGGTCTGGAGCCTGGGCGAAATGCGCAAGATTTCGGAAGAAGGCGTCAAATTTTCCAGCCCGGTGAACGGCGACAAGCTGTTTCTGACACCCGAGATCTCGATGCAGATCCAGACCGTGCTGAACAGCGACATCGTGATGCAGTTTGACGAATGCACACCTTATATTTCCGTCGAAGCCAAGACCAAGGGCCAGCTCACCACCGAGGCCGAGGCGCGCTCTTCGATGGAACTCAGTCTGCGCTGGGCCAAGCGCTGCCAGGCGGAATTTGCCCGGCTGGAGAATCCCAATGCCTTGTTCGGCATTGTGCAAGGCGGCATGTTCGAGCACCTGCGCCAGCAGTCGCTCGATGAATTGGTGGCGCTGGATTTTCCCGGCTATGCGATCGGTGGCGTCAGCGTGGGTGAACCGAAAGACGAGATGCTGCGCATCATGGCGCATACGCCGCACCGCCTGCCGGCCGACAAGCCGCGCTACCTGATGGGCGTCGGCACGCCGGAAGACCTGGTGGAAGGCGTGGCGCAAGGGGTGGACTTGTTCGACTGCGTAATGCCGACGCGCAACGCGCGCAACGGTACCTTGTTCACGCGCTTTGGCGACCTGAAAATTCGCAATGCGCGGCACAAGACCGATGCGCGGCCGCTGGACGACAGTTGCACCTGCTACGCCTGCGCCGGTAGTTCCGGCGTGTCTTACGCCCAAGGTGGCCGCAGCGGCTTCAGCCGTGCCTACCTGCACCACCTGGACCGCTGCGGTGAAATGCTGAGCGCCATGCTGGCCAGCATTCACAACCTGCACTATTACCTGAACCTGATGCGCGAAGTACGTGCGGCACTGGACGCCGGGCGCTTTGGCGCTTTTGTGGCGCAATTCAAGGCCGACCGGGCACGTGGAATTTGATCCGGGTTAGGCCGAGCATCCCGGCATGTTGGCCACCGCAATGACTTCCATTTCAAGCCGTCCCCCCAGTGCCAAGCCGCTGGCGCCAAAAGCACTGCGGGCCGGATACGGCGGTGTAAAGAACGTGGTGTAGACGGCGTTGAAGGCGCGCCAGTCGTTCATGTCGGCCAGCATCACGGTGCACTTGACGACATGCGCCATCGAGTAGCCATGCGCCTCCAGCGTGCTCTTGATGTTCAGCAGCGTCTGTCGCGCCTGCGCTTCAATGCCCCCGGGGGCCAGTGTCAGGGTGCCCGGCAGGTTGCCCATCTGGCCCGACAGGTAAAGCGTATTCCCGACACGCACGATTTCCGAGAACGGCAGGCCCAGCGCGGAAAACGCGGGGGAATTCAAAAATTCGACGGTTTTGTTGGTCGTTGGAGCATCGGTCATGGTTTGGTGTCGCTTTCAAATGAGCTGCTTGTGGCGCCCACTGTCGTGGCGCCGCAGGTTAATGGTTGGTGAATACCGTCAGCACCCCGGTATAGCCGTACAAGTGGTTGCGGGCGATCTCGCCAGCGGCAAAAAACCCGACCAGAGGCACATCGCCCAGCGCGCGGCGCACGATTTGCAGCTCGGCACTGGGGCCGCCGAAATGCGCCCCGCCGCGCCCTGAACAGCTGATGTAGAGCGCGCCGGCGATGCCACGCGCCGGATGGGGTGCCGAATCGGCGCCGGAGGCCGCCAGCGCCATGGCCGCCTCGACCGGCAATTCCTCGGGCTCCAGTTCTTCCCGGATCTCGCTACAGACGCGCATCAGGTCGGCCTTGGCGGCCTGCGCATTGCGCTGGCAAAACACCAGTTGCATGCCGGCTTCAAGCTGCTCCGACAGCACCACGCCGCGGCGCGCCGGGTCCAGGCCGATGATGTGGCGCACCATCACGTCGCTGCCAAAGTTGCCGGCCCGATCGACCACCACCGCGTCCCGTGCGGCGCCGGCACGGCCGGGCGCCGGCGTCAATCCGACCAAGGTGGCGCGCACCGCCGCCAGCGCCTGGCGCGGCTGGTCCAGCGAGACACCCAGGTCGCGCAGCATCACATCCAGTGCCGGCTCCTGGTCCAGTTGGGTAACCACGTTGCCTTCGGCAGCGCTAAGCCGATGCGCCATTGACACCGGCAAACAGCCTTGCGTGACGCGCGACACCAGGGTTACTTGCTCGCCAAAGGCGACACCACTGAAGCCGCCACTAAAGACCCCGGTGGCGGCACCTTGCCCCTTGATGTTGCCATTGCCACCGACGGCAAATTGCACCCGGTTGGCGCGACTTGAGGACAGACCGCCAAACAGATAGCCAGAGGTCGTGCGAGACGCCATTTCATCAATCAGTTCGGTCAGATCGGGCGCATCGGGATCGACGTGAACCAGGGCCGTGTGGGCTTCAAAACCCAGGCCCAGCGGCGCCACACCGGAGAACACCCGGTACTGGTCGGTTGGCAGTTCGCACAACATCAGTGCCAGCGCCGGCGCATCAAAATATTCCACATTGTTGGCGGCAACACCGATGCCCACAGTGCCCGACCAATCGGTAATGTCAGGCAATTCGGCGCTCAGGTGGTCCAGAATCTCCTGTGCCTGCGCAGCGTAGTGGTCGGTGATATAGAGCAGGGCCAGGGTCGGGTTGCTGGCATAAGCGTGCAGCGCCATCTGGGCACGCACTTGCGCCAGCACCAGACCGGCGGCCATGCGCCACTGGGGGTGCGTGGCATGGCCGTACGGGAACAGCTTCATGGTCGATCGAAATTGCGGCCCGCGCGTCAACGGCCGCGAACCGGTTTCTTGACCGCCTTGCTGGCCGCGGTCCGCGTTTTGACCGCATGGGAAGCGGCTTTTTTGGTTGCCTTGACGGCTTCCTTGGCAAAACCGGCGGCCATGTTTTTGGTGACGTCGATGGCGGTGTTCTTGCCTGCATCTTTCATCGCGCTGGCGGCAATTTGCTGAAACTGCTGCGTCAGCGAACCCCATAACTGCATCGGATCCACCATCCCGACAGCGGCCGTGGCGGCCGGCTTGGCGGCCTTGCTTACTTTCTTGGCCACGGCCTGCGCATCGGCCGCCACCTCGGAGATGCTCTGGGCAGTGGAAGCGGCTTTGTCGGTGACCCGCTGCACACCCGAGAACACGGTGTCGGCGGCCTTCAGCTTGAGCGCATTGGCCACGTCGCCGATATTGAAATTCATGCCCTTGAGCGTGGCCAGGGTCATTTTTTGCACCTCCAGCGCCTGCACCGTGGCACCCAGCGCTTTCGAGTTCTGCTCCAGCCAGAAGTGCACCGTCTTGAGTTCCTCGATGCGTTTTTCCAACTCCTCCAGATTGAGCGTGGGTGCGATCCAGTTGGCCAGATTGGGCATTTGCGGAATATTCTGGCTGGCCCCCTTGGCCAGGTTCTGGAGAAAGTCAAAACCAGGGACGAATTTGCCGAAGCCGGAATTTTGTGAATCGCTCATAGGGTCTCCAAAGGGGTTGAGGGAACTGTCACCATTGAACTGATGACAGCTTACCCCAATGCGGACCGGGTGGCGACCAGCGTCAGAACTTCACGTTGACAGCGGCGTAGAGGGAGCGAGCGGCGCCTGGCACCGCAATCCCCCAGGCTTTGGGGTTTTGCCCGACATAGGCGCCGCCCAGCGGGCTGGCGTAGAACTTGTCCAGGAGATTTTCGATGCCGACGTCCAGCCGAACCTTTTCCCACTCGTAGCTGCTGCGCAGGTTCAGCAAAGCATAGCCGGCGGTCTTGATTTCGTGGCGAACCTGCGAGGTGTCGGACTTGGCATTCACCAGCTGCGTCTCCAGCGTGTTGGTCCAAGCGCCCAGGCGCTGCGCCAGTGCCAGTTTCGCGTTCAAGGGCATGATGTTGTACAGGTTGTCGTCGCTGCTGCTGTTCTTGCCCTTGACGTAACTCAGCACGGCGCTGGCCGTGAAACTGCCGTAATCCTGGCTGCTCACCAGTCGCTTGTGGCCCGAGACATCCAGGCCGTAGAGTCTGGCGCCCTGGTTGGCAAATGTGAGGTTGACGAACTTGTCGCTGCGCGCCGGACAGGTCTTGCCAACGGCGGCGCAGGGTACCGCATCGATGTAATCCTGGATATAGCTGTAGTGCGAAGTGACTTGCAGTTCCCACTGCTGGCGTGCGGCGTCATGCCAATTGACGCTGGCGCTGAGGGTGTTGGCCAGTTCCGGCTTCAGGTCGAGGTTGCCGACATAGCCATTGGCGTCGCCGCTCCAGTTGATCATGTTCATGACCATGTTGTTGTTGGTAGCCCAGGCAAAGCGTTCGTACAGATTGGGCGAGCGGGTCTTGCGCGAAATACCGGCCTCCCAGGTTTTTTCGGCATCCGGGGTATAGCGTGCCAGCGCGGAGAAATCGAAGTTGTTGTCGGTTTTCTGGTGCGCCAGGGCGTTGAAGGCGCCCGGGATGGAGGCCGGATCGGCCGGATCGCCGTAACCCATCATGCCGCCCATGCTGTTATAGCCTTGCACCTTGCCGGCGTCCATGCGCAGGCGGCTGCCGCGCACACCGATTTGCGCCAGCCACTGCGCAGCCCAGCGTCTCTCCCATTCGCCGAAAACATCCAGCCGATCGCGTTGGCCGTCCCTGATGTTCCAGAATTTGTCGGGCGACATCATGCCGACGCTGGCACTCACCGGGTCCCACCAGTCGTTCAGACGGTAACGCTGCAGCTCGCCGCCGAGCTTGAGCGTGTCGCGTTCGGACAGAACAAGGTCGGCCTTGATCGTGGCACCGGTGTTCTTTCCTTCGGTGTCCATCGGCATGCCCAAGGAGGTCGGGGAGGACAACTTGTTCTCCAGGAAATTCATTGTGTGCCGGGTGTTTTCCTGGTACACGCGGGCCTCCAGAGTGCCCCACAGGTATTCACCACTGTAGCGAAGATTGGCTTGCTGGCTGTCGTTGCGGGTCATGTCCATGCGCTGATTCGGGAACCCCTGGTAGGGGATGTTCTGCTGCCCCAGCTTCAATTCGAGCAGATGGTTCTCATGCCGCAGCGCCAGTCCCAGTGACTGGTTTTCCGACTTGTAAAGCGAGGAGCCCACTTCCTTGGGTCCCGGCACCTTGACCGTGGTGCCGACCGGCAGGGACGACTTGAAGGCCTCTGCCGCCTCGTAGTTGGCGGCCTGCGTGGTGGCGCCGCTGTAGTTCAGGCTCAACTGCTCGTTGGCCAGCGTCAACGCGATATTGGCGCCTTTGGCGGCGCCATTGCCGCGGTAAAAAGCGCCGGCCTGGCCTTTCAGCAAGGTGCCCGCGCCGGCCTTGGCAAACTCGGGTGCCGCGGAACGGAGCACGATGGCACCGCCAATGCTGTCGCCGCCGACACTGACCGGGGTGATGCCGGTAAACACCTGGATGCTGCCGATCTGGCTGGGATCAATGTAGGAGAGGGGCGGATTCATGTGGTTGGCGCAGGCCGAGATCAGGTCCATGCCATCGACCTTGATGCGCAGCCTGTCATCGGCCAGACCGTGGATCGCGGGCAAGCTGGAAACGCCGCCAGCGCCATACAGACTGACGCCGGGAATATCGCTCAGCAGGTGGGCACTGTCGCTGCTGCTTGACCGCTTGCCGAGGAGGCTGGCCTGGTCCAGCAGGACGCTGCCAGCCGGCTGCTGGCCGAGGTTGGAATCGCTGACCGTGACCAGCGGCAGGGTGACGGTTTTCTCGTCGGCCGCTGTCGCCTGAGCACAGAGCAGGCTGGCGGCCGGAAAAGCCAGCGCCAGCGACCAGGGCAGGACACGGAGTTTGGGAATTGACATGGGAATACCTTGTTACGTTTTTTCGCCTGACAGGCGCAATGAGGAAAAAAATGAGGGTCACGCCGTGCTTGATCGAAGCACGGCGGGCAGCGCTGCGCACCGCATTTCAAGGCGGCAACGCTAGGAGTTCAGGAGGTCAGAAACCGTCAGGTGGTCCGCGCGGCGGCGGTGCCAGCGCAAAGTGGGTGAAGAAGAAAAAAGCCTGCCGGACCGTGGGCGCCTCGGGTTCGCCTGACACTAAGAAGAGGTGAACTAAAGAGTGCGGCGCAGGCAGCACTGGGTCTGTCGATAGCAGGCAAAACGGGCAATGCACTAAGGTGGGCGCGGATTCCTGCCCGTCAGGGGAATCCGCTGCCATGGCGAGGGCGATCCAACGCGGTCCGCTGCTGGTGCAGACCTCGGTCCAGCCCGGGGTGTCGCCGCGCGCCAGTGCAACCGCGTGCGACAAGGTGGGAGCCGCGGCACCGAACAGCGCAATCAGCAGCGTCAGCCACACCACCAAGGGGCGGCGCAACTGGGCGAAATACGGCAGCGGCGGCATCAGTTCAAAGCGCGTCGAGGGTGGAGAGTGAATCGATCAGCGGCTCGGCTCAGGGTTTGTGCTTGCTGTGGTCCATGGCCGGCATGTCGCCGGCCTTGACCCCCGGCGCGCTGCTTGCGACGGGTACTTTGAGGTCCACTTTGCTTTCCGCACCCTTGGCATCCTTGAACACCAGGGTCAGGGCCACGCTGCTGTCTTTCACCAGGGGCGCTTTCAGGTCCATCAGCATGACGTGGTAGCCACCGGGCTTGAGTTCCACCGTCTGGCCGGCCGGGATATCCAGGCCCCCGGCAACGGCACGCATTTTCATGACGTTGCCTTCCATCGTCATTTCATGGACTTGCACCACCCCTGCGACGGGCGAAGAGGCGCCGACCAGTTTGGCGCCGTCCCTGGCGCTGATTTTCATGAAGGCGCCGCTGGCTTTCTGGCCCGGCACCGAGCTGCGGGCCCAGGCGTCCTGGATCTGGACGGTTTGGGCGTGAACGCTGGCGCAGGCCAGCGCGGCGATGAGGGTCAGTGCTTTGAGTTTCATGGTTTTCCTTGCTTGCTACGAATAAACGAAATGCGACGCCGACGCGCCGCTGGGGCGGCCGAGCCAGTCCTGCGGGGGCACAGCCCCAAAGATGTCAGTGGGACACGCCTGCAGCCCCGGTGCAACGGGCCTGAGGTGTTGTCAGCTCAACAGTTCAGGAGAAAGCCGGGGGACCGCGCGCCGGTAGCGGCGCAGCAGCGAGGGAGGCTATGCGGGCCGCCGGAAGGCTGCGCAGCACATGGGCCAGGGCTGGCCCCGGCTCAACGCGCCAACCCAGCAGCGGTGGCGGCGGCGCATTGCCGCTGGCACACAAGGAGCAATCCAGCGTGTGCAAGGAGACCACTTTCCCGCCGCCATCCGTCTTGACCAGCAGTTTCATCAGGCCCGAGGCGGAGCAAATCAACTCCACGCCCTGCGGCTTGACAATCGGCGAGGCCATCGCCACCCCGACCGACAAGGCAAACCAGACCAGCACCAGGCGGGCGATCAGGTGGGCATTGCGCAGGGTTTGCATGGGCCGGATTATCACCGAAGGTGTGGCAGGGCCCGGGAAGTGGGTGTTTCATGGTCGAGTGACGGGTCCTGCTTGGTCCTCGGCTTTCGATTTTCGCTTGACTTCCATCAAACATGCGAACTGTTCGGCAGCGCATGATGAAACGTCACAACAATGGAGAACTTCCTCATGAACAAAAGAAACGCAAGCTCGTTCAAGCAACAACTGCTGGCACAACGCGCCAATTTGCTGGAACAACTGGCCAATCTGCGCGGCGGCAGCGTCGGTCGCGCCGAGGCCTCGGCCGAGCATTTCGGGCGGGTAGAGGATTCCGAGGCCCAGGTGAACAGCGCCCGCGATCTGGAATTTGCAATGGATGAGCGTGAAACCACCGAACTCCGGCTGCTGGACGCCGCTCTTGAGCGCATTCAAGCCGGCACCTATGGCCAGTGCGTCGATTGCGGCGCGGAAATCCCCGCTGCCCGGCTTCATGCCGCACCGGAAGCGCCGCGCTGCATCGCCTGTCAGGGGAAGGTGGAGCAGTAATTGCGGGTTGCCCTGCTATCCTGCGGGCATGAATTACACATTTATCTCGGCCACCATCCTGCTGATTTTGATCACCGATCCGATCGGCAATATTCCGATCTTCGCCAACGCGCTCAAGCACGTGGCGGTGGAGCGCCGGGCCCGGGTCATTTTGCGCGAGGTCCTGATTGCTTTTGGCCTGTTGCTGACCTTCATGTTTGTTGGCAGCGGGTTTTTGCGGGTGATGAATTTGAGCGAGCTCTCGCTGCAGATCGGCGGCGGCGTGATTTTGTTTTTGATCGCGCTGCGCATGATTTTCCCGCCACCGAGTTCGGAGACGCTGGAAGTGCAGGGTGAGCCCCTGATTGTTCCGCTGGCCATTCCCGCCATTGCCGGACCGTCGGCCCTGGCGACCGTGTTGCTGCTGGTCTCGCAGGCGCCGGAACGGCGTCTGGAGTGGATTGCCGCACTGTGCGTGACCATGGCGGTGAGTGCCATCGTACTGGTCCTGGCGGAGCGCATCCAGCGCGTCGCGGGCGACCGCTTCGTGATTGCGCTGGAACGCTTGATGGGCTTGGTGCTGGTGGCGGTCGCGATTGAAATGATGCTGCGCGGGATCAAAGTCTTTGCCGGACAACTGGCCGGGCTTTAGCTATTTACCGTCACCCACTGTCTGACACCCAACCTCCGATAAGCACTTGAGGACCGAGCTGGTTGGCTTCGCGTAGCTGCGGTCTATCCCACAAGCTTGAATAAAGCAAACGCCCCCGGCGGTTAACCGGGGGCGCCCTGAAAAATCCTGCCGGATTCGAATCAAGCCGTCAGGCGGTTTTGGTGGTCAGCAGCGCCTTGCCACCGACCCACAACAGCATGGCCGTTCCGACAAAAGGCAGTGCCACCGCATAGACCAGGCCGATGAAAGGTGCTGCCACGAACAGCGCCACGTTCTTCACGTTGCTGATCGCCTTTCTTCCCGCCGGCAGCGCATTCAAGGCCTTCCAGCCGGTCCAGGCCAGCATCGCCAACCCAACCAGGGGCAGCATCACCGCATACAGCAGACCAATGAAGGGCGCCGCCAGAAAGAGCGCAATGTTCTTGATCCGGCTTTCCTCTTCAACCACCTCGATCTGCACCGGCTCGACCGGGCGCGCTGCCACTTCGGGTGCCCGCAGCGCAGTCGGCTCAAGCAGCGCATGAGCGGCACTCTCCTCGATCATCTCGGGCGAGAGTGGCTTGCGCATGAAGTCCGAGACCCCGGCCGCCTTGGCCCGGACCTCGTTCTCGGTCGTGCCATAGCCGGTAATGATGACCACCGGCGTCCAGGGCTGACTGGCCTTGACCCGCTCGGCCAACTCGACGCCGTCCATGCCGGGCATCTTGATATCGGTGAAGACCACATCGAAGGCCTGCTCGCGAATCTGCTTCAAGG
>NZ_JAQTMS010000020.1 GCF_028714215.1 Rhodoferax sp. | reverse complement strand
CGACATGAACCAGCAAATAGCCATCGACGCGGCCGATGTGGATACCCTTAAACACAGCAAATCGCACGTGCCGGTAGGAACCACGCTGACTCGCAAGGAGGTTCTGCAACTCGCGTTGATGTCGTCCGACAACCGGGCCGCGGCCGCCTTGGCACGCACTTTTCCCGGTGGCAATGTCGCCTTTATGAAGGCCGTCGATGAAAAACTGAAAGCGCTTGGCATGGCCCATACCCGGATCAGGGAAGCCACCGGCCTGTCGCCCGACAATACCTCCACCGCGGCCGATCTGGCGAAGATGGCGCTGGCCGCCTCGCACTATCCCGAAATCATCAACATCACCACCAACAGTTCGAACCTGATCCGGATGAATGGCCGCAACGTCACCTTTCACAACACCAATCATCTGGTGGGCGCCAAGGGCTGGGATATCCTGTTGTCAAAGACCGGCTTCACCAACGAAGCCGGTCACTGCCTGATCATGCGACTGCAGCAGGCTGGCAAAAACGCCACCCTGGTTTTGCTCGATGCCAAAGCCGGCTCCGGGAGCCGCTTCGATGCCTTGCGCATACGTCGGTTTTTGGCAAGTACTATGATTCCACGGTCCTCGACATCGGTTGCGCGCCATGAATTCCGGCATGTCAACCCATCCCTGGAACACCGCTATGCGAGAGGCTGATTTCCAATGAACAAATTTATACGTCAATGCCGTGCTGCCATCCTGCTGGGTGGCCTGCTGGTCTGCCTGCAGGCGCAGGCGCAGGAGTTTCGTTTCGGTTTCGTCAAGACAGACCGGATTTTCAAGGAGGCCACTAGCGCCAAGGCCGCTCAGCTCAAGCTTGAGCGGGAATTTTCCAAACGTGACAAGGAACTGGTCGATCAGGGCAATTCCCTGAAATCGGCGATCGACAAGTTTCAACTCGAAGGGCCCAAGCTGCCGGAAGCACAACGTGCCAGCCAGCAAAAACTGCTGGCGGAACAGGACCGCGAACTGCAACGCAAGCGCCTCGCATTTCAAGAAGATTTGAACGCCCGTAAAAATGAAGAGTGGCAACTGTTGATTGCGACCGCCAACAAGGTGGTCAGGCAAGTGGCGCAAGCCGAGAATTACGATCTGGTGCTGCAGGATGCGGTTTACGTCAACCCGAAGAACGACATTACAGACAAGGTTCTGACCTTGCTGAACGCGCAGAGTACGCCCTAGTACTCGCTATCGAAAGTCAAGTCGCACGCGCTCCGGCTGGTCCGCCCTACTGCCATGCGTTTGCTGCTCGTGGAAGACGACTTGATGATAGGAGAATCCGTGCTGGATCTGCTGCGGGCCGAGGATTACGCGGTGGATTGGGTGAAGGACGGGGAGATGGCCGATACGGCGCTCGACTGCCAGAGCTACGACCTGATCCTGCTGGACCTGGGGCTGCCAAAGCGTGACGGACTGGCGGTGCTGCACCGGCTGCGCGCGCGCAAGGACCGCACGCCGGTGTTGATCGCAACGGCGCGCGACGCGCTGGCACAGCGGGTCGAGGGGCTGGACATGGGCGCTGACGACTATGTCGTGAAGCCCTACGAGCTCGATGAACTGCTGGCCCGCATCCGCGCCCTGATACGCCGCTCCGCCGGTCGGGCGGAACCGGTTTACGAACACCTGGGCGTCAGCATTGACCCGGTCAGCCGGGAGGTGATGGTCAACGGGCAGCCGGTGGTGCTGCTGGCACGCGAATGGGCGGTGTTGCAGTTGCTGTTGGCGCGCCCCGGCATGGTGCTGTCGCGCAAGCAACTGGAAGAAAAACTCTACAGCTGGAAAGACGAGGTCAGCAGCAACGCGGTGGAGGTCTACATCCATGGCTTGCGCAAGAAACTGGGCACCGGCCTGATCCAGAATGTGCGCGGCGTCGGTTACATGGTGCCCAAAGGCAAGGCATGAGCCTGCTGCCCACCCATTCGCTGCGCGCGCGACTGCTGTGGTTCCTGCTGGCCGCCGTCATGCTGACGGCTGGGGCGCAGGCCCTGATCGCCTATCGCACGGCACTGGCCGAGACGGACGAGATTTTCGATTACCAAATGCAGCAAATGGCACTGTCGCTGCGCCCGGGCTTACCGGTCGGTGGCGAACTCGCAGAACGCTTTACCACCGACGATGGCGACAACTTCGACTTCGTCATTCAAGTCTGGAGCGCTGACGGCTTGCGCATCTTCCAATCCACGGCACGGGCCGAGTTGCCGCAGCGCGCGGTGCTTGGCTTCTCCACGGTGCAAGCCCGCGGCACCAGCTACCGTCTGTTTTCGGTCGCGGCCGGGGCCCAGGTGATCCAGGTGGCGCAGGACCTGGCAGCCCGGCGTCAAATGGCGGGCACCCTGGCCTTGCGCACTGTCAGCCCCATTCTGCTGATGGTGCCGTTGCTGATGCTGCTGGTGTGGTGGGTGGTCAGTGCCTCGCTGGCGCCGGTGTCGCGCGTGCGGCAACAGGTGGCCGCACGCCAGGCCGACGAGCTGGGCGAATTGGGCGAGCATGATTTGCCGGACGAGATTCGGCCGCTGGTTCATGAACTGAATCTTTTGTTCAAGCGGGTGCGGCAAGCCTTCGATGCGCAGAAGAACTTTGTCGCCGACGCCGCGCACGAGCTGCGCTCGCCACTGGCCGCCTTGAAGCTGCAAGTGGAAGGCTTGCGCCGGGCCGCCGACGACGCCGCGCGGGACGTGGCGGTGAACCGGCTCAGCAACGGCATCGACCGGGCCACCCGACTGGTGGAGCAACTGCTGGTGCTGGCGCGGCAGCAGGCCAGTTCGGCCGTCGACGGCAAAACCGGACCGGTTGACTTGACGGCCCTGGCCCGGCTGGTATTGGCCGACCTGGTAGCGCCGGCCCAGATCCGGCGCATTGACCTGGGCCTGGTCCAGGCCGACCAGGGCGTGGTGCTGGGACATGAGGATGCCCTGCGCATCCTGCTGCGCAACCTGCTGGACAACGCGATCAAGTACACGCCGGTGGGTGGCACCGTGAACCTGGCGATCCACCAGCGGGAGGGTCAAACGCTGCTGACCATCGAGGACAGCGGCCCCGGCATAGCAGAGCAGGACAGGGAGCGGGTACTGGACCGTTTCTACCGGGTCTCGGGCGCCCAGGGCAATGGCAGCGGCCTGGGCCTGGCCATCGTCAAGACCATCGCCCATCTGCACCACGCGACGCTGTCCATCGACCGCTCCGCCAGCCTGGGCGGATTGCGCGCCACGGTCATCTTCCCAAGCCCCGCCTGAACCGTTCCAGATAGCGTGCCGGTTGTTCACCGGAGCCAAGTGGCGGTGGACCAGGCGGCGGTTTAAGTCCTGCCTAAGTTGCGGTCCTGACAATCAAGTTGTGGTCTTCATCAACCTCTTGAAAGGACTTCTCATGAATACACTTCTCCTCACCCCCAGGCGGCTGGTACTGGCATGTGCCGCTGCCGGCGTCCTTGCCGCGGCAGGCGTTGGCGCCTTGAGCTTGTCGCGGGCCCACGCGGCGCCGTCGCCCGCCGCCAGTGCGGTGACGCCAGCGCCGGTTATGGCGTTGCCGGACTTTTCTCAAATTGCTGCACGCATGGGCGCGGCGGTGGTGAACATCAGTGTCACCGGGATGACCAAGACCGCCGGCGACGACAGTACCGATGGTGCCGGCGCGCCGCGCCACGGTATGCCGGGCCTGGACCCGAATGATCCTTTCTTTGAGTTCTTCCGGCGTTTTCAAGGCCCCAATGGCGGCTTCCCGGGCCAGCCGGAAGCGCCCCTGCATGGCCAGGGTTCGGGCTTCATCATCAGCCCCGACGGCATCATCCTGACCAACGCCCACGTGGTGCGTGACGCCCGGGAGGTGATGGTCAAACTGACCGACCGCCGCGAGTTCCGGGCCAAAGTGCTGGGCGCCGACCCGAAGAGCGACGTTGCGGTCCTCAAGATCGACGCCAAGGAACTGCCGGTGGTGCCACTGGGCAATACGCGCGACCTGAAAGTGGGCGAATGGGTACTGGCCATCGGCTCGCCGTTCGGCTTCGAGAACAGCGTGACGGCCGGTGTCGTGAGCGCCAAGGGCCGCTCGCTGCCGGACGACAGCTATGTTCCTTTCATCCAGACCGACGTGGCGGTGAATCCGGGCAACTCGGGCGGCCCCCTGTTCAACACGCGCGGCGAGGTGGTGGGCATCAACTCCCAGATCTACAGCCACACCGGTGGCTATCAGGGTCTGTCGTTCGCGATCCCGATCGAATTGGCAAGCAAGGTGAAGGATCAGATCGTTGCCACCGGCAAGGCCAGCCACGCGCGCCTGGGTGTCGCGATCCAGCAGGTGAACCAGACTTTCGCCGACTCGTTCCAGTTGGACAAACCGGAGGGTGCATTGGTGTCCTCGGTCGACCGGGACGGCCCCGCCGACAAGGCCGGTCTGAAAAGCGGTGACGTGATCCGCAAGGTCAACGGCCAACCCATCGTGACATCGAGCGACCTGCCGGCCTTGATCGGCAATGCCATGCCGGGAGACCAGGTGAGCCTCGAAATCTGGCGCCAGGGCAAGCGCGAAACACTCAGCGCCACGCTGGGCGACGCGACCGAGAAAGGTTTCAAACTTGCCAAGGCAGACGATGCGGCCACCAAAGGCAAACTGGGCCTGGCCTTGCGCGCGCTGCAGCCGCAGGAAAAGCGCGCTGCCGGGGTGGCCGGTGGCCTGCTGATCGAGGATACCGGTGGTCCTGCGGCGGCGGCCGGGGTGCAGCCGGGCGACGTGCTGCTGGCCGTCAACGGCACACCGATCGAGAGCGTAAGCCAGGTGCGCGCCATGGTGGCCAAGGCCGACAAATCGGTGGCGCTGCTGATCCAGCGTGACGGCAACAAGATTTTCGTGCCGGTGCGCGTTGGTTGATGGCCGGCGCGCTTGATCCAGTGATGTGCGCGTTCCAGCCGGGTGACTCACTGGACCGGTTCGAAACGCAGCACCGTCTGGCTGCCCGGCGCCGGGTCGGTGGCGAAGCGAATCCTCTCACCAACCTTCATTTGGTCGAGCCAGTCCTCATCCTTGACAACATAAGCCTTGGTCTGCGCCGGCGTGCCGTTGGGCAGCGGGCCATGGAACAGGGTCACTCTTCCAGAGTACTTGTTGACCTTCTTCACCACGCCCTCGATCAGCGGCGTTTCAGCCATTGCGGGCGCGCGCGGCGCGGCGGCAACCCGGTGATAGCCGTGTTTTGTTTGGGCCATGGCAGGCAACCAGAATACTGCGGGCAGCAGCGCAATAAGAACCAAGGGCACAAAAGTCTTCATGCGTTTTCTCCAAGTGCTTGGCATCGGCAGAACCGCGGCTACCGGCAGCCTTGAGCGGTACTTTCAGTCATTGGAAGTTGCCAATGCTATAGTCATTCCGAGCCTTTCGCTGGCAAGCCCTATTTTTGCACAAGCAACTTACAAACACCCCATGAAACCGAAGGAACACTGGGAAGGCGTGTACTCAAGCAAGGCCAGTAACGCGGTCAGCTGGTTCCAGGAACATGCCGAGCAGTCGCTGCGGCTCATCAAGGCGACCGGCGTGCCTTTATCCGCGGCGATCATCGATGTCGGCGGCGGCGCATCGACACTGGTGGACGACCTGCTGCGCAGTGGCTACTCGAATCTCACGGTGCTGGATTTGTCGGCGGCTGCCCTGAGCGCTGCCAAGGCTCGCCTTGGCGCCAGCAGTGGCGCCGTTCGATGGCTGGAAGCAGACGTCACCCGTGCGGAACTGGCTGTTCATGGCTACGACCTGTGGCATGACCGGGCGGTGTTTCATTTCCTCACCGCGGCACAAGACCGGAGCGCCTACGTGCAGCAGGTACTGCGCTCGGTCAAGCCGGGCGGGCACGTCATCGTTGCCACTTTTGCCGAGGATGGTCCGACCCAGTGCAGCGGCCTGCCGGTCATGCGTTATCGCGCAGACCAGTTGCACGCCCAATTTGGCGAGCCGTTCACGCTGCTCCAGCACGAGAAGGAAGAACACCACACGCCGTTCGGCACTGTTCAGCAATTCGTCTATTGCTACTGCCGCAAGGTCGAGCACTCTGTCGAACAAAAATAGCTCATCGGTTACGGTGGCGCGGCATTCATTCTTTAGGCTACCGCCGCGGGAACACGCCATTGGATCATGGCGACCTTCACGGCATCGTTCACGACCAGGCATACCCCCATCGCATAAACGAAAATCACGAGCGTCTGCCACCCAGGCAGTGGCATCAGTCCAGGCAGACCGACAAAGGTCAGAACGGTCCCTATCAGCACATCCGCGGCGAGCGCCGCAATCAGCGTCTTGCTGGGCATCGTCGTCCAGAACCAGCGTCGCTCGCGGGCGGACACGATGGAAAATGCAGCCATGTAGAGCAGCGTCAGGAAGCTGAAGGTATAGAGGGCGTCATCGTTGCCCGCCAGACCAAAACGCGACCAGCCTATCCACAAGAGAAGAAGCGCCTCGGCGACCATCGCGATGCCCAGCACCGCGGACACCATGATGAAACCGCCGATGTTCCAGGTCTCCGGTTTGTTGGATGGCCGAACGTGATCGGTGGCAAGAGCGATCTTCGCGAAGTCCGTCATGAAGACCAGCAGCAGCATGGCAAAGGCCGAGACGACAAACTTGCCCGTCACCACGAACGCAATGGCAACGAAGGCCGCTTTCAGAATCGTGCGGCTGATTTTGTTGATGATCCAGGTCAGGATGCGCTGGTAGATCGTCCGCCCCTGCTCGACCAATGCCACGATGTTCGTCAGCCCCGGTTCGGTCAGCACGACGCTTGCTGCGCCTTTGGCGACGTCGGTTGCCGAGCTGACGGCGATACCCACTTCAGCCTGGCGCAATGCGGGTGCATCGTTGACGCCATCTCCCGTCATGCCGGTCACATGTCCTGCGGCCTGCAAGTGCTTCACCACGATGTATTTGTCTTCCGGATAGACTTCGGCGAAACCATCCGCCCCCGCCAACAAGTCAACCGTTTCGTTGCCGACCTGAGCGCTCGCGGCCTTCAGATCCGACACGCGTTGAATATTGGGCAGTCCCACGCCTTGCGCGATTTCACGTGCCACCGCCAGTGCATCGCCGGTGAGCATCTTCACCGAAACGCCGAGCTCATGGAGCGTGGCGATGAGTTGCCTGGCGTCCGGCCGAGGCGGGTCAAACAAGCTCACCAATCCGAGCAATACAGGGGTGTCTGCCTCTGGGCCGCCTGCCACGGCCAGTGTTCGATAGCCCTTCAGCGCCGATTCGCTGACCCGCGCCTCCAGCGCCTCGATCGCCGCGGGCTGGAGCCCGCAGGCTTGGGCGATGGTCCGCACGGCGCCTTTCATCACGCGCAACCGCTGGCCGCTCCGCTCGACCACAGCCTCGGTCCGTCGATTTTTTGCATCGAACGGCGCAAAGGAGAGGGGTGTCACCGCAGCCGAGCCATCAAAGACATGCCGCTCTTTTGCCGCGGCAAGGAAGGCCAGGTCTATCGGGTCCTGGTTGGACTCTTGCGATGCGAGCGCGGCGGCAACCAGTACCTCGGATTCTGTCGCCTGCGCCAGTGGAATCACGCCCGTGACGGCCAGTTGGTTCAGCGTGATCGTGCCGGTCTTGTCCACGCACAGCACGTCCATGGTTGCCGCATCCTCGGTGGCGCTGAGGCGCGTGACCAGCACGCCGCGCCTGGCCAGTTCTTTCGCTCCGACCGCCATGCTGACCGTGAACATCACCGGCAGGGCGACCGGCACCGCGCTCATCAACAGCACCAGCATGAGCGGAATCATTTCGAGCAGCGGCACCTGCCGGATCAGCGACAGCGCGATCACCACGCCGAGCAGCGCGCCGACGATGACGAACAGCCAGCGCACCACCTTGGCGACTACCGCTTCGATGTGCAGCTTTGGACGCGCTTCCTGCACGAGTTCAGTGGTGCGGCCAAAGTAGGTCTGCGTCCCGGTCAGGATCACCACGCCGTTGCCTTCACCGCGGCGCACGACCGAACCCGACGACAGCACGTCGGCAGGCGCTTTGTCCACGTCCTTCGACTCGCCGGTGAGGGCCGACTGGTCAACACTCAATTCACCGCCAAGCAGCTTTACGTCCGCCGGGATGATGTCGCCGGGACGCACGCGGATGATGTCGCCAGGGACCAGTTCACGGGCCGGAATGACCTGCCAGACAGCCTCGCGCAGCACGCGCGCGCTGACCTGCAAGCGCCGCCTCAAGGTTTCGACCACGCCGGCAGCGCGGCGCTCCTGCATGAAGCTCAACACCGCATTGACAACCAGCAGCGCACCCACCACCGCCAGGTCCGAGAATTTCCCGAGGATCGCCGACAACACCATGATCAGCTCAAGCATCCATGCCGACACGCCCCAGAACTTGCCGAGAAACATCAGGACCGGGTGACCCTTCTGTTCGGCAACTTCGTTGTAACCGTGCTGCTGCCGACGCGTGTCCACATCCGCCTGCGCCAGACCGGTCTGCGGGTTCACGCTCAGCGCGGCGAGCGTCGCGGGAACAGATGCAGACGCGATGTCAGACGTTTTGCTGCTTGCTGGCATCACGCGCGCCGGATCAGGTAGTCGGCGCTAGCCGATGAAACCATTCATTTTCCGCGGATCAACAGCACTGGTTTCGTGGCAACGCGGATCACCCCTTCGGCAACGCTACCCATTAACAAGTGATTCAGTCCACTGCGGCCATGCGTGCAGATGACGATGAGGTCCGCGGGCCATGACTCGGCATCCGCCGCAATCATTTCCGGGATGCGTCGGCCCGCGGTGTCGATCACGAGCAGCTGGGTTTCGACGGCTATCCCGGCCTCTCTCGCGACCGCCTCTGCCTTGCGGAGGATTTCCTGTCCGCTCTTGGTCTGGGCATCGGAAATTTCGGAGGGGTCAACAAACCCGTCACCCAGGTAGACGTTGAGGATATCGATGGCGTGCACGATCCGCAGTTGTGCCCGGTGTTCCTTGGCCAGTTTGATTGCTTCCTGCAAGGCCTGATCGGCGGTAGAACTGCCATCCACTGCGACCAGAATTCGTTTGAACATAGTGCCTCCTTGACAGATTTAGAACTTGTCCGTAACCAAAGTCCCCGGCAAATGATGATACGCCCAGGACGCCAATTCTGCTTCGTCTTGAGCCAGCTTGAAACCAACTCCGATCACTCCTCCAGCGCCCGTCCTTCACCCACCTCCTCCACCGTCCGCCCCTCGCGGATGTGGTAGATCCGCTTGAAGGTTGGCATGATTTTTTCATCGTGGGTCACCACGATGATGGCGGTCTGCGACTGCCGCGCCATTTGATTCAGAATTCGCATCACGCCCAGGGCCCGCGCGCTGTCCAGCGGCGCGGTCGGCTCATCGGCCAGGATCACCGGTGGACGGTTCGCCAGGGCGCGCGCAATCGACACGCGCTGCTGCTCGCCGCCCGAGAGTTCCGAGGGCTGCGCCCGCGCCCGGTGCGCCACATCGAGCGCGCCCAACAGCTCCAGCGCGCGCAAGCGCGCGGCCGAGTTCGACAGGCCCGCCAGCATGGGCAGCAAGGCCACGTTGTCGGTGACGTCGAGAAAGGGGATCAGGTAAGGTGCCTGGAACACAAAACCGATGCTGTCGCGGCGCAGGGTTCGCAGGTCCGGGATTTTCCAGGCGCCGTCATAAATCACCTTGCCGCCCAGCAGCATGCGACCGGCGGTCGGTTCGATGATGGCACCCAGACATTTGAGCAGCGTGCTCTTGCCCGAGCCGGAAGGCCCGACCAAACCAACCACCTCGCCCGGACCGACGGTCATGTCGACCTGTCGCAGCGCCTGCACCGCCGTGTCGCCCTGACCATAGACCTTGCGCAGGCCTTCGATCACGATACCGCCCTGGTGCGAGGGCGAAGACGGCAGCTTCAGAGGATCGCGCATGGGTCGGTCAGCCGCCTATGGCCTCGGCCGGATCGACCTTCAGCGCGACCCGGATCGCCAGCGTGCTGGCCAGGGCGCAGATCAGCAGGGTGACGATCAATCCGGTGATCGCATCGCCCGCCTCCAGCAATACAAACTTCGGAAAGATGGGCGCCCAAAAGGTGGCGGCCACCTTGCCGACAAAAAAACCGATCAGCCCCAGACCCAGTGCCTGCTGCAAGATCATGCCGGCAATGGTTCGATTGCGGGTCCCGATCAGCTTGAGCACGGCAATCTCGCGAATCTTGCCCAGGGTCATGGTGTAGATGATGAAGGCCACGATCGCCGCACTGACGATGGCCAGGATCACCAGGAACATGCCGATCTGCCGGGCCGATGTGGCAATCAGCTTGGCCACCAGGATCTCTTCCATGCCCTCGCGGGTAAACACCTGCAAGTGCTTCCAGCGGCGAATCGGCTGTGCCACCTGCTCGGGCAAAAATCCATCCTGAATCTGCACCAGAACGGCATTCACATTGTGGCTGCTGGTTTGTGTCGCTTGCACCGCTTCGAGCAGGCCTGGCGTGCCCGGGCGGTTGAATACCGGATTGGCGGCGCTACGGACCCGATCGTTCAGGATGGCATCGTTGTCTTTCAGGAATTGGGCTTCCTGCGCGTCCTTGAGCGCAATGAAAACCATGGGATCACCGCTGGACGAGACCATGCGCTGGGTCAGTCCGACCACGGCGTAGTCATGGCGGCGGATGCGAATGCGCTGCCCCAATGCAAACCCGGTTTTGACATCCGCCACCGCTTCGTAGTGGTTACGCGCCAGGTGGCGGCCGGCAAGCAGGTGGCTTGGTCCGCCTGCTTGCCCGGGTTCAATACCCACCACCATGGCGCGTAACTCGTCGTTGCCCTGCTGCACCTGCATCGTGAAATAAGTCACATTGGCCGCCCGGGCCACGCCCGGCATGCCCCGCACACCATGCACCAGATCGTCCCTGATGCTGGATGATTCGGCATAAGGGCCTTGCGTGTCCTTTTGCACCACCCACAGATCAGCGCCGCTGTTGCCGAGCAGGGCGCGTGCGTCGTCGACCATGCCTCGATAGACCCCGGCCATGCTCAGCGTGACACCGATCAGCAGCCCCAGTCCGAGCCCGGTAAAAACAAACTTGGGCCAGGCATGCGCAATGTCGCGCCCCGCCAGACTGATCATGGCGCGGCCCCGCTGGCTGCCGCCTTGACCAACGAATCGACGACCTGGACCCGGCTCTCGCCGCTGAGCGTTTTCTGGCTGTAGACCACCACCTCATCACCCGCCTTCAGACCGTCCAGCACCTGGACCTGGCCATCCAGGCTGCTGGCTCCCAGCCGCACCGGGGTGAACACCGGTTTGCCCGATTTCAGCCACCAGACACCGGTCGTGCCACCCTGACGCACAATGCTGGCGCCGGGCAGCAGCACAGCCTTGCCGGTAGTCGGCAATTCAAGCGTGACTTCCGCCATTTCACCGACCGAGACCGCCACTGGCGATTGATTGAACGACACCTGCGCAATCCGCTCCTCGGTCACGCTGTCGCTCAACCACTCGACCCGTGCCACACGGCCGGCCACGGGCACTTGGGGCTGGGAACGCAAGACGATTTGCGCCGGCAAGCCGGTCGTCAGGCCGGCCGAGCGGCCCTGGTCCAGCCGCAGCCTGATCCACAAACTGCTGGGGTCGATCAGACGCAGCACCGGCTGACCGGCCAGCACCGTGGAGCCGGCCTCGGCTTCGCGCGTGGTCACCACCCCATCGGCCGGCGCCAGCAGCCGGGTGGTGGCGCGCTGCTGCTGCAACGCCGCGCGATCGGCCTGCAAACGCATCAAGTCCTGGCCCGCCCCTTGCAGATTGGCCTGTGCCGCCTGGAGCGCCGCATCGGCCGAGGCTTTTTCCTGCAGACGTGCTTCCAGCGCGCCGGAACTGATGAAATTCTGCTGCGCCAGATCCTGATTGCGGCGGAAATTGACAGCGGCCAATTCGCGCCGCGCCGCCGCATCGGCCTGCTGGGCTGTCGCCGCCGCCTGGGCGCTGACGGCGCGCGCCGTGGCAGCATCCAGAGAGGCCAGACGCTGGTCCAGGTCCACCGGGTCCATCTCGGCCAGTAACTGGCCCATCTTGACACTATCGCCGACGTCGACCTTGACGCTGAGCACCCGACCCGCCGCCGTGGGGCCTATCATCCAGTTGCGGCGCGCCTCCACCGTGCCAATGCCAAACAAGGCCGGGCTGAAGGTGCCTTCCTTGACCTGGCTGACCGTGACACGCGTGGCCGCCAAGGGGCCGGAGCGCAGCAGCACAAAGACCAGCGCCGCCAGCAACAGCAGGCCCAGGCTGAACAAGGACAAGCGGCGTTTCATGGGTGGCGAGATATTCATGCGGTTTCACTTGCAGTTGTTGTGCAGCTTCCACTTTTCCTCGTGGCCCATGGCCTTGGCGAACTCGGGCACTTTGCAGCGCTCCAGCTCTGCCGGGTCGATGGCGGCAGCGGGCGAGGCTATCGCCGGCTGGAGTGCTGGCGATCGTTGTTGCAGGCCGGTGCTGTAAACCCATTGCACGATGAGGCCAACCAAGCCGGCAAACAGCAGCACGATCAGCCATTGAGCCGGGCTGGTGGTCGAACGTTCGCCACGCGGAACTTGGCACATGCCACCGGGGCAAAGCTGCGCTTTTTCCTTGTTGAACAAGGTGTAGACCTGGCAACCGATGCAGATGCCAAACGCCGTCTCAAAGAACAGCAGCAGCAAGCAGATCGCGCAAACCATCAGGTTGATGGGACCGACGACATGGTTGAGCACCACCAGGTACAGCATGGCCAGCGCCAATACAAAACCGATGGCCCAGGCAAAACGTTTCTGCGGTGCACCGACATACTCGGCTTGCTGCTTACGCACCAACCACTGCCCGATGATCAGACTGGGAGCGTAAAGGGGATTGATGAATATCCGGATCGTGAAGTCGAGCAGAAAGACCATCACGAACACCCGGGTCGGCTGGAAATTGCCGATCAGCCAGGCGTTCATGAAGGAAACGATGGCAAAGAAAAACAGAAGGCCGGCACTGGCCCGAACGGCGCGCTCGTTGAGTACCGGAACCTCGTATTCGGGAAGTTGCTGGCCGAATTGAAAAATGGCGTTGCGCATGGGACCCTGTTTCATCCTTGATGGCGCAAGTATTGATGCATACGGTCCGGCATCGGTATGATCGCAATCACATGGCTGCGTCTTTTACTCAACTTCACCAGGAACTGGCGGAACTGCTTCCCGCAGACCTGCGCGCCGCCTGCGTCACTTCCCGCTATGCCAAGGGTGAGCAGCTGTTTTCGGCTGGTCAAAAACCCACTTACATGTTCTTCATCAGCAGCGGTGAAGTCCTGCTGGAACGCCTGAGCCGGCAGGGTGAAGCCATCGTTTTGCAACGCACCCGCCATGGCATCGTCAGCGAAGCAAGCCTTCAATCCGCGCGCTACCACTGCGATGCCAAAGTCATTGCCTCCTCTGAAATCACCGGCGTGCCGATTCACAGAATTGCAGCCGCCTTGGCATCCGATCCGGCCTTTTCCAGCCGCTGGATTGGCATGCTCAATCGCGAGGTCAAGCGGCTCCGATTGCAATGCGAGCGCTTGTCCCTGCACAAGGTGCAAGACCGCCTGCTGCACTTTCTTGAGACCGAGGGACAGCAAGGTAAATATCCCCTTAGTTCAGGCCTGAAATCGTTGGCGGGAGAATTGGGTGTCACGCACGAGGCCTTGTATCGCTGCGTGTCCGACCTGGAGAAAAAAGGAATCCTGAGGCGGGGAGATGGGTATTTGATTACGCTGTCCCGTTGATGCGACTCGCCCGCTTACGCCTTGATCAGCACCTTGTTACCGGAGCCGAATTCCACGTTGGCCCTGAGATAGCGGGTCTTGATTCCCTTCTCCTTGAGAATGTCATGGGCCAGTTCGGCCCGGGTACCGGTGGAGCAATGAATGA
The DNA here is from genome assembly GCF_028714215.1 of Rhodoferax sp. GTDB lineage: Bacteria > Pseudomonadota > Gammaproteobacteria > Burkholderiales > Burkholderiaceae_C > Rhodoferax. The sequence continues at coordinate 65,006 of NZ_JAQTMS010000020.1, read as the reverse complement.
CCACCTCCTTGCCGTCCGGAATTTCCGCGTACCGGGCCGCCATCTCCTCGGCCGGTATATTCAGCGCTCCCGGAAAATGCGCTTTGGCGAACTCGTCGGCGGTCCTGGCGTCAATCACAAGCTGTGACGCCGTGTTGACGATCTGCTCGAAATCCTTGATCGATACCTCGCCTTCGACGAGCTTGCGAACATAGACGATTTGGGTTGGCGCGGCGCCGCTGAGCAACGGGTTCCCGCCCGCCTGCCAGGCCTTGACACCGCCCGGAAACAAAGTGGCATTGGGATATTCCCATTCCCGCGTCCACTCAAGCGCCTGGTTCAAGTCCTCGTCCCGGTCCGAATAGAAGACGATGGCGGCGCCGTGAGAGTCGGGGAACTGTTTTTCCGCGTCTCTGAGAACAGCCGCCGGAATATTGACGGCGCGCGGAATATAACCGGTGGCCGCTACTTCAGCAGTCCTGAGGTCAACCAGAACAATGTTGCCGTTCTTGACGAAAGACAGACTGGCCTCGGTCGAATAATCAAGTTTCTTCCAACCGGGCTCGCCCTCCGGGTACATCCGCACATCCTTGTAGCCGAGCTTCACCGCGATGGCGGCAGATTTCGGACTGAGCATGCAGGACAGTCCGCCGCAATAGAAAACCAGCGTTTTCATCTTGTCTGCCGGCAGCAGTTTCTCGCCCTCTTTTTCCAACGCGTTGAACGGGATTGACAGCGCCCCGGGCAGGTGCCCCTGGACATAGCGGCCGGCCGGACGCGAATCGATCAGGACAAAACTTTCACCGCCTGTCTTTATCAATTTCAGTAGTTCCTCCGCGGCAATGCGCGTCACCCCGGCAGGCAGCGGTGCGATCACCTTGCTGATGGTCTTGGCACGGTTTTCCGGCCCGACCTGAGCAAAGTCAACCGTGATCACTTCATCGGGGATGATGTCATTGGCCGACGTGGCATTTTTGAACTGGGTTTCGGCGTCGAACTTGAAGACAAGCACCCCTTTGTTGGCGACCTCGACGGCGATCGTCCGGGCAACATTGGAAACCGTCTTGACGCTTCCCGTCAGTTCGCCGGCCATGGCTACCGAGACAAGTCCCAGGCTCAAAACGGCGGCCAGGCCGACCCTGCCCAAGCGGAATTTCTGCATGATTGACACCTCTTCAAAGTTGGACTTTTTGATTCAAAACGACAGGCCGGCGGAGCAGCCCCGACCCGCCGGGGCGGGGCCAGGCGGGTCGCGCGGTTTGCCGGCTCAGCAGCCGGCGGTCTTCTTGAAGGACTTGGCGGTGTTCTTGCCGTCCTTCTCGAAGCGGGCGCGGATCTCGTCGCCCTCGACGATGCGCTTGTCCTTGAACTTGTCCAGGGTCAGGTCGTCGGTGACGGTGATGGTGACCAGCTCTGCGCTCTTGCTGTCCTTCAGGATGGCGGTGGCTGACTTGCCGTCCGGCGCGAGCTTGATCTTGGTGACCGGGCCTACCATCTTGCCTTCGTCAGCGTAGGCGTTGCCGGTGAAAGCCGCGCCGGACAGGGCCAGCACGGCCGTCAGGATGAGGGTTGAAAGTTTCGATTTCATGTTGAACTCCTGGAAAAATGTTTAGAACTTGACTTCGAAGGTGGCGTAAACGTTGGTGGCCGAATCCAGTGGCGTGGTGGTCATCATCTGGCCATTGACACTGCTCATCTCGACCGGCGCGCCAACCCAGTTGTTGCTGCCGCTGTAGTTGAAGTGGTAACGCTGGACACCCAGGCGGAAGAAGGCGCGACTGAAGAAGGAAGAAATCGGCGCCCGGTCCAGCTCCTGGATCATGTAGGCCTCGTAGACATCGCCACGCGTGCCGACCTTGGAGGTCCACATATCGTCCGATGCCGGCGCGAAGGTGATCCAGTCCTTGGAACCATGGTTGTATTCAAAACCCAGTTTGGTCCTGGACGGCAAGTCGTAGCGCATGCCAAGGTAGACTGCCGTGCCGGTCTTGCTGGTCGGTGCTTCGGGGCTGAAGAAGGAGCCCGTCAGCAAGCCCTGGAAGCCGAACTGGGCCGACACGTTGTTGTTCGGGTGGGTGACGCTGACGCCCACGTCACCGAACACCGTCAGATCACCCGGACCCACTTTCTTGAACGTGCTCATGGCGCCCAGGCCGAACCAGTCGATATCGCCCAGATTGACCTTGGCGGCGGTGTTGCCGAAATAGGTATTGCTCATCGTCGGGGCGTCGAAAATGTTGATGCCGCGGTCCCACATCAGCCAGACACGCAGCGGGTCGGTGTCAATCGGGACGACAGAGAAACCAACCATGTCGGTATCGACCAGCGAGTTGCCGGAGGCCTTGCTGAAACCACTCTCGAAGCCGCGGCCATAGCAGAACTTGCCGTAGGCACCGGGCAGAGCGTCGATGTCCGGGGCGTAGCCCAGCGTCATGCCGTCGAAGGCGTAGTCGATCAGCAAGGAGGGGGTACCGCCATTGCCGGGGCGCGGGTTGTTCAGGCGCAGATTGCTGGGGGCGCCATTGGTGGTCGGCCGGCGACCGACGGAAAACCAGATTTCCTTGTCGGCAATGTTGCTCCAGGTGGCGTAGACACGGTCGACGTTGAGATAGCTGTTCGATGGCACATGGCTCAGGGTCCCGTCGAAGACGCCGACACGGTCGGCGAAGAAGGGGGCGCTGCCGGCGTTGACAATGGCCGAGTCGTCCTGGGAACCGAACACCTTGTACATCTGCAGCCGTGCGCTGACGCTGATGTCCTGCGTCGCCTTGGCGTTCAGATCGATACCGAAGCGGTTGCTGTACAGGCTTTTGTTCTCGGGCTTGTAGGCCGGGACGGTGGCGGCGAAAGCGCCGATGCCCTGCACCATGCCGGCGTTCATCGGGTTGGCCAGGAACGCGTTCGCCTGATCGAAGGTGGCGACCTTGTTCATGTTCTGCGAAAAAGCCATCAGCCCGCTCAAGGCACCGGCGATCGACATGCCGCCGGCCTGGGGTGCGCCGAAATAGCTCGATGAGCCGGCCGCGGTGGATGGATTGGCAAAGAAGTCCGCCTGCAGCTTCTGCTGGGCGTTGGCGAAGGTGGCGTTGACGTCCGTGAAGGTCCGGGTCTGGCCCTCCAGGGCGTCCACACGGAAGCGGTAGTCACCGCCCACCGTCAGCCATTTACCGAGCGACTTGCCTTCAAGCTTCGTCACCTGGCTCTTCAAGTCGTCCAGCGCCGCGCCCTCGGACTTGGCAGCCACGGCCTTGACCTGTTCCGCCGTCTGCGCTGTTTTGGCTTCGTTGGCCCGGACCTGATTCTTCAGGGCTTCGAGTTCGCGCGACATGGCCTCGATCTTGTTCAACAGGTCGGCGTCGGCAGCGTGGGCCGCCAGCGGCAACACCATGCTGGCAATCAGGGCCACCAGCAATTTCTTCTTAAACATTTTGTCCATCAACTTCTCCTAGGTAGTTCAACAGTAAAAACTTGGCGGCCAGTGCTAGCGCTGCTTGCCCGGCATCGGTTCCTCACTCTCGGCCAGGTCTTCCCAGCCGGTGATCATGGCTTTGACCTGCGAGGTCAGCTTGTGCCCGGTGGTGGCCAGATAGAGGTGCGAAATGAGGAAGGCCAGCATCAGGAAGGCGCCGAACGTGTGTGCCGTTGCAATCCACTGCAACTGCAGTTTTTCCAGTCCCCAGGCTGCCCAGCTGGCATAAAAAAGGTACAGCCAGCCGGTGAACCAGATCAGCGGACTGAGCAGCGTCAAGACCGCCAGATAGGTCAAGCGTTGCAGCGGGTTGTGCTTGTTGCTCAGGCTGGGCCGAAATGGATGCACCTCATCCTTGAAGATGCCCGACGAGTAGTACTTCGCAATGACAACGATGTTGTGCGTGGTCGGGATGTAATGCCGCCATTCACCGGTGGTGATGTGCCAGAAGATGGCGAAGATCCACAGCCCCACCAGGGTCCAGGCGGCGATGCTGTGATAGCCCACCGCTTTTTCGAAACCGAAAACGTGGTAAGTGCCGTGCACCTCGAAACCGGTCAGCAGCATGAAGAGGATCAGTGCCGCCTGGCACCAGTGCCAGAAGCGCTCGAAAGGCTTGAAAAGATAGACGCGTGACATGAGGGTTCTCCGGTTAGCTGTTGCGTTTGCGCGCGATGACGCGGACCAGGCCGTGGCCGAGCACACCGAGCAGGGTTAACAGAGCGATGGCCCAGCCACCGATCTCCAGCCAGCGCGCGTGATCCCGGCTGCGCCCCGGCAGGTAGACACCGTCGATCTTGTCCAGACGACCGACCTTGGCGTGGCACTCGACGCAGCCCAGCGCTTTTTCTTTTGGCGCCACCATGTGATTGATCGCCCACATGCTTTCGGTCTCGATGAAGTCGACCTTGCCGGAGAACTTGACACCGCCTTTGGCCATGCCCTCGGTGACCGCCTTCACCCAGTCCAGGTTCTTCCAGAAGGCGGTGTCGTCATTGCCCGCCAGGTGGGTGATGACCAGCGACTTGTTGATCGGGTCGTATTGCTGCTTGCCGCGGAACACCTTGATCGGCCAGATCATCGACTTGCCGTCCGTGGCGCTGCCTTCGAAGTGGTTGATCTGAACCGGCTTGTCGCCTTTTTCGATCTTGTCGCTGATCAGGGTGTAGTGGTTGGTGCCGTTGAACCAGACGTATTCGGGCTTGACGTTCTCGGCCCACTTGAAGTCACCCTTGATGGTCATGTAGGTGTCGTAGTCGTTTTCGTCGCGCAGGGTCTGAAACTTGCCCTCCTTGTCGAGCTTGCCGGCAGTGGACCAGTCCCAGGACATCTTGGTCGGGTTGCCGCCGCGCGCGAAGGCCGGGATATGGCAGGTCTGGCAGGCGATTTTTGCCGTGTGTTCATTCAGCCTGACGATCTGGTGCGGTGCTTGTCCGTGGCAGGCCTGGCAGGTGTCGGGATTGGTCTTGTCGGCCTCGCCGCGCATGTGCGCCGGTGCCTTGTCCTTGGCGGTGGGCGCATAGCGGCTGCCGGAGACCTTGTGATCGTCGGTCTTGTGGCAGGTGGCGCACGCAAAGTTCAGGCCCTTGGCGTCCATGTGCACGTCCAGCGCTTTGCCCGGTGCTTCGAGCGAACTGTCGAGGTCCCCGTGCTTGACGCCGTCTCCGCCGCCGCCTTTGAAGTGGCAGGCACCGCAGGTACTGCGCGTGGTGGGGCCCACCTTCTGGGCGATTTCCTTCAGGTTGATGCCCTTGATGATCTTGCCCGAGCCGGCCGGGAACTCGGTGTCCCGTGCGACCGGCAGACCGGCAAAACCGCTGGGCTTGCTGTACTTGCCGGTATGGTCATGGCAGACCAGGCAGTCGACGTTCTCCTCGACGCTGAAATCGAACTTGTCGTCACGCCAACCATAGCCAATATGGCAACTGTTGCAGGCCGCTTCATTCGACCGCACCGAGGTGCAGAAATTGTTGACGATGTGCTTCTTGCCCAGCACTTGCTTGGTATCGGGATTGGTGTACTCCCAGGTCCAGTGCTCGGTTTTCTGGACTTGCTTGGCAGCCTCGGTATGGCAGCTCAGGCAGGCCTTGGTGACCTCGGGACCCGAAGCGAAGTCCCGGTCCAGCTCCTTGAACTTGCTGTGATCGGCGGTCGACTTCAGCAACTTGGCCGGCGCCGTGGTTACCGCCGCCGAAGCAGACCCGGTAAAAAAAATGGCCACCATAGCGGCAGCCATCAAGTATCGAATTCGCATCACTTTTTCCTTCGCTAAACAAGCCGTTACGCCTGAGTGCGGTAAGCATTTACCAGCACTACGGGTTTATCCTATTGCGAGCGTCGAAGGGTTGTGCTGATTTATATCAATACATCATTACTTGCTTATAAACAAATTAGAAAGGGTTCTCTAACGCACCGTGCAGGCGGCCCTCAGCGACCGCTCTTGGTCTCCACCTGCGAGCAGACCGCACGGCACAGCGCCGCCACCCGCTCGTCCACGATGCGGTAGAGAATTTGCACGCCTTCACGGCGCCGGCCCAGCACGCCGGCCTTGTACAGCATGTTCAGATGCTGCGACATATTGGGCTGGGTGGTATCGATTTTGCTGAGCATGTAGCTCACGTTCTGTTCGCCGTCGCGCAGGCAACTGATGATTTTGAGCCGCATCGGCGCCGACAGAATTTGAAACAGCTCGGCCGCCAGATCAAATACCGCGTCGGGTCGGTCCAACTCGGACCGGGTCTCGGGTACTGAACGCTTTGTCATGGGAAGTAGGTGGTCTGCATGCAGCCGGACCTTCAGTTTAAAAATTCAAATATACGCCACTTGAGCAATATCAACTAATTCGTCACCCGCCTGCATGACTTGCCGGTCCCAACCCTCATCCCCATTCCCGGATCACAGACCGGCGCTCTTGACGGCCGCCAGCGCCAAGCACAGGTCGGCCCAGGCACGGGCCTTGTCCTGCGGCGTGCGCAGCAGGTACGCCGGGTGGTAGCTGACGACCACCGGAATGCCCTGGTAGCGGTGGATTTGGCCGCGCAGCTTGCCCAGCGGAATGCCGGCGACGCCGGGCACACTGCCTTGCAACAAGGTCTGGGCGGCAAAGCGGCCCAGTGCCAAAATGACTTTGGGTTGCACCAGGGCCAGCTCGCGGCGCAAGTAGTTTTCGCAGGCGGCAAGTTCTTGCGGCTGCGGGTTGCGCGGCGGCGACGGGCGGCATTTGACAACGTTGGTGACATAGGCCGCGCTGGCTCTGTCGGTAGCATCGCCCACGACGCCACTTCGGCTGACGCCCACGGCTTTCAGCATGTTGTCCAGCAACTGCCCGGCCTGACCGGCAAACGGGCTGCCGAGGCGCTCTTCGCTGTCGTCCGGGGGTTCGCCCACAACCAGCCAGTCGGCCTGGCGTGGCACGGCGCCAAACACCGCGCCGCGGCGTCCCAGGCACAGCTTGCAGGCCTGGCACTGGGCCACGCTTTGGGCCAACGCAGTCCAGTCCATGCCGGCAATGCCGTCGGGCAAGGCAAGCACATCGGCTGGCGCAGCGACGACGACCGGACCCCGACTCGGGCTCGGCACCGGCGTCAGGTCGGCTGGAGACGTGTTTAGGGGTTGCACAACTGCGCTTTCAGCAGCGGCAAGCGGCGGCGCGGCGACCGTTTCGGGCCACCAGACGCGCAGCCCCATCTCTTGCAACATGGCGCGCTGGCGGCTATCAAGGTCAAGACTCATGGCTGCATTCTCACCGACTCACAAACGCAAGCTCATCACCAGCGCGTCTTCCCGTTGACCTTGTGCCGCCGGGTAGTAGTTCTTGCGCACGCCAACGCGGCGGTAGCCCTGCGCCTGATAGACCTCGATGGCGCGCTGGTTGCCCAGGCGCACCTCAAGCCACAGCCAGTCCGCGCCCTGCCCCCGGGCCCAGATCGAAAGGGCGTCGAGCATCACGTGGGCCCAGCCCTGGCGCTGGTACTCGGGCGCCACCGTGATGTTGAGCAGATGAACTTCGTCGACGCCTTTCATGGCCACGAAATAGCCCAGCAAGGTGTCATCGGCCAGCAGCAACTGGGCTTGGTAACCCGCTTGCAGCGAATCGGTGAAGTTGGCGCGCAACCAGGGATGTGCATAAGCCCGCTGTTCGACCCTCAAGACGGTGTCCAGACACCGCTCCGTCAGCGGTTCGAAGCGCGCCTCGACTGGTTTCAGCACGGCACTCACAACACCGCCTTGTGCGCCGCGCGCTCCAGGGTGGTTTGTGCCACCTTGTCGCGAATGTAGAGCGGCAAGGCCTGCTGCGCCGGCAGTGCGGCACCGGCGGCCAGCAAGCTCGGGGCTAGGCGCAGCAAGGCGGTGGCGCTGGGCTGGGCATCGACGCGCAGCGCCATTGACGCCGGCAAGCGCGCGCCATAGGCGGCAAACACATTGCCGGCCAGCAGGTCGCCGGCCTCGCAAATAAGGTCTTCCGGGCGCAGCAGGCGGTGCTCCCCACTCTGGCGCCATTGCCGGTCCTGAAACTCATAGCGGCCGGCATACATCTGGTCCATGCGCGCATCCAGCAGCGCCGTCACCTGGCAGCGCTCCAGAGCGGCGGCGTGTCGAAAACGCGCCTCCTCCGCCACCGCCAGCAAGGTATTGATCGGTAGCACCTTGACGTGCGCGCCAAAAGCCAGCCCCTGGGCCACCGAACAGGCCGTGCGCAAGCCGGTGAAGGAGCCCGGCCCCATGCCAAAAACGATGGCATCGAGCTGCTCGAATTCGAGATCGGCCTGCCCCATCAGCTCTTGAATCACGGGAATCAGGTGAGTCGAGGTCTGCGCCCCGCCGGGGCCGCTGTGCTGCCAAACCTGGCCAGCCCCCGTCCCGCCACGCCGCACCGCCACGGACATGAGCTCGGTACTGGTGTCAAAGGCGAGCAGGTTCATAGATTAGATCGCCATTTTACCCAGCAAGCAGGTATCTCCTCCCGAGGGAAATGCGCAATTAGCTACTCTTTTGGTAGCACAAAACCGAGGCTTTCGTGGGAAAAGGTGCAACAAATCAAGGAGCTACCGGCACCGCATTTGACACATTCCAAGATTTTTGCAATCATATTGAGTAAATTTACTCAGTATGATTTATGGTGTTTCACAGAGATCAAGTTCAAGCCCTGCGCGACCGGTTGCAAGAAGCGCCTCAATTCATCACGATTGTGGCCGGGCCAAGGCAAGTCGGCAAAACCACCCTGGTGCGTCAAGCCCTGGAGAAATGCGCACATCTGTTTATCGCCGTCGACCAGCCCGCCGAACCTCTTGCCACGGCGTTCGAAGACTTCACTTCGCAGACCAGCGAGATGGACGGCGCGCCTCGGGATGCCGCATGGCTGATACGCAGTTGGCAGAACGCCAGGCGTCAATTGAAAGCCTTCAAACTCAACCACCCGACGCAGCCTTTCGCCTTTGTGCTGGACGAGATTCAGAAAATCCCACGCTGGTCAGACACTGTCAAAGGCTTGTGGGATGCAGACCGGGCTCAAGGCCTGGAGATGCATGTAATCTTGCTGGGAAGCTCTCCTCTGCTGATGCAAAAAGGCCTGACGGAAAGCCTGGCGGGGCGCTACGAGCTGATGCGTGCAACGCATTGGTCATTCATCGAGATGCACCAGGCTTTTGATTTCACGCTCAACGAATACATCTATTTCGGTGGCTACCCGGGCAGCGCCCGATTGATACGCGACGAAGAGCGCTGGCGCAACTATGTCCTGGCAAGCTTGGTGCAACCCAGCATAGATACCGACATTCTTCAGATGACCCGTGTTGACAAGCCCGCTTTGCTCAAGCAACTTTTTGAATTGGGAGCCAGCTATTCAGGTCAGATCCTGGCGCTGGGCAAAATCAAAGGGCAATTGCAGGATGCCGGTAACGAGACCACCCTGGCCGGCTACCTCGATCTGCTTCGCAACGCCGGCCTGTTGACGGGACTGCAAAAATACCACGTCGGCGCAGCGCGCCGACGTGCCTCGGCCCCGAAATTCAACGTACTCAATAGCGCGCTGATGTCCAGCGCCACACCTTACACATTTGCCCAGGCACAGGCTGATCGCAGCTACTGGGGGCGTCTGGTTGAAAGCACGGTGGGAGCGCATCTCTGCAACACCGCGACCAGCAACGAGGAAATTAGTTACTGGCGCGAGAGCCCGCATGAGGTGGACTTCGTCATTTCCGATGCCTTGCGGATTACTGCCATTGAGGTGAAGAGCGGCGCCTCAACCGGCAAGCTCAGCGGGCTCGATGAATTTGTGAAACAGCATCCAGCCTGCAAGCCCTTGCTGGTGGGCACGGGTGGCGTTGATCTGACGGAATTTCTGTCGTATCCGCTGGCGCATTGGCTTGAGCTGGCGTGACTCCCGCCTTGAACACCCTTGCGCCCCATCCTCAAGAGGAACGCCTGCCGCTGGAGCGCGTGGCCCGAGCGCGGGAAAACGACGACAGCCTGACAGCCCCGCGGCCCCTGAGCCACTACCGGGACGTACCCGCCTGGGTGTTGCTGGCGGACCCCGGCGCGGGGAAATCGGATGTATTTAACACCCTCAGCCTGGTAGAAGGCGGCACCTGCGTCAGCGCGCGCGAATTTGTTGGGGGCGGCTTGCCAGTCGATTGGCAGCAACCGCTGTTCATTGACGGGCTTGATGAAATCACCGCTGGCAGCTCACAAGGTGCCTCCCTGTTTGACCAAATACGCCAAAAACTACGACAACTCGACACACCCAAATTCCGCATCTCCTGCCGCGAGGCGGATTGGCGCGGCAATGCCGACGGAGAGGCACTTCAGCGCCTGGTCGGCAGTGGCAAGTTTGTAGAACTGCATCTGGCCCCATTGACTCACGCGCAATCGGTGACCCTGATCGCACATTGGCAACCCTGCACCGAGGCCCAGGCCGAAGTGTTTATGCAAGAGGCCGAAAGACGGGACCTCAGGGGCTTGCTGGACAACCCGCAAACCCTGCGCCTGCTGGTCAAGGCCATGGGGGCTGCGGGCAAGCGGTGGCCCGACAACAAGACGGAAACCTATGAGAGGGCCTGCGCGCAACTGGTGCGCGAGCCCAACCCCGAGCACCTGGCCAACACCCGCGACAGCACGCCGTCCGACGACCAAGTGCTGTTGGCGGCGGGCTATCTCAGCGCCGTCATGCTGCTGTCCGGCAGCGGGGCCATTGCCCTGCAACGGCGGAGCGAGCCGCGCGCGGGCGTGATGAGCCTTCCCGAACTACTCAGTGCAGCCTCTGCCCCTGGACTGTCAACTTGCCGGTTCGCCCTTCACTCCCGGCTTTTCCGGGGTCCGAGCGATTTCAGCCCGGTTCACCGAACCGTTGCCGAGTACCTGGGCGCACGCTATCTGGCCCAACGCATCCATCTGGGTCTGCCCGCCAGCCGCGTTCTGGCCCTGATGCTGGGTCAGGACGCTGGCATAGTCCCCGAGCTGCGCGGCCTGCATGCCTGGCTGGCTGCGGTAGCGCCAGCGAACTTGCGCAGGGAGTTGATAGCGCACGACCCCTTGGGTGTGGTCCTGAACGGCGATGTGCGCGCCTTCCATCGCACGGACAAGCTGGCCGTGCTGAGCGCCTTGCAACACGAGGCCGAACAAGACCCATCCTTTCGCCGCGGAAACTGGACCGGTTACCCCTTTGGTGCCTTGGCCACGGCAGACATGGAAGGAGACTTCAAGGCCCTGCTCAAGTCCACGGACCGCAGCCCTGCGCACCAGTCCTTGATCCATTGCATGCTGGACGCCTTGGCGCATGGGCAGCACATGCCGGCGCTGGCTCCGGAGTTGGAACAGGTGGTACGGGACAAAACCTATTGGCCTCCATTACGCATCGCAGCTTTGCGCGTCGTCGTCACCTATGCACAGGTGAAAGACGACAAGGTCACGCTCAAGACGCTACTGGTGGATGTTCATGCCAATGTCGTCGAAGACCAGGAAGACGAGCTTCTAGGCACACTGCTGCAAGCGCTGTATCCGACCCATATTTCGCCAACCGAACTCCTCCGTCATTTCAGACAACCGAGGGCTGAATTTCTATCGGGTTCATACAGGCGTTTTTGGCGCCAGCTCGCTAAGGGAAATATACCTGAAGCAGACGTGTCGGCCTTGTTGGATGCCCTGCATGCCACAGGCTACCGACTGCCCAACCAACGTGATCGCTTGCGTTCATCGGAGATTGTGGGCGAATTGCTTGTGCGAGGCGTGACACAGGACGGGACGCAAGTTGACGTTCCACGCCTCTACAACTGGCTCTCCCTTGGTCTGGACTCTCACCTGCACTGTAGGCTAAACCATGAAAACAAGGCCGCTTTGAGGCAATGGTTTGAGACGAACCCAGCTCAATACCGGGCGGTGTTTGAGTACGAACTCCGTGCGCAAGCCAGTATGGGCGACCGAAGTGGGCGCAATCTCTGGGGAATTCGCGCGCGTCTCTATAGCGCTTCGCCGCCTGAGGACGCCAGCTCGTGGTATTTGTCGCTGGCCGAATCTTGTGCAGATGTTGACTTGCAGCGGCATCTGATTCGCGAATCGTCTCAGCTAACCAGCCACAGATGCGGACCCGACGCGGCGATTGAGCTGCTCGAGAAATGGTCAACAGACCACCCCGTCGACGCAGCTTGGGTAGCAGATGAATTGCAATGTCCCTATCCACCGTCAGAGTCCGTGCAACAAGACATTGACTTTGAGATTGCGCACAACGCGCGGGAGGCAGAAGAGACTCGCCAGACGATCACATTCTTTCGCGAAACCTTGCCGAGTTTTGTCAAAGGCCCGGCTCACTTGGGTGCGTTGGTCGAGGTAGCGAATGCTTACCTCGATATCTACAGTGATTCAACGGGCGAAACCCCTGATGAACGTTTGCGAAGCTTGCTCAATGCCAACGAAGCATGGGTAGAGCTGGCCCTTCACGGCTTGCGGCAAACATTGTTTCGCTTTGACCTGCCGTCTGCCGCCGACATCATTGACCTCGAAGCAAAGGGTCAACGCCACAACTTGGCACTGCCCTGCCTTGCCGCCATGGAAATGCGCTACGCAGAAGACCCACTGTCGGCGCTTGATCTGCCTCCTGCCACACTTGAAACAATCATCGCCTTCCGGCTGACCCACGACTACAACGAATCACCGGCCTGGTTCAAGCAGTTGCTGGCACAACAACCGACTGTTTTGGCAGGCGTGATGCAACAGATGATGAGCGCACAGATTGTCCGGAAAAAAGAGCATGTGAACGGCGCATCCGCGCTGGCGCACGACGCCACCTATGCCGAAGTGGCCAGGAAAATTGTGCCCCAACTCATTGCAGATTTCCCTTTGAAAGCCAGCAGGAAACACCTTCAAACGCTGCGAAACCTGGTCTCATCCGTGGTGCGCCAGCTGGACAGGAACACCCAGCTCCGACTGATTGCCAGCAAACTGCGGGCCAACGGCATGGATGTGGCGCAGCGCGTTTACTGGCTGACAGCGGGTGTGCAACTGGCCCCCGACCTTTATCTGCATGCAGCCATCCAGTACATCGGAAAAACCCAGGCACGCGCCGGCCATCTGTTTGACTTGATCCACGAACAGCGTGAATTTGGCGGCGTCCAAGTCAATCTGAGCACCGCCGCACAGGCTTTCCTGATTGGGCTGTTGGGGCCACGAGTAAGCCCAAGGGCAACACAGTCCGGCGTGTATCGGGTAACGCCGGAGATGGAGATGGGCCGCTACGTTGAAAGCCTCATCGCAACGCTGGCAGGCAACCCGGACGAAACCGCATTGCAGGCGCTGACCTCCCTACAGCAGCGGCAAGACTTGAAACAATGGAAAGAGTCCTTTGACCGCGCCATTTACGAGCAGCGCATCGTGCGGCGCAAAGCGCTATTCCAACAGCCCTCTGTCACGCAGGTTTGCGCCACGCTGGCGAATCTACAGCCCGCCAATGTGGCTGACCTGTGGGCCTTGACGGTAGATCATCTGACACAACTGGCGAGCGAAATTCGCCTTGGCAGCACCAATGACTACAGGCAGTATTGGGCCAACAAAAAACCAAAACTGGAAGATGATTGCCGCGACGCGCTGCTATCAGATTTAAAGACGCGCCTTGCAACTTTGGGTGTTGCGGCTGAGCGAGAGGGTCACTATGCCGATGCAAAGCGGGCCGACATCAAGATCATCGCTGGGTCGCTTCACTTGGCCATTGAAATCAAGTGCGAGTGGCATGCGCACTTGTGGAAGGCCATCCAAGAACAATTGATCGCCAAATACGGACGTGAATCCGCCAGCGATGGTTTTGGCATCTACCTGGTCTTCTGGTTTTCTGGAAAGCTGAAGCCCGGCGCCCGTGACGGCGGCGCCAAGCCCAAAACACCGCAAGAGTTGGAGCAACGATTGTCAGCCACCGTGCCGGAGGAACTGCGACACAAAATTGCGGTTCTGGTGGTGGACTGCTCACAGCCACCGGCGACCAAACGAAGAATGAGCTGATAAGGAACACATGCCCGCCACTGAAATCATCGGCTATTGCGCCGCCGTCCTGACCACTGGCAGTTTTGTGCCGCAAGCCTGGCACACCTTCAGCACGCGCGACGTCAGTGGCATCTCGCTGGGCATGTACAGCGTCTTCACGCTTGGCGTCGCGTGCTGGCTGGTCTATGGCTTGCTGCTGGGCGCCTGGCCCGTGGTCATCGCCAATACCATCACGCTGTTGCTGGCGGCCGCCATTTTGCTGATGAAGCTGCGCTATCGGTGAGAGCGCAGGACAGGTTGGCCAACCCCACCGGTCATCAGCGCCGGATTGATCCGAAATGCCAGAGGGTTTACACCGATTTTTCCGGCTTTCAATGGGTTATATGATTTAAATCAAAAATAGCACACCCGTTCTATTTTTTGCAATTTCAACTCTATTGGAGAACTCGGATGGCTTATTTCAAGGCTTCATGGGCGGCACTGAGCGCGACGCTTCTGGTCGCGGCTTGCGGTGGCGGAGACGGTGGGCCCCTGGGTACCCAGGACGCGAACCCGGCGCGTGGCGCGCTGATGCAGACTCCGCCGCCACGTATCACTTCGATGACGGCCGCCGACTTCACCGCCAAATTGCAGGCCAGCGCATCCGGGCAAGGCTTGCAGCAGCTTGCCGGCACGCCGGTCTGCGGCGTCGATGTGCAATACCTGCGGTACGGCACCGTCGGTGGCGCCAATGAGGCCACCACCGCCTCGGGCGCCTTGATGGTGCCCACCGGCAGCGACGCCAGGTGCACCGGTGCGCGCCCGATCGTGTTGTATGCCCACGGCACCAACATCACCAAGCGCTACAACCTGGCCGACTTCAGCGACAGCACCAATCCGGCTTACTCCGAGGCTTCGCTGCTGGCCGCTTTGTACACGGCCCAGGGCTACATCGTGGTGGCCCCCAATTACGCCGGTTACGACAGCTCGACACTGAGTTACCACCCGTATCTGAATGCCGACCAGCAGTCCAAGGAAATGATGGACATACTGGCCGCCGCCAAGAAGGCGCTGCCGACACTGATGTCGCCCACCAGTGCCAGCACCAAGCTGTTCATCACCGGCTACTCCCAGGGCGGCCACGTTGCCATGGCGACGCACCGCGCCATGCAGGCCGCCGGTATTCCGGTCACGGCCTCGGCCCCCATGTCCGGCCCCTACGCGCTGGCGGCGCAGTCGGATGCCACCTTCTATGGCAACGTGAATGCCGGCGGCACCATCTTCACGCCGATGATCTTCACCAGCTACCAGAAGGCCTACGGCAATCTGTACAGTGCCCCATCGGACATCTATGAAGCGGCCTATGCCACCGGCATCGAGACCCTGCTGCCGGGCGACTACGACTTCACGACGGTTGTCAGCAGCGGCAAGCTGCCGCAGTTGGCACTCTTCAGCAGCACGCCACCGGCACCCGCGTTTGCGGCCATCACGCCGCCCACCGGCACCGGCGCCACCGACGCCTTGTTCGCGATGGGTTTTGGCACCAACAACCTGATCAAGAACAGTGCCCGCTTGAGCTATCTGATGGATGCGATGGCCAATCCGGACGGCGTGGTTCCGGCCTTCACAACCGGTGCACCGGCGGCCAATCCGCAAAACAAGATGCGTCTGGCGGTCACCAAAAACGATTTGCGCGGCTGGTCTCCCGCGGCACCTGTGCTGCTGTGCGCCGGCAATGGCGACCCGACCGTTTTCTACAGCCTGAACACCGGCTTGATGGGCGCTTTGTGGGCACCGCAAGTGGCCGCCCACCTGGTTACGGTGCTGGACGTTGACTCTGCCGTCACCGGTCCCAGCGATCCGTTTGCCGCCGCCAAAGTGGGCTTTGCCAACGCCAAGGCTGCCACCATTGCCGCCGCCGGACCCAATGCCGCGGTCGCCGTCACCGCCGCCTACCATGGCGGACTGGTCCCTCCCTTCTGCAACGCGGCCGCGCGTGGCTTCTTTTCGCAGTTCTAAATCGCCGGAGCAAACACAATGAACAATGCATTTATTTCAGCCTCCGTCGTGGCTGCACTGGCCTTGGCCGCAGCGGGCAACGCCCAGGCGCAGTCGGTAACGCTCAAGCTTGGGCTGGTCAATATCGACCCGCAATCGTCCGCCAGCGCCGTCAGCGGCCCCTTCACACCGGCCGATGCGCTCAGCCTGAAGGTGCAGAGCAAGTCCACGCTTTTCTTTAGCGCCGCAACTCCGATCAACGCCCAATGGGAAGCGGAGTTGGCGCTGGGCGTTCCGCCGACGCACGACGTGTCGTTGGTGGTCCTGAACCCGGCCGCCGTACCGGGCAGCGTCGCGGCCATGAACGGTGCTCTGGCTGCCAAGGTTCGCCAAGTGGCGCCGACCCTGTTCGCCAACTACAAATTCGGCGACGGCAACAGCCAGATTCGGCCCTTTGTCGGCTTCGGCATCAACTACACCCGGTTCGACAAGACGGAGTCGACCAGTGTCAACGACGCGGTCAACGGCGGGCCGACCACCATCAAGCTGACCGACTCGGTGGGTCCGGCGGCACAACTGGGCATCAGCGCCAAGCTGGGCGGTCCGTGGTCGATCACTGGCGTCTGGTCGACAGCGCGCGTCAAGACCAAGATGACCACCAACACGCTGGGCATAGAGCGCACCGCCGACATCGTGTTCCATCCTTCGGTCTTCACCGTCGCCCTGGGCTACAGTTTCTGAACTGCCAGCGCAGCCTGAAGCCCCGCTCCGGCGGGGCTTTTTTTATCCGGAAAAGAATACGCTGACGCTGACGCCGCGGCTGTTGGGTCCCTCGGTCAGCGTCATGCGGGCATTGTGCAGGTCCGCAATGCGTCGGCAAATCGCCAGGCCAAGGCCGGTGCCGGCCTGATCCTGACTGGCAATCCGGTAGAAGCGCTCGAAGACGCGCTCGCGTTGCGCTTTCGGAATGCCAGGACCATCGTCGCTGACTTCGAACATCAGGCCGAACAGGTAATGGCTGACCGCCACATTGATGTGACCGCCACGCGGCGTGTAGCGGATGGCGTTGTCAATCAGGTTGGACAGCAGCATCGACAGCATGTCGGCATTGCCGGACAGCTTCGCCAGATTAGGCTCGACCTGCAGTTCCAGCGTCTGATCGCGTTGCAGCGCCAGCGGCGCCAGCTCGGCACAGACGGCCTCCGCGATGTCGCCGAAATTCACCAGTTGCGGATCCGGCAAGGGCCGGTCCGGATCGAGCCGCGCCAGCGTCAGCAATTGACCGACCAGCCGAATGCCCCGCTCGACGCCGCGCTGCAACTGCTCCATGCTCTGCTCGCGCTCGGCTTCATTGTCGGCATAGCGCGCCACGTGCAACTGGGCCTGAATCGCGGCCAGCGGGGTGCGCAATTCATGTGCCGCGTTGGAGGTGAAGCGGCGCTCGCCCTCCAGCGTCTGCGCCACCCGTTGCAACAACTCGTTCAAGGCCAAAACCATGGGCCGCACCTCGCCCGGCGCGCTGCTGGCATCGATGGGCAGCAGGTTGTCGGGCTTTCTGATCTGGATTTCGCGCGTCAGCACACCCAGGGGGTTGAGACCCCGGTTGATGGAAAACCACAGCAGCACAATCAGCACCGGCAGCCCCAGCGCCAGCGGACTGGCCACGTGCAAGGCAATGCTGCGCACCAGGTGATTGCGCAGATCGTAGGCTTCCGACACAACCACCCGAAAGTGGCGCTGCATGTCCCAGACACCATAGTGGCGCCAGGTCCGGCCTTCCGCATCCACGGTCTCGGAATAGCCATCCTGATCGGTCATCGCCACAGTGGGGGCGTTGGCGGATCGCAATAACAGAATGCCGTCGCCGTTCCAGATCTGGTAGCGCAGATTCTTCTCATATTCCTGATGCATCGAAGGAATCGATCCGGTGACCGTGGGCGCAGTTGCCGAACCAGCTCCACTGGGGGCGCTTGCCGGCGCCGGATCGGTTGCAAAGCGTTCCGGGATTTCCGGCCATTGGTTGAAGATTTCCCGGAACTTGGGCGCCGGAACCCGGCTCGGCAGCACCACCGGATCGGTTCCGCCGGGATTGGCCACATGCAGCACAGCCAGCGCGGTCTGGGCCAGGTGCACATCGAACAGCTGATAAACCTCGTCGATGCTGTCGCTGATCGTCAGCCAGGCGATCACCGCCCAGTAGGCGAAGCTGACGATCACCAGCCCCACCATCAAGCGCCGACTCAGGGACTGGCGTTGCCGTGCGATCACGCCTCGTTCCTGGCGATGGTGTAACCGACACCGCGCACAGTTTTAAGCGTCGTCGCACCAATCTTCAGGCGCAGGTTATGGATGTGGACTTCGACCGCGTTGCTATCGACGTTACGGTTCCAGCCGTACAGCGACTGCTCCAGTTGGGCCCGCGTGAGGACGCGCCCGGCGCCCTCCATCAAGACGCGCAGCACATCGAATTCGCGTCTGGAAACATTGACCGCTTCACCCTTCAGTGTCAGCACGCGGGAATCGAGGTTGAGCACCAGATCGCCGACGCTGATCACACCGCCGCCGCGGCCGGAGCGCCGCACCAGGGCGCGCAAACGCGCCACCAGTTCCTCCATGTCGGTGGTCTTGACCAGGTAGTCGTCGGCACCAAGGTCGAGACTGGCGACCTTGTCGCGCGTCGTGTCGCGCGCCGTCAGAATCATGACCGGCAGCTTGTTGCCACCGGCGCGCAGCTTGCGCAGCACCTCCAGACCGTTCACATCGGGCAGGCCGATATCGAGCACCATGGCAACGAATTCCTCGTTCGCCAGCACGTCCAGCGCCGCCGCGCCGTGGCGCACCCAGGTGACCGTGAAACCCCATTTACTGAGCGCCGCGCGCAAACCGGCACCGAGCAGCGCGTCGTCCTCAACAATTAAAAGTCGCATGGTTCTTCACTCACTTCAATTCTCGTAACCGTTACAAAAATGAAACACAGTAGTTACCCCGAGAAACGATCAAAGCGCAAGGGTTTGTACGGATGAAATGGCAGGTTTTGGACCCCAGCTTAGCGCCTCTTAATCTGGCCAAAGTTCCTTAAGCTAATTCTCAGTTTAACTTCTTACGCTTGCTTGCAAATGTAGCAATTTGCGACCTGAATCTGGCAAGAGGTATCTGACCCATGGCAAAGAACAATTCACTCCCGTTTCCCGGCTGGCGCGCCTTGGCGGCGGCACTGTTGTGCGTCCTGTGGCCGGCCGGTCCGGCGCTGGCCGACAGCGATCCCCAGGCGAACGCCAGACTCGTCGGCGAAAAACGCTGCGGCGAGTGCCATGACACCGAGAAGAGTCTTTTCGGCCATACCCAGCATGCCCGGGTGTTCCGGGAAAATCCGCGCAACGACACCGAAAAATCGGTCTGCGAGGCCTGCCACGGCAATGGCTCGCTGCACCTTACCGACACCAAGGACAAGGGCAAGATCATCGGTTTCTCCAAGGAATGGAATACGCCGATCGAGCGCCAGAATGGTCAATGCCTGAGTTGCCACGCGGGCGGCCAGCGCCTGCATTGGCCCGGCTCCATCCATGCCACCAACAAACTGGCCTGCTCCGACTGCCACAACCCGATGGCCCGCTTCTCCGCCAACGGTTTGATGAAAAAGGCCGGCATCACCGAGACCTGCCAGACCTGCCACCAGCAACAGCGCGCCGAATTCCGCAAGAAGTCGCACATGCCGGTGCCCGAAGGCAAGATGACTTGCGTCGACTGTCATAACCCGCACGGCTCCAGCGCCAAGCGCCTGCTCAAGGCCGACAGCATCAACGACCTTTGCTACACCTGCCATGCGGAAAAGCGCGGCCCCTTCCTGTGGGAACATGCCCCGGTGCGGGAAAACTGCATGAACTGCCACAGTGCGCACGGCTCCAACGCCGACAAACTGCTGATCCAGACCCGCCCGTTCCTGTGTTCCGCTTGCCACAGCACCACCGGCACCATGGGTCACGCCGTCTGGGGCAACAACACCCTGGGTACGGTGGTCAATGGCGATCCCACCTCGTTCGGTCAAAACAATGCCGGTCGGCAAGCCAACAGCGCCGCCGGCGCCACCGCCGGACTCGCCAGCAAACGCATGACCGGTCGTTCCTGCCAGAACTGCCACTCGGCGATCCACGGCAGCAACAGTCCTTCGGGCGCGCGCTTCCAGCGCTGATCGGGAAAGGAAATATG
The DNA here is from genome assembly GCF_028714215.1 of Rhodoferax sp. Taxonomy (GTDB): domain Bacteria; phylum Pseudomonadota; class Gammaproteobacteria; order Burkholderiales; family Burkholderiaceae_C; genus Rhodoferax. The sequence continues at coordinate 44,911 of NZ_JAQTMS010000020.1, read as the reverse complement.
GCAATGACCTCGCTCAATCCATCAGGAACATTTCGCATGACCGCTAGTCCCCGCATGAAAATCCTTGCCGCCGGCATCGGCGTCGCCCTGGCCCAATGGGGTGCCGGTCCGGCCCTGGCCGATTCCGCTGTCGGCGTCGACATGGCCCTTGGCAACGCCCTCAATCCACCGGGCCGCTCGGCGGTGCCGCGCCCGCTGGCCGACGACGGCTTCGATACCGTGCGGCACTCGCCCTCCGGCCAGCTGTACGGCCTGCCTTACGACAGCGCCAACGGCGCCAGCAGCAAGACCGAAGGCGGTTGGGAGTATTCCGGTGGTATCGAGGCCGGTCTGCTGGGGGCTGGCGCGGACAGCAAAAACTCGCTGTTCCGCAAGTACAAGGATCTGAAGAACGGGGCTTATCTCAACTACTTCGAAGTCGAAGCCAACCAGGCCGACAGCGCCCGCTACATCCAGTCCTTTGGCGGCGGCAGCGGCCAGAACGACCAGTTCTACGCGCTCCAGCAAGGCCGCTACAACGACTGGAAATTGAAGCTGTTCTACAACGAAACGCTGCACGTCTTCACCGACAGCTGGAAGTCGCTCTACGCCGGCGAGGGTAGCGGCGAACTGAGCACCGGGCTGGCGGCGCCGACCATGGTCACCAGCGGCAGCCCCAGCGTTGGCGCCAGCCCGCGGGTGGCGTGCAGCGCTGCCGCGCCCTGCTGGAGCTACGCCGGCAAGATCTATTCCAACCTGTCGGCGCTGGCCGCCATCAATGGCACCACCGGCACGCCCAACGCCACCACCGGTGCCATTGCCGCGGCAACCGGTGCCGGCGCCAGCGGCGCGCTCCAGTCCAACATGGCCAAAGCCATCAGCGACAAGCTGGCGAGCCTGCCTGAGAGCGAGTTGAGCCTGGTGCGCAAAAAAGGCGGCGCCCGCTTCGACAAGGTCTTCACCGACAACTGGAAGGGCTATGCCAGCTACAGCCAGGAGCGGCGTACCGGCGCGCGCCCGTTTGCCTTGAACACGGGCAACATCTCGACTGAAATCGCGGAACCGATCGACTACACCAGCCACGAATTTCTGGGCGGCTTGCAGTACGCCGACGCGCTGACCCAGGCCAATTTGCGCACGTCGCTGGCGCTCTTTCGCAACAACATCGGCACGCTGAACGTCCAGTATCCCCTGCTGAACTCGAATCAGCCTTTTGGCGCCGTACAGACCGCCACCTACGACCTCTATCCCGACAACAACGCCTTCAACCTGAAAGGCGAGTTTGCACGCTCGCTGCCGGACTTCTACAAGGGTCGTTTCACGGCGGCGCTGTCGTGGGCCAGCAGCCAGCAAAATGACACGCTGCTGGCGCCTATTTCGGCCGCCCAGAACGCCCAGTTGGCGGCTGCCGGCGTCACCAAATTCGGCGGCACCAGCACCAATGCCGGCTATGCGGCGGGCAGCTCGCTGGTAGCCAACTGGAACAGCACGGCCGCCTTGAGCCAGCAGAGCGCCAGGCAGCGCATCGACAACACACTGCTGGACCTCGGCTTGTCGGTGCGACCCAGCGACGCGCTCAGCCTGAAAGGCGCGCTGCGCTACTACGACACGGCCAACAAAGGCGGCTACACCGCCTACAACCCGCTGACCGGCCAGTTCGGCCGCGGTTTCGCCGATGGCAACAACGTCAACATGGATGCGGTGGTCGGACTGCAGCCCGGCGCGACCCCCGGCACAGCGGGAAGCTGCTACGTGTTGCCGGGCTATGCGGCGGTTCCAGCCTGCACCTTCGGCGCCATCGCCGGCGTCGGCGCGGTGGCCAACGGCGCCAACATTCCGGTCTTCGGCCAGGCCCGCTCGACCAAACAAATCAACTACGGCCTGTCCGGCGACTTGGACCTGAGCCGCACCAGCAGCCTGAACGCGGCCCTGGAGCGCGAGGAGTTCAAACGCGATTTTCGGGAGCGCGATAAAACCTGGGAGGACAAGCTCAAGATCGGCTACGTCAATCGCGCGCTGGGCGATGCCAGCTTGCGCACTTCTTTCGAGACCGACCGCAAACGCGGCAGCGATTACAACTACCGCACCTTCGCCGATCTGGGCACCGGCTTGCCGGGACTGGACCCCACCACCCAGATCGCGCTGGCCGGCACGCTGGGCTATACCGCCTTCAGTCCGGCCGGCGGCACGGTGGCCAACAACGCCAACCTGTTCAACCGCTACTCCTACTACTTCCGCAAATACGACCAGGCCGACCGCGACCAGAAGATCTTCAATGCACGCCTGAACTACCAGGCCCGCGAAGACCTGGACCTGGGCCTGACCTGGCAGACCAAGGACATCAAATACCCGGATTCCTTCTACGGCCAGGACAAGGACAAACAGAACTCGCTGAGCCTGGAGTTCAACTACCAGCCGGCCTCCGGCAAGAACTTCTACGGCTTCTACTCGTACCAGCAAGGTCAGCGTTCCATGAAGCTGAACTCGGGCGCCGCCCTGAGTCCCGTCTACAACACCTGCACCCTGGCCAATCTGGCCAGCTACGGTTATTCGGCCTGCTCCGACAACGTCAATGGCGTGGGCGGCTCGCGGCCGGCCTCGGATGCCTGGGCCTCCCGCAGCGACGACCGCAACGATGTGCTGGGGCTGGGCTTCCAGAGCGCCATCGGCAGCCTGCAGTTCGGCATCGACTACAGCTATGCCAACAGCAGCAGCAAGATCGCCTACGAATATGGCAGCACCGCCTTCAGCGGCGTTGCCGCGAATCAGGCCGCCGCCGCCTTGCTGGCCGGCAGCGCGCTGCCGGACATGACTTTTGTGCAGCAGACCCTGAGCTTCAACCTGCTGATTCCGCTCAGCAAGAAGCTCTCGGTGCGCTTGTACGACCGTCTGGAGCTGGGACAGGTCAAGGACTGGCACTACGACGGCGTCATCACCAAGGCCGTCGGAGCGTACGACAACAGTACTTTGCTGCTCGACGCCGGACCGCAAAACTACCGCGCCAACGTCATCGGGCTATTTGTCCAGTACAAGCTGTGACAGCCACACACCTGCCGCAGGAGCTGAAGAAAATGATTCACCAAGACAAGCAGCCAAAATTCCGCACCGGCTACCGGGCTCGCGCCATCACCGCCCTGCTGACACTGGGCTGCGGCCTGGCCGGCCTGGCCTGCGCCCAGGATGCCAAGACCATCGCCGCCACGGTCTGCGTGGCCTGCCACGGCGAGGACGGCAACAGTGCGATCCCGATGTTCCCCAAGATCGCCGGCCTGCCGGAGAGCTACATCATCAAGCAGTTGCGCGACTTTCAGAACGGCCGGCGCAAGAGCGACATCATGGCGCCGGTGGTGGCGGCCTTGAAGCCGGAAGATTTTGTCTCGCTGGCCAGCTTTTACAGCGGCCAGAAGGTCAAGCCGGGCGAAGCCGGCGACAAGAAGGCGGCCAGCTTCGGCAAGATGGTGTATTTCGAAGGCAACGAAGAGACCGGTGTGCCGGCCTGCGTCGGCTGCCATCAGCCGCAAGGCGCCGGCCATCTGGTTTATCCGCGCATCAGCGGGCAGCACGTTCAGTATTTGACGCAGCAGTTGAAAAACTTCGCCAGCGGCGAGCGCTCCAACGACGTCAGCCGCTTCATGCGGGTGGTCGCCAAACGCATGAGCGAGGAAGAAATAGACTCGGTCGCCGCCTACCTGGCCGACCTCGACAGCAAATAGCCGCAAGACAAGACAGGAAAAAGAAGTCCATGAAAAAATTTCTGACAATGCTGATGCTGGCAGCGCTAGTGTGTGCCGGCGCCACGGCCCAGGTGCCGGCCTGGAACGAGATCAAGGGCGAACTCAAGACCGCCTTGCAAGCCAACGCCGACATGGCGCGCGGCGCGGCTGCGTTCGAACCCTGCCAGGGTTGCCACCGCAAGGATGGGTCGGGCCGTGTCAGCGGCGCCTATCCGCGACTCTCCGGTCAACATGCCACCGTGCTGATGAAGCAGATGGCCGATATCCGCTCGGGCCGGCGCAGCAACCCGAAGATGGAGCCCTTCATTGACGATCACGTGCTGACGCCGTTCGAGATCGCCGATATCGCGGTCTATCTGCAGGGCTTGCCGATCGCGGCGGAAAACGGCAAGGGACCAGGCCTGGGCCTGGCCAAGGGCAAGCAGCTCTACGAGCGGGACTGCGCCGGCTGCCATGGCGGCCAGGGTGAAGGCGATGCGGCCAAGTTCTACCCGATGGTGGCGGCCCAGCATTACCGCTATCTGCTGCGGGAAGTGCAACTCATCCGCGACGGTGACCGGCGCAACGCCAATCCCGACATGGTCAGGGTCATCAAACCCTACAGCTCGGGCGAGCTGGAAGCGGTAGCCGACTACATGGCCGCCTTCGCGCCACCGAAGAAGCAGTGACCGGCCAGCGCCTTCCCGGCGGATTCGGCCGTCGGACAGCCGCGCGGATGGCGATCCTGCTGGCGCTCTCATGGTGCGGTGCCGCCTTGGCGCGCGAGCAAGTCTGGACTCCCCATGAAGAAAACGCGGCCTGGCGTGCCGAATGCGGCAGTTGTCACCTGGCGTTCCCGCCGGCACTGTTGTCGGCCAGCGACTGGCGCCAGATCATGGCGCGCCTTGACTGGCATTTTGGCGCCGATGCCAGCCCGGAGAGCGGCAGACAACAGGAAATTTCGGATTACCTGCAACGCAACGCCGGCCCTGAGCGCCAGAGCACCGCTCGGTCGCCGGAACTGCCCCGCATCACGCACAGCGACCGTTTTGTGAACCGGCACCGCGGTGCCATCCGGCTGTGGCAAAAAGGCCAGCTCAAGACGCTGAGCGACTGCGCTGCCTGCCACAAAGACGCCAGGCAGGGGCAGACGAAAGACTGAGCAGCTTTATTGCGCCGCGGCGCGTTGCAGTCTGTCCCGCACGCCGTCCCAGGCCGGGGCATCGGGCGGCGTCTCGATCCAGATCAGTTGCACGCCCTGATTGTCAAATTCGCGCAGCACCGCAAACAACTGCTGCGCGGTGGCGCCGGCATCGTCGGGCATGCGTTTGAGCAGCACCTGGCTGGAACGGGTTTTCAGAAAGGTGCGCGCATAAGCCGCGATCAGAGGAGCGGCGCCGGCGGCCCTGGCAGCGACCTGCGGACCCAGCAAATCCAGTGCCGTCTGCAAAGCCGGGGCGTCCATCAGGCGCACTTTGGCATGCGGTGCATAGTGCGATGCCAGCGAGCCGGAGACACGCGGTGCGGCCGCCGCCACCGCCAGTTCCTCTTCGGAGAACACCCGTTGGCCGCAGCGCGCCTGCGCCTGCTCGCGCGTCACCGCGCCGGGGCGCAGCAGCACCGGCACACCGCGCGTGCAGTCGATGATGGTGGACTCGATGCCCACAGTACAGGCACCGCCATCGAGAATCAGCAGATCGGCGCCAAATTCGCTTTGCACGTGCTGTGCGGTGGTCGGACTGACGCGACCGAACTGGTTGGCACTGGGAGCGGCCAGACCCCAAACCGGGTGTTGCCCGCCGGTCGGGCCGGCAGCCGGCTCGCGGCAGGCTCTCAGCAGCGCCTGTGCCACTGGGTGCGACGGACAGCGCAGCCCGATGGTGTTTTGGCCACCAGCGGCGGCCGCGGCAACGCCGGCGCGGCGCGGTAGAATCAGGGTCAGCGGCCCGGGCCAGAAGGCCCGCATCAGCTGGCGCGCAAAGTCGGGCACGCTCGCCGCAAAATGCGACACGCTGGCGGCGTCGGCCACGTGCACGATCAGCGGGTGTTCGCTGGGTCGCCCCTTGGCACTGAAAATTTTCGCCACCGCGGCGTCATTTTCAGCGTCGGCGGCCAAGCCGTAAACCGTCTCGGTCGGCAGCCCCAACAGCTCCCCGGCCCTGATCGCCTGGGCCGCGGTGGCTATGGCTGCGCTGGCAGAACCGTCCAGAATCATGCTGGCTGCGACACTCAGAAGGCCTCGATACCCAGTATGCTGGCCGCCGCCAGCGCGCTGGCGCGGACCTGCTCCGGTGTCGCGCCGGTGAGGGTCAGATGCCCCATCTTGCGTCCCTTGCTGGCTTTGAGCTTGCCGTACAAGTGCAGATGGGCACCGGGCAGCGCCAACAGCCGGTCCCAGGGCGGAGTGGACTGATCGATCCACAAATCGCCCAGCAGGTTGAGCATGATGGCCGGACTGTGCTGACGCGGCTGCACCAGCGGCAGGCCGGCCAGCGTACGCACCTGCAAGTCGAACTGCGACAGGTCGCAGGCATCCAGCGAGTAATGCCCGCTGTTGTGCGGGCGCGGCGCCATCTCGTTGACGATCAAGCTGTCGTCCTGCAAAACAAAGAATTCAACGCACAACACACCCACGTAGTGCAGTTCCTCGGCGATCGCTCTGGCCGCCGCCACCGCTTGCGCGACCAGGGCCGTAGGCAAATTTCCTTCATAGACCGAAGTCACCGCCAGAATGCCGTCGCGGTGCAGATTGAGTTGCAGCGGCAGGTTGACCATGCAGCCGTCGCGGCCACGCGCCACAATCACCGAGCACTCGGCCTTGAGCGCCAGCATTTTTTCCAGCACGCAGGGTACGCCCTTGAGAGAGTCCCAGGCGCTGGCGAGCTCGGCGCGGGTCGTGACGCGCAGCTGGCCCTTGCCGTCGTAACCCAGACGCGCTGTTTTCAGGATGCCGGGCAGCAAATCATCGGGCACGGCCGCCAGTTGCGCCGCCGTCGCTATCACAGCATAAGGCGCGCAGGGCACGCCGCAACGGACAAAATGCGCTTTCTCGCGAGCCCGGTCCTGCGCAATGGCCACCGCGTCGGCCGCTGGCGCCACGGACCGGGCCGAGCCCAGTGTCAACAGCGCTGGCGCCGGTACGTTTTCAAACTCGGTGGTGATCGCGGCGCAGCGTTGCATCAGTTGCGCCAGGCCCTGCTGGTCGAGGTAAGCGGTCTGGATGTGGTAGTGGCTGACCAGCCCGGCCGGGCTGGCCGGATCGGGGTCCAGCACCGCTGTGAAGTAACCCATGGCCTGCGCCGCCTGCACAAACATGCGGCCCAGTTGGCCGCCCCCCATGACGCCCAGCGTAGTCTGTTGCCCGCTGGTCACCCCGCCAGGTAGAAGCACTGGACTGCTCATAGCACCGGCGGCAGCGTCATGCCGCGGGCGACTTCGGTTTGCTCGGCACGGAAGGCTTCCAGCTTGGCGCGCAGGGTGGGGTCGTTGTTGGCCAGCATGGCCACGGCAAACAGGGCGGCATTGGCGGCACCGGCAGCGCCGATGGCAAAAGTGGCCACTGGCACGCCCTTGGGCATTTGCACAATGCTGTGCAGTGAATCGACGCCCGACAGATGCCGGCTGGGCACCGGCACGCCCAGCACCGGCAGCGTGGTCTTGGCCGCCAACATGCCCGGCAGGTGTGCCGCGCCGCCGGCGCCGGCGATGATGGCTTTGAGGCCGCGACCGACAGCAGCCTCGGCATAAGCAAACATATCGTCAGGCATGCGGTGCGCCGAAACCACGCGCGCTTCATGCGCAACGCCAAACTGTTGGAGAATGTGGATTGCGTGTTGCATGGTGTCCCAGTCGGAACTGGAACCCATGACGACGCCGATTTGAATTTTCATGGTGTTGAGGACAAAGCTTGCCGGTGCGCCAGACGTCACCGGCGGCCTGTCCCGCAGCTTAAAGTGTTGAGGACAGAGCTTGCCAGTACGCTACGCTTAACTGCCTGCGATCTGTCCCGCAAGTTAATAAGGTTGAATTTTACTTAACTACCCCGAACTGACCCAAATGATAAATGTTACGGTTGAAAATTTTGATGCCGAGGTGATTGCCGCCTCGATGCAAACCCCGGTGCTGGTCGACTTCTGGGCACCCTGGTGCGGTCCCTGCAAGGTGATCGGTCCGCTGCTGGAAAGAATCGAGACCGCCTATGGCGGCCGCTTCAAACTGGTCAAGATCGACTCCGACCAGGAACAGGAGCTGAGCCAGGCCTTCGGCATTCGCAGCATCCCCACCTGCGTCCTGCTGTTCCAGGGCAAACCGGTGGACGGCTTCATGGGCGCGCTGCCCGAAGGCGAGATCAAGGCCTTCCTGGACAAGCACTTGCCCGAGGGCGAGGTGCTGGAAGCCGAGGTCACCAGCGTCGAAGTCGGCGACGCGCCCGACGCCAACGATCCGCAGGCGGTCCTGGAGGCGCGGCAGCAGGCGGTGTTGAAAAAACCGGACGACGAGGACGCCCGCTTCGATTACGTCAAGCTGTTGTTGCAACGCGGGCAAACCGATGACGCCAAGGTGGCCTTCGCGCCGGTCATCGCCCAGACCTCGCTGGTGCGGCGTTTTGACTCGCTGCAACGCTGGATCAACGCCATCGATTTTGCCGCCACTGGCAGCGAGCAGAGCGCGGCCACAGCCGCCTTCGACGCCAGGATTGCCGCCAACAAGCGCGACTTCGACGCCCGCTTCGGCAAGGCCCAGACCTTGATGGCAGCGCAGCAGTGGAGCGCCGCCATGGACGAGTTGCTGGAAATCCTGATGCGCGACAAGAGCTGGTCCGACGAGCTGGCGCGCAAGACTTACATCGCCATCCTGGACATCATCGAACCGCCCAAGGTTAAGGTCGCCGATGGCCAGATTCCGCCGGTCGATCCGGTCGTTGCAACCTACCGGCGGCGCTTGAGCAGCGTGGTGCTGAGTTGAATCAAGAGCTTTTGTAGTTGCGCTCGCGCTGGCTGCGCAGCGCCAGCACAAACGCCGTGTCTTGTGCGGGGTCGTAGCGGTACAGCGCCAGGTAGCCGCTGGCCCCGGTGGAGATGATCAGCTCGCGCAGGCCAAACGCCGCCGGTCGCCCGATCAAAGGGCTGGTTTCAAGAATATCCAGGGCCTCCACGATGGCCTCGATTCGCGCTGCCGCGGACTCCGGTGCGCGCTCAAAGAGAAAATCAAATATCCGGTCAAAATCGCCCCTGAGTGCAGGCGACAGAATAATCCGGCTCACGCTTTCCTGGCCCTGGCAGCATCAGCAACGCGTGAACGCAGGTAAGTTTTCATCTCGTGCCACTCCACCCCAGTCTCACCGGCCTGCAAAGCCGCGTCGCGTTGCTGTGCCTCGCGCTGCACACCAAGCAGCCACTCGGCTTCGTCCGCCTTTTGCGCCAGCGCCTCGACCATAAAGCTGTGCGGCGTCTGGTTCAAGGCGCCAGCCAAGCTGACGATGCGTTCTCGCAAGGACTCTTCTATGCGTAAAGTGGTGGTGGACACGGCGACACTCCTAATGTGGTACAAGTGTGACACATACAGACGCAAATTTCAAGGCCTTCGCACATGGATGGCGGCAAGACCGCAAGGCGCAATATCCTACGGAACGGTCTTGCTGCTTGTCGTTCCGGACTTGATCCGGAACTCGATGGTAGGCGTGCACTGGATTGCGGGTCGTGGCCCGCAATGACACATCTGAGGCCCGCAATGACAGTCAGGCATTAAGCCAGCAAGCGCGTCATCGCTTCCTGGTACTTGGCCGCTGTCCTGGCAATCACTTCATTGGGCACGCGGGGTGCCGGCGGGGTCTTGCTCCAGGGCTTGCCATCGACCTGAACCTGCTCCAGCCAATCCCGCACAAACTGCTTGTCGTAACTGGGCGGATTGATGCCTTCCTGGTAGCTCTCGGCCGGCCAGAAACGTGAGGAGTCGGGCGTCAGCACCTCGTCCATCAGGGTCAGTGTGCCGTCGGCGTCCAGACCGAACTCGAACTTGGTGTCGGCAATGATGATGCCCTTCTTTGCGGCGATCGCACTGGCGGCTTTGTACAGCGCAATGCTGATGTCGCGCATGCGCGTGGCCAGGTCGAGGCCGATGCGCAGGGCGGTCTGCTCGAACGTGATGTTCTCGTCATGGTCGCCGGCTGCCGCCTTGCCGGCCGGCGTGTAGATCGGCTCCGGCAGTTTCGACGCATTCTTCAAACCGGCCGGCAACTTGACGCCGCACACGGTCTGATTGGCCTGGTATTCCTTCCAGCCGCTGCCGGCCAGATAACCGCGCACCACGGCTTCCACCGGCAGCGGTTTCAGGCGCTTGACCAGCATCGAGCGGCCCACCACTTGCGGCACCTCGGCCGGCGTCACCACGCTCTCGGGCGCTTCGCCGGTGAGGTGAATGGGGCAGATGTTCAAGCCCTTGGGTCCCAGCTGGTCGAACCAGAACAGCGCCATCTGCGTCAGCAGCGCGCCTTTGCCGGGGATCGGCTCGCCCATGATCACGTCAAAGGCGCTCAAGCGGTCGCTGGCAACCATCAGGATGCGATCGTCACCAACGGCGTAGTTGTCGCGCACCTTGCCGCGCGCCAGCAGCGGCAGCGAGGTGAGCATGGAAGTGTGCAGGGCAGCAGTCATGGCAGTGCAATCAGACGGTGGAAAAGTAGGCAACAAGGGATCGGTGGCAGTGCCATTATCGGCTTCACTGCACCACTTGCGCCAACTCGCCGCGCGCGTATTGTCCGGCCACCACCGACAGGCTGTTACCCTTGATCTTGCCGGCCTGGCCCTCGCAGCCGAACTCGAGATAGCGCTGCTTGCAAATCTGCTTGGCCGCTTCACGGGCCGGCTTGAGCCAGTCGCGAGCGTCAAATTTTTCCGGGTTTTGCACCATGTATTTGCGCACCGCGCCGGTCATGGCCAGGCGGATATCGGTGTCGATGTTGATCTTGCGCACGCCAAACTTGATGGCTTTCTGAATTTCCTCCACCGGCACGCCGTAAGTTTCCTTCATGTTGCCACCGAACTCCCGAATGATGGCCAGCAACTCCTGCGGCACGCTGCTGGAGCCGTGCATCACCAGATGGGTATTGGGAATGCGGCGGTTGATTTCCTTGACGCGCTCGATGGCCAGAATGTCGCCAGTGGGCTTGCGCGTGAACTTGTAAGCACCGTGGCTGGTACCGATGGCAATGGCCAAGGCGTCGAGCTGGGTCCGCTTGACGAAATCGGCCGCCTGCTCGGGGTCGGTCAGCAGCTGGTCGCGCGTCATCGTGGCTTCGGTGCCGTGGCCGTCCTCCTTGTCGCCCTTCATGGTTTCGAGCGAACCCAGACAGCCCAGTTCGCCCTCTACCGTGACGCCCACGGCGTGGGCCATAGCCACCACTTTGCGCGTGACTTCCGTGTTGTATTCAAAACTGGAGATGGTCTTGCCGTCAGACATCAAGGAGCCATCCATCATGACCGAGCTGAAACCCAGGTTGATGGCGCCCTGGCAGACATCCGGGCTTTGGCCATGGTCCTGGTGCATGACCAGCGGAATGTGGGGGTAGGCCTCGATGGCCGCCAGGATCAGGTGTTTGATGAAAGCCTCGCCAGCATATTTGCGGGCTCCCGCGCTGGCCTGCAGAATGACCGGCGCGCCAACCTCGTCGGCCGCCGCCATGACGGCCTGCACCTGTTCCAGGTTATTGACGTTGAAAGCCGGGATACCGTAGCCGTTGAGGGCTGCGTGATCGAGCAGTTCGCGCATGGAAACGAGAGCCATGATGAAATCCTTTGTAAGTGGTAAACGGTCTGCAACTGGCTTGAATTTTAACGACAAGGCCCAGCGCTGGGAGCACAATCCGGGGATCGTCCCGAACCGGTTCCATCATGCCCGCAAGATTCGCCCTGTTTACCAGCCCTGACGCGTCGGCGCCAGCCGACCCGCATCGCGCCAAGAAGAGTCGTTAGACACGTTTCGACGCAGCGCCAACCATGGACACGGAAAAGACCGACTCCCTTGATCAGCAGGTAAAAACCACCTCGCAAGGCTCCTTCCTGGGCATGTTCGTGACCGAACTGTTTGAAGGCGTCGGTCAACTGGCGCTGCTGCTGTTGCTGCTGGAGGCGGTTTGGGAATGGGGTGCCATGTTCAGCAAACCGGACGTCTATGTGCTGATCGTGACGGCATTGGGGCAAAGCGCCTGGCTGGCACGGCGCCGCTACAAGGAACTGGCGCTGCCCTGGTGGAGCCGGCTGGTGGGCCTGATTTTTTATGCTCTGGCCGAATCACTGATCGAAGGCGGCTCGTTTTTTACCAAGCCCAAACACCTCACTTTCATCATCCTGATGCTGATTTACGCCTGGGGGGCGGCACTGGAGACACGTAACCACAAGCCCCACCATGCCGTGACTGGCATCTTCCTGTCCCGCGCGGCACAGGGACTGGGTCCACTTTTTTTCTATATCGCACTGGACCTCAAGGGGAAACCCTGGTTCGAGGGAATTTCCAGCTTCTTCAGTTCAGCGCCTCACGCCTTTTTGCTGGCCCTGGCGATCACCCAAATCGGCGGATGGGCCTCACTGGCACTGGTCAACCGACGCCAGAAAACAGTCATCGCCGATCTACTCCATCAACTCAAGACCTTGTCGCGCTGGGGCTTTGGCAGTCAGGTCGTGGAGGAAGTCCTGCGCGACAGCGGCACCCATGCCACCAGCCGGGTGGAACGTGCCGTCGGTTTCATCGATGTGCGCGGCTTCACCGCCTGGAGCGAGGTGCACCAGCCGGAAGAAGTGATCGCCATGCTGAACCGTTTTTATGCCGCCGTATTGGAATCCTGCGGCACCGAGGTGATCAAGTCCAAGCTGAGCGGTGACGAAGTGCTGCTGGTGCTGCGCGCCGACCAGCAAGCCCTGCCGATCATGCAGAACGCCTTGCGCGCCGCCATGGCAGCGGTACAACCACTGCAATTGTCGGCCGGCGCCGGGCTGTGGCTGGGGCCGGTGGTGGAAGGTTTTTTCGGCACCGAATCAGCACAAGTCCACGACGTCATCGGAGACACCGTGAATACCGCCAAACGGCTCTGCGACCAGGCTCGGGGCGGTCAGTTGCTGGTGGGTCCGGTCGACCGCTGGACAGAGACCGCCAGCGAGCAGATCAGCCTGCGCGTCAAGGGAAAGAATCAGCCGGTGCTGGCGGCCAGTTATCCGGTTTGATCGGTTGGGGAGACCGCGGCTGCGGTCTGTCCCGCAAGATGGACTTCCGACATCCAGGTATCAGTTGGGGACAGAGCTTGTTCACTTCGTGTAACTGCGGTCTGTCCCGCAAGACTTCAGGAAACCCGGCAAATCTTGAGCATATTGGTACCGCCCGGTGCCCCCATGGGTTCGCCGCAGGTGATGGCATAGACATCGCCTTTTTGCACAATGCCACGGCTTTTCAGATGGTTCTCGGCCTCCGCCAGGGCCGTGTCGCGATCGGTGCTGGTGTCTATGAAGAGCGGACGCACGTTGCGGTACAGCGCCATCCGGCGTTGCGTCGCCACCTTGGAGGTGATGGCGTAGATCGGCACCTGAATCAGATGCCGGCTCATCCACAGCGCGGTGGAGCCGCTGTCGGTCATGGCCACGATCGCCTTGGCACCCAGGTGGTGGGCGGTAAACAAGGCTCCCATGGCGATCGACTGGTCGATGCGCTGGAACGTCTTGCCGGTGAAATCGGCTTCCAGTTTGAAATCCTCGCCACCTTCGGCGGCGTGGCAGATCTTGGCCATCTCGACCACTGTTTCCAAGGGGTATTTCCCGGCCGCTGTCTCGGCCGACAGCATCACCGCGTCGGTGCCGTCCAGCACCGCGTTGGCCACGTCGCTGACCTCGGCCCGGGTCGGCACCGGGTTGGTGATCATGGACTCCATCATCTGGGTCGCGGTAATCACCACCTTGTCGTGCTCGCGCGCCAGCTTGATCATGCGTTTTTGCAGGGCCGGCACGGCCGCATTGCCGACCTCCACCGCCAGGTCGCCACGCGCCACCATGATGCCGTCGCTGGCCAGCAAAATCTCTTCCAGCTTGGGAATCGCCTCGGCGCGCTCGATCTTGGCGATCAAGCCCGGTTTGGGTCCGTCTTCGGCCGCCACGTTGCACAGTTGGCGCGCCATTTCCATGTCGGTGGCGTTCTTCGGAAAACTCACTGCCACGTAATCGGCCTGGAAACTCATGGCGGTGCGGATGTCGTCCATGTCCTTGGCGGTGAGCGCCGGCGCCGTCAGCCCGCCGCCCTGTTTGTTGATGCCCTTGTTGTTGGACAATTCGCCGCCCAGCTTGACCGTGGTGTGAACCGCATCGCCCAGCACCGCGTCGACCGTGATCACGATCAGGCCATCGTTGAGCAGCAGCACATCGCCGGCCTTGACTTCCCGCGGCAAGGCCTTGTAGTCCAGCCCCACGGCATCGATGTTGCCCAGCTCGGTGCGCGCCGCATCCAGCACGAACTTCTGACCCGGCGTCAGAAAAATCTTGCCCTCGGCAAATTTGCCGACCCGGATCTTGGGGCCTTGCAGATCCGCCATGATGGCCACTTCGCGACCCACGCGCTGGGCCACCTCACGCACCAGACGAGCCCGCTCGATATGGTCTTGCGCCTTGCCGTGGCTGAAGTTCAGACGCACCACGTTGACGCCGGCGCGAATCATTTGTTCCAGCAACGCGGGGTCGCTGCAGGCCGGGCCAAGGGTGGCGACAATTTTGGTGGCACGACGGGGCATCAGGCGGTCTCCTTGTAGTTAACGTTCCATTTTCACACGGAAGCGGTTACATGGCAGCAACAGCTTGCACCATCGACCGTCCCAACCCTTCAAAACCAGAGTGCCCGGCACCACCGGTTTGGCCGCCCGGCAGGCCACGGCCCACCAGCACCGGACGGTCAACGCCTATGGCACACTTCGGCACTCCCAATCACTTCCACTGGCCGGCACCAGACCTATCTCGATGAGCTCCACTGAAATATTCCTGATTGCGATGACGCTCATTTTTACGCTGCCGTACCTGATCTGGCGCGTCGGGCGAACGGAATACTACGCGCCCCTGGTGGTGGTGCAGATCATCACCGGCATCTTGCTGGGCCCCGGTGTGCTGGGCGCCGCCTTCCCCGACTACTACAACTTTGTCTTCAATCCGCAAGTGATCCAGTTGTTGAACGGGATTGCCTGGTGGGCGGTGATGATTTTTGTCTGGGTCGCCGGCATCGAACTCGATCTCCAGCAGGCCTGGGAACACCGCCGCGAAAGCGGCATCACGGCCGGCCTGGCGCTGGGAACACCGCTGCTGCTGGGCTGCCTGGCCGCGGCGGCGCTGTTGCCGTACCCGGGCTGGATCGGTCCGAAAGCAATGACCTGGCAATTTGTCATGGGCGTCGGCATGGCCTGCGCCGTCACCGCGCTGCCGATTCTGATCCTGCTGATGGAGAAGCTCGATATCCTGCGCCAGCCGATCGGCCAACGCATCCTGCGCTATGCCAGCCTGGATGACATCGCGATCTGGGCCGTGCTGGCCGTGATACTGGTGGATTGGGAACGCATCGGCAGGCAGCTCGGATTTCTGCTGGCCTTTGCCGTCTTGGCCTACCTGTTGCGCCGCCTCATGCAATGGCTGCCGGAACGGGACCGCTGGTATGTGGGGCTGATCTGGCTGGCCGTTTGCGGCTTCGGCGCCGACTGGTCGGGCCTGCACTTCATGGTCGGCGCTTTCCTGGCCGGCGCCGTGCTGGACAGCCACTGGTTCGATCAGAAGCAGATGGACAGTTTGCGCCACCACGTACTGCTGATCGCAATGCCGGTGTTCTTCCTGAGCACCGGCCTGCGCACCAATTGGAACCTGGGCGGCGCCAGTGT
This sequence comes from Rhodoferax sp., assembly GCF_028714215.1. Lineage (GTDB taxonomy): Bacteria > Pseudomonadota > Gammaproteobacteria > Burkholderiales > Burkholderiaceae_C > Rhodoferax. Next base: position 29,332 of record NZ_JAQTMS010000020.1, on the reverse strand, counting down.
GTTTCTCGCCGCCGGCGTCCTGCTGCTGGCCTCGGTTGGCGGGAAATTGCTGGGCACCCATCTGGCCGGAAAAATCCTCCACTGGGAAGCCGGCGAGGGCTCACTGATCGGCTGGCTGCTGCAAACCAAGGCCTTGATCATGATCATCTTCGTCAACGTGCTGCTGGACAAGCGCATCATCAGCAGCGAAACCTTCACCGCGTTGTTGCTGATGGCGATCGCCAGCACCATGCTGACGGTGCCGGTGGTGTCGCCCAAACTGAAACGGCTGCAATCGATTATTTTCAGGAACCGGTAGTGGGCCTGGTGCCGACGGTGCCGGGACGCCGATCAGTCAGCCAGCCGCGCGGCGCGCCAGGATCTCGAAGGCCGGCAAGGTCTTGCCCTCCAGCACCTCCAGAAACGCCCCGCCGCCGGTGGAGATGTAACTGATCTGTTTTTCAATTCCGTACTTGGCAATGGCCGCCAAGGTATCGCCACCGCCGGCGATGGAAAACGCGCTGGACTGCGCAATCGCCTGCGCAATCACCTTGGTGCCCATCTCGAAGGCCGGGAACTCGAAGACCCCGACCGGGCCGTTCCAGACGATGGTGCCGGCCTGCTTCAGTTGGGCGGCCAGCGCCGCCGCGGTCTGCGGACCGATGTCCAGAATCAGGTCGTCATCGGCCACCTCACTGGCCGCCTTGACAGTGGCCGGCGCCTCGGCCGAGAAAGTCTTGGCGGTGACCACGTCGGTCGGAATCGGCACCGCCGCGCCCCTGGCTTTCATGGCCTCGATCACGGCTTTGGCTTCCGCCAGCAAATCCGGTTCGGCCAGACTCTTGCCGATCTTCAGCCCGGCCGCCAGCATGAAGGTGTTGGCGATGCCGCCACCGACAATCAGCTGGTCCACCTTCTCCGCCAGGCTCTTGAGGATGGTCAGCTTGGTCGAAACCTTGGAACCCGCCACGATCGCGACCAGCGGCCGTTTCGGATTCGCCAGCGCTTTGCCGATGGCGTCCATCTCGGCCGCCAGCAGCGGACCGGCACAGGCCACCTTGGCGAACTGCGCGATACCGTAGGTGGAAGCTTCGGCACGGTGCGCCGTGCCGAACGCGTCATGCACAAAAATATCGCACAAGGCGGCCATTTTTTTGGCCAGCTCTTCGTTGTTCTTCTTTTCACCCTTGTTGAGGCGGCAGTTTTCCAGCAGCACCAGCTGACCCGGCAACACGCTGACACCATCGACCCAATTGGACCGTAACGGCACCTCGCGGTCCAACAGTTCCGCCAGCCGCTTGGCCACCGGCGCCAGCGAGTCAGCCGGCTTGAACTGGCCTTCGGTCGGACGCCCCAGATGCGAGGTCACCATCACCGCCGCACCGGCCTCCAGCGCCATCCGGATACACGGCAGGGAGGCGCGAATCCGGGTGTCTTCCGTGATCTGGCCGGCGTCGTCTTGCGGCACGTTGAGGTCGGCCCGTATGAATACACGTTTGCCAGTGACCTGGCCCTGGGCGCACAGGTCGGAGAAGCGGATGACGTTCATGAAATTACCCTGTCAGTAATGAAAAATACCAGCCCGGATTGTAGAAGCCCGCAGCGCCGTCAAATTACCAGCCCAGGCCCAAATGCAAGGGCAAATACACCGCCATGCCGGCGAGGATGGTCCCCAGTACTGCTTGCCCGGCACCGCGCCGCCAGAAAAACCAGAGGGCGCCAGCGGCAACGGCAAACAGACGGGCATCTTGCCAACTGCCGATGAAGTGGCCTTGCGTCATCACCACTTCCGGCACCACGACGGCGGCCAGTGCGGCAATCGGCGCGTATTGCAGACCGCGCTGGGCCCAGTGCGGCAACTTCCAGGGCTTGCTGGAAATAAAAAAGAAAGAGCGCGTCAACACCGTCACAGCGGCCAGACCGATGATGGTGACCAGCGTCCAGGGATCGGTGCTGCCGCTCATGGTTGCCCCCACGCTCGGCACTGCGTGTCCTCGCTGCCCCCCCAGGGGGCGCGAGCTTGCTTGGGGCGGCCCGGCGCGGCGCTCATGCTTCTTCCCGCCCGGCCGCGGGCGTCTGCTCCAGCAGCAGGCAGCAGGCCACCGCCGCCGCGATGGCGACCAGGATATTGAGCTTGAACGGCAAGGCAAAAGAGACCACTGCCGCCGCACCCGCCACCCCGACCGCGACCAGTCGCAAGCGGCTTGCGGCCAGCGAGCACAAGATACCCAGCAGCGCCAGAATGCCAGCAAAACCCAGACCCCAGTTTGTCGGAATGAAATTGGCCAGCACCACCCCCAGCACGCTGCTGCCGGTCCAGCCCAACCAGCTGACGCCGCAGTTGCCGGCCAGATACGCCTGCTGGGCCTGCAGCTGCGCGCCGTCACCGCCGTGATGGGGGTAGCGTTGGGTGAACAGCACGTAACTCAAATCCGCCGTCAGATAACCGCAGACCAATCGCTGCCAGCGCGGCAAGTGCATGAGGTAGGGTCGCAAGTGGGCACTGAACACGACAAAGCGCAGATTGACACAAAAGCCGGTCGCCAGGATCACCCACATGGGAGCCCCTGCCGTCAGCAGCGGAATCGCGGCCAGCTGCGAACTGCCGGCAAAAACGATCACGCTCATGAGCAGCGCTTCGATGCTGCTCATGCCGGATTTCATCATCGCCACACCGGTCATCAAACCCCAGGCGGCGATGCCCGGCGCCACCGCCAGCGAGTCAAGCAGACCCTGGCGAAATTCGGCGTGCCGGTAGTTGCGGGGCAGGAAAAACACGGATCGCCGGCAGCTCAAGTCCGGGCTGACACCGGCGGTGCACTGCGCGTTTCAAAGACCATGCCGGGACGCAGATCGAAACCATGCAGCAGATCGGCCACTGGCATGCGCTTGGCACCGGGACGCTGCAGTTCGGTGAGCACCAGCATCGAATCCTTGGCCGCCACCAGGATGCCTTGCGGTCCCACCAGCAGCACGCTGCCGGGTTCTGTTGCGGCCGGCGGCACGCCCGGCACCAGAGCCGCCATCCAGATCTTCAGGGTTTCACCGTTCAGCGTCGCCGTGGCACCAGGGAACGGGTTGAAGGCGTGCACCCGCTGCGCGATCCGGGCAGCCGGCTGCGCCCAGTCGATGGCTGCTTCATGTTTTTCAATTTTGTGGGCGTACGTGACGCCCATCAAGGCTTGCGGCAGCGGCTTCAATTTGCCGGCAGCGGCCTGCTCCAGCGCCAGCAGCATCAAGCGCCCGCCCAGCAGCGCCAGTCGTTCCTGCAAGCTGCCGGTGCTATCGCTGGCCATGATGGGGGTCGTGTGCGCCAGCAGCATGGCGCCGGTATCAAGCCCGGCGTCCATTTGCATGATGGTGACACCGGTCTCGCGGTCGCCCGCTTCGATGGCCCGGTGAATCGGCGCCGCGCCGCGCCAGCGAGGCAGCAGCGAGGCGTGAATATTGAAGCAGCCGCGCGCCGGTATGTCCAGCACCCACTGAGGCAGAATCAGGCCGTAGGCGGCCACCACCATCGCCTCGGCGTGCGCCGCCTGGAGCGCCACGCGCGCCGCCAACGCATCGTCGGGGTATTTGCCGTCCAGCCGCAGGCTGCGTGGTTGCGCTATCGGCAGAGCGTGCTGCAGTGCGAATTGCTTGACGCTGGAGGCCTGCAGTTTCAGACCGCGCCCGGCCGGCCGGTCCGGCTGTGTCAACACCAGCGCAATCTCATGACCGGCGGCGTGCAACTGCTCCAGCGCGACACGGGCAAACTCGGGCGTGCCGGCAAAAATCAGCCTCACCGCTGCTCCTCACGCTGTGCCTTGAGCATCTTTTTCTTGATCCGGTTGCGTTTCAGCGGCGACAGGTATTCGACGAACACTTTGCCCATCAAATGGTCCATCTCGTGCTGAATGCACACCGCCAGCAGATCCTCGGCTTCGACGATGCGGGACTTGCCCTCGCCGTCCAGGGCGCTCACCTTGACCGCGTCGAAGCGCTCGACACCGTCATAGATGCCGGGCACCGACAGGCAACCTTCTTCGTTCAGATGGGTCTCCGGGCTGGTCCAGACCAGTTGCGGATTGATCAGCACCAGCGGCTGATCGCGCTCTTCCGAAACGTCCATCACAATCAAGCGCTGGTGCACATCGACCTGCGTGGCGGCCAGACCAATGCCCTTGGCCTGGTACATGGTTTCAAGCATGTCGGCAATCAGCGTGCGCACGCGGTCGTCCACCGCCGCCACCGGTTTGGCCACCGTGTGCAGTTTGGGGTCGGGATAGTAAAGAAGAGGAAGTAAAGCCATTTAATCGGTTCAGGACAGCGCTTGTTACTGCGTGTAACTATTGTCTGTCCGACAGGGTTTCGAAATGTCGCTATTTTCGCCACTTTTCAAGAGTCCGGCAGCGCTTCAACTCCAAAAGCGTTGCCCTATCAAGGGCTTGAGTGCAAAATCGCACCTGATTTATCAAGATTTTTCGAGCCCTGGCACGGCCGAAACGCGTCCTCCAGAACAGTTCAAAAGGCAACCCAGTGCAGCTAAACATGACAAAAACGACGCTAGCGGAATTCAGGCTGGCGCGCCAGGCGCTCAGCGTCGCCGTGCTGAGCAGCACCCTGGTGGCGGCGCCGTCCATCTGGGCCCAGAACTTTCCCGTGACACCAGAACAAAAGGCGACAGCGACGCAGGTCGCGCAAGCCGGTGTGCCGCTGAGCGAGCTGGCCGCCAATGCACCCGACAGCTACACCATTGAGCGCGGTAACACGCTGTGGGGCATCGCTGGTCTGTTCCTCAAGAGCCCGTGGCGCTGGCCCGAGCTGTGGGGCATGAACCTGGCCGAAATCAAGAATCCGCATCGGATCTACCCGGGACAAAAGTTGTACCTGGAAAAGAAAAACGGACGTGCCCTGTTGCGCACCACGGCGTCAGCGTCGGCCACCGACGAGCCGGCGCTGCCGCCAACCGTGCGCCTGTCGCCACGCACCCGTTACGAGACCCTGGGCGATGCAGCGCTGCCGACATTGAAAAACCATTTGATCGAGCCTTTTTTGTCTGAACCGGTGATCGTCGAAGAGAACGAGCTCCAGTTGGCGGCGCGCATTGTGGCGACGCAGGAAGGCCGCGTCTTGCTGACCCGTGGCGACCGGGCCTACGCGCGCGGTCAGGGCAACACGGTACTGAAGGATGAACCCGACAAAAAACAGAAGGTGTACCGGGTATTTCGCAATGCGACGCCCCTGAAGGATCCGCTCACCAGTGAAGTTCTGGGCTATGAGGCCCAGTACGTTGGCAAGGCCTTGCTGGTGCGCGGCGAGTCGACCCAGCAATCCAGCGACAGTGACGGCCAGCTCCGCACCGACCTTGTACCGGCCACCATTGACATCCTTGCCGCCAAGGAGGAAATGCGCGTGGGTGACCGGCTGCTGCCGGAATCCGAGCGCGAATTGCTGAGTTACGTACCGCATGCGGCAGCGCTGAAATTTGAAGCCCGCATCGTTTCGGTGTACGGCAACGCGGTCGTCAATGCCGCACAAAACCAGGTGGTGGTACTCAATCGTGGCAGCCGGGACGGAGTCCAGCGGGGGCATGTCATGGCGATCCTGAAAGACGGGGCCCGCCTGCTGGACAAGACTGACGAAGCGCGACCTGAATTGAAATTGCCGGATGAGCGCAACGGCTTGCTGATGGTGTTCCGGACCTTCGAGCGCCTCTCCTACGGCTTGGTGCTGGAAATCACCGACAGCGTCAAGGTGGGAGACCGCCTGGTCAACCCGCGCTGACAGCGGACGCAAAAACCGGCGATGGAGCACGCTGAACTGGGCAGTTGGCTGCGCCTGACCTTGACACCCGGCGTCGGCAATCAGACGGCGCGCAAATTGCTGGCGGCATTCGGGCTGCCGCAGGCAGTGTTCCAGCAGTCGGCCACGGCCCTGCGACAGGTCGTCAGTGCGCCACTGGCGGCGGCATTGCGCAGCGAGCCGCCGGAACTGGCCGCCCTGCTTGAGACCACCTGGAACTGGCTGCAGCAGTCCGGCCCGGGCAGTGCCCAGCGCCGGATCCTGGTGTTGGGCGACGCCGACTACCCGGCTTCGCTTTTGGCGATCGAGGACCCACCGCTGCTGCTGTACCTGCTGGGTGCCGGAAAATTTTCCTGCGACCCTTCGATGGCGACCCAGAACGGCACGCCACCTGCCACCCATCTGCCAGCAAATAGCCTGGCCAACAGCATTGCCGTGGTCGGCAGTCGCAACCCTAGCCCACAGGGGGCGACCAACGCGCGCTATTTTGCCAAGGCCTTGGGACAGGCCGGTCTGACCGTGATTTCGGGCCTGGCCCTGGGGGTGGACGGCGCCGCCCATGAAGGTGCCCTGGAGAGCGTCGAAGCCGGCTCGGTGCGGCTGGCGACGGTGGCCGTGGTCGGCACCGGACTGGACCGGGTCTATCCGAAACGCCATCTTGCACTGGCCCATCGGATTGCCCAACACGGGCTGCTGGTCAGCGAGTACCCGCTGGGGACAGCGCCATTGGCGGCCAATTTCCCGAAGCGCAACCGCCTCATTGCCGGTCTGGCACAAGGCACTTTGGTGGTGGAAGCGGCCGTGCAGTCGGGCTCGCTGATCACCGCCCGGCTGACGGCCGAGCAGGGCAAGGATGTTTTTGCCATTCCCGGTTCGATTCACTCCAGCCAGGCGCGCGGCTGCCACGCGCTGATCAAGCAAGGTGCCAAGCTGGTGGAATCGGCGCAGGACGTGCTCGAAGAGATGAACATCCGGTTCGCGCCGACCATGACCCATGATTTAAAGGCGGATGGCAGCGCGGCGCAGGACCGAACCGACCCGGCACACAGGCTGCTGGAAGTCCTCGGCTTTGATCCAGTCGGACTGGAAGCACTGCAAGCCCGTTCCAGCCTGGAGACGGCGGAGCTGCAAGCCCAATTGATGGCACTGGAACTTGACGGCCTGGTGGCGCGCCTGCCCGGCGGACTGTTCCAGCGACTGACACCCACTTAGAAATTTGCGGGACAGACCTTTAGCTCTGTCCTCAACCGATTAAAGACTTGCGGCACAGACCTTCAGCTCTGTCCCCAAGCGATCAAAGGATCGGCGTAGCGTTTCAGCCGAGCAAACGCTCAGGATTGGCGCTCAGCTTGCCCAAGGCGTCACGGGTCGCGCGCACGGTCAGCGTTTCCTGTTCCTGCGGCAACAGCAGACCGGCCTGCAGGTAGGCCGCCAGGCGCCTGGCCTGTATCAGGTAACTGCGCCCATCGCTGGAAGCAAACAGGTTCAGATGCTTGCGCTCGCTGCGCCAGACAAACTGCACCTGGGCCACCCGTCCGTTATGGTCCAGCGTAAACCAGGCCCCTACCTGCAATTCCTGCGCCCACGCCAGCATGGCCGCGGTCGGCTTGGAGCCGCCATCGGTCACCACATCAATATTCGAGGCGTCAAGCCCCAGCATCATTTCGATACCCTGAGCGTCCAGCGGCAAATCGCCCATGCCCTCATCTGTGACAAAGTCTTCCAGATGGGTCAGGCGTTCCGCCATGGCGGCGATCTGCTCGTTCGGAATCGCCTGCGTCTTGGACACGAAGGCATCGGCCAAGGTGTCGCTGACGGTTTTGATATGGGCCTCCTGCTCCGCCGGCGTGACGCCCAGCAGCGTCATGCCGGCGCGCAGTTTTTGCTGGATCAGCGGCAAGTCCCGAATCACGCGGGTGCGATCGCTGCGATTGGGCTTGGCACTGGCGGCCCAGATCAGATCGGTCGCCAGTTTTTTCAGGCCCAGGGTCTCCGCGTGCTGCGGACCCTTGCGCACCGCCGCCACCGCCAGCACCTCGGCCCAGACCTTGAACAGAAACTGGCGAATCGACTCGCGCACCGGCATGTCCTTGAGCATGTTGCGCATTTCGATCGTGTACTGGATCGTCAGCGTTTCCTTCAGCTCCACCTGCTGCGCCACACCCACCACTTTCTGGGTCGAACCCCGACCGGTCAGAAATTGGGACAGAAAGGTCTGAAACTCGTCATAGACCAGTTGGTAAACCCGTTTACCGGTCTCCGGGTATTGCTCGATCACCTGCACTATCCGTTTGATTTCAGTCTCCAGCGCACTGCCGTTGATGCCGCTGGCATCGAAACCCATGACGCAAGAACCCATGCGGTCGATCAACTGGCGCGCCGGATGATCCAGCGTACCAAAGAAATCCGGTTCCATCAGGGCGACGCGCAGCACCGGCATTTGCAGGCGCGCAAACCAGACCCGGATCGCCGGCGGTATCCGATCTTCCTGCAAAATAGCCTGAAACATCAGCGCCACAATTTCGATCACCGCCTTTTCGTTTTTGGTTTCGGCTTTGTTCTTGAGGTCGGTGGTTCGGCGGCGCAAGTCGGCCGAAACCCGGGCCACGCCGGCCTGGCTGTAGTCTTCCGCCACCGCGGCATGGGCCGGCCCCGGCGCGGCCGGTCCGGCCGGCGGCACCGCGATGGCCGCCGCCAACGCCGGCGAAGGCGCCTGGTGCGCGGTGGTCTCGAAATTCGTTCCCGTCGTAGTCACCAACAAGCGCCTGAGCTGACCGACAACGCCGATGGCGCGACTGCGCGCCCGGGCCAGCGGCGTGGTGCCGGTCATCATGCGGGTTTCTTCGGCCGCGCTGGCCATGTCGGAGCTGTAGCGCTGGGCCGGGCGCTGGTCTGGCTGCCCTGTGGCGGCACCGTTATCCCATCCCAAGCGTCCGCCAAAAGCCGCCCCGGAACGCGGCTGACCGGGCGCCCCCGGACGCCCGGCAAACTCCTGCCCCCGCATCGGCTGGCCCGGGGCGGAGCGCGCTCCGGCGTCACCGGCATAGCCCGGCGGCTCCCCCCTTTTTTCGGCTTCCGTGGGCGCGGCGGGAACGGCGTCCGCCGGCGCTTTGGCTCCCGGCTGAACCGGCCGCCCCGTGGCGGTCGGCACGCGGGTGACGCGGTCCGCCAGCTCAATGGTGGGCAGCACACCTTGCTTGATCAAAAACGCATTGCCATTGGCATACGCCTGTTGCAGACGCTCGGTCAGCAGTTTGGCGGCCGAATCGTTGACCATCTGCCACACCTCGCGCGACAAGCCGACGCCGGCCCAGCGCTCGACCATGGGGAGCAGCAGAATTTCGGGGCGCAGAATATCCTGGTTTTCAAGCTCCTGCGTGTTTTCCAGATGCCGGATGCGCAAGTGCAGGTCATTGACCTCGGCCGCCGCCTTTTCCATCACACCCAGGGCCAGGCGCGAGGCCAGGATCTTGTTCTCCGCGACATCGGTGGCAACCAACTCAAAGGCAAAGGCAGCATCCGGCGTCTTTTTCGGTTTTGCCACCGGTTTCAACGCCTCCTGCCAGGACTTCAGGGTACCCTCCACCCAAGCCGTCTGGCTATGCTGGTACAAAGTCCAGGCGTCGCGCCGGCTTTGCATTTCACGCGACGGCGCAACCTCGTTCATCAAGGTGCCGAGCCGCTCCTGCACCGCGCTGCCGAGTTCCACCATGGCACGCCCGACCTCGGTCACAAAGCGCTTGCGCGTTTCCTGCGACAGCAGGCTGCGCTGCGTAACAGATGCGGTAGTGACCATGCTTGAAATTCTAATCAGACGGTGGCACCTGCATTGGGATCATTGGGGTCTTCCTCTTTCTTGGCGCCACCCTTGATCAGATCGTCCCGCTTGATACCCAGCCACATGGCAATGGCGGCCGCGACAAAGACCGAGGAGTAGATACCAAACAAAATACCAATGGTCAGCGCAAGGGCAAAGTAATGCAGCGTGGCGCCGCCGAACAGCAACATCGACAGCACCATCAATTGCGTGCAACCGTGGGTGATGATGGTTCGACTGATGGTCGAGGTGATCGAGCTGTCGATGATCTGCACCGTGGTCATCTTGCGGTAGCGCCGGAAATTCTCCCGAATCCGGTCGAAAATCACCACCGACTCATTGACCGAGTAACCCAGCACCGCCAGCACGGCGGCCAGCACCGGCAGCGAAAACTCCCACTGGAAAAAAGCAAAGAAGCCCAGAATGATGACGACGTCGTGCAGATTGGCGATGATGGCGGCCACGGCAAATTTCCACTCGAAGCGCAGCGCCAGGTAAAGCATGATGCCGATCACCACGGAGGCCAGCGCCTTCAGCCCGTCGGTCGCCAGTTCGTCCCCCACCTGGGGTCCGACGAACTCGGTACGGCGCATGGCAGCCGACGCATCGGCAGCCTTGAGCGCGTTCATCACCTGCTCGCTTTGCTGCGCCGAACTCACGCCTTTTTGCGCCGGCAGGCGGATCAACACGTCGCGTGCGGTGCCGAAGTTTTGCACCTGCACGTCATTCAGGCCCAGCTTGGCCACGGTGGCGCGAACCAGATTCAAGTCGGCCGGTTGCGCGTAGGTCACCTCCATCAAGGTGCCGCCGGTGAATTCCACCGACAGATGCAAACCCCGGCTGAACAGGAAGAAGACGGCGGCCAAAAAAGTCACCAGGGACACCAGATTGAAAACGATGGCATGCCGCATGAACGGAATGTCGCGCTTGATTTTGAAAAATTCCATGACTGCCTCGTTCTAGTTGGACTTCACCGGGGTCTCGGACTCGGGGCGCCACACGGTGCCAATGGACAAGCTCTTGAGCTTGTTTTGCCGGCCGTACCACAGGTTGACCAGGCCTCTGGAAAAGAAGACACCGGAGAACATGCTGGTCAAAATGCCCAGGCAATGCACCACCGCAAAGCCGCGCACCGGCCCGGAACCAAAAGCCAGCAGCGCCAGCCCCGCAATCAAGGTGGTGACATTGGAGTCCAGGATGGTGGCCCAGGCCCGGTCATAACCGGCGTGGATGGCGGCCTGCGCCGAGGCGCCGTTGCGCAGTTCCTCACGCACCCGCTCATTGATCAGCACGTTGGAGTCAATCGCCATGCCCAGCACCAGCGCCATGGCGGCCATGCCGGGCAGGGTCAGGGTGGCCTGCAGCATCGACAGCACCGCCACCAGCAGCAGCAGATTGACCGCCAGCGAGATGCTGGAAAACATCCCGAACAAGACGTAGTACAGGCACATGAAGACCGCTACCGCGGCAAAGCCCCAGGTCACGCTGTGAAAGCCCTTGGCAATGTTTTCGGCGCCCAGACTCGGGCCAATGGTGGTTTCCTCGATGATTTCCATCGGCGCCGCCAGCGAGCCGGCGCGCAGCAGCAAGGCCGTGTCGTTGGCTTCCATGGATGTCATGCGGCCCGAGATCTGCACCCGACCGCCGCCGATCTCGGAGCGGATCACTGGTGCCGTCACCACTTCACCCTTGCCTTTTTCAAACAGCAAAATGGCCATGCGCTTGCCGATGTTCTCGCGCGTCACGTCCCGGAACACCCGGGAACCCTTGGCGTCCAGGGTCAGGTTGACCACCGCTTCCTGCGTCTGGTTGTCGAAACCGGGCTGCGCATCGGTCAGGTTTTCACCGGTCAGAATGACTTGTTTCTTGACAATCACCGGCTGGCCGTTGCGTTCCAGATAGCGCTCGGAACCAAACGGCACCGCCGCCGCTCCACCCACCGCGGCACTCGCCTCACTGCTTTCGTCGACCATGCGCACTTCCAGCGTCGCGGTGCGGCCCAGAATGTCCTTCGCCTTGGCGGTGTCCTGGACACCCGGCAACTGCACCACAATGCGGTCCAGCCCCTGCTGCTGAATGACCGGCTCGGCCACGCCCAGTTCATTGATCCGGTTGTGCAAGGTGGTGATGTTCTGCTTGAGCGACTGGTCCTGCACCCGGCGTGCCGCCTCGGGTTTGATGCTGGCCGTCAATTTCAAATCGGTGCCGTCGACGCCCTCCACCGTTTGCAGGTCGGTGAACTGCTCCAGGATCAGGGCCTTGGCAGCCGCCAGTGTCGGAGCATCCCGAAACCGCACTTCGATGGTCTGGCCGTTGCGGTTGATGCCGCTGTGCCGCACATTCTTCTCGCGCAGACTGGTGCGGATGTCACCAGCCAGCGATTCCGCCTTCTTGGCCAGCGCCGCCTGCATGTCGACTTGCAGCATGAAATGCACGCCGCCGCGCAAATCCAGCCCCAGGTACATGGGAAAGGCGCGCAAGGAGGTGAGCCAGACCGGTGAGCGCGACAGCAAATTGAGCGCCACCACGTAGCGGGCGTTGGCGGTATCCGGGATCAGCGCTTTTTGAATCGCGTCCTTGGCCTTGAGCTGATCCTCGGTGTTGCCGAAACGCGCCTTCACCGAGGCATTGTCCAAGCTCACCAGATCGGCCGTCAGGCCGGCCGACTTGAGGGCTTCCTCAACCCGCGCCTTGGTGCTGGCGTCGACCTTGTAAGTGACTTTGGCCGACGACACCTGGACCGCCGGCGCCTCGCCAAAAAAATTGGGCAAGGTGTAGAAAAACCCCACCAGCAGCGCGATCACAATGATCACGTACTTCCATACCGGGTAACGATTCATGATCGCGCCTTTGTAGATTGCTGTGACGCTTCGGAATTACTTGATGGTTCCCTTGGGCAGCACCTGCACCACGGCGCTGCGCTGGATTTGCAGCTCGACGCCGGCCGCCACCTCCAGCGTCAGATAACTGTCGCCCAGCTTGCTCACCTTGCCCAGCACGCCGCCGGCGGTGGCGATCTCGTCGCCCTTGGCCAGGGCATCGATCATGGCGCGATGTTCCTTCTGCTTTTTCATTTGCGGACGGATCATCACGAAATAGAGCACCACGAACATCAGCACCAGCGGCAGCATGCTCATGAGCGAAGATTGCATATCCCCGCCGGCAGCGGGGGCGGTTTGAGCAAAAGCAGAAGAAATAAACACAAGAAACTCCAGAATATTGAATCAGGAAAACGAGACGCCGTGTGCTTTCCCGCACAGGTCCGTGCCAAAGACGGGCAGCCCGTCATTGTAAGCGGGCGGCGCCAGCCCGAAGAAAGGCCTCAGGCCGCTTTCGGCTGGGCCTGCGGCTGCCGCAAGCGCGCCAGCTGAGCGTCCCAATTTTGCCGGGCCAGCTTCAGGTTGCGCTCCTTCACATGGCCAAAACCCTTGATTTGCTCGGGGATGCGGGCAAACTCCAGCGCCAGGGCATAGCGCTCCCGGTTGCCGGCTTCATCGCCCGGGTTGCGCAGCAGGCCAAGAATTTCCTCGATCGCGGCCCGGTAGTCGCCGATCAGGGCGCGTTCCTGGCGCCGCTCCGCGGTCTTGCCGAAAATATCCAGCAAGCCGCCGCGCAAGCCCTTGAGCCGGGCCAGCACCTTGAATACGCCCAGCGTGGCGGGGCCGAACTGCTGCTTCTGCAATTCGCCTTTTTCATTTCTCCTGGCCAAGAGGGGCGGCGCCAGGTGGTAGTGCAGCTTGAAGTCGCCTTCGAACAGCGCGTTGATGCCGGCCAGGAACGCCGGGTCGGCATGCAGGCGCGCAACCTCGAACTCGTCCTTGTAGGCCATCAGCTTGAACAGGTAGCGCGCCACCGCCTCGGTCAGCGCCAACCCCTTCTGGCCGAGCGACTGATCGACGCTTCTGACCTGCTGCACAAACCGCTGGTAGCTCTCGGCATAAGCGGCATTCTGGTAAGCCGTCAAGAACTCGACTCGCCTGGCAATCAGCTCATCGAGCGCGCTGCGTTTGGCAAATACCATGACCTGGGCCGGACTGAGCAGTTGCTCGAACGCGACCGCATCGTGCGCCGCCCGGCGGCCCCATTCGAAGGCGGTCTTGTTGGCCTCCACCGCCACGCCGTTGAGTTCGATGGCGCGCAGCAACGAGGCCTGTTGCAGCGGAATCCAGCCTCTCTGCCAGGCATAGCCCAGCATGATCGGGTTGGTGTAAATGCTGTCACCCATCAATTCGGTGGCCGCCGCATCGGCGTTGAAGGCGCCCAGCGCCGCCGCTCCGACGCTGCCGGCGATGGCGCTGACGCAGGCGGCTGCCGGATTCTGCCAATTGGCGTTGCCGACAAAAGCCGCCGTCGGCGCCGCGTGCGAATTCAGCGCCACCCGGGTGCGCCCCTGGCGCATGCGCAGCACGGTGTCCTTGGCCGCCGCCACGATCGGATCGCAGCCGATGACCAGGTCGGCCGCCGCCATGCTGACGCGACTGGTGCGAATGGCCTCCTGCGTCGCCCCGATCAGCACATGGCTCCAGGTGGCGCCGCCTTTTTGCGCCAGACCGCCGGCATCCTGGGTCACGATGCCCTTGCCCTCCAGGTGCGCCGCCACGCCCAGCAACTGGCCGATGGTGATGACGCCGGTGCCACCGACGCCGGCCACCACAATGCCCCAGACCGTGGCGTTCGCGCCCTCCACAGTCGGCAGCAGCGGCTCCGGCAAAGCGCCCAGCTCGAACGGCGACAGCCCCTTGCCCTTGGCTTTCTTGCGCAGTTGCCCGCCCTCCACGGTGACAAAGCTGGGGCAAAAACCCTTGAGACAGGAATAGTCCTTGTTGCAGGTGCTCTGGTTGATCCTGCGTTTGCGGCCGAACTCGGTCTCCAGCGGCTCCACGCTCAGGCAGTTGCTTTGCACGCCGCAGTCGCCACAGCCTTCGCACACCAGCTCGTTGATGAACACCCGTTTGGCCGGGTCGACCAGGCTGCCGCGCTTCCTGCGCCGGCGCTTCTCGGTGGCACAGGTCTGGTCGTAAATGATGACCGTGGTGCCTTTGATCTCCCGGAACTCGCGCTGGATGCGGTCCAGTTCGTCGCGCTGGCGCACCGCCACCCCCTCCACCAGCTTGACGCCCTGGTACTTCTCGGGTTCGTCCGTGACGACCACGATCTTGACCGCGCCCTCGGCCCGCATGCTCTGGGCGATTTGCGTCACCGCGTGGCCTTCCGGCCGCTCGCCGACCTGCTGGCCGCCGGTCATGGCGACCGCGTCGTTGTACAAAATCTTGTAGGTGATGTTGACGCCGGCCGCAATGCTCTGGCGAATCGCCAGCAGCCCGCTGTGGAAGTAGGTGCCGTCGCCCAGATTGGCGAACATGTGCTGGTCGGTGCTGAACGGCTGCTGGCCGACCCAGGGCACGCCCTCGCCCCCCATCTGGGTAAAGCCGACCGTGGCGCGGCCCATCCAGATGCTCATGAAGTGACAGCCGATGCCGGCCATGGCACGCGAACCTTCGGGCACCTTGGTCGAGGTGTTGTGCGGGCAGCCGGAGCAGAACCAGGGCTGGCGCTCCGCCGTCTTGCCGGCGCCCAGCTCGATCGCCTGCATGGCGTTCTCCTTGGCCTGCAGCAGGGCCAGTTGCGCGTCCATGCGAGCCGCAACGGAGGCGTCGACGCCCAGCTTCTTCAGGCGCTGCGCGATGACGCGCGCAATGATCGCCGGCGACAGGTCGGCATTGGCGCGCAGCAAGGTATTGGCGGTCGGGTTCGACATGGACCATTCGCCGCCGGCGTGATCACCACCCAGATCGTCGAACTTGCCCAGCACATTGGGGCGCACGTCGGCGCGCCAGTTGTAGAGCTCCTCCTTGAGCTGGTACTCGATGACCTGGCGCTTTTCCTCCACCACCAGGATTTCCTGCAAGCCGGTGGCAAATTCGCGCGTCAATTGCGCCTCCAGCGGCCACACCACACCCACCTTGTGCAGGCGGATGCCCAGTTGCCGGCAACTGTCGTCGTCCAGCCCCAGATCCAGCAGCGCCTGGCGCGTGTCGTTGTAGGCCTTGCCGCTGGCCATCAGACCGAAGCGGTCGTGCGGGCCTTCGATCACGTTGTAGTTGAGCCGATTGGCGCGCACATAGGCCAGCGCGGCGTACCACTTGTAATGGAACAGCCGGGCTTCCTGATCGAGAGCGTGATCGGGCCAGCGAATATGCACGCCGCCGGGTGGCATCTCGAAGTCGGTCGGGATTTTGATCTGCACCCGCTCCGGGTCGATCATGGCGCTGGCGCTGGATTCGACAATTTCCTGAATCGTCTTCATGCCGGCCCAGACCCCCGAGAAACGGCTCATGGCAAACGCATGAATCCCCAGGTCCAGAATCTCCTGCACCGTGGCCGGAAAAAAGACCGGCGTGCCGCAGGCCTTGAAGATGTGGTCGCTCTGGTGCGCCGCGGTGGAGCTTTTCGACACGTGGTCGTCGCCCGCCACCGCGATCACGCCGCCCCACGGGGTGGTGCCGGCCATGTTGGCGTGCTTGAAGACATCGCCGCAGCGGTCCACCCCCGGCCCCTTGCCGTACCAGATACCGAACACACCATCGAATTTATTGCTGCCGGGCGGTGCAAACCCCAGTTGCTGGGTGCCCCACAAGGCGGTGGCGGCCAGTTCTTCGTTGACGCCCGGCTGAAAAACAATGTTCTGCGCCTTCAGGTATTTGCTGGCCTTGACCAGCGCCTGGTCGTAGCCGCCCAGCGGCGAGCCGCGGTAGCCGCTGATGAAACCGGCCGTATTCTTGCCCTGGCGCTGATCGCGCAGACGCTGCAACAAGGGCAGCTTGACCAGCGCCTGCACGCCGCTCATGAAAGCCGGTCCATAGTCCAGCGCGTATTTGTCGTCCAGCGTCACAGTTTCCAGCGCCAGGCGCAGGTGTTCGGGTAGCGGTGCGTTCATCGATCAAGTCTCCATAATGCCGCCCAGCGCCAAAGCGCATCGGCAGTCTCATTTTTGCTGGCGAAGTGTAGGCCTTCCCGGCTCGGCGTGCCTGGTCCCCATCGACCCCTATGCTCCAAGTACTGGATTTTTCCCGAAATAAAGACATGCCAAACCCAGTTCAGCATAGTGGGAGGATCAGGCTGGTGGGGCACTCGGCTCCGCAGCTGTCCCCCGACCTTCGGACTCCTCCTTTATGCCGCTGCGCTGAGCGCCCCGCCAGCCAGATCATTCAAGCAGGGTGGTGTGCGGACTGCGCGAACCACAGACGCTCGTTGCCGAGGGCGCTGGGGTGGGTGGCGCGGCGTGGACTTGGGGTTTTGCCAAATAAAGAAGGAGGCCGCAGGCCGGGTGACATTCGCGGAGTCACTCACCCCAGCGCCCTCGGGCCACTCACGCTTGAGCCTCAGTTCTTGACTTGCGAAAGATCAGGCAAGCTCGGCTGGAACGGTGTTTTGTTCCGATACCTCTGTTCCTGAGTACTAGCGCGCCAGCACCCGGTAAATGGTGGCCGCCAGTTCCTCCACCACGAACTTGGCGACGTAGGCATCGGCGCCCACGCTTTTCACATGCGCCTCGTTGGTGGTGCCGGTCAGGGACGAATGGATGATCACCGGAAGGCTCCTGAAACGCGGGTCCTGCTTGATGTTGCGCGTCAGCGTGAAGCCGTCCATCTCGGGCATTTCCAGATCGGTCAGAACCAGGGCAACCTTGTCCTTGATGGTCTTGCCTTCGGCCTCGGCCTGCTGAGCCATGAGCTGCAAGCGATCCCAGGCTTCCTGGCCGGTCTGGGTCATGATGTAAGTCACATTCATGGCCTTCAGTCCGTCCTCGATCATCATTCTGGCCAGCGCCGAGTCGTCCGCCGCCAGAATCACGGTGCCGGGCGGCAAGTGAACCCTGGAGCCGAGTTCGGGGTCCTGCACCGCTGGCGGCTCCTGTCCCAGCACATCGCGCAGGATCTGCTCCACGTCCAGCACCTGCGCCAGACGGGCGTTCTCCACATCGCCATCGAGCTGGGCAATGCTGGTCACCAGGCTGCCGCCGGTGCCGGCGGCGGACAGCACCTGCTTCCACTCCAGCCGCACGATCTCGTTGACCTCTTCCACCGCAAAACCCTGGGTCGTGCGGGAAAACTCGGTGACCATCAAAATACCCGGGCCCTTGTTGGGCTGGCAGCCCATGATGCGCGGCAGGTTGATCACCGTGATCATTTGCCCCCGGATATTGGCCACACCCATGATGTTGGGCGGCGCATTGGCCAGCATGGTGATCTCGGGCATCACCAGAATTTCGCGCACCTTGAACACGTTGATGCCAAACAGTTCATGCCGGTCCGAGCCCGGCGCCTGCCCCAGACGGAACAACAGCAACTCGAACATGCTGCTGCCGGCCAGATTGGTCCGCTCGTCGATTTCACGCAAGTCTGTGCTCATGGGTTCATCCGTTCAATGCTGCTTGAGGCCTGCGGCCTCTCCGGTGTCAATGGTAACGTGCTCGTAACCGGGCCGGCTTCACAATCCCTGACGCGGCCACAGCACCCAAAGCCGCAACGGCTGTTTCAGATGCGCCGCCAGTTCCGCCGCGGAGGCACCCCAGCCGGCAAAATAATCGGCTCGCACGCCGCCCGTGATGGCGCTGCCGGTGTCCTGCGCCAGCACCAGTTTTTGCAGGTTCGCGGCAGCGCCGCTGGAGGCCAGCCAGACCGGTGTGCCGTAGGGAATGCTGCCGGGGTCCACCGCAATCGAGCGCCCCGGCGTCAGCGCCACGCCCTGCGCCCCTTTCGGGCCCCAGACAGCATCCTGCTTCGACAACGGCTCTTCCCGGAAAAACACGGTGCGCGGATTGCTCCACAGCAACTCGTTGGTGCGCCCCGGATTGCGTGCCAGCCAGGCCTTGATGGCCGGCCAGGAGGCATCGCGCACCTGGCCTTGGTCGAGCAGCCAGCGACCGACGCTTTTGTACGGCTGCTCGTTGGAGCCGGCATAGGCCAGCCGCACCAGCACCTGCGTGCCATCGTCCTCGGTGATGCGCAAGCGCCCGGAGCCCTGGATCTGCAAAATCAGCGCGTCCACCGGGTCCGCTAGAAACGCGATCTCGCGCCCCTTCAGCAGCGCCTGCACCGGCGCCAGGGTATCGATCTCCTGGCGCGTAAACCAGGGTTTGCGTTGCGCCAGACCGGGCGGTGGGCGGTACAAGGGCACGGAGAATTCGGCCGTGGCCTTGCGCGAGGCCTCCAGCAAGGGCTCGTAATAAGCCGTCAGCAAACCTTCGGTGCCGCCCACCAAGGCCTCCACCTGGTAGGGCTGCAGGCGCGCCATCAGCCAGGCCCGCTGCTCGGCAAGCTCGCCAATGCTCAGGCGCCGCACCTCGGCACACAAGGGCGCAAACACCGGTCCCGGCCGCTCGCAACTCTTGAGCCAGGCGTTCCAGGCCTCGTGCAAGGCGTCTTCCTCGAAACCGGGCAACTCGGCCCAGCGCACCGCGGTCCAGCGGCTTTTGCTCTGCAAGATGGGGGCCGGCAAGGCGGCGCCGGCGTCGCGCCGCTCCGGCGCCACGCCGGCAGCCGGCGGACTGCCGGCGGGCAACTGGCGCGGCGCACTGCCGCACGCGGCCAGCATCCCTACAATCAGGCCCATCACCACGGTAGACAGGAGTCGGTTCATGAGTTTGCTGTTGCTTGAGGCACTGGGAGCCTTGCTGCTGCTGTTGCTGATTGTCTGGTGGACCATGTTTGCCGGACGCCCGCGGGGTGAATTGCCGCAGCCCCCGGCACAGCCGGACGAGAGCGCCAACACCGCTTCATCCGGCGGCGCTGCGCAGCAGATTGGCAAGCTCGACCGCTGATTTGACTTCCATTTTGTCGAATACGCGGGCCCGGTGCACTTCCACCGTCCGCACGCTGATGGCGAGCCGGTCGGCAATCAACTTGTTGGGCAGGCCGTCCACCACCAGCCGCATGACGTCGCGTTCGCGCTCGGTCAGTTCAGCCTGGCGCTGGCGCACCAGGGCGGCCGCGCGGCGCGCCTGCAGGAACGCCTGCGATTGCGCCAGCGCCTGCTCGACCCGGTCCACCAGGGCGTTGTCGGAAAACGGTTTCTCACAGAAATCGAAGGCGCCGCGCTTGACCGCATCGACCGCCGTCGGCACGTCGGCGTGACCGGTCAGGAAGATCACCGGCATGGCCAGGTGCAACTGGCGCTCGATCAGCCAGTCGAACAGCGCCAGACCGCTCATGCCGGGCATGCGAACATCGAGCAGCAGGCAACTGGGCCGCTCCCGCGCCACGGCACTGGCCAGCTGGCTCTGAAACGCCTCGGCGCTGTCGAACACCTCGCTGGTCAAACCGCGTGAGCGCAACAGCCAGGCAAAGGCCTCGCGCACGCTGGCGTCATCGTCGACGACAAAAATCAGGGCATCAATCACGGGCTGCATAAGACAATGTTAAGCCACGCTGTCGGCCGGCAGGGTAAATATGAAAATCGTGCCGCGCGGCAGGTTGGGCTCGAACGCCAGGGCACCGCCATGCTGTTCCACCACCGTGCGGCACAGACTCAAACCCAGACCCATGCCCTCGACCTTGGTGGTGAAGAACGGATTGAACAATTGCTGGCGCACTTCGGGCGCGATACCTTCACCCAGGTCGGCCACCGCAAACTCGATCCATTTCTTGCGGTCGCCGCCCTTGGCCCGGCGCACCCGCAACAGCAGCAGGCGCTCCACGATGTGCGCAAAATCCATCGCCTGCATCGCGTTGCGGGTCAGGTTGAGCAGCACCTGCTCCACCATGGTCCGGTCGCACAGCACCGGCGACAGGTCGGGCTCGACCTCGGTCTGGACCCGCACCGAAAGCTGGCGCGCCTGCAAATTGACCAGCGGCAGGATGTCGTCCAGCAAAGCCTGCGGCGTCACCGCTTCACGCACCTGGTCGCGCCGCCGCACAAAGCCGTGCACACTGCGAATCACCTTGCCGGCCCGCTCCGCCTGCTCGGCAATGCGCTGCATGGCGGTGGCCAGATCGGCGCCATGCTGCGGCGCCCCGTCGGGCCATCTGCGCAGCAGGTTGATGGAGCCGGCGGCGTAGCCCGAAATGGCGGCCAGCGGCTGGTTCAGTTCGTGACTCAGCAGGGAAGCCATCTCGCCCAGCGTCGCCAGCCGGGCGCTGGCCTGCAACCGTTCCTGGCTGGTGCGCGAGAGTTCCTCGACCCGGCGCTGCTCGCTGATGTCGATCAAGGCACTCATCCAGCCGCTGTGCACGCCCTGCGCGTCGATCAGCGGCGCCTCGATCACCAGCACCGGAAAGCGGCTGCCGTCCTTGCGCATGAAGAGCGACTCGAAGCCCTCGCGCGGCGGCAGGGTGCCGGCCTGGCGTATCACCTGGGTGCGCTGGTATTCCTGCACCAACTCGGGTGGCCAGTAGGGCTGCGGCATGCCATGGCCCAACAACTCGGCGGCCGAGAAGCCCACCATCTGGCAAAAAGCCGGGTTGACATAAGTGATGCGGCCCTGCAGATCGCGCGCCCGCATGCCGGTCACCAGGGAGTCCTCCATCGCCTTGCGAAACGCCAGGGCATCGGCCAGATCGTGTTCCGCCTTCAGGCGTCGCCTCATGTCCTTGGCCAACAGCGCCAGCACCGAGACCAGGGCGATCGACATGGCCGTCACCAGCGCCGTCAGCACATTGGGAAACAGATCGGGAGCGGCGCGCCAGCTGTCGACCCGAAACACCAGGGTGGTGCCCGGCAAATCCATCAGTTGCTGGGCGGTGAAAACACGATTGCCCCGGTGTCCCAGTCCGCGCACCGCCAGACGCGTGCCATCGCCCTCGGTGAAGGATATTTCATGGCTGCGCATGTTCTGGCGCCCGATCAAGCCTTCCAGCACTTCCGGCAAGGCGTAGCTGGCGACCAGATAACCCACGATCTTGCCGCCGGTCTCCAGGGGCAGGCACAGTTCCATCACCTCCATGCCCAAGCCATCCATCATGGGCACAAAGTTGCTGCTGGCATAGGCCGGACCACTGATCCGGCGCGCGTTGGCGCAGGCCAAGGCGACCTCGGACTGGGCATGGTCGCGGCCGATGCGTTCGAACACCGGAGGTCGAAACGGCGTGTCGGCAAACGCGCGCAACTGCAAGGCGTTGTCGCGCCACTCGACGCGCACCAGTTCGCGGTGCTCGCGCAACAGGCCGGCCGCCTCGATGGCCCAGGAGCTGGGCGTCGGATCGTTGTACTGCAAGGCCTGCAAGCCCTGCACATTGCGCCCCAACGCGGCCTGCAGGTCGCCCACCGCTTGCGCCGTGTCGCGCTCCAGCCGGCTCTGCACCTGGCTGGCTTCATAGACCCCGGCCAGCCAGACCAGCATGGTCAGCAAGGCCGCCACCAGCAACAGCAGCGCCACCCACAGCGTTCTCCGGCGCAGGGTTGCCGGCGGGCGTTGCTCGAGCGGTGCCGGATTCAACGTGCCGGCCCGCCCGAAGTGCCGCTGGCGCCGTCGCTCTTGCCGTCACCAGCGGCCGACTTGTGCGCCACCTTGCTGATTTTCGGGTCAGCCCAGCTGCCGTCGATGTGAAACTCCTGGGTCGCCGCCTCGGCCAGCGGTTTGCGCAAAAACAACTGGGCCAGAAAAGTGCCCAGGCCGACCGCCGGATTGATCACCGAGGCAATCAAGGAGGCGGTACCGGCATTGATCTCGGGCACCACCACCACCTTGATGTCCTGTGTTTCCCGGGCGATGTCGGCACGCCCCTCCATCAGCACGGCGGCATTGACGCCCTTCATCTGCAGATTGTTGGTCTTGGCGATGCCTTGTTCGATGGCGATATCGCCGCGCAGAAAATCGAAGGCGAAGCCCTCGCTGAAAACATCCCGGAAGTCCAGCGTCAGGCGCCGCGGCAAGGCTTGCAGGCTGAGCACCCCCAGCAACTTGGCAATGCCGGGGTCGGCCTTCAAGAACTGGCCGCTCTCCACGTTGACCGTGAAGGCGCCCGTCAGGGACGGGTAGTCGAGGTTGAAGGGCGAGCCCAGCCAGGCGATCTGGCCCTCCATCTGGCCGCGCCCCTTGCGCACCACGTCACGCATGCCGAAACGCCCCAGCAACTCACCGCCGTCTGCCATCTCGAGCTTGAAATTGAGCACGGTACGGCGGCGCTCGGGCCCATAGCGCGGCGACGGGGCGGCCCCGCCCTGGGCCGCGATGCTGGCCCAGTTGCCGCTGGCGGTCAGCACCGCTTCGGGCGTCACGACGTTGAATTTGTTGAGCCGCCATTCGCGCGCGCCGCCGTCGCGCGCCGCCGCCCGGTTGATCGCTTCCACCTCCAGCCGTCCCAGCCGTTTGCCGCGCAGCTCGAAGTCATCGACCACCACGTCCAGCGCCGGAATGCTGGCCGGCTGCTCGCTCAGGATCGCCTCGACCTCGCTGGCCGCGCTTTGAGCGATGGTCAAGCGGGCCAGCCGCGCATAGAGGCGACCGGCACCGGCGTCCGAGGACTGGCGGTATTCCAGGTAGCCATTGAATTCGCTGGCATCCGCGTTGGCGCGCCACAGCAGTCCGTCGCGCGAACCGCCCACCACCACGTTGTGGAGCTTGCGCCCGCCGAAGGTCAGTTCCCGTGCCCGCAGCGCCACGCTGCTGGGCAGATAGCCCAGCGCGGCCGCACCGGCGCCGCCACCGGTCAAAGTCGCGCCAGTGGCCTGCGACAAAACAGCGCCCCAGGCATCCAGGTCGAAGGCGTTCAGGCTGATGTTGGCAACCACCCCCTCTTCCGGCAGTGGGGCCGACTCGGCCGGCGTCAGACCAACCGCCAGGCTGCCCCGCGTGACGCGCGGCTCCGGTCCCGACAAATCGCGGAAATACACCAGCGACGCCAGTTTCCCGAGGTCCAGCGTCAGTTGGTCGCGCAGCCGCAGTGGCGAACTCAGCAGCGACTCGCGCAGCAGTGCCGTCTCCAGCCGAAACGGCAAGGCGCTCTCGGCGCTCTTGGTCAACGGCGCCGGCAGGCTCAAGCCCAGCCCCTGCAAATTGCTGGACACCAGCAACTCGGGCTCGCCGCGGCGAAACGACAGCACAGCCGTGTAGGCGGCGCTGCCGCTGGCCTGCTGCGCCAGACGCGCCACAAAGCCCAACTCCCGGGCTTGGCGCAAGCCCTCGGCGGACGCCGTGCCGCTGGCGCGCAAGGTAATGGCAGGCGCTACTCTGGCGGCATTGCCGTTGGCACCAAGGGCCGCCAGCGAGCCGCCCTCCAGCCGCATCTCGCCACCCAGCATGCGGGCCTGGCCGCCAACGATGGAAAAACCGCTTTCGGAAAAATTCACGACGCCCCGGGAGCGGCTCAGGCGCGGCGTGTCGGGCGTCATCTGGATGTCGTTGCCGGACAGCGTGACGCTGCCCTGGACCGTGGATTTTTCAAGGTTGGCAATCGGCAAGGTCAATTTCAATTTGTAATCGGCACTGGCACTGCCCACGGCGCGGGCCAGGGCCTGCCCGGTCATGGCGCCCAGCGGCGAGCCGTTGACCAGCGCCAGGCCGTCCGCCAAGGCACCCCGAACGTCGGCCGTGACAGTCACCTGGGCGTGCCGCAAATCGGGGATCAGGGCATCGACCTTGTTGACCTGCAGACCGGCGCCGGGGCCGATCCTGGCCCGCGCGCCGCGGACCTGCAACTGGGTGCGGTCGAACACCAGTTCGCCGCCGAGTTGCAGCAGCGCCGGCCAGGGCAGGGCATCGGCCGGCTGCAGGTTGCGCGGCACATAGGCATAGCGGGCATTCTGCACATCGGCCGCAATCCGGAACTCGCCCTGCCTCGGGTCGGCAAAAGGCATGTCGTTGAGGTCGCCCCGGACCTTGAACCGGACCGCGCTGGCGCTGCCGGCTTGAATCGCGTCGCGCACATAGTCACGCGCCGGCCGGTGAATGATGCTGGGCAGATAGCGGTGCACCCGGGTACCGTCGGCACGACTGAGCGTGCCCTGCAGATCAAGCACGCCGGGGAAGCGCGAGCGGCCGCTGGATTTGCCCGGGTCGCTGGTTTCCCATTTGAGCTGCGCCTCGCCCTGTGCGTCGGCGTTGCTGAACTTCAGGTTGGCGACCTGCACCGCAATGCGTTCTCCGCTGAGCTGCCACCGGGCCTCGCCCGAGGCCTGGGTCACGGCAATCACCGGTTCATCGAATATTTGCGGCAACGCGACCGAGCCATTGGCCAGGCTGATGCTGGCCTTGCCGGCCGCCTGGTTGAAGTCAAAATCGATGCTGGCGCCGCGCACGCCGGGGCTGTCGGCCACGCTGTCGAGTTCCAGTTGACTGA
Source organism: Rhodoferax sp. (assembly GCF_028714215.1). Lineage (GTDB taxonomy): Bacteria > Pseudomonadota > Gammaproteobacteria > Burkholderiales > Burkholderiaceae_C > Rhodoferax. Next base: position 4,474 of record NZ_JAQTMS010000020.1, on the reverse strand, counting down.
CCCGCCCCTTGATCTCATATTTGCTCAAGGCCTCCGGCGGCCCCTGCCAACTGGCCTGTATCCGCTCCACCAGCCCCTTGGGCGCATAGGCCAGCAGGGCGGTGCGCACGGCGGCGTCCAGCGGCAAGCGGTTGGCAATCTGCGATAAGGCGCTCAGATCGAGCTTGTCGGCCTTGAGCTCGCCGCGCGCCGCCAGCTTGCCCTCGGCACCCAGGTAGCTGACGCTGACATTGCCGCCCGGCCAGTGCAAGCCGTCGGCGCTGTCGAATTGCAGCGCCTGGGTCGAGAATTCAAAGCCCGAGGCCAGCAACTTGCCGCCCAGCCGGCCGCGCACCGATTGCAACTCCAGCGCCTGCAACTCCCGCCCCAGGGTAACGCTGACCTGCCGCAGGGCCACGTCCGCCGCGCCGCCTTGCACCTGTCCCTTTTTGACGTCGACCCAGGCCGTCAGCGCGCCATCACCCTGGCGCAGATCGATGCCCAGTTCGGCATAGCGCCGCAACTCGGACAGGTCGACCCGGCTGAAAGCGGCGTACAGCTGGCCTTCCCAATCCTGCCAGCGGCCGTTGTTGCGCGACAGCAAAGGCTGCTGGAACAGGCCGCGCAGGCTGAAGCGCTCGCCCCACAAGGCCGGCGGCGTGGCGTCCAGCCGCAGGTCGTGCCGACGCAAGCGGTTGCGCAGCACCAGATCGACCTGCTTGAGTTCCAGCGTCGGCGCCGCGCGCAACTCATCGGTCCAGCGGATGGTGCCGTCGTGAATGGCAAACTCGATCTGCGAAAAAAACCAGTCGGCGGCGGCATCGTCGGGACCGCCGTCTTTCGAAAAATCGAGCCCGGCGACGCTTATTTTTCCATCCAGGCCACGCCGGATATTGAGCTCGGGCCGATCCACATAGAGCTGCTCGAAACCCAGGTACCAGAGCGAGCGCGGCGACAAGGAAGCCAGCACGCGCGGCAGCAGCAAGGCTTCGCGGCCCTGCGCATCGAACAACTGGACATTGCTGATTTCAAACGACGGAATCATGCCGGTCGAATGCGCCACGATGGCCCCAATGCGCACCGGTACCCGCAGGATATGTGTGGCCCGCGCTTCCAGCAACGGGCGAAACTCGCCGATTCGCGGCACAATCAACCAGTGCAACGCGCCCCAGGTCGCCCCACAAAGAAACCACGCCGTCACGGTCAACCAGAGCGACCAACGTGCTACGGTCGTCATTACTTTCAGCCGTGATGAAGGGGCAGGCGTCGCGTCAATCATTTGGAACCCATGGACATGACAGGAATTATGACCGGCCCCGCTTTGTCTTCGCACTCGCGCTGGTACCAGCGGGTGCGGCGCCGCTTTGACGATCAACTGCACTTATTGCCGCCCGGCGTGCCCGACAAGGCCGCCATGGCGCAGGCCCTGGCGGCCCTGGGCGCCAGCGGCCTGGGCCTCGGCAGCGCCTTGCGGGTGGTCCGGCAACTGGTGCTGGCGCGCCTGCTGTGTCTGGACTGCGAGCAGCAGGCCAGCCTGGCGCAAATCACCCAGGCGATGACCGAGCTGGCCGAGTTTGCCCTGGAACGCGCCTGCGCCGAGGTGCAGCAGACGCTGGCGCAATACCATGGCTTGCCCGGCAGCGCCAGCGGCGAGCCGGCGCAGCTGTGGGTCGTCGGCATGGGCAAGCTGGGCGCCCGCGAGCTCAATGTCTCCAGCGACATCGACCTGATCTACGTGTACGACCAGGACGGCGAAAGCAGCGGCGACGCGCAGGGGCGTGGGCGCATCTCGAACCAGGAATACTATGCCAAGGCGGTGCGCGCCCTGTACGCCCTGATCGGCGATGTGACCGAGTACGGCTTTGTCTTTCGGGTCGATCTGGCGCTGCGGCCGAACGGCAACTCCGGCCCGCCGGCGGTGTCGCTGGGCGCGCTGGAAGAGTATTTTCATGTGCAGGGCCGCGAGTGGGAGCGCTTTGCCTGGCTGAAAAGCCGCGTCGTGGCCCAGTTGGGTAGTGCCGACCGCAGCGCCGCCCAGAGCCTGCGCAGCGTAGTGCTGCCGTTCGTCTTCCGGCGCTACCTGGACTACAGCGTGTTCGACTCGCTGCGCGTGCTGCACCGGCAAATCCGCGACCATGCCGGCAAACGCAGCAGCGGCCACCCGGAGCGCGCCAACGACGTCAAGCTGGGGCGCGGCGGCATCCGCGAAATCGAATTCATCGTGCAACTGCTGCAAGTGGTGCGCGGCGGACAATTTCCCGAACTCCGAACCCGCCCCACCCTGAGCGCCCTGCCCCGTCTGGTGAAGGCCGGCCTGATGCCAGCGGCCAGCGCCCAGGCACTGGCCGAGGCCTATGAATTCCTGCGCCGGGTTGAGCACCGCATCCAGTACCTGGACGATCAGCAAACGCATGTGCTGCCCACCCAGGACCATGACCTGGACTGGATTGCCAGCACCATGGGCTATGCCAGCTCAGCGCCACTGCTGCACCAGCTCGACAGCCACCGCGAATTGGTGGCGCAGGAGTTCGATGCCTTGCTGGGGGGCGGCGCGGACAAGGAATGCAAGGGCTGCAACGGTGGCAAGGGTGGCGCCAGCGCACCCGGCTTCGACGAATTGCTAAAGCAGTTGCCGGAACAATTTCGCGCCCGCGTGGCCAGCTGGCGCGAGCATCCACGGGTGCTGGCCTTGCGCGAGGACTCGCGCGCCCGCTTGCTGCGGCTGATATCACGCACCGCGCAGTGGGTCGGCGAGGGCCTGGTCAGCGAAACCGCCGCGGTCCGGCTGGCCGACTGGATGGAGCCGCTGCTGCGGCGCGAAAGCTACCTGGCCTTGCTGCTGGAGCGGCCCAAGGTGCACGAGCGCCTGCTGCGGTTGCTGGGCGCCGCGCGCTGGCCGGCGCGCTACCTGCTGTTGCACCCGGGCGTCATCGACGAGCTGGCCAATGCGGCCATGCTCGATGAGCGCTTCAATGCCGCCGACTTCGAGCATGAACTGGAGCACCGGCGCGCCGCGCTGGTGGGCACCGGCGAGGACGAGGACGACGAGACGCTGCTCAATCTGCTGCGCCGCGCCCATCACGCCGAGGTCTTTCGCACCCTGGCGCGCGACCTGGAAGGCCGCCTGACGGTGGAGCAGGTGGCCGACGACCTGAGTTCGCTGGCCGACGCGGTGTTGCGCGTGACCACCCGCTGGTGCTGGAGCCGCCTGGGCAGCAAGCACCGCGAGCAGCCGCAGCTTGCCATCATCGCCTACGGCAAACTGGGCGGCAAGGAGCTTGGCTACGGCAGCGATCTGGACATCGTGTTTGTCTATCAGGACGCGGACGAACGAGCCAGCGAGGTCTACCCCAGCCTGGTGCGCAAGCTGATCAACTGGTTGACGGTGAAGACCGGCGAAGGCGATCTGTACGAGATCGACACCGCGCTGCGCCCCAACGGCAACTCGGGCCTGCTGGTCACCAGCTTCGACGCCTACGCCAACTACCAGCAGCAGCGCGGCTCCAACACCGCCTGGACCTGGGAGCACCAGGCCATGACGCGGGCCCGCTTCGTGCTGGGCGACGAGGCCTTGAGGCAGCGCTTCGATACGATCCGCAAAGCCGTCATTGCGGCACCGCGCGACGCCCGGGAGCTGAAAAACGAGATCGTCAGCATGCGCAACCGGGTACGCGCGGCGCACCCGGTGAAGGAGCAGTACTTCGACGTCAAGCACAGCGCCGGCGGCATGATGGACGTGGAATTCGTCATGCAATACCTGGTGCTCTCGAACGCGGCGGCGCACCCCGAGTTGATGGACAACACCGGCACCATCGCCCTGCTGGAGCATTCCGAGGTGATCGCCCTGCTGCCCAAGGGCATAGGCCACGCCGCCGCCGGCGCCTACCGTGAGCTGCGCCGGGTGCAGCACCGGGCGCGCCTCGATGAGGCACCGACGCAGGTCTTGTTGCCCGATTTGCAGGAACAACGCGACGCCGTGCTGGCGCTCTGGAACGCGGTGCTGGGCAACCCTGTTTCCTGATCCCAAGCTGGCGGCACAGGCCAGAATCGCTGGCCTGTGCCGCTTGGCTGTGTTTCGACAAGACCAAAGGCTTGCTGTGGTCAGTGATGCCGGACCGGGCGAGTTTCAGGTTATTGCATGCGCAGCGGGCTACAAATCCAATAGCAACTATTGAGATTTTCATAAATCATGGCACGCACAAGAAACACGCTGTCATGCCGGACTTGATCCGGCATCCATGGATTGCGGGTCAGGCCCGCAATGACAACGCCGCATCCGTTCCTGCGCAACAGTGTCGTGAATTTCGAAAACCTCGATAAAAGAGTACCAACAACCTCAGCCAGCCGCTAAAGCTGTGGGTGCTGGGGTGGGGCCTGAACCGCCTGCGCAGCATCGAGCGCGATGGCGTGCAGGTCGACTACCGCTACTACGACGGCGCCGACCGGGTTGTCCAAAGTGGCCCCGGCGGCACGCTGCCACTGGGCTATGTGAACG
>NZ_JAQTMS010000019.1 GCF_028714215.1 Rhodoferax sp. | reverse complement strand
GTAGATGTTGCAGTCTGTTCCGAGTTTTACCGCCGCTTCAAAGCACGCGAATGCAGGAATACCGTTTATCGAGAAAGAAAACCAAAACCAAAAGCCGCTACTTGACTATGTGGGAAGTCCCTGTAAAGAAGGAGGCCGCAGGCCGGGTGACATTCGTGGAGCCACTCACCCCAGCGCCCTCGGGCCACAGACGCTTGAGCCTCGGTTCTTGACTTGCGAAAGCCATCTGCATCAGGCAGGCTTGGCTGGAACGGTGTCGTGAATTTCGGAGCGATCAAATTACCGCAGTGCTTCAGTGCCCCAGAATTTTCGACAGAAAGTCCTTGCTGCGCTCGTTCTGCGGGTTGTTGAAGAAGTCGTGCGGGTTGTTCTGCTCGACGATCTGGCCCTGGTCCATGAAGATCACCCGATCGGCCACCGCCTTGGCGAACCCCATCTCGTGGGTGACGCACAGCATGGTGATGCCCTGGCTGGCCATCTCCACCATCACGTCCAGCACCTCCTTGATCATCTCCGGGTCAAGGGCGGAAGTGGGCTCGTCAAACAGCATGATTTTGGGCGTCAGGCAAAGCGCCCGCGCAATCGCCACCCGTTGCTGCTGGCCGCCCGAGAGTTGCAGCGGGTATTTGCTTGCCTGCTCCGCAATGCGCACACGCTGGAGCTGGAGCATGGCTTTTTCTTCAGCCTCCTTTTTCGGCATCTTGCCGACCCACATTGGCGACAGCGTCAGATTCTCAAGCACCGTCAGGTGCGGGAACAGATTGAACTGCTGGAACACCATGCCCACTTTTTTGCGGATGTCGTCGATTGCCTTGACATCGTCCGTCACCTCGACACCGTCCACGAACAAGTGCCCCTCCTGGTGTTCCTCAAGCCGGTTGATGCAGCGGATCAAGGTCGATTTTCCGGAGCCGGACGGGCCGCAAATGACGATCCTCTCACCGGGCGTGACGCTCAGGTCGATGTCCCGCAACACGTGAAAGTTGTTGCCGTACCACTTGTTCAGCTTTTCAAATTTGATGATGGGTTCTGACATGATGATCTGATAAAAAAAATTTTTGCGAGGTCGACGGCTGCCGGGTTCAGCGCAGCTTGCTTTTGTTGACTTGTTGCTCCACCCAGATGCTGTAGCGGGACATGGAAAAACAAAAGATGAAATAGATCATGGCGATGAAAAGGTAGCCTTCGATCTTGAACGGCCGCCAGTCCGAATCCGAATTGATGGCCAGCGACAGGGCGCCTGTGAGTTCGTAGAGGCTGACGATGGTCACCAGCGACGTGTCCTTGAAGGTCGAGATGAAATTGTTCATGATGCTGGGCACCACCATGGCCAGGGCCTGCGGCAAGACAATTTTTCGCTGGGTTTGCCAGTACGACAGGCCCAGCGTCGCCGCGGCCTCGATTTGACCTTTGGGGATGGCCTGCAAGCCGCCCCGAATCACTTCCGCCATGTAGGCTGCCGCAAACAGCGTAATGCCGACCAGCACGCGAATCAGCACGTCGATGGTGAAGCCTTGCGGCATGAACAGCGGGAACATGAAGGAGGCCATGAACAGCACCGAAATCAGTGGCACGCCACGGATCAGCTCGACATAAATGGTGCAGAAGGTTTTGATGGCCGGCAGGTTGGAGCGACGTCCCAGCGCGACCGCCAAGGCTATCGGAAAAGCCATCACCAGGGACAGGGAGGCCAGCAGGATGGTCAGCGGCAAACCGCCCCAGCGATCGGTCTCGACTTTGCTCAGGCCCAGCACGCCACCCGACATCAAGGTGAAAAACAGCGAAAGAACGACGACCCACAGAACCAGCAGCCCGGGCCGCCAGAAGGCGCGGGTGCAACTAGCTGCCAGCAGGCCCAGCATCAGCAGGGTCGCCACCAGCGGCCGCCATTGCGCCTCAAACGGGTAGCGCCCGAACAGGATGAGACGGTGTTTCTCGGCAATCACGCCCCAGCAGGCGCCAACGCCCTCCACCCTACAGGCATTGAAGTTGGGGGCCCAGGACGCGCGCAGCAAGGCCCAGCTCAGGAATTGAGGGATCAGATACAAAAGAGCCGCGCCAATCACGAGGGTCATCAAGGTGGTGATCCAGTCAGCAAAAAGATTGATGCGTAGCCAGGCGATGACGCCTTCGGATTGAACCGGCGCCGGGCGCGGCGCAATGCTTCGGAAAGTCTGTGCAGTCATGATGGGTGGGTGTCAGCGTTCTTTGATCGCGGCGCGGCTGTTGTACCAGTTCATCAGCAATGAAGTGGTCAGCGAGGTCGTCAGGTAGACCAGCATGACGATGGCAATGCATTCGACGGCGCGGCCGGTCTGGTTCAGCGCCGTGTTGGTGATGGACACAATGTCCGGATAACCGATCGCAACCGCCAGCGAGGAGTTTTTGGTGAGGTTCAGGAACTGGTTGGTCATGGGCGGAATGATCACCCGCAAGGCCTGCGGCAGCGTCACCAGGCGCATCGATTGGCCAGGGCTCAGGCCCAGCGCGGCGGCCGCTTCGCTTTGGCCGCGCGCCACCGATTGGATACCGGAGCGCACCACTTCGGCGACAAAGGAGGCCGTGTAAATCGTCAAACCCAGGAGGACCGAGAGAAACTCGGGCGTCAGCGAGCCGCCTTTTTCAATCGCAAACTCGCCCTTGATGGGGGAATCAAAAGCGCTTGGCGCCCCTCCCGCCAGCCATCCCAGCACGGCGCTCAGCAGACAAATGGCAACCGGTGTCCAGAACATGCTTCTGAGCTGGCCGGTGGCCTCGAATTGCCTGAAGGCCCAACGTCGGTAGATGACCGCCAGGAAGATTCCGAGCAGCAGGCCAACGATGGACCACAGATGGCCGCTGGCCCAAACCGGGATCGGAAAACTCAAACCCCCTTTGCTCAGAAACAGCGGGCCCAAGGTCCAGGCATCGGAAGTGGCGGGCAGCGCCTCGGTAAAAAGCAAATACCACATGAGCAACTGCAACAGCACCGGTACGTTGCGGAAAAACTCGACGTACGCGTAGCACAGGCCACGCACCAAGGCGTTGCGTGAAAAGCGGCCGACGCCCAGCAGGGTGCCCAAAATGGTGGTCAGAATGATGCCCAGGATCGCCACCCGCAAAGTGTTCGAAAGACCCACCAGAAAGGCTTGCCAGTAGGGTTGCGAGGAGTCGAACGGGTACAGGCTTTCACCGATATCGAAGCCGGCCGGGCCGCTCAGGAAATCGAATCCGCTCTGAATACCGCGGATTTTCATGTTGAGCAGCGTGTTGTGCGCCAGAAACCAGACGGCGGCGACTATCAGTCCGATCGCCAGCAACTGGTAGATCAAACCGCGGAAGGCCTGACTGCGCCAGGACCAGTTTTTCTTTCTGGGTGGGGGCTTGGGGGTCATGTGTTGGCGCTCTGAAAGAAGGGCGTTGAGAAGCAGGGAGGAAACAGGAGGAAGGCCAAAAATAACGCTGCCGGTACATCCTGTCTGTACCGGCAGCGCTTATTTGATCAACTCGAAAGCAGTCCGTGAATCAGCGGATCGGGTAGGCGTACATCAGGCCGCCCTTGTTCCACAGGTTGTTCACGCCACGCGGCAGATTGAGCGGGGATTTGGGGCCTACGTTGCGCTCGAAACTTTCGCCGTAGTTGCCGACCGCCTTGATGGCGCGGGCCAGCCATTCCTTGTCCAGACCCAGCAACTTGCCGGTGTCTTCATTGCCGCCACCCAGCAGGCGCTGTATCACGGGGTCGGTGCTGGACTTCATCTGGTCGACATTGGCCTGGGTGACGCCGTATTCTTCCGCTTCCAGCAAGCCGTACTGAACCCATTTGACGATGGCAAACCATTCGTCGTCACCGCGACGCACCATGGGGCCGAGCGGTTCCTTGGAGATCAGCTCGGGCAGGATGACGTGTTCTTTAGGATCCTTGGCCACTTTGGCGCGGGTCGACGACAGACCGGATGCATCCGTCGTATAGGCGACGCAACGGCCAGTGAAGTAGGCGTTCTCGGTGGCCGGAAGCTGCTCGAACACGACCGGTTTGATGCCCAGTTTGTTGGCTTTGGAAAAGTCGGTCAGGTTCTTCTCGGTGGTGGTGCCCGATTGCACGCAAACGGTTTGTCCCTTGAGTTGCTTGGCGCTTTTGATCTTGCTTTTGACCGGTACCATGAAGCCTTGTCCATCGTAGTAGTTCACGACGGTCGAACTCAGTCCGAGGGAAGCGTCACGGGTCAGTGTGAAGGTGGTGTTGCGTGCCAGTACGTCGACCTCGCCCGATTGCAGAGCGGTGAAACGCTGTTGGGCATTCAGGGGCACGTATTTGACTTTCTCGGCGTCACCCAAAGTGGCCGCTGCCAGCGCACGACAGACATCGACATCCAGTCCCGACCACTTGCCGGCAGAGTCGGCGGCAGAGAAGCCGGCCAGTCCAGCATTGACACCGCAAACGACTTGACCACGCGCCTTGATACCGTCCAGGGTCTTGCCGGCATGGGCCGGGGCGGCCATGACGGCGCCGATGGCAGCCACCATGGCGACCATGGTTTTCAATTTATTCGAATGCATTTACGTTACTCCAGTAGAAAAGTTGGATCAAAAAGTCGACGGACACGGCCACCATCGGGGACCTCCCGAGGGCTGAACTTTAGCAGCACCAAGATGGCGCAGGCATCGGGGTTTACTCTTGCAGAGCAGGCAAAAACTTCATAAGCTAATCCGCCTTTGAATATTATGCTCCCAGACCTCAAGCAGGATGCGTGCCAAATGCGTGACGACGATCACCCCAGAGCCAGTCCGTCGGCCCCTGTCCTGAGCCCCCGGATTCTGCCAAACCGGTCCCGGCGGTGACATTGGGCGCGGCAGGTGGGGGCCTGGTCACTTATCCTCTTGGCACGTGAATTCTTCGCAATTTCCCAGGTCACATCAGGAAAGCATTTTTATTTATGGACCAAATTTCCAGTTCTCCGGCTCCCGGGGTCAAACGGGGCGTTCGGGCACACCACCGCTTCTGGCCGGCGCGGCTGCCGCATTCCATCACCGTGCCGGCCACCTCTTTGTGGGACAACCTGGAGACCAGTGCCCGCCGCTACCCGCAGAAGGCGGCGCTGGTTTTTTTTGGGCGCGTCGTCCGTTATGCCGAGTTGCTGGAAAAAGCCGAGCGACTGGCTGCCTGGCTACAGGGGCTGGGGGTCAAACAGGGCGACCGCGTGCTGCTCGATATGCAAAACTGTCCGCAGTTGGTGATCGCGCATTTTGCTATTCTGCGTGCCAATGCGGTGGTGGTACCGGTCAACCCCATGAACCGGCTGGAAGAACTCAAGCACTACATCGTCGACCCGGACGCCAGGGTAGCGATCACCACGGCCGATCTGGCGCCGGAACTGGCACGCGCCAGTGATGCGCTGGCGCCGGGGCAAAGACTGGCGCACCTGCTGGTGACCCATTTCACCGATGCGTTCGACGCCAGCGTGTCGGGCGACGATGCGCCGCCGGCGGCCTGGGCCGACTGGCTGCTGACGCGCCACGCGCTACCCGCTTTGCAGGATGGCCAGGTGCACAGTTGGGACGCGGCGCTGGGCGTCATCGCCACGGCGGCGCCGCTGACCGTGGGGCCGGCCGATCTGGCCATCCTGCCCTATACCAGCGGCACCACGGGCCTGCCCAAGGGCTGCATGCACACCCATGCCAGCATCATGCACAACGCGATCGCCAGCAGCCTGTGGGGCAACGGTTCGACTGAAAACGTGGTGCTCACGGTGGTGCCCATGTTTCATATCACCGGCATGGTGAGCGTGATGCACACCGCTATTCGGGGCAGCGCCACGCTGGTCATGATGCCGCGCTGGGACCGCGAACTGGCCGGGCGCCTGATATCGCGTTGGCAGGTGACCCACTGGACCAATATCCCGACCATGGTGATCGATCTGCTGGGCAGTCCCAACTTCGAGCGCTACGATCTGTCCAGCCTGGTCTACATCGGCGGTGGCGGCGCCGCCATGCCGCAGGCGATAGCGCAGCGCCTGCTTGAGCGATTCGGTTTGCGTTACGTGGAAGGCTACGGCTTGACCGAAACGGCGGCACCGTCCCACAGCAATCCGCCCGATGCGCCGAAACAGCAGTGCCTGGGCATCCCCTTCATGAGCACCGACGCCCGGGTGATAGACCCCGATACCTTGCGCGAGCTGCCAACCGGCGAGCAGGGCGAAATCATCATCCACGGCCCGGAAGTTTTTCAAGGCTACTGGAAGCGGCCAGAGGCCACGCAGGCGGCTTTCATCGAGTTTGAAGGGAAACGTTTTTTTCGCTCCGGTGACCTCGGCCGGGTTGATGCGGACGGTTACTTTTTTCTGACCGACCGGCTCAAGCGCATGATCAATGCCTCCGGCTTCAAGGTCTGGCCGGCCGAGGTGGAGGCTTTGATGTTCCGCCATCCGGCGGTGCAGGAGGCTTGCGTTATTGGCACCAAGGACAGTTATCGCGGTGAGTCGGTCAAGGCGGTGGTGGTGCTGCGACCGTCGCATCGAGGCGAGCTGAGCGAGCAGGACCTGATCGAATGGTGTCGTGCCAACATGGCGGTCTACAAAGTGCCGCGCGTGGTGCAATTTGTCGACGCCTTGCCAAAGAGCGGCGCCGGCAAGGTGATGTGGCGGACTTTGCAGGAAGCCGAGCGCTCGTAGTTGTGGTCTGCTGGTCCTGCGAAAACCGCATTGGACACCGGTCCTAGCGCGAATCGATGGCGAACGTCTGGTTGAACTCGAACCGGCCAGGACCCGACAGGCTGCTGCAGGTCGGCGACACGGCGTTCATGTTTAGCGCACACGGACGGTCGCGACCGAGCGACCAATAGTGCAGGCCACCAAGCCCATTGGTGCGCACAAACCGGCTTAATGATCGCGCGTCGTCCAGCGTAAAAACGTTCTTCACCACGTCGTTCACGCCAATCATGGGGGTCAGTTCGATGCGCTGCATCGGAACCCCGTATTCGCGGCTGAAATTTTGCGCCACCTGAATCGCCGACGCCGCCATGTCGCAGTGATCGTTCTCAACGATGCAGTTGTCGGGCTTTGCTTCGCCGTAGTTCATGACCATCAGGTTGATGAAGTAATTGTTCAGCCCGGCATTGGCAATGGTTTTCATCACCAAGGCGCCGTGCTGGTTCAAGCTGGCCTGGTCTTCGTCCGTGGAAGACAGGGTCGCCAGCGTGAAGCTGAAGCGCAGTTGGGGATGACGTTGCATGGCGCCGCGCACCTGTTCCACCAGGCTTGCGATGACCAGTGCGGATTGACCGGCCTCGATGTCGAAATCAAAGCCCAGCAACTGCCTGGCGTTGTAGTGCGCAATGAATTTCTCCATGCCTTGCTCGCTAGCGCAGGTGAAAACGCCTTGCGCTCCGCCGGTCGAGATGACGTAGCCGATACCCGCGCGCTGAACCGCTTTGAGGCTCGAATCGGCCACTGTTTGTGCTTCCCGCCCATTCCATCGCTCGCTGCCGCATTCACCGGTCGCGAACGCCAGTGTCAAAAATTTGACGTCGTCCGGCAAGGCTGTTGCCGCCCATTCGGCCCGGGGCGCGATGGCGCTGGAGGATGAAGGTGCGCTGGCCCCCGACTCGGCTTGAAGAGGGACATTGATGTCAAGGTAAGGGCTGTAGAGAAACTCTTTCATCTTGTCGCGCCCCCGGAATTGGCCGGTGCCAAGTTCGGACGTGGCGTGGCTGGTCAGACCCAGGGTGGCCAGCAGGTACAGGGACAGGGACAGGGACAGACGCGCCAGTCCGCACTTTGATTTTGCCGATAGTTTCATGGGGTTGCAGGCTATTCGACACCCAGTATATTAGGGCGGGACCGCTATGGCGACCGACGCACCGCGTGCCATGCCGAAACTTGGCATGGTTTCTTGAGCGCCTTGCCAGGGACCGGAATCGGTCGTGCTGAAAGTGTCCTGACTTTCGATTTTCAGGAGAAAATTGGGGTCTGACTTCTATCCATGGAACATTCTCATGAGCGCCAGAAACTCTCGATCAAGGTTGGCGTTGCCAATGGCGTCACCGCACAGCGTGGGACTGTGCCCGCAGCGCATGCAGCGGTTGCTCGACGTACTGCAGGCCGAGGTCGATAGACAGCGCCTGCCTGGCGCCGTTGCCCTGATGGCCCGGCACGGGAAAATGGTGCTGTATGAAGGCCTGGGAGCGCTCGATCCGGCGAGCGCTACACCGATGCCGCGGGATGCCATTTTTCGTATTTACTCCATGACCAAGCCGATTGTGTCGGTGGCGGTCATGATGCTGATGGAACAGGGGCAACTGCTGTTAAGCGATCCGGTGGCCAAGTACCTGCCGGAGTACGGCGCGCAGAAAGTGGCCCATCTGGTGCATGGGGTGGTGCAATTGCAGGCGGTGCGACGGCCGGCGACGATCCAGGATTTATTGCGCCACACGGCAGGTTTGACCTATGAATTCATGGGCAGTTCGTCCGTGCAGCGGCAATATGCACAGAGCAGGATCGGTTCGCGCGAGCGCAGCAATGCCGAGTTTTCGCACCAGCTGGCGGCCCTGCCGCTGATGTTCGAGCCCGGTTCGGTGTGGGAATACAGTCGCGCCACGGATGTGCTGGGTCGCCTGGTGGAGGTGCTCAGCGGGCAGACCCTGGGCAATTATTTGCAGGAGCAGATATTCAAGCCTCTGGGGATGCTGGAAACCTGGTTCTGTGTGCCGCAGCCATGTTACTCGCGCATCGCCGAGCCTTTTGCCAGAGACCCCGAGGGAGGGGTGCAGATGCGGGTGATCGATGTACGGGAAGACGCCGCATTGGAGTCCGGTGGCGGTGGACTGGCTTCGACGGCGATCGATTACGCGCGCTTTCTGCAATTCATGCTGAACAAAGGCGAACTCGACGGTGTGCGCCTGCTGGGTTCAAGAACGGTAGCCTTCATGACCGCCGACCATCTGGGGAATATCCCGGTGAACAGTGGCGCATCGAGCGAACTGCTGCCCCCGGGACACGGTTTCGGTCTGGGCTTCGCGGTGCGCAAGGAGCTCGGCATAGCGTCGGAGCCGGGGTCGGTCGGAACCTATTTCTGGGGTGGCATGGCCGGCACCACCTTTTTCGTCGATCCGGCAGCCGATATGTTCGCCTGTCTGATGCTGCAGGCGCCCAACCAGCGTGAGTACTACCGCAGGCTGTTTCGCGATCTGGTGTACGCCACGCTGTTGGATTGAAGCGCCAGCGTCATTTTCCTGACGCTGGCGCGCTTTGCGGCCGGCTGGAGTGGACAGGCCTTACAGGTTGTCCGTGAAGCTGCGCAGCTTGTCGGAGCGCGAGGGGTGTTTGAGCTTGCGCAGTGCCTTGGCTTCAATCTGGCGGATGCGCTCACGCGTTACGTCAAATTGCTTGCCCACTTCTTCCAGAGTGTGATCGCTGGTCATTTCGATGCCGAAACGCATGCGCAGCACCTTGGCTTCGCGCGGTGTCAGGCTGTCCAGAATGTCTTTCACGACGTCGCGCAAACCGGCCTGCATCGCTGCTTCCATGGGCGCCGTGTTGGCGCTGTCTTCGATGAAGTCGCCCAGGTGCGAGTCGTCATCGTCGCCGATCGGCGTTTCCATCGAAATCGGCTCTTTCGCAATCTTCATGATCTTGCGGATTTTGTCTTCCGGGATCTCCATCCGCTCGGCCAATACGCTGGCATCGGGCTCGAAGCCAAACTCCTGCAGATGCTGGCGGCTGATGCGGTTCATCTTGTTGATGGTCTCGATCATGTGCACCGGGATGCGGATGGTACGGGCCTGGTCCGCAATGGAGCGCGTGATGGCCTGGCGAATCCACCAGGTGGCGTAGGTCGAGAACTTGTAGCCGCGACGGTATTCAAATTTGTCCACCGCTTTCATCAGGCCGATGTTGCCTTCCTGGATCAAGTCGAGGAATTGCAGACCGCGGTTGGTGTACTTCTTGGCGATCGAGATGACCAGCCGCAAATTGGCCTCGATCATTTCCTTCTTGGCCGCACGCGATGAAGATTCGCCTTCGTTCATGCGCTTGTTGATGTCCTTGAGCTGGTCCAGCGGCACCACCACGCGGGCTTGCAGGTCGGTCAGCTTTTGTTGCAGGTCCTGCACCGGCGGGATGTTGCGCCCCATGATGGCGCTCCAGGGCTTGCCCAGGGTGGTCTGCTTCTCTATCCATTTGAGGTTCAGCAACTGGCTTGGCACCTTGTTGCCATGCTTGTCGCGACCGCTGAAGTTGGCGATGAACTGTTCTTGCGGATAGCCGCACTTGTCGACGATGATGCGGCGCAGTTCGCGTTCCTTCTTGCGGATGTCGTCGACTTGGGCACGCACCATGTCGCACAGCTTTTCAATCGCCTTGGCGGTAAAGCGGATCGACATCAGCTCTTCGCTCAACAGCTTTTGCGTCTTGACATAGTTGGGGGTGCCGTAGCCCTCCTTGTCATAGATTTTGTGAACTTTTTCAAACAGCTCACGCAGTCGGTCGAAGCGGCTGAGGGCCTCGCGTTTAAGTTCCTCCAACTTTTTCGTCAGTGCTTTGGAACCGCCTTTGCCGTCATCATCGTCGGCCGCATCGAACTCGTCGAAATCTTCCTCTGCCACGTAATCGTCGGCTTCGTTGGGGTTGGAGAAACCGTCCACGATGGTGGTGATGACGACCTTGCCTTCGCGGATGTCCTCGCCCAGGCGCAGGATTTCGGCAATCGTGGCCGGGGATGCCGAGATGGCTTCCATCATGGCCATCAAGCCGCCTTCAATGCGTTTGGCAATTTCGATTTCGCCTTCGCGCGTGAGCAGTTCCACTGTGCCCATTTCGCGCATGTACATGCGCACCGGATCGGTGGTGCGGCCGAATTCGCTGTCGACGGTGGACAGTGCCGCCTCGGCTTCCTCCTCGGCTTCTTCCTCGGTGGCGGCGGTGGGGCCATTGTTGTTGAGCAGCAGCGTCTCGGCGTCCGGCGTTTGCTCATAGACTGCCACGCCCATGTCATTGAGCATGGAGATCACGACCTCCAGCGTTTCGGCATCGACCAGCTTGTCGGGCAGGTGATCGGAAATTTCACCATGCGTCAGGTAGCCGCGTGTTTTCCCCAACTTGATCAGCGCCTTGAGGCGCAGGCGGCGCTTGGCGATGTCTTCTTCGGACAGCACCGTTTCGTCCAGGCCAAACTCCTTCATCAGCGCGCGCTCTTTGGCCTTGCTGATTTTCATGCGCAGGGGTTTGACCTTTTCGCCGGTGACTACCGGCTCACCCACCAAATCGGCTTCGATGTCGGCCATGTCCGAGCTGTCCAGGCCATCAGCGGTGGCCGCAATTTTTGGTTTACGACCACGTTTGGCGCCGCCAGTCGGCACGGCATCGGATTCGACGGACGCGGTTTTGGGCGGACGCCCGGGCTTTTTCTTGAGTACAACTTCGGCCGCCGCGGGGGCGGCGGCAGTTTTAGTGATTTCAGCGGCTGGAGTTTTGCTGCGAGGTTCGGAAGCGGGCACTGTTTTGACTCTCAATTCAGTATTCTTTAGGGCGGTTTTGGCAGCGGCTTTGGCCGGAGCCGATCTTGGAGCCGGTTTGGCCGAGGCCTTGACGACGGGCGTTGCAACAGACTTGACAGGCTTCTTCGACTTTTGAGCAGGCATGTAAAAACCTCAGAATTTCAAAAAAACAGACAGAATGAAAAGCGCCTCATACGACCGGCGTGGAGGGGATGGCGGAGGAAAAGAATTTCCAATGGCAAGATGTGCGGGCGAACATTTGGTGTGCAGTCCTTGCGGTAAGGTGGCCGGTTGTGAGCTTTGTCATCGGTTGGCCTGGCCCGGAGGTGCTGCTGTCGCTCTTGCCGTCAATCAGCTCTGGATTATACCTCGAACTTGCTGAAAATCAATTCCAGTGCTTGCCGGTCAATCCGGACTGCTCGACAGTACCGACTCGATCTGGCGTCGACGGGTCTGTAGCTCACGGTAACGATGGACTGCCGCTGGATCGAATTTGGCGGCGTGGATGGCCTCGGTTTCCTGAATTTTCAGCCGCTCGACCAACATGCGGTTGAGCAGGTTTCGCAGTTCACTGAGCGAAGCATCGGACTCGTCGGTGACGCCGAGTTCGTAGCCGGTCATGAGTCGAACGGCAATTTCCTCGGCCGGATGACCGCGCAGCCCTTCGCGCAGTGCAACCCAGGGTTGGGCGCCGTGTTCATGCAACTGGCTTTCCAGCCAGGCAAACAAGGGGCCGTGAGGCGCCGGCAGCTCGCACAGCATGGTGTGATCCTCGGCCGACAGAAGCTCCAGCGCCAGCATGTTGCCGAGCAGCAAGCGGGTGGCGTGATCGGCCCGGCTGGTGGGCCATGGGCGGCCGGTCAAGCGCGGCCGGGGCGCACTATTCTCGAAACGCTTGTAGCCGCTGTATTCAGGCGTTGGGCGCTCGCTCGATGCGGGGCGTCCTGATCTTTCGGCGCTACTTCCGACGGGCCTGGAAGTCCACAGGTCAAGCAACTCGCGGCTGGGCAGTTGCACCAGATTCGAAATTTCCACCAGCAACTGCCGTTTAAGGGCACCGTCGGGCAGGGCCATCCACAAAGGCTTGGCGCTGCTGGCCAGGTGGGCGCGGCCTTCCACGTTACCGAGGTCGCAGCCTTCTCGGGCGGCATCGATCAAGAATCGGCTCAAGGGAACGGCTTCGCTCACATAGCGTGCGAAGGCCTCTTGACCAAATTCCCGGATGAAACTATCGGGGTCGTGCTCGGCAGGCAAAAACAGGAATTTGACGCTGCGCACATCGGTGGCAAAGGGCAGGGCGCTGTCCAGCGCCTTGCGTGCTGCTCGCCGACCAGCTGCATCGCCGTCGAAACTGAACACGACCGAATCGGTAAAGCGAAACAGCTTCTGCACATGCTCGGCCGTGCAGGCAGTGCCCAAGGTCGCGACGGCGTTCGGGAAGCCAAGTTGGGCCAGCGCCACCACATCCATGTAACCCTCGGTCACCAGCGCATAGCCATGTTCACGCAAAGCGTTGCGAGCCTCGAACAGGCCATACAACTCACGGCCTTTGCTGAAAACCGGTGTTTCGGGGGAGTTGAGGTATTTGGGCTTGTCGTCGCCGAGCACCCGGCCACCAAAACCAATGCACTCCCCCTTGACGTTGCGGATCGGAAACAGCACCCGATCGCGAAAACGGTCGTAGCGCTTTTCCTCCTCGCCCGCCTCCGTGTTCAGGATCACCAGCCCGCTTTCGACCAGCAAGGGATCGTCATAGTTCGGGAAAACGCTGGCCAGATTGCGCCAGCCGGCCGGCGCGTAGCCCAAGCCGAACTGCCGGGCGATTTCGCCGGACAGGCCGCGGCCCTTCAAGTAGTCCTTCGCTTTACTGGACTCTTTCAGGAGTTTTTTATAGGCGTCGCCGGCTTTTTCAAGCACCTCGTTCAAGGTGGTCTGTTTGTGCCGCTGCTCGGCCGCGCGGGCTCGGTCCTGCGGGCTGACATCGTCCTGTGGCACCTGCAGGCCGTATTGCTGAGCCAGATCCTTGACGGCCTCGACAAATGTCATGCCGGCGTGGTCCATCAAAAAGCCGATCGCATTGCCGTTCTTGCCGCACCCAAAGCAGTGGTAGAACTGCTTCGATGGACTGACCGAGAAGGAAGGTGATTTTTCGCCGTGAAAAGGGCACAAGCCCATGAAGTTGGCGCCGCCTTTTTTGAGCTGCACATAGCGCCCGACGATCTCCACCACATCGGCGCGTGCGATCAGTTCTTGAATGAAGGTTTGGGGAATGCTCACGGGCGCTATTGTGGCGCAGACCCACCTCTATCGCCGTCTGGAATGCGGGGCGCCCGATGACGGAGGCCCCGCAATAGCCTTAACGCGGTGCCAGGCGAATGGCACCGTCGAGGCGGATCACCTCGCCGTTGAGCATGTCGTTTTCAAAAATGTGCCGTGCCAGTTTGGCGTAATCCTGCGGCGTGCCAAGGCGCGACGGGAAGGGGACGCTGGCGGCCAGCGATTCCTGCACCTCCTTGGGCATTCCGAACATCATGGGCGTGCCGAAAATTCCGGGCGCAATGGTCATGTTGCGAATACCGTTGCGCGCCAGATCGCGCGCGATCGGCAGCGTCATGCCGACGATGCCGCCCTTGGAGGCGCTGTAAGCCGCCTGGCCAATCTGGCCGTCGTAGGCCGCCACGGAAGCCGTGGAGATCAAGACGCCACGCTCACCCGTCGCTTCCGGTTCGTTCTTGCACATGGCGTCGGCTGCCAAGCGGATCATGTTGAAGCTGCCGATCAAATTGACGGTAATGCATTTGCTGAACACAGCCAGGCTATGCGCACCGTTCTTGCCGACTGTTTTTTCTGCCGGTGCGATACCGGCGCAGTTGACCAAACCCATCAGTTTGCCCATCGACTGGGCTTTCGCCACCACGGCCTGCGCATCAGCTTCCTGGCTGACATCGCACTTGACGAAAGCGCCGCCGATTTCCCGGGCAATGGCCTCGCCTTTCTCCGCCTGCATGTCGGCGATGACCACCTTGCCGCCGTTGGCCGCCAGCATGCGGGCGGTGCCTTCGCCCAAACCCGACGCGCCACCCGTGACGATGAATACCTTGCCTGCAATGTCCATACTGATCTCCAATCCACAATTGACGTTAACGTAAACGTCAATTATCGCGCATGCACTTTCATTTTTTTTCATTGGGTCTCGAAGCAGGGTGCCAAGCTTGCTGCTATACTTCGCCCTCTCGGACAATCCTTAGGCGCGTAGCTCAGCTGGTTAGAGCACCACCTTGACATGGTGGGGGTCGTTGGTTCGAGTCCAATCGCGCCTACCAATTTTCTACTATTGTCTTCATTCATCCTCAGGGTAAACCTTGGGGGTCTTGTGCAGGAGTACTCCATAAAATGTGTTGCAGTGCAATACATTTTTTCGGCCTGGCTCTGGGCCAAAGGAGTCCACATGCAAAGCACGAAAGCTGACAAGACAGGCGCTGGGCAGCGCGTTATAAAGAAATACCCCAATCGGCGGCTTTACGACACCGATACGTCAAACTACATCACTCTGGCGGAAGTCAAGCGATTGGTGATGGACAGTGAACCGTTTGTGGTGCGCGATGTCAAGACCGGAGAAGACATTACCCGCAGCATCCTGCTTCAAATCATTCTGGAAGAAGAGTCAAACGGTTCGCCCATGTTTACTGCGCCGGTGCTGGCCAGTGTGATCCGGTTCTATGGTCATGCCATGCAGGGATTGATGGGTGGGTATCTGGAGAAGAACATGCAGTCCCTGATGGAAGTTCAGGCCAAATTCAGCGAGCAGTCGAAAGGATTGACGCCTGAGATGTGGACGCAGTTTTTGACCCTCCAGTCGCCTGTGCTGCAGGGGATGATGGGTGGCAGCCTGGAGCAGTCCAGGAGCCTGCTGGCCCAAATGCAGGAGCAGATGCAAAAACAGACCGGTCAGATGCTCGGGGCTTTCGGCATCAAACGCTGACCGAAGAGTGAATACTGGAACAACGGTTACATGAACCAAGTGATTAAAGAAAATGAAAGCGCACCCAAAGTTGGTTTCGTCAGCCTCGGTTGCGCCAAGGCTCTGACTGACTCTGAACTGATACTGACGCAACTGAGTGCCGAGGGTTATCAAACCTCCAAGACGTTTCAAGGTGCCGACTTGGTGATCGTCAACACCTGTGGTTTCATCGATGAGGCGGTGCAGGAAAGCCTGGACGCCATCGGTGAGGCCCTGGCCGCCAACGGCAAAGTCATCGTGACGGGTTGTCTGGGCGCCAAAACAGCGCAGGATGGTGACAATCTGGTGCGGCAACTGCATCCCAGTGTGCTGGCCGTCACCGGCCCCCAGGCAACGCAGGCGGTGATGGATGCGGTGCATGCCAACTTGCCCCGGCCGCACGACCCTTTTCTTGACCTGGTGCCCAATTCATTCGGGGTGGCGGGCGTGAAGCTGACGCCCCGACATTACGCCTACATCAAAATCAGTGAAGGCTGCAACCATCGCTGCACTTTTTGCATCATTCCTTCGATGCGCGGCGATCTGGTGTCGCGGCCGATTGGCGATGTGCTGAAGGAAGCAAGCGCTCTGTTTGAGGGCGGCGTCAAGGAGTTGCTGGTGATCAGCCAGGATACCTCGGCTTATGGCGTGGACGTCAAATACCGTACCGGATTCCATGACGGCAAGCCGATCAAGACCCGCATGCTGGAACTGGTGCAGGCCTTGGGCGACCTGGCGGAGCCGTATGGCGCCTGGGTGCGTTTGCATTATGTATACCCTTACCCCAGCGTGGACGAGGTGATACCCCTGATGGCGACGGGCAAGGTGCTGCCTTACCTGGATGTACCACTGCAGCACAGCCATCCGGAGGTACTCAGGCGCATGAAGCGTCCGGCCAGCGGCGAGAAAAATCTGGAACGGATTCAGCGTTGGCGTGAGGCTTGTCCCGAGATTGTGGTGCGCAGCACGTTTATCGCCGGCTTCCCGGGCGAGACCGAAGAAGAGTTTTCACATCTGCTCGATTTCATGCGGGAAGCGAAAATTGACCGTGCCGGCTGCTTTGCCTACAGCCCGGTGGCGGGCGCCGCCGCCAACGACCTTCCCGGCATGCTGCCGTTCGAACTGAGGGAAGAGCGGCGCGCCCGCTTCATGGCGGTGGCCGAGTCGGTATCGGTGGCCCGCTTGCAGCAGCGCATAGGGGCCACCATGCAGGTGCTGGTCGATTCGGCGCCAGGGCTGGGTAAAAAAGGCGCTGTTGGCCGGTCTTACGCCGACGCACCCGAGATTGATGGCGTGGTGAAACTGCTGCCGCCAGAAAAAATCAGCAAGACCTTGAAAGTCGGCGAGTTCACCAAAGCCCGCGTTGTGGGAACGCAGGGGCACGATCTGGTGGCTCAGCCCATTTGAATCGCCTTGTTTGAAATATTTCAGAGCAACAAAAAAGCCGCTCGACGTGCAGCGGCTTTTTGTCAAGAAACATCCGAAATTCTTCATCAAAGAGGATCGGATTTCATTTATATTGGTGCCCAGGAAGGGACTCGAACCCCCACGAAGTTACTCGCTAGTACCTGAAACTAGTGCGTCTACCAATTCCGCCACCTGGGCATCTCAGGAAAGAGAGATATTGTATCAAAAATAGTAGCCAAACCAGCGGCTTGCTGGATGAAGTTGAAGGAATAGTGCAGGGCCATCGTGATGGTCACGGTTTCGTGTCCCGCGACGACGGCGAACCGGACATCTATTTGCCGCCCAACGAGATGCGCGCCGTGTTGCACAAGGATCGCGTCAGGGTCCGCATTGTGCGCAGCGACCGCAGGGGTAGGCCGGAGGGTCGTGTGCTGGAAATCCTGGAGCGTTCAAATCAGCCCATCATCGGCCGCTTGTTGCAGGAAAGCGGCATCTGGATCATGGTTCCGGAAGACAAGCGCTATGGTCAGGACGTTTTGATTCCCAAGACCGCGACCGGCACCGCCAAGACCGGTCAGGTGGTGGTGGTTGAATTGACGGAGGCGCCGGTCCTGTACGGCCAGCCGGTCGGGCGCGTCACCGAGGTGCTGGGCGAAGTGGACGATCCGGGCATGGAGATTGAAATTGCGGTGCGCAAATACAGTGTGCCGCACGAGTTTTCGGACGCCTGCATTGCCCTGGCCCGCACCCTACCGGACAAGGTGCGTCCGCAAGACCGGAAGCACCGGGTCGATTTGACCGATGTGCCACTGGTGACCATTGATGGCGAGGATGCCCGCGATTTTGATGATGCGGTTTACTGTGAGCCGATGAAAATCGGCAAGGGCAAAGTTGCCGTCCCGGGCTGGCGTTTGCTGGTGGCGATTGCCGACGTCAGTCATTACGTGGATACCGGTTCCGCCATCGACGTCGACGCTTATGACCGCGCCACCAGCGTCTACTTCCCGCGCCGCGTGATTCCGATGTTGCCCGAGAAGTTGTCCAATGGACTGTGCTCGCTGAATCCGGAAGTCGAGCGCCTGTGCCTGGTGTGCGACATGGTCGTGACCGAGGATGGGGAGGTCTCCGCCTACCAGTTTTATCCGGCGGTGATGTGGAGCCACGCGCGCTTCACCTACAACGAGGTCGCGGCGATTCTGGCCAATACGCACGGCCCCGAAGCGCTCAAACGCAAACAGCGGATCACCGACTTGATCAATCTGCACGATGTCTATCAAGCCTTGCTGAAGTCGCGGGTGCGACGTGGCGCGGTCGATTTCGAGACCGTGGAGACACAGATTGTCTGCGACGAGGGCGGTCGCATCGAGAAGATCGTGCCGCGCACCCGTAACGATGCACACAAGCTGATTGAAGAAGCCATGCTGGCGGCCAATGTGTGCAGCGCAGACTACATTGCCCACAGCAAGCATGCCGGCCTGTTTCGGGTCCATGAGGGCCCCACGTTGGAGAAAAAAGAGATTCTTCGCAATTACCTCAAGGCCACTGGAGTCGGGCTGACGATCAGTGACGATCCGGCACCCGCTGAGTTTCAGGCCATTGCCGCTGCGACCAAAGACCGTCCGGACGCACAGCAAATTCACTCCATGTTGTTGCGCTCCATGCAGCAGGCCATCTACACACCCGTCAATGAGGGCCATTTTGGCCTGGCGTTTGACGCCTACACCCATTTCACCAGCCCGATCCGGCGTTACCCGGATCTGTTGGTGCACCGCGTCATCAAGGCGATTCTAGGCAACACCAGGTACCAGTTGCCGGTGCTCCCGATACCGGGTGAAGCTCACGCCAAACTGTCGCGGCGGCTGGAAAAAGGGTTGGCCGCGCGCCTCACCGAAACGGGACAGAAGCCTCGGAAGTTGAGCGCCGAGACGCAGGCCTGGCAAGCTGCCGGCATGCATTGCAGTGCCAACGAGCGCCGTGCCGACGAGGCCAGCCGCGATGTTGAAGCCTGGCTCAAGTGCAAGTACATGCGTGAACACCTGGGCGAGGAATACAGTGGCGTGGTGAGTTCGGTCACCAGTTTTGGCATTTTCGTGACGCTGGATGCCATGTATGTTGAAGGTTTGGTGCACATCACGGAGTTGGGCGGCGAGTACTACCGCTTTGATGAGGCACGCCAGGAACTGCGTGGCGAGCGCACCGGCATGCGCTATGCCATTGGGACCCGGCTTCAGGTGCAGGTCAGCCGGGTTGATCTGGACGGTCGCAGGATTGATTTCCGGTTGATTCCTGAAGGTGAGGGGCTGCTTTCGCGGGCCATGAAAGACAAGGAATTTTTGCGCGAGGGTGGCGCTCGTGCCGCCATCGACGATAAACCGGGAGCGCCTGCGGCCAGGAGCACGCCACGGAAAATATCAGAACCCCTGGCCAGAGTGTCAAAATCAACTCTTCAGTCCCTGAAGTTGGAGGCCAGACCGGCGGCCCTCAAGAACAAGGACAAAGGCCGCAAGGCGCGCCGTCGATCCTGAGGACGGCGGGATGCAAATTTTAGGTAAGTAGGCAGATATGACTTCGAATTCAAAAGTGGCCATTGTTACGGGTGCCGGCAGTGGCATTGGCAAAGCCGCCACGCTGGCGCTGCTTGGCGATGGTTATCGGGTGGTGCTGGCCGGGCGGCGCAGCGAACCGTTGGCCGAGGTGATCACACTTGGCGGTGCGTCGTCAGCCCGTGCCTTGGCGCTACCGACCGATGTGTCTGATGCGGACTCGGTGAAGTCCTTGTTCGATGTCACCGTGCAGCGCTTCGGACGGGTTGACCTGCTTTTCAACAATGCCGGCGTCAACGCACCCGCTATTCCACTCGAAGACCTGACGCTGGCGCAGTGGAAAAACGTGGTGGATATCAATATCACCGGCATGTTCCTGTGCCTGCAACAGGCATTCCGGGTGATGAAGGCGCAGACCCCGCGGGGCGGGCGCATCATCAACAACGGCTCCATCTCCGCCACCACGCCGCGTCCCAATTCGAGTCCCTACACCACAGCCAAGCACGCGGTGAAGGGGTTGACCAAGGCGGCCTCTCTCGATGGTCGCAAGTACGATATTGCGGTGGGTCAGATCGACGTTGGCAACGCCGCCACCGAGATGGCGCAGCGCATGGCCACCGGCATCCTGCAGGCCAATGGGGAGATTGCCGTTGAGCCTTTGATGGACGTGAACATCGTCGGGCAATCGGTGCTTTATATGGCCAACCTGCCTCTGGAGGCCAACGTGATGTTCCATACCGTGATGGCGACCAAGATGCCGTTTGCCGGCCGCGGTTGACGCCCTGATGGGCAACGGCTCTGAGGCTGTACACGCCTGAGGCCCAAGCCACCGTTTCAAGGTAGTTCGGCCAATGCTCCAGCCGTCAGGGGCGCGCCATCAGGCCATTGATCGGAGCGCAGACCGTGCCGATAGACGGCCTCGCAGGCCGCCTGAAAAGCGGGCAATCCGGCCGCCAGGGCGGCGCCAATCATGCCGGCCAGTACATCACCCGTGCCTGCGGTGGCTAATTTGGCGTTGCCGGTCGGATTGATGACCGGCGTCTGCCCGGGGCTCGCGATGACGGTGCCTGAGCCTTTGAGCACCACCGTGCAGTTGAAGCGCAGTGCCAATTGCTGGGCCGCTGCCATTCGATTGTTTTGCACGTCGGTCGCGCTGCACGCCAGCAAGCGCGCGGCTTCCAGAGGGTGGGGCGTCAGCACGGTGGCTTCCAGACGCCGCGTTCTGAGATTGAGTAGGGTTTGAAATTGAGGGTCGGCAGCGATCCTGTTGAGCGCATCGGCATCAATGACGAGGTGCTTCGAGGTCGTCAATATCCTGGCCAGCGGGCCGCCGATGGCGTTTCCGCCGCCACAGCCGCATACCACCGTCATGCCCTGGAAGTCCAGCGCATCGACCGAGCGGAACATCAGCTCCGGCTGCCGGTTATCTACGCTCAGGGTGCCGCCATCGAGCAGCGCCACCAAGACCCGTCCCGCGCCCGCATGCAGGGCGGCCGATGCGGCCAGCAAGGCCGCACCGGTCATGCCGGCTGCGCCGCCGATCACTGCCAGGTCGCCATAGCTGCCTTTGTGCGAGGCATGAAGGCGCGGCACTGCACCCGGTGCGCCAGCCAGCCAGGCGGTGGGCGCGCTGATTTCCCGGTTAGCGGAGGTTTCATGTGCGACCTCCAACTGATCCAGCCACACGGTTCCGGCGACGTCGCGCCCATGGGCGGTGAACAATCCCGGTTTAAGCGTCAGCAGGCTCAAGCTGTGTTGTGCCTTGACGCAGTGCTGTGCCAGGACGCCGGTGTCGGCCTGTAGCCCGGTCGGCGTATCGACGGCGAGCACGGGGGCGTTGCCATCGTTGAGCAACCCGATCCAGTCTGCCATGCGGCCTTCTGGGGCGCGGGCGGCACCGATGCCCAGCAGGGCGTCGATGCACAAGTCGCAGTTGAGCGGCGGGGTCTCGGCGAACTTGACCCCTGCCACCACCGCACGCTGGTAGGATGCGGCGGCATCCGCAGGCGCCTTTTCAGGGTGGCCCAGCCAGGTCACAACCACCAATTTGCCCTGGCGCTGGAGGTGCGGGGCCGCTTCAAGCCCATCGCCACCATTGTTTCCGGGGCCACAAGCAATCCAGATGCGTTGGCTGTGCGGTGCGATCGCCAGCGCCAGTCGGGCCACCGCCAGCCCGGCACGTTGCATCAGCGTATGGGGTGGCAGCGCGGACTGGGCGGCCTGTTCGATACGACGCGTTGCGTCAATGCTGTGCAAGGCACGGCGCAAGCTGAAGTCGATCTTGTGCAC
The DNA here is from genome assembly GCF_028714215.1 of Rhodoferax sp. Classification (GTDB taxonomy): domain Bacteria; phylum Pseudomonadota; class Gammaproteobacteria; order Burkholderiales; family Burkholderiaceae_C; genus Rhodoferax. The sequence goes on along the minus strand of NZ_JAQTMS010000019.1, from coordinate 57,650 downwards.
AGACTTAAAACTCGTAGCTTTCACCCTCGCGTGCCAGTCGATAGTCCGGGCCACCGGCTTGTGGCGGGTTCTCAGCCAGCACTTGCTGAAACACCGTGTCCAGGGCGTTGTCGGTGCGGGTCGGCTCATGGTGCGTGCAGAACAGTACTTTGGCACCGGCTTTTACCGCGTAGTTGATGCTGGAGTTGAAAGTGCCATGGCCCCAGCCTCTCTTGGCAGGGTATTCCTGCTCCGTGTAGGAACAGTCTGCAATCAGTACGTCCACCCCTCGCATGGCGTGCAGGATGCCTTCTGTTTTCTGGTCGACCACGAACTGGTACTCGTCATACTCTTCATCGCCGGGCTCATAAATATTCTGCGGCGGCTCGTGATCGCCGGTGAAAAAAACCGATTTCCCATTGGCTTCAATCCGGTAGCCGAAATTGATGACCGGATGGTTCATCAGGTACGGGGTGATCGTGGCGGAGCCGATCTGGACGCTTTTCTCGGGCGCCAGCGTGACGTACTCGATGCGGGCTTTCATCTCGGCTTCGCGCACCGGAAAATAACTGTACTGCAGCTGCACCGACATGACTTGCTCCACGCCCTTGCCGGAAACCGGGTCAAACGCACCATGCAGCCGCAGCAGGTTGCCGGGAATAAAGTTGGGGGCAAAAAAGGGCAAGCCCTGAATGTGGTCCCAGTGAGAGTGGGAGATAAGAACGTTGGCCGTCAACGGCATTTCAGCCAGCAGGGTCTGGGACAGCGGAAAGATGCCGGTGCCGGCATCGATGATGAACAGCTCATTGTTGTCGGTGCGAATTTCGATGCAGGTGGTGTTGCCACCGTAGCGCACGGTGTTCGGTCCGGGTGAAGCAATGGAACCCCGCACACCCCAAAATTTAACTTTCATCTCTGGTCCTCAAATTATGAAAATATTTTGGCTTCTCTCTACACGGGTGACATCAAAGAACAGTACTCAATTCGGGGAGATCGGGCTCACGGCTTGCATTGTCCGTCAACACTGCACTGTGTCAACACATGGGGTCCAGATTATGCGCGGAGTCGTCCAGCATCAAGGCCGGTGATATCCAGGTCGGGTTTCCTGCCACTCACCAGGTCGGCCAGGACTCTGGCCGAGCCGCAGCTCAGAGCCCAGCCGCTGGAGCCATGACCCAGGTTTAGCCAGAGGCCGGCAATGCCGCTGGCGCCAATGAGTGGCGGTCCGTCCGGCAGCATCGGCCGCGCACCTTTCCACTCCTGCACGCTGCCGGTCAGGTTGGCCGCACCTGGAAACCAGTCGTGCAGTACCTTGTACAGGGTTTGCAGGGAGCTGGCCCGTTTGCGGTCCGGTGCTCCACCGAGTTCGGCGCTGCCAGCGACCCGGACGCGGTTGCCAAGACGTGAAATGGCGACTTTGTAGCGCTCGTCCATGACCGCGCTGCGCGGCGCGTTGAGCGGTTCGCGAATGGCAGCGCTGATCGAATAGCCGTGGACCGCTGCCAGCCCGGTCTTCAGACCCAAGGGTTGAAGCAGTCGGGCCGAGTCCAGACCGGCGCAGATCACGGCCGCGTCGTACTGACGCGGCGCCTCTTCGCCCGCCAGGCCAAGCACCACCTGGTGGCCACCGTTGATGCGCGTGACGCTGGTGTTGAAGGAAAACTCAACACCTCTGCGCTGCGCTTCGTTTTTCAGCAACAAGGCAAACTGGCGGCAGTTTCCGACTTCGTCGTCGGGCAAATGGACGGCGCCAAAAAAATCCGTGTCCGGATTGAGCGCGGTTTCGATTTTGCGCGCTTGCGCGGGGCTGATTTCCTGGAAACTCACGCCGGCGTCACGCAGTACCTGCAACCCTGGCTGAACCAGTTTGCTGTCGCGCTGGGATCGCAGCAGCACCATGTAGCCGTCGCTGCGTTGGTAGACCAGCTTGAGGTCGGCTGCGATGTGGTGCAGCCGCTCCCGGCTGTAAAAGGCCAATCGTTGCAATTGGGTACGGTGCGCCAGGTAGGTGTCGAGTTTGCAGGCGCGATACCACTTCCACATCCACGCCAACTCGCGGCCCGACAGCGGCAAGCTTATTTTGACGGGTGCGTAGCGGCTAAACAGATGCCCGATGACCTTGATCGGCATGCCGGGTGCTGCCCAAGGTGTCACGTAGCCAGGGGCCACGACGCCAGCATTGGCAAAGCTGGCTTCCTCGGCGGCGGCCCCGCGGCGCTCGAAGACGGTGACTTGGTGGCCATCGCAGGCCAACTCGTAGGCTGTGGTGACACCGACAATGCCGGCACCAATGACTGCAATCCTCATGTATCCCTTTGTCAAGACTTGGCTGGGTCGGCTCGGCCAAGCCAAGTCTTATTGCTGTTCCAGCAATTGTTCGATTTGAAATGCTATGTTGAGAACTGGGTCGTCATGCATGGCGCCGGCCCAGACCATTAAGCCGACCGGCAACTCGCCGACCGCCTGGCAGGGTATCGAGATCGCGCAACCGTCCAGCATGTTAATCACGCTGGTGTTTCGCAGCAGCAGGGTGTTGATCTGAAAAAATCTTGCGTCGCGCTCTAGCCCGGGTGCTACTTCCGCCAGGGGCGGCGCCACAAGGGGAACGGTGGGCGACAGGATGGCGTCGAAACCCTGCATCGCTGCCTCCATTTTCTCGATCCAATTGCGCCGGGCGTTGATCAACTCTATGTAATCGCAAGCGCTCATCAATGCACCACGCTGAATGCGGGCGGCAACGCGGGGGTCGTAGGACTCGGCTTTTTGCGCCAGCAAGTGGCGGTGCCAGGCGTAGCTCTCGGCTGCCGAAAAACCGCCGCTGGCCTGAATTTGTTGCAGTTCGTTGATTTCCGATAGCGCCAGTTCGTCAATGCGGGCGCCTGCCTTGCGCAGGGTATCGAGGGTGCGCTGCCAAGCCCCGGCCACCGTGGCGTCCAGGCCGTCGAGCATCTGGGTACTGGCCACACCCAGGCGGTAGGCCGAAAGCGGAGCGCTGTTGCGCGTCACCTGGCGCCGGGATAGCAGTTCATGGGCCAGTATCGCGTCCGGCACGCTGCGGGTGAGGGCGCAAACGGTATCCAGCGTGCTTGACAGCGGCAGGGCACCGGCAGTCGGTACCAGTCTGGCGGTATTCTTGAAGCCGACAATGCCGTTGAGCGCGGCCGGAATCCGGATCGAGCCGCCGGTGTCCGACCCCAATCCAATAAAGGCGGCGCCGGTTGCCACCGACACCGCGGCGCCCGACGAGGAACCGCCGGGGATGCGTGGCAGATCGGTGGCGCAGGCGTTGGCCGGGGTGCCAAAGTGCGGATTGACGCCCACGCCCGAGAAGGCAAACTCGACCATGTTGGTGCGACCTATGAAGGCGGCGCCTGCCTGGCGCAGGCGGGCCACCGCCGGACTGTCTTGTGTCGCGACTGCGGCATCTTGCAGCGCCATGGAGCCCGCGGCAGTCGTTTGTCCGGCGACGTCGAACAGATCCTTGATGGAGACCGCCAACCCGGCCAACGGTTTTTTCCGGTTCTCCGGGATACGGGCGACGCTGCGTGCCTCGTCGAACATGGGCTTGAGAAAAACATACTGGCAGCAGGCCGATTGCGCGATCTCGATGGCGCGCTCCATTTCTGTCTCGGCTAGGGTCTGGCCGCCGCGCAATTTGCGCAGCGTGGAGTGGAGGTCGGGAAACATCTGGAGGTAGGCCTGTGCTAGAATTATCGGGTTTTGCTGAGTGGTCGAATGACTGTTTGGCAAACAAATCAGCAAACCAGTTTCATCAAGGTGTTGTGGCTTTTGCGGGCAAGTTGATTCTTGCCCATCAAGCAGAAGATGCAAGTACGAACTGGATTTTAGACCCAACCTTTGGAATTAATCATGTCAGTTACCATGCGCGAAATGCTGGAAGCCGGTGTCCATTTCGGTCACCAAACCCGCTTCTGGAACCCCAAGATGGCGCCGTTCATTTTCGGCCATCGCAACAAGATCCACATCATCAACCTGGAAAAATCGCTGCCGATGTTCCAGGAGGCAGCCAAGTTTGTGCGCCAAATTGCCGCCAAGCGCGGCACTGTGCTGATGGTGGGCACCAAGCGTCAGGCGCGTGAAACCGTGGCCGAGGAAGCCCGGCGAGCGGGAGTCCCTTATGTCGACCAGCGTTGGCTGGGTGGCATGCTGACCAACTTCAAGACCGTCAAGACTTCGATCAAGCGCCTCAAGGACATGAAGATTCAGCATGAAGCCGGTCTGGACAGTCTGAGTAAAAAAGAACAGTTGATGTTTGCCCGTGAGCTCGCCAAGCTGGAGCGGGACATTGGTGGAATTCAGGATATGTCGGTTCTGCCAGATGCAATCTTTGTCATTGATGTGGGTTTCCACAAAATTGCGATTGCCGAAGCCAAGAAGCTCGGTATTCCGCTGATTGCGGTGGTTGACACCAACCATTCGCCCGAAGGCATTGATTACGTTATTCCTGGCAACGATGATTCGTCCAAGGCGGTGGTCCTGTATGCACGCGGTATCGCCGATGCGATCATTGAAGGCCGCACCAATATGGTCGACGATGTCGTCAAGGCGATTGCGGCCGAGAGTGCCGACGAATTCGTTGAAGTGGACGACGCTTCCGCCTGAGTTGTCGACAACCCCAGGAGAGGGGGCTTCTGTGCCCCTTTTTTTTAGTCAAAAATTTTATTTACTGAACTGAGTACGGAGAATCAAGATGGCTGCAATTACCGCGAGCATGGTTGCTGAACTGCGTGGCAAGACCGACGCGCCCATGATGGAATGCAAACGCGCGCTGACCGAGGCGCAAGGCGACATGGCCAAGGCAGAAGAGTTGCTGCGGGTCAAACTCGGCACCAAGGCCGGCAAGGCGGCTGGGCGCATTACCGCGGAAGGCGTGGTCACCTGCTGCATCGCTGCCGATGTCGGTGCCCTGCTCGAGGTCAACTGTGAAACCGACTTCGTCACCAAAAATGACAGTTTCCTGGCCCTCGCCAACGCGGCCGTGCAACTGATTGCAAAGAACAACCCGCCCGACGTGGCTGCTCTGGGACTGCTGCCCTACACCCAGGACGGCTTTGGTCCGACGCTGGAAGACGTGCGCAAGGGTTTGATTGGCAAGATCGGTGAAAACATGAGTTTCCGCCGCTTCAAGCGTTTCGCTGCGGGTAACAAGCTCGCCTCTTATCTGCATGGCACGCGTATCGGGGTTGTGGTTGAGTTTGAAGGCAATGAGGTGGCAGCCAAGGATGTGGCCATGCACGTGGCGGCAATGAAGCCGGTGGCTTTGTCCAGCGCCGATGTGCCGGCCGAACTGGTAGCCCGGGAGCGCTCGGTGGCGGCCGCCAAGGCGGCGGAGGACGCGGCGGTTGCCACTGCCGCCGGCAAACCGGTTCAGTCGGCCGAGATTGTCGCCAAGCGTATCGAAGGTGGCGTGCAAAAATACCTGAAGGAAGTGTCGCTGTTCAACCAGTCATTCGTGAAGAACGACAAGCAGACCGTCGAGCAGATGCTCAAGGCGACCGGGACCACGGTGAAGAGCTTTACCTTGTATGTGGTGGGCGAAGGCATCGAGAAGAGGACCGACGATTTCGCCGCTGAAGTTGCCGCCCAGGTGGCCGCCGCCAAGCAGTCAAGCTGAGCCACGGGAAGCTGCCGATAACCGGTTCCCGCCCCCTTGCTTCAAACCTGGATCGCGACGATAGCGCAGAGTTTGGATTCACCCAGATCACAATAATCGCCATATCAAGGAGTACATCATGTCCGTCACCCAACCAGCCTACAAGCGTATTCTGCTCAAGCTGTCAGGTGAGGCCTTGATGGGGGATGATCAGTTTGGCATCAACCGGGATACCATTGTCCGCATGGTGGAGGAGGTGGCCGAGGTCACCCGCCTGGGTGTCGAAGTGGCGGTGGTGATTGGCGGCGGTAATATTTTCCGCGGGGTGGCGGGTGGTTCGGTCGGCATGGACCGGGCCACCGCTGATTACATGGGCATGTTGGCCACCGTCATGAACGCGCTGGCGCTGGGCGATACCATGAACAAGGCGGGCCTGACGGCGCGCGTCATGTCGGCGATTGCCATCGAACAGGTGGTCGAACCCTATGTCAGACCGAAAGCCCTGCAATACCTGGAAGAAGGCAAGGTCGTCATTTTTGCGGCCGGCACCGGCAACCCTTTTTTCACAACCGATACCGCGGCGGCTTTGCGCGGCGCTGAAATAGGCGCGGAAATCGTGTTGAAGGCAACCAAGGTTGATGGCGTTTACACGGCCGATCCGAAAAGAAATTCACACGCCACCCGCTACAGCAAAATCTCGTTCGACGAGGCGATGGCGCAAAATTTGGGCATCATGGATGCCACCGCATTTGCCTTGTGCCGTGATCAAAAGTTGCCGGTCAAAGTGTTTTCCATTTTCAAGCATGGCGCTCTCAAACGGGTCGTGATGGGTGAAGATGAAGGCACACTGGTGTACGCCTGACTGTGTCAAAATTACGCTGCGCAGAGTGCACTTTGCGAGCAGTCGTGTAAGGAGAAAATCGTGCCGATTACCGAGATAAGACAGGCGATCGAAGTCAAGATGGACCAATCCATCAGTGCTTTCAAGAATAACCTGAGCAAGATTCGCACCGGACGGGCCAATCCGGCGTTGCTCGATTCAGTCCACATCGAGTATTACGGTGCCATGCTGCCGATCAGCCAGGTGGCCAACGTGTCGTTGCTGGATGCCCGTACCATCAGTGTTCAGCCGTGGGAAAAGGGCATGGGTCCCAAGATTGAAAAAGCGATTCGTGACAGCGATCTGGGACTGAACCCTTCGTCCATGGGCGATTTGATACGTGTCCCGATGCCTGCCATGTCGGAAGAGCGCCGCAAGGAACTCACCAAAGTCGTCCGGCACGAGGGCGAAACTGCCAAGATCGCTGTCCGCAATCTGCGGCGTGACGCCAACGAAGCCGTCAAGAAAGCGGTTAAGGAGAAGACCGCTTCTGAAGACGACCAAAAGCGCTCCGAAGCGGAAATCCAGAAGGTGACGGACCGGCATATTGTTGCCATCGACCAGCTTGTTGTGGCCAAAGAGCACGACATCATGGCGGTCTAGGTTGTCGCCTGCAGGCTTTTCATTTCTCCGATTACGGTTCAAGCCCGATCGGCAGGTACTGAGTTGTTCCCATTGCATGCCATGACCCCGGTACCTCACCACATTGCGATCGTCATGGACGGCAACGGGCGCTGGGCGTCCAGGCGCTGTCTGCCGCGTGTGGCCGGTCACAAGCAAGGGGTTGTTTCACTGCGCCGCTGCGTCAAGGCCTGCGCGCAACGGGGTGTCGGGGTGCTGACCGTATTCGCCTTTTCTTCAGAAAACTGGAATCGACCGGCTGAAGAGGTGTCGGGACTGATGACCCTCTTCACCATGGCGCTTGCCAGGGAGGTTCCCAAACTCAAGGCGGACGGTGTTCAGTTGCACTTCATTGGGGAACGTGCCGGTTTATCGGCCAAGGTGGTGGCTGGCATCGAACAGGCGGAATTGGCGACAGCGGCCAATTCACGCATGATTTTCAATATCTGTTTCAATTACGGGGGCCGCTGGGACATTGTGCAAGCGGCGGCGAAGTTGGCTGCCCAAGGTGAACCGATCAATGAAACGTCGTTGAGCAGCGCCATGGCGATGGCGCATGTGGCTGATCCCGATCTGGTCATTCGTACCGGCGGGGAGCAGCGCATCAGTAATTTCCTGCTCTGGCAGTCGGCCTACTCGGAGTTCTATTTCAGCGACAAGTTGTGGCCCGAGTTTGATGAAGCGGAGCTTGATTTGGCCATTCAGTCGTTTGCTCAACGTGAAAGACGGTTTGGCAAAACTTCGGATCAACTTGTTGCAAAAACCTTGCCGCCCGCCAGGGCTTAAGGAAATTCGATGCTGAAACAGCGCGTCATCACGGCTCTTGTGCTGTTGCTCATCCTGCTGCCGGCAATGTTTTACGGCTCCCCGCTACCGTTTTGCGGGCTTGCCTTGGTGTTGATTGCCGCGGCTGCATGGGAGTGGGCTCGTCTCAATGGCTATGGCCGGAGCGCGTCGCTGCTGTGCGGTCTTGCCAGTGCCCTGGTTTGCTTGGCCACCTGGTTGCTCGGCGCGCTGGAGCAGAGTTTGACTTGGTTATGGATCTTGGCCGGCGCCATCTGGGTACTGGCCGGAGCATGGGTGTTGCGTCGCGGTGTTTCGATGTGGTCAGGTCAGCCACGGACACTGCGTCTGCTGACGGGTCTGGTGGCGCTATGGTTGGCTTGGCTGGCGGTGGCTCAGGCGCGGGTAATTGGTATCAATTTTCTGCTTTCCATCCTGCTGCTGGTGTGGGTGGCGGACATCTTCGCCTATTTCGCGGGGCGCACTTTCGGAGGGCGTTTCAGTCGCCGCAAGCTGGCACCAGGCATCAGCCCCGGCAAAAGCTGGGAAGGCGTCTGGGGCGGCATGCTGGGCGTCGTCGCACTGGCGTTGGCCTGGCGCTGGATTGATGCCGCCTGGGGCGTTGCGGTTCCCAGTTTGTACAGTCATCTCGGCCGCCGTGGCGCGCTCTGGTTGTTGCTGGCGGTGGTGTTCCTGGCGGCGATGAGTGTGGTGGGCGATTTGGTCGAGTCGCTGGTCAAGCGCAGTGCCGGCGTGAAAGACAGCAGCGGGCTGCTGCCGGGTCATGGTGGCGTGCTGGACCGGGTTGACGCCTTGTTGCCCACGCTGCCATTGGCGATGTTGCTTTATTCTGTGTGAAGGTATCGATGACTGATATTGCAGAGGCGTCGAAACAACGTATCGCCATACTGGGATCCACCGGGTCCATCGGCGTCAGCACCCTGGATGTGATTGCGCGGCATCCGCAGCGGTTCGAAGTGTTTGCCCTGAGCGCTGCAACGCAAATCGATTTGATGTTGCAGCAGTGTGTTCGGTTCAAGCCGGTGTTTGCCGTCATGGCCAGCGAACCGCATGGCCGCGCGCTGGAGCAGAAGTGCCGCGAGCTCAACTTGACGACCCGGGTTCTGTGGGGGGCAGCAGCAATCAGCATGATCGCGGCGCACGAACTGGTCGATGCCGTGATGGCCGCGATCGTTGGCGCGGCCGGACTCGCGTCGTGTCTGGGCGCGGCACGGGCCGGCAAGCGCTTGCTGCTGGCCAACAAGGAAGCCCTGGTGGTAGGTGGCGACTACTTCATGCAAGCGGTGACCCAAGGTGGGGCCAAACTGCTACCGATTGACAGCGAGCATTCAGCCGTGTTTCAGTCCCTGCCGGACGATGCCGCTGTCTGGTCGAAGCAGATCGACAAAATCATTCTGACGGCTTCCGGGGGGCCGTTTCGACAGCGCGAAGTGTCTACCTTGCGCGATGTGACGCCGCAGCAGGCCTGTGCTCACCCCAACTGGGTGATGGGACGCAAAATTTCCGTTGATTCGGCCACCATGATGAACAAGGCGCTGGAAGTCATCGAGGCCCACTTTCTGTTTGGCGTCAGTCCGGATCAAATAGAAGTTGTGATTCACCCGCAGAGCGTCATCCATTCGATGGTGCAGTACAAGGACAACTCGGTGGTGGCGCAACTCGGTACGCCCGACATGAAAGTTCCCATTGCCTATGGGCTGGCGTGGCCGGACCGCATCGCGTCCGGTGCCAGCGCGCTCGATTTCAGGGCCATGCAGGACATGACTTTCGAGTCGCTCGACTCACTGGGACACGAGCAACGCTTTCCCGGTTTGAAACTGGCGTGGTCGGTACTGAAAGCCCCTTCCGGTACGACTGCGGTATTGAACGCTGCCAATGAAGTGGCGGTTGCCGCTTTTCTGGACGGGCGCATTCGTTTCGATCAAATTCATGTCGTGAATCTGGAAACGCTGGCCGCCGTCAGCGTGGCCAGTCCGCGCTCCTTGGATGATCTGTTGGCTCTGGATCTGCAGACACGCCAGGCCGCCCAGAGCGTGCTTGGCCGCGTTGGTGCCAGATAAGGCTGCGCTGAAGCGATCATGCTGACCCTAGCCGCTTTTTTGCTCGCCCTCGGACTGTTGATCGCGGTCCACGAATTTGGCCACTACCGAATGGCCGTGGCCTGCGGCGTCAAGGTGTTGCGTTTCTCCATCGGCTTCGGAAGACCCCTGATCCGCTGGCAGCCCAAGGGCTCGTCAACCGAGTTTGTCGTCGGCGCTTTCCCTCTCGGCGGGTACGTGAAAATGCTGGACCAGCGCGAAGCCCCGGTTGCCGACGCGGAGCGGCACCTGGCGTTCAACTTCCAGCCCCTGCGTTCGCGCGTGGCCATTGTGGCGGCTGGCCCATTGGCCAACCTGTTGCTGGCCGCCCTGTTGTACACACTGGTGAATTGGAGCGGGGTACAACAACCGGCCGCCGTCTTGGCCAGTCCCGAGGCCGGATCCGTCGCGGCACGCGCCGGATTGATCGGCGGCGAGAGGGTTGCACGCGGTGGGTTTGTCGGCGCCGAACCGCGGGACCTTCAATCGTTTGAAGAGCTTCGCTGGTTGCTGACCCGCGGCGCCCTCGAAAAACAGGATGTGCGCTTGCTGCTGACGCCGACAGGCTCCCGCAGTGATGAGGTTTTGCTGAGATTGAGCGAACTCGATGCCAGTGAGGCAAATCTTGAGTTGTTCCACAAGATCGGCGTTGTGGGGCCTTTTACCCGGCCGGTGATCGGCCCTGTCATGGCCGGCGCCGCAGCCGACCGAGCCGGGCTGCGGGAGGGTGATCTGGTACGGCAAGTGGGCTCGACTCCGGTGCTCGACGGACAGCAACTGCGGCAGGTGATCCGGGCTTCGGTCGCTCCGGGAGGGGCTGCTTCGGCGGTCTGGAAAATCAGTCGTGGCACAACCGAGCTGGAACTGACTGTCAAGCCGGATCAGCAGCAGGAGGGTGGGGTTTTGATCGGCAGAATTGGTGCTTATGTCGGCGCCATGCCGGAGCTGGTGCTGGTCCGGTATGGCGTTGCGGACGGTTTGTGGCAGGGCTTGGTGCGCAGTTGGGACGTGTCGCTATTGACGCTCAGAATGATGGGGAAAATGCTGGTCGGAGAGGCTTCCCTGAAGAACCTCAGCGGTCCCTTGACAATCGCAGACTATGCCGGCAAGTCGGCCGGCATGGGGTTGACGCAGTACCTTTTGTTTCTGGCCCTGATCAGCGTCAGTCTGGGAGTTTTGAATCTGCTGCCGCTGCCGGTTTTGGATGGTGGTCACCTGATGTATTATCTTTGGGAGGGGATTACCGGCAAGCCGGTCTCTGACGCTTGGATGGAGCGCTTGCAGCAGGGTGGTGTTGCGGTTCTGTTGGTCATGATGTCGATCGCTATTTTCAACGATATCAACCGTCTGTTTGGCTAGATTTCTGGTGTTGCTGGGGCAACGCCGGTTTGACTTTTTTATATCAAAATGCAATTCAATCGCTTTCATTTGCGCACTGTATCCGCTGTCGCTTGCCTGGCCTTCGTGGCCGGTACGGCGTGGGCCGTCAACCCCTTCACAGTGCGCGATATCCGTATCGAAGGCTTGCAAAGAGTGGAGCCGGGAACGGTTTTTGTGTCGCTGCCGGTCCGGGTCGGAGATGTCTATAACGACGAAAAAGGTTCTTCGGCAATCCGCGCGCTTTTTGATCTGGGTTTGTTCAAGGACGTTCGAATTGAAGTCAGTGGCGACGTGCTGGTGATTGTGGTTGAGGAGCGTCCCACCATTGCCGATGTTGATTTCGTCGGCGCCAAGGAGTTTGACAAAGACGTCCTCAAAAAAGCCTTGAAGGATGTGGGTTTGGCTGACGGCAGGCCTTTTGACAAGGCCCAGCTCGACCGTGCCGAGCAGGAACTCAAGCGCCAGTACATCAATCGCAGCCTTTACGCGGCGGAAGTGGTGACGACCGTGACGCCGATTGAGCGCAATCGGGTCAACCTGACCTTTACCGTGGTTGAGGGCGAGCCGGCAAAGATCAGCGAGATAAGAATTGTTGGCAACCAGGTGTTTAGCGAGTCGACGTTGCGCGGCCTGTTTGATCTTGACACCGGTGGTTGGTTGAGTTGGTACACCAAGTCGGATCGCTATTCGCGAGCCAAGCTCAATGCCGACATCGAAACCCTGCGCTCGTATTATTTGACGCGGGGCTATCTGGAATTCAAGGTCGATTCGACTCAGGTCGCCATCTTGCCCAACAAGACGGACATTGCCATCACCATCAACGTCACCGAGGGCGAGCGTTTTATTGTCAGTGGCGTCAAACTGGAGGGCAATTTTCTTGGCAAGGAGGACGAATTCAAATCGCTCGTGACGATCCGGCCAGGGCAGGCCTATAACGCCGATGAAGTGGCCAAGACGACCAAAGCCTTCACTGAATATTTTGGCAATTTCGGATTTGCTTTTGCGCGTGTCGAGGCACGCCCCGACGTGGATCGGACGAATAACCGGGTGGCGCTGATTCTGCAGGCCGATCCTTCGCGTCGGGCCTACGTCAGAAAAGTCAATGTGGTTGGCAACAGACGCACGCGTGACCTGGTCGTGCGCCGGGAGTTCCGGCAATTTGAGGCGTCGTGGTACGACGGCGAAAAGATCAAGTTGTCGCGTGATCGTGTGGATCGTCTTGGCTATTTCAAGGATGTCGGTATCGAGACCCAGGAAGTACCTGGTTCGCCGGACCAGGTTGACCTCACCATCACGGTCTCTGAAAAACCCACCGGCAGTCTGAGTCTGGGTGCCGGTTTTTCAAGCGCCGACGGGTTTGGCATCTCTTTTGGTTTCAAGGAGGACAACGCTTTTGGCTCGGGCAACTCCTTGGGCGTGCAGGTCAACACCAGCAAGATCAATCGGGTCATCGTATTCAACACTATCGATCCCTACTTCACGCAGGATGGCGTGTCCCGCAGCATTGACCTTTACCACCGGAACAGCAGTCCGTATCAGGACCAAAATTATTATCAACTGGTAGCCACCGGCGGCAGTCTGCGCTTTGGCGTGCCGTTCACCGAGATCGATACGGTTTATTTTGGTGCCGGCATCGAAAAGACGACGATCGTACCGGGCACTGCCTTGCCAACCTCCTACATGGCGTATGCCAACCAGTATGGCTATTCCAGCATGGCCACCCCATTTACCGCCGGCTGGTCGCGCGACAGCCGTGACAGCGCTCTTTCACCCAATTCCGGCCGCTTTCAACGTGCCTATGCGGAGTGGTCGATGGCCGGTGAAGCCCGCTACCTGCGGACCACTTACCAATATCAGCAATTCATTCCCCTCAACAAGCAATTCACGGTTGCCTTCAATGGCGAAGCCGGCTGGGGCATGGCGCCGGGGGATCGTTCATATCCGGTGTTCAAGAAATTTTTCGGTGGTGGACTGGGTTCCGTGCGCGGTTTTGAACAGGGTACCCTGGGGCCACAAGACGCCAGTGGCGTTGCCCTGGGCGGCTCCAGCAAGTTGAATTTGAACGCCGAATTGTTGTCGCCGTTTCCCGGGTCGGGCAATGACAGGACTTTGAGGATGTACGCTTTTGCCGATATTGGTGGTATTGCCGGTCCGGACGGTGTCAATCAAAACGCCAACAGCCTGCGCTCTTCGGTGGGGGTGGGTGTCAGCTGGATTTCTCCTGTCGGGCCCTTGCGTCTGGCCTTTGCCAAGCCGATAAAGAAGTTTGATGGCGATAAAATACAAAACATGCAATTTCAGATTGGGACAAATTTCTAATGAACCATTTTCTACATCGTTGCGGTGCTGCTGTTTTGCTGGGCGGCTTACTGGTCTGTGCAACGGTTCAGGCGCAAGAGTTCCGCATTGGGTTTGTCAGCACCGATCGCATTTTCAAGGAGGCCAATACCGCCAAGGCGGCACAGGCCAAGCTGGAGCAGGAATTCTCCAAACGCGAGAAAGATATCGTCGAGTTGGGCGCCACGTTGAAGTCAATGGCCGACAAGTTCGAGCGCGAGGCACCGACCTTGTCCAAGGAGCAGCAGGCCAGCCGCCAGAAGCAGTTGCTGGACCAGGATCGCGAGTTTCAGCGCAAGCGCCGTGAATTTCAGGAAGACCTCAATTCCAGAAAAAACGAGGAATTGCAGCAGGTTCTGGAACGCGCCAACAAGGTTGTGAAACAGGTCGCCGAAACCGAAAAATATGATTTGGTTCTGCAAGAGGCGGTCTATGTCAATCCCAAGCACGACATTACCGACAAAGTCATCAAGTCGCTGAATGCGGGTGGCACCAAGTAAAGCCCCCAAGGCATGTGAAGCGTGGGCTTAAGTCTAGGTTCGATTGTCGAGGCGCTGGGTGGTGAACTGCACGGTGACCCCGGCCTCAATATTGAAGGGCTGGCCCCGCTTGAGGCGGCAACTTCTGAACACTTAAGCTTTCTTAGCAACGTCAAGTACCTGAGCCAGTTGGCCGCATCGAAAGCAGCTTGTGTCATTGTTGGTCCGGAAATGCGCGACCTTGCGCTGGTGCGCGGTGCCTGCATCGTGTCGGACCAGCCTTATCTGTATTTTGCCCGGGTCACGCAGCTTTGGAAGAGAAGCAATGCGCAGACGCTGCCGCCACTGAGGCACCCCAGCGCCGTGATTGACCCGCAGGCCTTTGTTCATCCACGTGCTCGCATTGGAGCCTTCTGTGTGATCGAACGCGGAGCCCGCATCGGAGCCGACACCGAGCTCAAATCACGGGTCACCGTGGCACAGGACTGCGTCATTGGCGAGCGCTGCCTGTTGCATCCCGGGGTTGTCATCGGTGCCGACGGTTTTGGTTTTGCACCGAACGCCGGGGCTTGGGAAAAAATCGAACAATTGGGCGCTGTGCGGATTGGCGACGATGTTGAAATTGGCGCCAATACCTGTATCGACCGAGGCGCCTTGCAAGACACCGTCATCGAGGATGGCGTGAAACTCGACAACCTGATCCAGATCGGCCACAACGTACGGGTCGGCAAGCATTCAGCCATGGCCGGTTGTGTCGGCGTGGCGGGTAGCGCCACCATTGGCGCGCATTGCACCATTGGCGGCGGGGCGGTTGTGCTGGGGCATCTGGTGCTGGCCGACGGCGTCAATATCTCAGCCGCGACGGTGGTCACCCGCTCGATTCGCAAACCAGGCCATTACACCGGCTTCTTCCCGATTGACGACAATGCTGCCTGGGAAAGAAATGCCGCCTCACTGAAACAGTTGCATGGCTTGCGGGACCGCATTCGGGCCTTGGAAGACAAACTGAAAGCATGAAACCCCGCAGGACAGTCCGATACCCGGCCCTGTCCTCAACTCACCAGAACAGACATGATGGACATTCACAAAATTTTGAAGCAACTGCCACACCGTTACCCGTTTCTGCTGGTCGATCGGGTGCTGGAAATCGACAAGGGCAAAAGCATCAAGGCGTTGAAAAATGTCACCATCAACGAACCTTTTTTTGAAGGCCATTTTCCAAACCGCCCGGTGATGCCGGGTGTGCTGATGCTGGAAGCCTTGGCCCAGGCATCGGCCCTGCTGTCGTTTGACGCGCTCAATGCGTCGCCGGACGAGCAGATGATCTATTATTTTGCGGGCATGGAAGGCGTGCGTTTCAGGCGCCCGGTGGAGCCTGGCGATCAACTCATTCTGGAGGCCGAACTGGTGCGCATGAAAGCCGGTATTTTCAAGTTCAAGACGCGCGCCCTGGTTGGCGACGAGGTTGCCGTGGAAGCTGAGTTGACCTGCGCCATGCGCGCCGTCAAGTAAGGAGCAGCAATTGACAGCGATTCATGCCACGGCCATCGTCGATCCTGGCGCCGAACTCGACGACTCGGTCCGCGTTGGTCCGTACACACTGATTGGCCCCCACGTCAAGATCGGAGCCGGCACGGTCATTGGCCCGCATTGTGTGCTGGAAGGGCATACCACGATCGGGCGCGACAACCGTATTTTCCAGTTCAACTCCCTGGGGGCGATTCCGCAGGACAAAAAGTACGCTGGTGAACCCTGCGAACTGGTCATTGGCGACCGCAACACCGTGCGCGAGTTTTGTACCTTCAACATTGGCTCGGCGGGGGATATGGGGGTCACCCGGGTGGGTGACGACAACTGGATCATGGCCTACACCCACGTCGCGCACGATTGCCAGATTGATAGCCATACAACGCTGTCCAACAATACCACCCTGGGCGGCCATGTGCACTTGGGGCCGTGGGTGACAGTGGGCGGACTCACTGGCATTCACCAGTTTGTGAGAGTGGGGGCGCACGCCATGCTCGGTTTTGCCAGTGCCGTGTCGCAGGACATTCCCCCCTTCATGCTGGTCGATGGCAATCCGCTGGCCGTGCGGGGGATCAACATTGAAGGCTTGCGGCGGCGCAATTTTTCGGCCGCCCGCATCGGTGCCGTGAAGCAGATGCATCGCTTGCTGTACCGCCAGGGGCAGACGCTGGCGCAAGCCCGTTCGGCCATCGCTGCCTTGGCGGCAACGGAGCCCGATGCCGCTGACGACATCAGGTTGATGGGCGAATTCCTGGCCCATGCGCCGCGTGGCATCGCGCGCTAGGTTCCCATGACGGGTCGGTTAGGCTACCGTGACTGCGGGTTCAACCCTGGTGGCCCCGGACTGGGTTGGCAATCGCTAAATGCCGGGCCAGGACCTGAACCGGGGCTCGGATGACAGACCCGGTCACACCACCTCTTGACGTAGCTTTGGTGGCCGGCGAGACCTCGGGCGATTTACTGGCTGGCTTATTGCTGGACGGTCTGCGCGAGCGCTGGCCCGGCCTGACCGCGGTGGGTATCGGCGGCCCGCAGATGTCACGTCGCGGTTTTCAGGCCTGGTGGCCGCACGACAAATTGTCGGTGCATGGCTATGGCTGGGAAGTGCTGCGCCGCTACCGGGAGATTGTCGCCATTCGGGACCAACTCAAGGCCCGGTTGTTGCAGCGGCATCCGGACTTGTTCATTGGTGTGGACGCACCTGATTTCAATTTGGACCTGGAAGCCAATTTGAAGGCGCAAGGCATCAAGACGGTGCACTTTGTGTCGCCCTCGGTGTGGGCCTGGCGCCCCGAACGGATCGAGAAAATCCGTCGCAGTGCGGACCATGTTCTGTGTATCTTTCCGTTTGAGCCCGCCTTGCTGGCCAAGCACGGGATTGCGGCCACCTATGTCGGTCATCCCCTGGCCAACGTGATTCCCCTGGTGCCAGACCGTTCGGCGGCGCGGGCCGCCCTTGGGCTGACCGATCAGGACTGTGTGCTGGCCATCCTTCCGGGTAGCCGCAAGTCCGAAATAAGTCATCTGGCGTCCAGGTTCTTCGAGGCGGCAGCGTTGGTGCAGAAGGCCCGGCCGACCACCAAGTTATTGGTGCCCGCGGTGGCCACCCTGAAAGCCGAGATCGAACAGGCTGCCCGCAGTTGTCGTGATCTGCATAACCTGCAAATCGTGGAAGGGCGATCCCACACCGTCCTGGCCGCTTGTGACGTCACCCTCATTGCCAGCGGCACCGCCACCCTGGAAGCGGCCTTGTTCAAGCGGCCCATGGTGATTGCCTACCATATGAGTTGGCTGTCGTGGCAGATCATGCGGCGCAAACAATTGCAGCCCTGGGTCGGCCTGCCCAACATTCTTTGCGGCGACTTTGTGGTGCCCGAATTGTTGCAGGCCGCCGCCACGCCGCGGGCGCTGGCAGATGCGGTACTGGCATGGCTTGATGCCAGCGACGCGGCAGCGGAGAAAATAGCCAGCTTGCAACAAAAATTCACCGCGCTGCATGTCGAGTTGCAGCGCGATACCCCTCGAATAGCCGCGCATGCGATCCAGCAAATACTCCAAGGCTGAACAAGCCGCACTGAATTGGGACATTCCCGGTGGTCTGATCGCCGGGGTCGACGAGGCCGGCCGCGGTCCCCTGGCGGGGCCTGTGGTGGCGGCGGCCGTGATTCTGGATGAGCTTCATCCGATCAAGGGTCTGGCGGACTCCAAGACACTGACCGCCTTGCGGCGGGAAAGACTGTTTGATGAAATACGTGCCAAAGCCTTGTGCTGCTCAATTTCCCAGGCCACTGTCGAGGAAATAGAGCAACTCAATATTCTGCAAGCCACCTTGCTGGCCATGCGCCGGGCGGTTGAAGGCTTGCGGCTGCTGCCCAAGTTGGTGCTGGTCGATGGCAACCGTCTACCGCTGCTGGCGGTGCGGGCCGAGGCCATCGTCAAGGGGGACGCACTGGTGCCGGCCATTTCAGCCGCCTCCATTCTGGCCAAGGTGTACCGTGATCGCTGGTGTGCCGAGTACGACCAACAGTTCCCGCAATATGGTTTTGCCAGGCATAAAGGCTATGGCACTGTCGAGCATCTGGCGGCCTTGCGCGAGCATGGGGCTTGTCCACAGCATCGCAAAACCTTCCGCCCCGTCAGCGAGCTCGTGCGCGAGGTTTTGCCATGAGCAGCCGGCAGGCGCAGCACATCAGCTCGCGCGACAACGCATTTCTGAAAGACCTGCGTCGTTTGTCTCGTGACAGCACCGCCTACCGCAAAGTAGGCAAGTTTTGGGTCGAGGGCGAGCACCTGTGCCGCGCCGCGCTGGCGCGCAGCGTGCAACCTGCGTTGGCGGTTTTTTCCGAGACATTTTGGCCGCTGGCGCCGATCGAATGGGTCCAGTCAGCGATAAAAAACGTGGTGATTCCGGACGCCCTGTTTTTCGATATTGGCGTTTTGGAGTCGCCCGCCAGCATGGGTTTTGTCTTTGATCTGCCACCGGTTGTCGCTTTGCGGCCGGACCTGGCCAGTGTCGTCCTTGACCGGGTGCAGGATGCCGGCAATGTCGGCTCCATTTTGCGCAGTGCCTCGGCTTTTGGTTTCGGGCAGATCCTTGCGCTCAAGGGCACGGCCGCGTTGTGGAGTCCCAAAGTGCTGCGCGCCGGCATGGGTGCGCACTGGGGTTTGCAACTGCTGGAAGGTCTTGCGCTACCCGATCTTGCCGCCCTGACGCTGCCGATCGTCGTCACCAGTTCGCACCGCGGTTGCCTGCTGCACCAAGCCTTGAACAAGGGAGCGCTGCCGATGCCCTGTGTCTGGGCGCTGGGGCATGAAGGGCAGGGCGTCAGTGCCGAACTCGAGGCCTTGGCTGGCCTGCACGTGCGCATCGCCCAGCCGGGCGGCGAAGAGTCGCTCAACGTCGCCGCCGCGGCGGCCATTTGCCTGCACGCCAGTGCCACCACAGCGCTGAAATGACGCTCCCTCGGCTATAATGAGGCGCTTCACCGCACCCCGTACGCCCGGAGCCCCCTCAAGCCAATTCCCTCATCAAAGCAAGCCAAGAGTGGTCTCTTGAGCGCGTTTGGGCGTACCCGAAAACCCATCCGGAGAACCCAGTGCTTTTGTCTTTACAGGGAACCTATCCCCCCGCCATTCTGGCGCTTGCAGACGGCACGGTGTTTGTTGGAAATTCCGTCGGAGCCTCTGGCTCGACCGTTGGCGAGGTGGTGTTCAACACCGCCATGACTGGTTACCAGGAAATTCTCACAGACCCGAGCTACTGCCAGCAAATCGTCACACTCACCTATCCGCATATTGGCAACTACGGCGTCAACACGCAGGACGTCGAAGCCGCCAAGGTGCACGCGGCGGGGCTGATCGTCAAGGATGTGCCGCTGGTGGCCTCCAATTTCCGCGCCAGCATGTCGCTGCCAGAGTATCTGGTACAGCAGAAGACTGTGGCCATTGCGAATCTGGATACACGCCAGTTGACGCGTCATCTGCGTACCCAAGGCGCGCAGAATGGCTGCATTCTCGCGCTAGGCGAAGGCGAGTCCATCACGCCGGCAAGGATTGAGCAGGCGCTGGCCCTGGCACGCTGTGCGCCCAGCATGGCGGGAACGGACCTGGCCAAAGTGGTGTCGACCCGAGCCGCTTTTGAGTGGACGCAAACCGAGTGGCAGCTCAAACATCCGCAACTCCAGGGCAAACCGGGTTACGGCGAGCAAACCGGTGCCAGGTTTCACGTTGTCGCCTATGACTTTGGTATCAAGTTCAACATTTTGCGCATACTGGCACTGCATGCCTGCCGGATCACCGTGGTGCCGGCGGATACGCCTGCGGCCAAAGTGCTCAGCCACCGACCCGACGGCATCTTCCTGAGCAATGGCCCGGGCGACCCCGAGCCCTGCGACTACGCCATTGCGGCGGTGGCCGAGTTGCTTGAAACGGGTATTCCGGTCTTCGGCATCTGCTTGGGCCACCAGATCATGGCTTTGGCCAGCGGCGCCAAAACCTTCAAGATGAAGTTCGGTCACCATGGCGCCAACCACCCGGTAAAAGACCTGGACAGCGGCCGCGTCAGCATCACCAGCCAGAACCATGGTTTTGCGGTGGACGAACATTCGCTGCCAGTCAACCTGCGCGCCACCCACGTCAGCTTGTTTGATGGCACGCTGCAAGGCTTGGAGCGCACCGACAAGCCGGCGTTTTGCTTTCAGGGCCACCCGGAAGCATCGCCCGGTCCGCACGACATTGCCTATCTGTTTGATCGCTTCACTGCGCTGATGGAGAAAGCCCGGGAGAACAAGAATGCCTAAGCGCACAGATATCCAATCCATTCTCATCATCGGTGCCGGCCCCATCATCATCGGTCAGGCCTGTGAGTTCGACTACTCCGGCGTGCAAGCCTGCAAGGCGCTGCGCGAAGAGGGCTACAAAGTCATACTGATCAATAGCAACCCGGCCACCATCATGACCGATCCGGCCACGGCCGATGTGACCTACATCGAGCCCATCACCTGGCAGACGGTGGCCAAAATAATCGCCAAAGAACGTCCTGATGCCATTTTGCCGACCATGGGCGGCCAGACTGCGCTCAATTGCGCCCTCGACTTGTGGCATCAAGGGGTACTGGAAAAATACCAGGGCGCGGCCACGGGACGCGCCATCGAACTCATTGGCGCAACGCCCGAAGCCATTGACAAGGCGGAAGACCGTCTGAAGTTCAAGGACGCCATGACCAGGATCGGCCTCGGTTCGGCGCGTTCGGGTATCGCACACAGCATGGAAGAAGCCTGGGGCGTGCAAAAAACACTGGGCTTCCCAACCGTCATCCGTCCCAGTTTCACGCTGGGCGGCACCGGCGGCGGCATTGCCTACAACGCGGAAGAGTTCGAACTCATCTGCAAGCGCGGCCTGGAGGCGTCACCGACCAATGAACTGCTGATTGAAGAATCCCTGCTGGGCTGGAAAGAGTACGAGATGGAGGTTGTGCGCGACAAGGCGGACAACTGCATCATCATCTGTTCCATCGAGAATCTTGACCCGATGGGGGTGCATACCGGCGATTCGATCACGGTGGCGCCGGCGCAGACGCTGAGTGACAAGGAATACCAGATCCTGCGCAACGCGTCGCTGGCGGTGCTGCGTGAAATCGGGGTCGACACCGGCGGCTCCAACGTGCAGTTCGCCATCAACCCGCAAGACGGGCGCATGGTGGTGATCGAGATGAATCCGCGGGTCTCGCGCTCCTCCGCCCTGGCCTCCAAGGCCACCGGCTTTCCGATTGCCAAGGTGGCGGCCAAATTGGCGGTGGGCTACACGCTGGACGAATTGCGCAATGAAATCACGGGTGGCGCCACGCCCGCGAGTTTTGAGCCCAGCATCGATTACGTGGTGACCAAAGTCCCGCGTTTCGCGTTCGAGAAATTCCCGGCGGCCGACAGTCGCCTGACGACCCAAATGAAATCGGTCGGTGAAGTGATGGCGATTGGACGCACTTTTCAGGAGTCGTTCCAGAAAGCACTGCGCGGCCTGGAAGTCGGCGTCGACGGCATGAACGAGAAGACGCAGGACCGTGAGGTGCTGGAGAAGGAATTGGGTGAACCAGGCCCGGAGCGCATCTGGTACGTGGGCGACGCGTTCGCCGCCGGCTGGAGCGTGGATGAAGTGTTTGCGCTGACCAAGATCGACCGCTGGTTTCTGGTGCAGATCGAGCAGATCGTCAAGATCGAGCTCGAAATCGAGCGCCTTCCGGCGCCCGCCGTTGGCACTGCGCTGGACCATATCGATGCGGCAACGCTGCGCGCCCTGAAGCAAAAAGGCTTTTCGGATCGCCGCTTGGCGCGCCAATTCAAGACCACCGATAGCGCTGTTCGTGAAAAGCGTCGCGCCCTGGGCGTGCGTCCGGTGTTCAAGCGGGTGGACACTTGCGCCGCCGAGTTCTCCACCACCACAGCCTATCTTTATTCGACTTACGAGGCCGAGGGTGCCGAGTGCGAAGCAGCGCCCAGCGATAAGAAAAAGATCATTGTGCTGGGCGGTGGTCCGAACCGCATCGGCCAGGGTATCGAGTTTGATTATTGCTGCGTGCATGCGGCGTTGGCGCTGCGCGAGGATGGTTATGAGACCATCATGGTGAACTGCAATCCGGAGACGGTTTCGACCGACTACGACACCTCGGATCGCCTGTATTTCGAACCGCTGACACTGGAGGATGTCCTCGAAATCGTGGACAAGGAAAAACCGCTGGGGGTGATCGTGCAATACGGTGGCCAGACGCCTTTGAAGTTGGCGCTGGACCTGGAGGCCAACGGCGTGCCCATCATCGGCACCTCGCCCGACATGATCGACGCCGCCGAGGACCGCGAGCGTTTTCAGAAATTGCTGCATGCGCTGGGCCTGCGCCAGCCGTCCAACGCAACCGCCCGTACCGAATCCGAGGCGCTGGAAAAAGCCGCTGCCCTGGGCTACCCGCTGGTGGTGCGCCCCAGCTATGTGCTGGGTGGCCGGGCCATGGAAATCGTGCATGAGCAGCGCGACCTGGAGCGTTACATGCGTGAAGCGGTCCGGGTCAGCCATGATTCCCCGGTATTGCTGGACCGATTTTTGAACGATGCCATCGAGTGCGATGTGGATTGCATTCGCGATGCCCCGTCCGCTGGTGCCGAAGCAGCCATCTTTATCGGTGGGGTGATGGAGCACATCGAGCAGGCTGGCGTGCACAGCGGCGACTCGGCCTGCTCGCTGCCGCCCTACAGCCTGAGCGCTGAAACGGTCACCGAGATCAAGCGCCAGACCGCTGCCATGGCTCATGCCCTGGAGGTGGTGGGCCTGATGAATGTGCAGTTTGCCATTCAGAACATCGACGGCAAGGACATCATCTACGTGCTGGAAGTCAATCCGCGCGCTTCCCGCACCGTGCCTTTCGTGTCCAAGGCGACCGGGGTTCAACTGGCCAAAGTGGCCGCGCGCTGCATGGTCGGCCAGTCGCTGGCGTCACAAGGCATTGGCAAGGAAGTGACACCGCCTTATTTCAGTGTGAAGGAAGCGGTTTTTCCGTTTGTCAAATTCCCCGGCGTCGATACCATTCTCGGCCCTGAAATGAAGTCCACCGGTGAAGTCATGGGTGTTGGCAAGACCTTTGGCGAAGCCTTCGTGAAATCCCAAATCGGCGCCGGTACCAGACTGCCGCGCTCCGGCAAAGTGTTTATCTCGGCCAAAACCAATGACAAACCGCGTGCCGTCGAGGTGGCGCGTGCGCTGGCTGCCATGGGTTTCGTTGTGTTGGCGACCAAGGGCACCGCCGCCGCCATCAATGCGGCCGGTGTGCCATGCGCCATGGTCTATAAAGTGACCGAGGGGCGTCCACATATCGTGGACATGATCAAAAACAATGAGATTGCCCTGGTTATCCACACCGTGGAAGAGCGTCGCAATGCGATTGCCGACTCGCGCCAGATTCGCACCTCGGCCTTGCTGGCGCGAGTCACCACCTTCACGACCATTGCCGGGGCCGAGGCGGCAGTGCAGGGCCTGCCGCACGTCGATCACCTGGATGTGATTTCGGTGCAGGAAATGCATGCGCAATTGGCTGCGGTGTGTGACGGTGTGCCGACAATCGCGGCATAATCCGAACATACAGTTGAGGACAGAGCTGGTTCGCTTCGCGTAACTGCGGTCTGTCCCGCAAAATTTCATTACCGCCGGACGGCAACGCTCGGCGGTTTCCTTTTGTATAACCCCTGACGGAGCAGTACGTGGCTACCATTCCCATCACCAAGCGCGGCGCCGAGAAGCTCAAACTTGAGCTGCAAAAACTCAAGACCGTGGATCGCCCCTGGGTCATCAACGCCATTGCCGAGGCACGCGCCCAGGGCGACCTGAGTGAAAATGCCGAATACGAAGTTGCCAAGGATCGCCAGGGTTTCATTGAAGGGCGTATCAAGGAAGTTGAAGGCAAGTTGTCGGTCTGCCAGATCATTGATCCGGCTGAACTCAATGCCGATGGCAGAGTCGTGTTTGGCGCAACCGTGAAGCTTGAAGAGGAAGATTCAGGGGATATCGTGACTTACCAAATTGTGGGTGAAGACGAGGCCGACATCAAACTGGGCTTGATCAATATTGGAAGTCCCATTGCCCGCGCTTTGATCGGCAAATCAGAAGGCGATACGGCAGAAGTTCAGGCGCCCGGCGGCGTCAAGCACTATGAAGTGGTGGCGGTAAGCTACATCTGAAGAAAATGACCCCCACGTTCGTCGCTGCGTGTACTCTCTGTACAGGTCGATGCCACAGGCAACGACTCTTCTGCCCGTCCCACCCTGCGCAGGCCGGCTGGGAGCCGCGGGCATCAGCCCCAAGGGGGCTGATCCGGCTTGGGGCGGCCCGGCGCCGGATCTTGACCCCCACGTTCGGCGCTTTGTATCCTTCTCTCAAGAGGATGATCGGTCTTGGGGCAGTCCAGTGTCGGATCTGATGTCGCGCTTGCCGGTTTGGGTGGCGGCGCTGTGGTGGGCCAGCCTGAGCACGATCGGTTTTTTGGTCGTGCCCTTGCTGTTTGCGCATTTGCCGACGCCGGCACTCGCTGGCGGCATGGCGGCCAAGCTGTTTTCGGCGCAAACCTGGCTGTCATGCAGCTGCGGCTTGTTTTTATTGTTGCGCTCGAATCCATCGGCAAAAGGCGTACCCGTTGCCCAGCAGGTGCTGATCTTCATCGTGGCCGGGATGCTGCTGGCGCTGTTGTCCGAGTTTGCCGTGGCGCCGCGCATTGTGGCCCGTGAGAACTTGCGTTTGTGGCACAGCGTTGGCAGCGCGATGTTTGTGCTCCAGTGGTTGTGCGCTGCGCTGGTGTTCTGGAAGCTGACGTCCACGAAGCCGGAAAACTGACGCTTTGAGGGCGGCGCCGGCTCGCGGCCCGCCGTGCTGCCTAGGTCAGGTCTGGCTTCGCTTTTTGATGCTGATTTGCTTGGGCTTGGAACGCTTGACCTGACCGCCCGCCGTCAGGCGTTGATTGCCCAGAACGCGCAAGGTTTTGACTTCGGGGCGCTGACCGCCCCGTTTGCTGTACTTGAGTACCTTGAAGTCGCGCGGACCGGGCAGGCGGTCTTCGTCGGCTGTCTTTTCCCGTTCTGGCATGGGCCGCCAGAGCACCAGCAGTTTGCCAATGTGCTGAATTGGTGCCGCACCCAGTTCGTCGGCCAGCGTCTGAAACATGGCTTCCCGCGCTGCGCGGTCGTCCGAAAACACACGCACCTTGATCAGTCCATGGGCGTTCAAGGCGGCGTCGGCTTCCTTTTTGACCGCGGCGCTGAGCCCGTCGCCGCCCACCATCACGACGGGGTCGAGGTGATGCGCTTGCGCGCGGTATTCTTTGCGTTGCGCAGGAGTCAATTGAATTTGGGACATGCCGGTATTATCGGTCACGAAGGCAAAAATGAAAGTCAAAACCAAAAGCAGCAAGGTCAACCGGGCGTGGATCAACGATCACGTCAATGACCCCTACGTCAAGCTGGCGAAGCTGGAAGGCTATCGCGCCCGTGCGGCTTATAAACTCAAGGAAATTGACGAAACTCATCATCTGATCAAGCCGGGTCAGCTGGTGGTTGACCTGGGTTCGACCCCGGGCGCTTGGAGCCAGTACCTGCGGCGAAAAATGTCACCCAAAACCGCGATCGGCGGCGGCGCCGCGGCGGGGGAACTCAATGGCGGCATCATCGCGCTGGACATCTTGCCCATGGAACCGGTGGAAGGCGTCCTGTTTTTACTGGGGGATTTTCGCGAGCCGGAAGTTTTGCAGCGCCTGACGGATGAAATGAAGGGCCGGCAGGCTGACGTGGTGGTGTCGGACATGGCGCCCAATTTGTCCGGCATCGCATCGGCCGACTCCGCGCGCATCGAAACGCTGGTCGAGTTGGCACTTGAATTCGCCCAGAACCACCTGAAACCAGAGGGCGCGCTGGTTGCAAAAGTTTTCCATGGCGGCGGTTACGACCAGTTGGTCAAACGATTCAAGGAAACGTTTCGGGTCGTCAAGGTAATCAAACCCAAGGCCTCCCGTGACAAATCGTCGGAAACGTTTCTGCTCGGATCGGGCTTGCAGCGGACCTGAATTCCCTGCGTTTTCCAGGGCCGGGAAGTTGAAAATCCGGCACCGCGTGCCGTTGGCCTTGAAACGCCTAAAATAGAGCCCAACTGTGCTTCGTCTTCTTATTTGCGTCCCTATTGGAGCCTCGCTTGAATAATCAGTGGTTCTCGAAAATAGCCGTCTGGCTGGTCATTGCGCTTGTGCTATTCACTGTCTTCAAACAGTTCGAAACCAGGGGGCCGGCAGGCGCCGGGAATCTCGGTTATTCCGATTTCCTGGAGGAGGTGCGCGGCAAGCGCATCAAGAGCGCCGTTATCCAGGAAGGTCAGGGGGGGACCGAGATTATTGCGGTCACCAACGACGACCGCAAGGTCAGAACCACCGCCACCTACCTGGATCGCGGCTTGGTGGGAGACCTGATTGCCAACGGGGTCAAATTCGACGTCAAGGCGCGCGAAGAAGGTTCCTTGCTGATGACGCTGCTGGTCAGTTGGGGACCCATGCTGCTCTTGATTGGTGTCTGGGTTTATTTCATGCGCCAGATGCAGGGTGGTGGCAAGGGCGGTGCCTTCAGTTTTGGCAAGAGCAAAGCCCGTTTGCTGGATGAAAACACGAACCAGGTTACCTTTGCCGACGTCGCCGGTTGCGACGAGGCCAAGGAAGAAGTCAAAGAGGTGGTTGATTTCCTGAAGGACCCGGCCAAATTCCAGAAATTGGGAGGCCGGATCCCCCGTGGGCTGCTGCTGGTGGGCCCGCCTGGCACCGGCAAGACGCTGCTGGCCAAAGGTATCGCCGGCGAGGCCAAGGTGCCGTTCTTCTCCATTTCAGGCTCCGATTTTGTCGAAATGTTTGTCGGCGTGGGCGCTTCCCGGGTGCGCGACATGTTTGACAACGCCAAGAAAAATGCCCCCTGCATCATCTTCATCGATGAAATTGATGCGGTGGGACGCCAGCGTGGTGCCGGACTGGGCGGTGGCAACGATGAGCGCGAGCAGACCCTGAACCAGATGCTGGTCGAGATGGATGGCTTCGAGACTAATGCCGGCGTGATCGTGGTTGCTGCCACCAACCGGCCCGACATTCTTGACGCGGCGCTGCTGCGCCCCGGCCGCTTTGACCGTCAGGTCTACGTGACGCTGCCCGACATTCGCGGACGCGAGCAGATTCTCAATGTCCACATGCGCAAAGTGCCTCTGGGTCAGGATGTCAACGCGGGCGTTATCGCGCGCGGCACCCCGGGCATGTCGGGTGCCGACCTTGCCAATCTGTGCAACGAAGCCGCACTGATGGCGGCGCGGCGCAACGCCCGCACCGTCGAGATGCAGGATTTTGAAAAGGCCAAGGACAAGATCCTGATGGGCCCGGAGCGCAAGAGCATGGTGATGCCGGAAAGCGAACGCCGGAACACCGCTTATCACGAGTCCGGGCACGCCCTGATCGGCAAGATGTTGCCCAAATGCGACCCGGTGCATAAAGTAACCATCATCCCGCGTGGCCGCGCCTTGGGTGTCACCATGAGCTTGCCGGCACAGGACCGCTACAGCTACGACAGCGAATACATGCTGAATCAGATCAGCATGTTGTTCGGTGGCCGTATCGCGGAAGAGGTGTTCATGAACCAGATGACCACCGGCGCCAGCAACGACTTCGAGCGCGCCACCCACATTGCGCGCGACATGGTGACCCGTTACGGCATGACCGATGCCCTGGGCCCCATGGTCTATGCCGAAAACGAGGGCGAGGTCTTTCTCGGTCGTTCCGTCACCAAGACCACCAACATGAGCGAGCAGACCATGCAGAAGGTGGATGGTGAGGTGCGCCGCATCATTGACCAGCAATACAGCCTGGCGCGCAAGCTGATTGAGGACAATCGGGACAAGATGCATGCCATGGCCAAGGCCTTGCTGGAGTGGGAGACCATAGACAGCGATCAGCTTGACGACATCATGGCCGGCAAGGAACCGCGTCCACCGAAGGACTGGACGCCGCGCGTGCCGTCTGCGGGCGGAGACACTGGCAGCGGTGGCGCACCGGCAGTCAAGACTGACGCTGCCCCCACCGCCGCCTAGAAGCGGTATTCAGACCGATATTAACGGGGCACAGTTGCCCCGTTTTTGTTTGACCCAAAGCGCCGACGTCGCCATGAAATGGAACACCACCCGATTTCTTGTTGATTTGACGAGCCCCAAAGTGATGGGCATCGTCAATGTGACGCCCGATTCGTTTTCGGATGGTGGGCAGCATGCCTCCACGGCAGCCGCTCTTGGCCATTGTGAAATCCTTCTCAAGGACGGTGCCGATATGCTTGACATCGGTGGTGAGTCGTCCCGTCCCGGCGCCCACTCCATTGCCTTGGAGGAAGAACTGGCCCGCGTCCTGCCGGTGGTCCGTGAAGCCGTCAAGTTCGGGGTGCCGGTATCGGTGGATACCTGTAAGCCGGCAGTCATGCAGGCGGTGCTGGACCTTGGTGCCGACATCATTAACGACATCTGGGCCTTGCGCTGGCGCGAGCCCGACGCTGACCCCTCCCAAATCGACGGGAAGCAGGTTGTGTCACGCCATCCAAGCTGCGGTGTTTGCTTGATGCACATGCACCGCCAACCCTTGACCATGCAGCTCGAACCGATGGCCGGCGACGCAGTCGGCCAGGTGCGATTGTTTTTGCAAGAGGTGGCGCAGGATCTGCAAGCTTCGGGCGTGCAAAAGAACCGGATCGCGATTGATCCCGGCATCGGATTTGGCAAGACCGTGGCGCAGAATTTTGCTTTGCTGGCGCGCCAGGGCGAGTTGCTAGGCGACGGCTATCCCTTGCTGGTCGGCTGGTCGCGAAAATCATCGCTGGCGGCGGTCGCCGGCTGCGCCAGCAGCGCGGTCACGAGCTCGTTGGGGCATGAGCGCATGGTTCCCAGCGTGGCGGCCGCCTTGCTGGCTGTGGAGCGCGGTGCTTCCATCGTTCGGGTGCACGATGTGCGTGAAACAGTGCAGGCATTGAAGGTTTTGAGTGCTATAAAATAGCTAGCGTCAAATTACATGAATCGATGGTCAGGGATACACAATGAAGAGAAAATATTTCGGCACAGACGGCATTCGTGGCACTGTCGGGCAAGCTCCCATCACCCCTGATTTCGTGCTGCGGCTGGCCCACGCGGTGGGGCACGTACTGAAAAAATCCGAAGCCCGACCGACCGTATTGATCGGCAAGGACACGCGCATTTCGGGTTATATGCTGGAGAGTGCGCTGGAGAGCGGTTTCAACTCGGCTGGTGTCGATGTGGTGCTGCTAGGCCCTTTGCCCACTCCGGGTGTCGCTTATCTGACGCGGGCGCAGCGCGCATCGCTGGGTGTCGTCATCAGCGCCAGCCACAATCCTTTCGCTGACAACGGTATCAAGTTTTTCAGTGCGTCGGGCAGCAAGTTGTCCGATGCTTGGGAATTGGACGTTGAGACGGCATTGGACGAGGCACCAGTGTGGGCTGATTCGGCCAGCCTGGGCAAGACCCGTCGCCTGAGTGATGCAGCCGGTCGCTACATTGAATTTTGCAAGAGCACTTTTGCCAACGACCTGACCCTTAAAGGTGTGAAGATCGTGGTCGATGCGGCGCATGGCGCGGCTTACCATGTCGCTCCCATGGTGTTTCACGAACTCGGTGCGGAGGTCACTTCCATTGGCTGCGCCCCCGACGGTTTGAACATCAATCACGAGGTCGGTGCAACCCATCCCCAAGCCTTGGTCAAGGCCGTCCAAGCCAGTGGCGCGCACTATGGCATTGCGCTCGACGGTGACGCCGATCGACTCCAACTGGTGGACGCCGAGGGTCGTTTGTTCAATGGCGACGAGATCCTTTATCTGATGGTGAAAGAGCGCCAATTGCGCGGCGGCAATGGCGGTAACAAACGCGCCAGCGAAGCGGTGGCCGGCGTCGTAGGGACCTTGATGACCAACATGGCGGTGGAGCTTGCCCTGAAGGCAAAAGGCGTTCAGCTGGTGCGGGCCAAGGTGGGCGACCGCTATGTACTCGAAGAGTTGGAAAAGCGCGGCTGGCTGCTGGGTGGCGAAGGGTCCGGGCACTTGTTGGCGCTGGACAAGCACACCACCGGTGACGGGTTGATTTCCGCCCTGCAGGTGTTGCAAGCCTGTCTGCGCAGTGGCCAGACATTGGCCCAGCTACTGGCTGATGTGACACTGTTTCCGCAAGTGCTGATCAATGTACGTCTGCAACCGGCGCAGGATTGGCAGGCCAACCCGCGCTTGCTGGCCGCAACCCAGGCGGTGGAAGCTGAACTGGGCGCAAACGGGCGGGTACTGATTCGCGCCAGTGGCACCGAACCGCTGGTCCGGGTGATGGTGGAAGCCCGCGATGCGAATCAGGCGCAAAGTTGTGCGCAGCGCATTGCCAGCACTTTGACGGCATGAGCAGGCCGTCCGACGAAGTGCGCGTATGCCGCGCCGACTACGGCCACCCGAGTCATGCCAGGGCACTGGTAGCCATGCTGGACGCCTATGCCAGAGATCCGATGGGTGGCGCGGAGGGCCTGAGCGATTTTGCACGGGCCAATCTGGTCGACGCGCTGGCGGCGCGGCCGCAGGTGTTTAGTGTGCTGGCCTTCAGCGGCGCCGACGACAGCACACCGGTTGGCCTGGTGAACTGCATTGAAGGCTTCTCCACCTTTGCCTGCCGGCCTCTGGTGAATGTGCACGACGTCGCCGTCCTGCCAGACTACAGAGGGCTGCGCATCGCCGAGAAGATGCTGAAGCTGGTGGAACAAATGGCGCTTGAGCGAGGTGCCTGCAAACTGACGCTGGAGGTGCTGGCGGGCAATGCCGGTGCCATCAAACTCTACAACCGGGTCGGATTTTCCAACTATCAACTTGATCCCGCCATGGGACAGGCCCAGTTTTTGCAGAAGTGGTTGCGCTAGCGAAACCCCAGCGCTGAAGCTCAGGCGAGCCCCAGGATCAGGTGATGATTGAAGCGCTGGCGTATCGCGGAGGTTGCCAAGGCGGCTTTGATTCTGGGACTGCTGATGGCGGTCCGGTGCAGGCGGGGCGGGTTCAGTACCATGCCACCTTCGTTGAGCACGATGGCCACGTGCGGCAGGTTGGGCTGGTTGCTGCGGCGTACCACCACCGCCACTTCGCTGCTGTCGAGCCGTACATAGGTGCCTGGCGGGCATAACCCGACAGCACGTACCAGGGCATGGCCCACTTCATCATGGCGCGGTCCCGAGTTGGTGATGATGGAGCGCATCGAATCAGTCGCGCTGCGGCCTTCCCGTGTTTTGCGCGGACTGATCATGGCGGCGTAGCGGTCCACCATGCGCAAAATGCGCGCCAGCCGTTGCACAGTCGGAATGACGCGCAACTCGCCTTTGTCGGTGCTTTCGTCATGATGCAGGTTGACGGTATCCAGCCACAGCTCATCCATGACCCCCAGGTTGGCCAGCATCAGGGAGGTTTTGGCGGCGTGCGCACTGATCGCGGCGAGTTGCAGGCCGCTGGGTTTTTCCATCTGTTCGGCCAACTGGTCCTGCAGCCCGGTCATCGCCATATTCATGGTCAAGGCCGCATGCACCAAGCTATCTCGCTCGGTCTTGGGCAGCCCCAGTTCCTTCGCGATCAGATGACACAGGACGGCGCTGATCAGCGCGTGTGATGCGCTGTAGCCTACCGGCGAGTTGGTTGCCAACTGGAAAAGCAGGTACAAACCCAGATCCGGGTCGCGTCTGAGCAGGTCCTGCATCCAGCGGTCGTACTGCCAGACCCGTTGTTCGAATTCCTGGGTACTGTCCGGACTGCCCAGAATCATGCCCAGGCCCGACTCCAGGTCGGACCAAAGGCTGAGCAAATCCTCATATTCGTTTTCGGTCTGCACTGTCACACGGAGATCTCGTTAGTCGCGAAAATTGTCGAAACTCAAGGGCATGTCGGTGATGTCTTTCCTGATCAAGGCCATGGCCGCTTGCAGGTCATCGCGCTTGGCCCCGGTCACGCGCAGTTTGTTTTCCTGAATGCTGGACTGAACCTTGAGTTTGCTGTCCTTCAGGAGGCGCTGGATCTTCTTCGACACTTCAGTCTCAATCCCGTTGCGCACCTTGATCACCAGCTTGACCTTGTCGCCACCCATTTTTTGCACTTCACCCAGGTCCAGAAAGCGCACATCGACGCCGCGCTTGGTCAGCTTGTTGCGCAGAATGTCCTCGATCTGATTGAGTTGGAAATCGGCGTTGCCGATCAAGGTGATTTCCCGTTCCTTGATTTCAATCGCAGCCGGTGTGCCTTTGAAATCAAAACGGGTACCTATCTCCTTGGCAGTATTTTCCACTGCGTTCTTGACTTCCACCAACTTGGCTTCGCAAACAGTATCGAAAGAGGGCATGGCTAAACTCCGGCTTGAAGTACCAGTATGAGGGTAAATGAGAGAATTGCAACAATGTTAATCGAGAAAAACGTCCCTCTTCAAGCATGCAACAGCTTTCACATTGTGGCCAAGGCGCAGTCCTTGGCGCGTATTGCCTGTGCGGCCGATGTGCAAGCCCTTGTCGCCAACCCGCAATGGGCTGAAGTACCCAAATTTGTCCTGGGCGGTGGCAGCAATATTGTGCTGACCGGAGATCTCAAGGCAATGGTTTTGAAAGTCGAAATCAAGGGCCGCCGGTTGTTGCAGGAAACCGCCCAGGCTTTTATCGTGGAAGCCGGTGCCGGGGAGAACTGGCATGACTTCGTGAGCTGGATGCTGCAGCAGGGTTATTACGGACTGGAAAACATGGCGCTCATTCCCGGCACGGTGGGTGCCGCCCCGGTGCAAAACGTGGGCGCCTACGGTGTCGAACTGCAAGACCGTTTTGATTCGCTTGATGCCGTGGACTTGCAAACCGGCAAGCTGTTCACTCTCAATGCCGCCCAATGCGCTTTCGGTTACCGCGATTCGGTGTTCAAGCATGCCTCAAGCAAGATGGGTCTGGCGGGCAGGGCGCTCATTACCCAGGTTCGCTTCTCGTTGCCGAAACCCTGGAAGGCGGTGCTGGGCTACGCCGATCTGGCGAGAAAAATGGCGGAGGCGAACGTCGTTCAACCCACCGCGCCGCAAATTTACCAGTGGATTTGCGACATTCGCCGTGCCAAGTTGCCGGACCCCGATCAGATCGGCAATGCCGGGAGTTTTTTCAAAAATCCCACCGTCACGCCCGAGCAATGCGCCGATATCATCGCGCGCGATCCAAAGATCGTTTATTACCACCTGGCCGATGGCTCAGTCAAGCTGGCAGCCGGCTGGTTGATCGACGCCTGTGGCTGGAAGGGCAAATCGGTTGGCAACGCCGGTGTCTACGAAAAACAGGCGCTGGTACTGATCAACCGCGGTGGTGCCACCGGCGGTGAGGTGATGACGCTGGCAAAGGCGATTCAGACCAGCGTTTACGAGCGTTTCGGCATCCTGCTGGAACCGGAACCGGTAGTGGTCTGAATCAGCCGAAATGGCAGATGTAGTGATAGACCTCGGCGACCCGGAGCTCGAACGATGAGTTGCCCGGCACGCTGAATTTGTCACCGGCCGCCGACTTCACCCAGTTCCCGCTGCCGGCCAGCTTGTATTCGCAACTGCCGGCCACGCATTCCATGATTTCGGGTGCGCCGGTGTTGAACTTCAGTGTCGCGGGCAACACCACGCCAACGGATTTTTTGCTGCCGTCCGGGAAGGTGATACCGTGACTGACGCACTTGCCATCGAAGTAGACGTTGGCTTGGGTCGTGATGGTGATATTGGCGATGCTGGAAGTGCTCATGGTGCGTCCCTGAAGGTTGTTGCCGGGGTTACTTTTCGTCGTTGCTCAGACTCAGGAAATCCCCCCCTTTGCCCAGTGACAGCAGGCCGGCCTGGGCGTAAATGCCCAGCTTGGCGCGGGTGTCCACAATGTCGAGGTTGCGCATGGTTAACTGGCCGATACGGTCGGCCGGCGAGAACGGGGCGTCTTCCACTTTTTCCATACTCAGGCGCTCGGGCGCATAAGTCAGGTTGGGACTCTCGGTGTTGAGGATCGAGTAGTCGTTGCCACGGCGCAGTTCCAGCGCGACTTCGCCGCTGATG
The DNA here is from genome assembly GCF_028714215.1 of Rhodoferax sp. GTDB lineage: Bacteria > Pseudomonadota > Gammaproteobacteria > Burkholderiales > Burkholderiaceae_C > Rhodoferax. The sequence continues at coordinate 23,303 of NZ_JAQTMS010000019.1, read as the reverse complement.
GCTCGCGCCACCCAGCGTTGCGCGGTCTCGCGCAGCATGATGGCCTGCGGGTCGAACCAGCGGCCCTGGTACAGCAGACGGCCCAGCTTGCGGCCGTTGTCGCGGTACTGTTCTATCGTGTCCTCGTTGTGGATGCCGGTCACCAGCCGTTCGTAGGCGATGTACAGCAGGGCCAGGCCGGGCGCTTCATAGATGCCGCGGCTCTTGGCCTCGATGATGCGGTTCTCGATCTGGTCGCTCATGCCCAAACCGTGGCGTCCGCCGATCCGGTTGGCTTCCAGGATCAGCGTCACCAGGTCGGCGTATTCGACGCCATTGAGGGCCACCGGGCGGCCTTCTTCAAAGCGCACGGTGATTTCCTCGCGCGCAATGGAGACTTCGTCCTTCCAGAACGCCACGCCCATGATAGGGTTGACGATCTTCATTCCGCTTGAGAGCTGCTCCAGGTCTTTCGCCTCGTGCGTGGCGCCCAGCATGTTGGAGTCGGTCGAGTAGGCTTTTTCGGCCGACATCTTGTAGCCGAAGCCGTGCTGCGTCATGAAGGCCGACATCTCGGCGCGGCCGCCCAGCTCGTCGATGAACAACTGGTCCAGCCAGGGTTTGTAAATCTTCAACGACGGATTCGTGAGCAGGCCGTAGCGGTAAAAACGCTCGATGTCATTGCCTTTGAAGGTACTGCCGTCGCCCCAGATATTGACGTCATCCTCTTTCATGGCGGCCACCAGCATGGTGCCGGTGACAGCGCGCCCCAACGGCGTGGTGTTGAAATAAGTCACGCCGGCGGTGGAGATATGGAAAGCGCCACTCTGCAGGGCCGCAATGCCCTCGGCCGCCAATTGGCTGCGGCAGTCGATCAGGCGCGCCGCTTGCGCGCCGTATTGCATCGCCTTGCGCGGGATTTCGTCGTAGTCCGTCTCGTCCGGCTGGCCCAGGTTGGCGGTATAGGCGTAGGGGACGGCGCCCTTGAGCTTCATCCAGTGCAGCGCGGCGCTGGTGTCCAGGCCGCCGGAGAAAGCGATGCCGACCTTCTGGCCGACGGGGAGGTTTTGGAGAATGGTGGCCATGGTGTGTTCTGCACAGTTTTTTAAGTAAGCCGTGATTTTAGGCGACCCACATCCGTGCTTACCGGCCGCATCGCGATCGCTTCAGGGCCTGTTCACCCCATTTTTGCTCTTAGAAATAGTGTGAACAGGCCCTAGCTGACGCGCGACCGCCATGCCTGCGCATCAAAACCGACCGACACTTCGCCGTTCGTCCATTCCACCACGGGGCGCTTGATCACGCTGGCTTGCGCCAGCATCAGGGCTCGGGCGCTGGCGGCGTCCGTTACGCCGGCCCGGGTGGCGTCGTCAAGCCGGCGCCAACTGGTGCCGCGGCGGTTGACCAGCGGCTCCCAGCCCAGGGCCTTGATCCAGGCGTCGAGTGCGGGTGCGGGCACGCCCTGCTTCTTGAAATCGTGAAACTGGTAGTCCAGCCCTTGCGCACCGAGCCAGGCGCGGGCCTTTTTGACGGTGTCGCAGTTGGGGATGCCGTAGAGGGTGATGAGTTGGGTTTTCATGGGCCATGATCATGCCGTACTCGGCGACAATGGGGGTCCGTATGAAAATTCAACCCCAAACGCTTGATGACTGGCTGGCTCACTGCGAACGGCTGCACCCCAAAAATATCGATATGGGACTGGCGCGCGTCAAGGAGGTGGCGGACCGGATGGGGCTGCAGTTCGGCTGCCCCGTCATCACCGTGGCGGGGACCAATGGCAAAGGTTCGACCTGTGCCATGCTGGAGTCGATTTTGCGCCAGGCCGGCTATCGCACGGGGGTTTATACGTCGCCGCATCTGGTGCATTTTGAAGAACGCTTGCGGCTCTCCGGCGAGGTCGTCGATGCGGCTGATTTGGTGACCTCTTTCGCTACCGTGGAAGAGGCCAGAAGCCGAACCGATCCAGAAATATCGCTGACCTACTTCGAGTTCTCGACGCTGGCCATGCTGGACCTGATGGTCCGCAGCGCGTTGGACGTGGTGATCCTCGAAGTGGGCCTGGGTGGCCGGCTCGATGCCACCAACATCATCGACCCGGACTGCTCCGTGATCACCTGCATAGACCTGGATCACATGGAGTTCCTGGGCCCGGACCGGGAGTCCATTGGGTTCGAGAAGGCCGGCATCATGCGCACCGGCCGGCCGGTGGTGGTCGGTGATCCGATGCCGCCGCGGAGCCTGCTGGACCACGCCACCGAGATCGATGCCGACATCTGGCGTTTCGGTGTCGACTTCAAGCTGTCTGCGGATCTGCAGCAATGGGGCTGGAGCGGGCGGGGGCGGGGCTACAGTGGTCTGCCTTACCCGGCGCTGCCGGGTGCCAACCAGTTGGTCAATGCGGCCGGTGTGCTGGCCGCCTTGGCCGCTTTGCGGGAACGCTTGCCGGTAAGCGCGCAGGCGGTGCGCAACGGCCTGGCCGCGGTGCAACTGGCGGGGCGCTTTCAGGTCATTGCGGGCCATCCCACACTGGTGCTGGATGTGGCGCACAACCCGCATGCGGTGGCGGCACTGGCCGCCAATCTGGAGGCCATGGGCCTGTTCCCGATCACCCACGCGGTTTTTGGCGCCATGGCCGACAAAGACCTGGCAGCCATGCTGGCTACGATAAATCCCTTGATCGACCGCTGGTATTTCACGGACTTGCCGATACCCCGCGCCGCGTCTTCGGCGCATTTGCTGGAGCGCTGGCAGGCGCTGAATAGCAAGCCTGATGTCGCTGCCGCGAGCTACTGCGACCCCCGGCAAGCCCTGCGGGCAGCCATCGCTACGGCAGGCCCCGCTGATAGAATCGTGGTGTTTGGATCGTTCCACACGGTCGGTGGCGTTTTGAAGGACGGAGTGCCCCGCCTTCACGCCCAACGCCTGTCAAACATTTGAACTTCTGAACTCCTACAAAATGGCATTTTTCAAGTTCCGAAAGAGTGGCGACGAGCCATCGGCGACGCCTGTCCAGCCCGAGAGTATCGAGGTGATGCGCAAGCGGGCCAGGCATCGCTTGATCGGTGCCGCCGTGCTGGTGCTGGTCGGCGTGATTGGTTTCCCGCTCCTGTTTGACAAGCAGCCACGTCCCATTTCGGTCGATATTCCGATCGAGATACCGGATCGGAACAAGGTTAAGCCGCTAGCTATTCCGGAACCAGCCGCAGCGTTGAAGACGGAAGAGAAATTGCCTGTCCCCGCCGCCCCGGCGGCATCTGAAACACCCAAGGCAGGCGCCAACCCGGAGCCGGCTGCGATTGAAAAACCGGTCCAGAAAGCGCTTGAGAAAGTCGCCGAGAAAGCGCCGCCGGTGCCGCCCAAGGCGGATGACGGAGCCAAGGCCCAAGCACTGCTGGACGGTCAAGAGGTCGACAAAAAAGTTGGCGCCAGCGAAGGCCGGTTTGTCGTTCAGGTGGGGGCTTTTGCCGATGTCGCGCGGGCGCGCGAAGTTCGCCTGAAAGTCGAGCACGCCGGCCTGAAAACCTACACCCAGGTGGTAGAGAGCAAGGAGGGTCGCCGGATTCGTGTGCGGGTAGGTCCGTTTGCCGGCAAGGCTGAGGCCGACAAGGCGGCGGAAAAAATCAGGAAACTGAGTTTGCCCGCCACCACTTTGACCTTGTAGGAACGATGCTGAAACCTTGCGGGACAGAGCCCGGCTGCACGAAGTGACCAGTTCTGCACCCAACCGATGCCGGGATACTGGAAGTTCGCAAGCTCTGTCCTCAACTACTTAAGATGCCGACGCTGGACTGGATGATTGTGGTGGTGTTGCTGGCCTCGTTGGCACTGGGCGCCTGGCGCGGCTTGATGTACGAACTGGTGTCGCTGGCGAGTTGGGTAGCCGCGTTTGTCCTGGCGCAGTGGCTGGCACCTGAGGCAGCGGCCCGGCTGCCCATGAACGGCGCCAGTGAGGCGGTTCGCTACGCAGTAGCTTTTGCGTTGATCTTCGTGCTGTCAGTGTTTGCTGGGGGGCTGTTGGCGAAGCTGGTGAAAAAACTGTTCGCCTCGGCTGGCCTGCAGCCGGCCGACCGCGCATTGGGCGCGGTATTCGGTTTGACCCGGGGTGTGTTTTTGTTATTGGCGGTAACCCTTGTCATCGGTATGACACCGTTGCGGCAAGGCCTCTGGTGGCAGGAATCCATGGGTGTCGGCTTTGCACAGGCGGCGCTCCATGGATCGAAGCCGCTGGTGCCGCCAGAATTTGGAAAGTACTTACCATAATGTGTGGAATCGTAGGCGTTGTCAGCAGCGCACCGGTGAATCAACTGATCTATGACGCCTTGTTGCTGTTGCAGCACCGGGGCCAGGACGCGGCCGGCATCGTGACGCAGCAGGAGCGCAAGTTCTTCATGCACAAGGCCAAGGGCATGGTGCGCGACGTCTTTCGCACCCGCAACATGCGCTCGCTGCCCGGTAATTGCGGCTTGGGCCAGGTACGTTATCCGACCGCCGGCAATGCCTACAGCGATGAAGAAGCACAACCGTTTTACGTCAACGCGCCGTTTGGCATCGTGTTGGTGCACAACGGCAACCTGACCAACGCGCAGGCCTTGAAGGCCGAACTCTTCAGCGCCGACCACCGCCACATCAATACCGAGAGCGACTCCGAGGTCTTGCTCAACGTGTTGGCGCATGAGCTTGAAAAGACGACCCGCGGGCTGCCGCTGCAACCCCATGATGTGTTTGAAGCGGTGCGCAAGGTGCACCGCCGCATCAAGGGCTCGTACGCGGTGATTGCGCTGATCGCCGGTCATGGCGTGCTGGCTTTTCGCGACCCGTTCGGCATTCGCCCGCTGTGCCTGGGGCGTGGCGATGACGGCACTGTGGTGGTGGCCAGTGAATCGGTGGCGCTGGAGGGTACCTCGCACAAATTCGAGCGCGATATCGCCCCCGGTGAGGCCGTCTTCATCGACCTGCAGGGCGTCGTTCATGCGCAGCAGTGTGCGGACCATCCGGTGCTCAATCCCTGCATTTTCGAATACGTTTATCTGGCCCGACCGGACTCCGTGATGGACGGTATTTCGGTCTACCAGGCTCGCCTCAACCTGGGCGAAACCCTGGCCAAACGCGTGATCTCGACCGTGCCACCCAATGAGATCGACGTCGTCATTCCGATCCCCGAGTCGAGTCGACCGAGTGCCGCGCAACTGGCGCAGTTACTGGGCTTGCCCTATCGCGAGGGGTTTGTGAAGAACCGTTATGTCGGGCGCACCTTCATCATGCCGGGCCAATCGGTGCGCAAGAAATCGGTGCGCCAGAAGCTCAACGTCATTCCGAGCGAATTCAAGGGCCGCAACGTGTTGCTGGTCGATGACTCGATCGTGCGCGGCACCACCAGCCGTGAAATCGTGCAGATGGCGCGCGACGCCGGTGCCCGCAAGGTCTACATGGCCAGTGCCGCGCCGCCGGTGCGCTATCCCAATGTGTATGGCATCGACATGCCCACTTCCGATGAATTGGTGGCGCACAACCGCACGGTCGAGCAGATCCGCCAGTTGATTGGCTGCGACGCGCTGATTTACCAGGACGTGGACGGCATGAAGAAAGCGATCGGTTCGCTGAACCCCGGCATCAAGGGCTTTGATGCCTCCTGCTTCGACGGTGTTTATGTCACCGGCGACATCACGGCGGCGGACATTACCCGGCTCAACTCCAATCGGGTCGTGGCGGAGGAAGGCGGCGAAGACAACTCGCGTCTGGCCCTGCCCAATCACGAGGAATGACATGACTGAAAGAAAACTCCCCGCACACCTGCATCCGGATACGCTGGCCCAGCGCACGGCCGTCGACAAGAGCCAGTACGGTGAAAACTCCGAGGCACTCTATCTCACCAGCAGCTTTGTGCAACCGAGCGCCGAGATCGCGGCGCGCCGCTTTGCCCAGGAAGAAGAGGGCTACACCTACACCCGTGTCGGCAACCCCACGGTCACCAGCATGGAACGGCGCCTGGCGGCGCTGGAAGGCACCGAAGCGGCTATCGCCACTTCTACCGGCATGGCGGCGATTCTGCTGCTGGGCATGGGATTGCTGCGCACCGGCGACCATGTGGTCTGTTCGCAGTCGGTCTTTGGTTCCACCATGCGCTTGTTTTCGGGCGAATTCGGCAAGTTCGGCATTGAGACCAGCTATGTCTCGCAGACCGATGTGGCGGCCTGGCGCGCCGCCATTCGCCCCACCACCAAACTGCTGTTCGCCGAGACGCCCACCAATCCGCTGACCGATGTCTGTGACATCCAGGCGCTGGCCGATCTGGCTCACAACGTGGGCGCGCTGCTGGCGGTCGACAACTGTTTTTGCAGTCCGGCATTGCAGCAACCCAGGCGCTTTGGCGCCGACTTCATCATCCATTCCGGCACCAAATACCTGGATGGGCAGGGCCGTGTCATGGCCGGCGCCATTTGCTGCGACCAGCGCTATGTGGACGAAGTGTTCTTGCCCATCAATCGCACGGCCGGCATGGTGCTGGCACCGTTCAACGCCTGGGTGGTGCTCAAGGGCATGGAAACGCTGGGTATCCGCATGCAAGCCCAGTCCGAGCGGGCCTTGGCGGTGGCGCAGTGGCTGCAAACGCATCCCCAAGTGGGGCGGGTCTATTACCCCGGTCTGGCGTCGCATCCGCAGCACGCCCTGGCGATGCGGCAGCAGTCGGCCAGCGGCAAAGGTTCGGGTGCCGCCGTCGTGTCTTTCGATGTCAAGGGCAGTGACAGCGCGTCGCTGCGCCGAAATGCTTTTGCGGTGATTGATGCGGCGCTGGTCAGTTCCATCACCACCAACCTGGGCGACACCAAGACCACCATCAGCCATCCCGCCAGCACCTCGCATGGCCGTCTGACCGAGGCGCAACGCCAGGCCGCCGGCATCGGCCAGGGCCTGATCCGTCTGGCGGTGGGACTGGACCATATTGACGATTTGAAAACTGACCTCGCCCGTGGTCTCGATCTACTTCCATGACACAAAAAATTCGCACCCGCTTCGCCCCGTCACCGACCGGCTTCATTCACCTGGGCAATATCCGCTCGGCTTTGTACCCCTGGGCTTTTGCCCGCGCCACCGGCGGCGACTTCATCCTGCGCATTGAAGACACCGACCTGGACCGTTCCACGCAAGCCGCGGTGGACGTCATCATCGAGGGCATGTCCTGGCTCGGACTGGACTACGACGAAGGCCCGATCTACCAGATGCAGCGCATGCAGCGCTACAAAGCGGTGCTGGCCGAATTGCAGGCGGCGGGCCATGTCTATCCCTGCTACATGAGCGTGGCCGAGCTCGATGCGCTGCGCGAGCGCCAGATGGCCGCCAAGGAAAAGCCGCGCTATGACGGCACCTGGCGCCCGGCGCCCGGCAAGACACTGCCCCCGATTCCAGAGGGCGTGAGACCGGTGTTGCGCTTCAAGAATCCGCAGGGCGGCGCGGTGGTGTGGGAGGACAAGGTGAAAGGCCGCATCGAGATCAGCAATGACGAGCTCGATGACCTGGTGATTGCGCGGCCCGACGGCACCCCGACCTACAACTTCTGCGTCGTGGTGGACGACATCGACATGGCCATCAGCCACGTCATCCGCGGCGACGACCACGTCAACAACACGCCGCGCCAGATCAACATCTTTCGCGCGCTCGGCAAAGAGCCGCCGGTGTATGCCCATCTGCCCACCGTGCTCAACGAGCAGGGCGAGAAGATGAGCAAGCGAAACGGCGCCAAGCCAGTGACGCAATACCGCGACGAAGGTTATCTGCCGGACGCCATGGTCAATTACCTGGCGCGCCTGGGCTGGAGCCACGGCGATGACGAAATCTTCGGCCGTGCGCAGTTCCTGCAGTGGTTCAATCTGGACCATCTGGGCCGCAGTGCCGCGCAGTTTGACGAAGCCAAGTTGCGCTGGGTGAATGCGCAGCATCTGAAGGCCATGAGCGACGACGCCCTGGCTCCTCTTGTGGCTGCGCAATTGGAAAAGCGTGGCATCAGTTCGGATCAACGCTTGCCGCGCATCTGCGGTCTGTTCAAAGACCGTTGTGACACGACGGTCGCGCTGGCCGACTGGGCGGCAAGGTTTTATGCAGATATAACCGTCAAACCCGAAGAAGTGGCGCTGCATGTCACCGAAGCGATCCAGCCGGCACTCGGTCTGCTGGCGGAAAAGTTAGGCGCTTGCAACTGGGAGAGGGCTTCGATTGCGGCGGCGATCAAGGAAGTGCTGGCGGCCTGCGCCATCAAGATGCCACAACTGGCCATGCCGGTGCGGGTGCTGGTAATGGGCACGGCCCAGACGCCGTCCCTGGACGCGGTGCTGGAACTCAGCGACAGAGAAAAAGTACTGGCGCGTTTACGCCGCGTCTGAATTTTCAAGCTATAATTTATGGCTTGGAGATTGGGAACACTTGAAGTGGTTTTGAGTCAGGTGTTCGCGGGATTGGGGGGTATAGCTCAGCTGGGAGAGCGCTTGCATGGCATGCAAGAGGTCAGCGGTTCGATCCCGCTTACCTCCACCAAAATTTCCGAGAATGTGTGAAGCAAGGCCGAAAGGTTTTGCCGGTTGAGACGGAAGTCCAAAGGTTATGACCCCATCGTCTAGAGGCCTAGGACATCACCCTTTCACGGTGAGTACCGGGGTTCGAATCCCCGTGGGGTCGCCAAATTCATCATCCGATGAACGTGGCGCAAGTCGGTAACAGCAGGCCCGAGAGGGTCGGCGACTTGGCTCGAAAGAGTGAACGTTATCGCTACCAGGAGTGGTAGTTCAGTTGGTTAGAATACCGGCCTGTCACGCCGGGGGTCGCGGGTTCGAGTCCCGTCCACTCCGCCAAAATTACCTTGTAAATCAAGGAGTTACGAAAAGCCCGATGTAAGCGCATCGGGCTTTTTTCTTGGTTTCTGGAAAATCACTGTCCCCATTTTGTCCCGGTTTACTTGGCTTTACCTGTTTTGATTTCTCTTGTTGTTTCGGTCTGTCCCCGCAGTGTCCCGGCTGGCGGACTGGTGAAATGAGTCTTGACATTTTTGTTGTTTTTTTGCCTGCTGTAGATGCCCGCTGCTGCAGTGAGGATGTGATTTGATAAGATACGCATGTCGGACTCTGTCATAGAGTCACGTCGCGGGTCATGTGCCCGCCTTGAAGTAAGGCCCTTGTAGCTGGATCCAGCTACTTTGGTCACCAGGTGCAAGTCCTGATCACCTTGGTGTCGTTCTACTTTCTGTAGTCTGCACTGCGCCCAAACGGTGGGCACGAAACCGTCTTCCAGCCGCGCTATGCACGGCTGCAAAGAGTTTTGTTCAAGGTATTTTGAGCCATGTCTAATATCCATAACGGCGGCGTTCCGGGTGCGCTCGTAGATCTTCCCTTTGTTGCAGTATTTTTGGGTCAGCCACTCAGCTCGGTCCGTCGCTGGATTCACCATCCGCCAGCGGGCTTTCCACGGCCGGTTATGATCGGCCGAAAAATTGTTTTCCGGCTTGCTGAGCTAGTGGCCTGGGCCCAAGGATCTGCCGCAACAGGGGAAGCAGACGGCACTGAGCCCACGAATGCGTCTATTCAGCGACTACGCGGCCGGCCACCAAAACAACATAGATAGCATCAACTGGTCGGGGAGTGTGACCGTGGTGCTGGAAGAAGGCGCTGGCTTTGGTCACCTGGCTGAGAGAGCCCAGATGTGGCAGGCAACTGCCGTCGCATAGATCTCAAGCCGCCAGGAACTGCGGGTCCGTCTACGCCCAGTCGCACCAGAAGACCGCTGTGAAGCGAAAAGGTGGCCTTCGTGGTCATGAGAATCATCGTGACATAGCTGCACGATAAGCGGCTTCAACTGCGTGATGCACGGTCGCATGCAAAGTCCCAATTTTTGGGATGTTTCCATGGCGGTTTCTGAGTGGCACCTTGAAGTACCGATCAGACCATGCCAGTTCCACAATCACCTTGAAGTCAAATTTTGTATCGTAGGCCAGACCCGCCAGGGCGTAGGCCGCCGGATGCTTGGCTTGCAAGATTGCAACTTCACCGGCTTTTAGTCGAGTCACATTCTGGGACGTCCCGTACGCAACTCTGACCAAATCACCATCCTCTCGGCTTTCGACGCTTAGGACCAGCGCCGGTCGAGACTTTGGCCCTGGTTCAACATCTGGCAATTCTGGAAACAAGCACCAAACAATGTCGCCTGGCGCGGGGCGTTTCCAGCTCTGTGTCATTGGAACAAGTCCTGTCTGGAGAGAGTTTTACCTTTCGGTAGGTGCTTGGCTGCGTCCTTGCGCAGGGCTGTGATTTGCTTGGCAGTTAGCGGCCCATCATCGGGCGCATACGCAGGCAGAACATCACCAGCGAATTTTGACAAAGCCATGTGAATGACTTGCGTCTCGGTCACATCCAATTCCGACGCCAATGCCTTTACCGTGCCTCGGGTCACCCCGAATTGCGTGTCTTTGTTTCGAAATTTCACCAGCAGGTTTTCGCTTGCAACCGTCATTTTTTCACCTTCAGTCGTATATATTAACTATATATCACCAAGAGGCTCCTTGCAACCGAACTTGCAACCGTGTGTCGGAAGTAAATAGTCTTTTGAAGAACAATTTTGCATGACCGACTACGAATAATGTCATCAAGGAAAGTTGGAAAGCGAGCAGGATTGAAAAAGGCCGCCGACCCGAAGAAGGGAAGCCTTGATGGTGTTGAAATTATGCGTGGGCCGCATCAATTGGCTCAACAGCCAACCGCATGCCCATTGCCTTCAGAATCGCCATGAGGCTTTTCATTTCTGGGTTACCGCGTGCTGAGAGCGTGCGGTAAAGTGTCTTGGCGTTCAGATCTGCTTGTTCAGCGAGCTTCGGAACACCTCCAAATGCAGTGGTAATCCGACGCAGCGCTAGCAAAACTTCTTCCTGATCGCCATCCTCAAGCACTGCGCTGAGATAAGCTGCGGCCTCTTGTGGATTGTCTTTAAACTCCTGAATCGTTGCCTCTTCATGAGACACAGAAGCAGCATGTTTCATGATCCACTCCTATTGCGAGTCTTCCAATCTTCCCAGTAGCCAATTGCCTTCGCAATATCGGCGGCCTGAGCCCCTTACCGCCGCAAAGCAGCAGGACGATGGTTTGGCCATGGAGTGCGTAGTACACCCGATAGCCTGGTCCCATGTCGATCTTGAGCTCGCTTACGCCACTTCGCAATGATCTGGAACTACCAGGATTGCCAGCGCCGAAGCGGTCTATGCGACGTCGAATTGCCGTCTTCGCCTGCAAATCGCGAAGCGTCGAGAGCCAGTCAGTCAATGGGACCGAACCATCCTCTTTCATGTACCGGATGATTTCCATGTTCAATTATTCGCTTAAAAGCTACTTTATGCAAGTCCCATTTTTCGACATAGGACAATTCCGGCCGCTCACCCGATGGCTCAGGCGGGGGGCTTACGCGACTATTTTGGTCAAACGCCACTTGCGCGCGCCTCAACTGGCGTTTGACCGCCGCGATTTCAACTTGGAGCTGGATAGCCATTGACAGGCAGCGAGCGGTAAAGCCCGTCACGAATTTGGCCATTGCCCAAACCGACCCAGGTCTACCGACTTTCGTAGCGTTCCCCACGTCCAACTCGCCCACCATTTCTTCGGCCAGTTCAGCGCTGGTGTGCCGACAGTCCAGACCCTGCTAGTAGGCCAGCTTGCGCTTGTCGCGCACCAGCGAGTCGACCATGCTGCGCAGGGAGGCGTTCGCCAGTACCCAGTGCAGTGGCTTCACAGAATCGTTGTAAGCAGCGCCTGACTCCATCGCGTCAACGCGCCAGACAAGGTCGGGGTTGAGGTCGAGGGCGCTCCGACGGAAGGCCGCGAGTACACTGATTTGGCCAGAGCGACGGGATTGAACATCCGTCAAACCACCTACCGCGGCTTGAGCGGTCCATTGTGGGGTGAGTTTTTGATTAGTCATGCAATCAATTTCTCATGGAAGTCTTGGTTGTCAACCCCAAAATTCATTACCCGTACATCAATCGGATCAGGACGTCCGCGGCATAGGAAGGGTGCGAACGCCTGTGCGGCGCGACCCATATCGAAACCAGCCGCAGCCAAAGGATTGGGCTGGGGAACCACCGGTGTGGTGGCTGGGCCGCTTGCGCCCGCAGTCAGTGTCCTGTCTGTTTTCAATGCGTGTTGCCGCCGACCGAAAACTGACACTTAGGGTTATCGCGTAACACGGTCAAGAAATGGCTCAAGGCGCCTGGTGCGTATTCCGGTGATCGTGACCGCTGATTCCGGTTGATCGTGACCGGTGGCGCAGCGTGCGGTATTGCGCATCCAAATTGTAGGGGTGTCGGTCACGATGGGTCTGGATTGATCTCCTTTTTGCTCAATTTTGGTTTCTGCCGGAGAGACTCGCCCGTCAGGGTGAAACGGTGATTCTTTTGCATCACCCGGTCCAGAATGGCGTCGGCAATAGTGGCGTCACCGACCCATGCATGCCAATGCTCAATTGGTAGCTGACTGGTGATGATGGTGGCTTTGTTGGCAGCCCGGTCATCGATGATTTCCAGCAAGTCAGCACGGGTCTGGCTGTCGATACCGGCCATGCCCCAATCGTCCAGCAGTAGCACATCCGTCCTGGCCAACTGAATCAGCCACTTGCCAAACGTACCATTGCCATGGCGAATGCGCAGTTCCTCACTCAGCCTGGGGACACGTTGGTAATAGGCTGAGTGACCCCGGCGGCAGGCGTACTGCGCCAGCGCACAGGCCAGCCAGGACTTGCCCGCCCCGGTGGGGCCGGTGATCAGCACACTGTGGCCACTGTCAATCCAGTCGCCCAATGCCAGACTCATCACCGCCTTGCGATCCAGACCGCGCCCGGCGCGGGTGTCCAGATCCTCAATGCTGGCCTGGCTGTACTTCAGCCGGGCATCCTTGAGCAGTCGGGCTTGGCGTTTGTCATTGCGCCAGTGGACTTCACGGTCCACCAACAGCGCAATGCGTTCCTCAAAGCTGATGGCTGTCATTCCAGCCTGGGTGAGTTGCTCTTCCAATCCCGAGGCCATGCCAGCCAGGCGCAGATTGCGCGGTTGTTCAATCGTCGTGTTCATCATCATGGGTGTTTGCGTTGTTGTGTTGATTGGCGTCATTGGTAATAACCAGGGCCACGCACATGCGCATGCTGCGGACTGGTCCACTCCGGTGTGGCAGGTTGCACCTGGTCGCGCCCATTGACCAGGATGTCGCGCACATGGGCGCTGTTGGTAGTGCCCAACTCCAGCGCCAGCACGCAAGCGGCCTCCAGCCGTGGTCTGGTAAAACGCTTGGCCAATGCCAGTAACCCCAGACAGGCCCGGTAGCCGTGCTCGGGGTGTTTGCGCGTTTGCAGCAGGCGCGTCACCAAGGCCCCGGTGGCCACCCCAATGCTGTTGCCCCAGTGAACCAGCCGCTCTGGCGTCCATTCCATATGCGCCCGGTGGGCGGCGGACAAGTGCTCCGGCACTGTGGTGAAGCCACCCTTGTGCGCACAACGCAGGTGGGACGCCACACGCTGGCCCCGGTGCAGCAGTTCCACTGTGCGTGCCGTGACGCGAGCTTCCAGGATTTGGCCGACCAGCGACTGCGGGACGCTGTAGCGGTGCCCCTCAAACTCGACGTGCTGGTCAATGTGCACCCGAACTGTCTTGTAAACCGCCAGTTCCCAGGTTTGGGCCGGTAAGGGTTGCAGTGCCGGAGCATCAAGTTGGGCAAACGCACTGGCGCGGCTGCCCGGCAGTTTCTGAAACGCCTTGGCATTGAGTTGCTCCAGCAGTGGTGTGATGGCTTCGTTGACGTCATCGACCGTGGCAAACCGTTGGTGACGCAGTCGCATCAGAATCCAGCGCTCCACCACCTGTACAGCGGACTCGACTTTGCCTTTGTCCTGCGGGTGATACGGGCGGGCTGGCAGAACGGAGGTGCCGTAGTGGCGCGCAAAGTCATGCACAGTCTCATTGGCCCTGGGTTCGTACCGATCGGCATTGGCAATCAGCGCCTTCGGGTTGTCGGGCACGATGAGCTGGGGCACGCCGCCAATGAAACGCAGAGCCTGGGCAGTGGCGCCGAGCCAATCGGCCATGGTTTCGCGAGGTGTGGCGCAAGCAAAGGTATAGCTCGATGCGCCCAGAGCAGCCACAAAGATGTGGGCGCGGCTGCCATCGGTGAGTTCGAGCGTCGGTCCGGCGTAATCGATGAACAGCTTCTCGCCGGCGCGGTGATTCTGGCGCATGGAGCGTTTGAGGCGCTTGGCATAGCAGCGGTAGTTCTCGCAGAACTGGGAGTAGCGGTGTAACTGTCCGCGAATCCCCATCTTGCGGTGGTAGGGCATCGCTGGCATCGTCAGGGGGATGGAATCAATCCCCAATTTCTTGACAGTAACGCAGCGCCGGTGCAGCGCACCATTGATCCGGCACGGCAAGGAGTTCTGGCAGCAGGTTTTGCATGACCATGAGATTTCAGGTCTGAGCCCGAGTCAGTTTTGTCTGGAGCGCGGGCTTGCCAAGGCGACCTTCTTCAAATGGCGTAAGGTATTGAAGGGGCAGTCGCAAAGCGGATCGCCTGCGTCACACCTTGAGACCCAATCGTTGCCGGGTTTCCTTGCAGTTCCGTTGGGGCTGACGCAGAGCAGTCCTTCAAATTCGAAACAACGACAGGCGCCGATGCGCAGTGATGCCGAGCTTCACTGCGATGACGCCAAGATGGCCATCAAACTTGGTGGCGTGGATGTGGTTCTCAGCGGCCATTACGCTGATCGCGTCATGCGAATCATCACCGAACGCCTGAGTGGCGGCGGCTTTCGTTAAGCCCGGCGATGCTGGTCAACTCCAACACCTGCGCCTGGATCTGCGAGCATCCGGTGGACATGCGCAAGTCCATTGATGCCCTGGCAGTGCTGGTTGAGCCGCTGTTCAATGCCAACCCGCTCTCGGGCCATCTCTTTGTCTTTCTGTGCCGCCACCGCATCCGCGTCAAGATCCTGTACTGGGACCGAACCGGCTTTGCACTTTGGTACAAGCGGCTTGAGGGGGCGCGCTTTGCGCACCCCGGTGAGATTGCCAAGGCAGGCCTGAACATGGCGCAGTTGTCGGCCTGGTTGGAGGGCATGCCGATTGCAAAAAGTAGTTTCAAAACGGTGAACGCGACGCGCGTCAGTTGAGCCGCAAGGCCGAATTATTTTCACCCTCTGTGTGCGCATTTTTATTGACGATTTCCCCTCTCATTTTGTCAACGTCTGCTCTCCAAAAACGTTAATTGGAGATGCTCGCTCTGGCCCCTTTGAACGTCGACATACTGCCTGATGATTGTGCAGTTTTGAAGGGGCTCCTGGTCAAGCTGCATGCGCAATACGGCGCCGCCATTGAGGCCATGCACCAGCAGATCATGAAGCTTCGGCACGCCCAGTTTGGGGCCAGCAGCGAACGCCTGAGCGCGCAGACCGAGCTCTTCGCAGAGGTGCTCGATTTGCCACTGCCACCAGTGGTCAAACAAAAGATTTCGTACGAGCGCAAACATAAGGGTCGCCCCGCATTGCCCAAGGATTTGCCGCGCCAACGCATTGAGTACCACCTTGATGACCAACAGAAGGCCGAGTTCGATAGCGTCAAGCCCATTGGCGAGGAAGTCAGTGAAACCCTGCAATACACGCCAGCACGCCTGGTTGTACTGGAACACGCCCGCATCAAATATGCATGCACCAAGGACGGCCAGAGTACGGTGCGCACCGCCCATGCTCAGCCCTCACCACTACCCAAGAGCAACGCCGATGCCAGTTTGCTGGCCCAGATTCTGGTGGCCACCTATGCCGACCACATGCCGATCAACAGACAGGCCGTCATCTTTGGCCGTCATGGCATTGATCTACCGCGCACGACCCTGTGCGATTGGAAACTCGCCAGTGCCGAGTTGCTGCAAGTGCTGCGTGCCCCGCTGATTGCGCACACATTGGCGGCACCAAGGTTGCACAGCGACGATACGACCGTGCAACTGCGCGATTCGAGTAAAAACTCAACGCATACCAGCCGACTCTGGGGCTATCTCGGTGCCGGCCAGCGACTCGATGGTCAAGGCAATTGGGTAGAGCACCCACCCTCGGTGGTTTTTGAATTTACCAAGACACGCCAAGGCCTTCATCCGCAGCAGTTCTTGAAGGGTTACCGAGGCTACCTACAGATTGACGCGTATTCGGGCTACGACGCCTTGCTCAAATCGGGCGATATCGTGGCCGTCGGTTGTATGGCCCACGCGAGGCGACATTTCTTTGAGGTGGCGCGCAAAGACCCGTCTGGTGCCACCGGGTTGGCGGCGCAGGCGCTGGCCTGGATTGCCAAGCTCTACGAGATCGAATCGCACATCAAAGACCATCCGCCTGACAAGAAGCTGCTTACCCGGCAAACCCAGTCGCGGCCCGTGCTCGATCAGTTCCATGCATGGCTTGTTGGTCATGCGTCGACCATCCCGCCGCGCGGTGAGTTGGGTCAGTCATTTGGATATGCCTTGCGCCAGTGGTCAACGCTTGTTCGCTACACCGAGGATGGGATTTTGCAGCCCGACAACAACTTGATCGAATCTGCCATACGTCCTGTTGCAGTCGGCAGACGGTCATGGCTATTCCTGGGTGCCGAACGCGGCGGCCACGTGGCTGCCACCATGTACTCGCTCATTGGCACCTGCCGGCTCAACGGGGTAGAGCCCTACGCCTGGCTTTGCGATGTTCTCAAGCGCCTGCCCAATCACCCAGTCACTAAACTAGCCGAATTGTTGCCGTATAACTGGAAACGGCAATTCACCAATCAAACTTGACGGCCCATTTCAGGGCGGCGGGGCAAATCAATGGACTGGCACAACCTGATGTCTACTTTGGCCACCCAGGCCACCGATCTGGAGCTACTGCAGCTTCAAACCGCCGTTGAACATCTGCTCATGCAACCCTCTCGCATGATCGCAATCCGCCAGCAATTGCACGTCGGCCAGACGGTTCAATATCTGGACGTACGCGACAACCGCATGCATGCCGCCAAGGTAATCGAGTTCAAACCCGATCAGCTCATGGTTCATGCCTCACATGACGCCAAGTACAAGTGGATTCGCTATGCCGCCGTTGCACTTGATCCTTCGGCAAAGGCTGCGCAGTCGCAGCCCAAAGAGGTTCTGCCACGCAGAGAAGATTTTGTAGTCGGCGACACGGTGAGCTTCGAAGGGCGCGATCTGATCAGGAAGTTCGGCAAGATCTCACGGATAAATCAGAAAACCGCTTCCATCGTCTGCGAGGATGGCCATGAGTGGCGCGTTTCCTTCGCCTTACTTCAGCGCGTCATGAACGTCTAGCCGCCTGGCTTAGCGAACATCATTCACCCACGCAAGATGGGGATTCGCGGACAGTTACCGTAGTCCCACCTCCACATCGCCTACCCCGAGAGGGTGGCATGTGAGCCAGGGCAGGGCATTCCCCCTGTTCTCCTGATATTTGAATTTGAGTACCACCTACCTGATCCCATCGGTCACCTCTGCTGAAAGCAGTCGTGCAGCCCGGGAGTCCACCTTGAAGCCTGCCCACGTGCAGCGCCAACAGGCTGGGCAAACCAGGTAGGAATGCGCAAGGAGCCAGCAGGCTACCTGAATCAAATGACATTGCTGCGGCTGCGTGCCGTAGTACAGGGTTGATCGCCTATCAGTTGATCAACACCCCCCCGATCCTCAGTCTCTGGGATCGGGTGCCGACCGTCGCCTTGCGATTGGCCGGGGCGTCTGATTGGACATCAGACCGCAGGACAAAGTGCTAACGACCCATCCCACCCCTGGGGACCCCATAGCGTGCTATGGCCCGCCAGTAACCAGAACAGGACTGCTGCAACCTGTTCTGAGGCAATTTATTGGAAGTTTGAACGTGATCGAAAAATCATTTGCGACCCAGGCATGGGTGCTGCACTCGTGGATTTCGGCATTTGGGCCGGAACTACTGGCATGGCACCTTTGAGCTTGGAAATACTAAAACGAAAACCGGAAAGTACCACTATGAACTTACGAACCAAAGACAGCCATCCCGACCGTGCTCAACGTGACATGCTTGAACCCTACACACCCATGCCCGTTGAGGTTCTGGCGCCGCGCCGTGGCGACAAGGAAACCGGCATCGGTCTGGTCCTGCTCAAAGCGGTTGAGGAGGCCTGCAAGGGCGATCCACTGCGTCAAGCCGATGAATTCTTTGTCCGGTTCAGGATCCCCTCCGGCACGGGGCTCAAGCGGGAGGCCTCGATCCAGACCAAGCGGGACTACATCTGGCGGCTCAAGAGCAGCCTGCGCGAACTCGCCAGCCTCAACATCAAAATTCAGAACCTGCGGGAGTTGTCGAAAAAGCAGATAACGCAACTGGTGCGCAAGTGGGTTCGCGACGGCCGGTCAGCCTCCACCATGGCCAACAAAGTCACTGTGCTGCACCGCATGGGTGTGTGGATGGGCAAACCCCATCTTTGCCCCGCCTTGCCGGACCTGCTGGCGGAAATCGGCGAAGACCCGGACCTGGCCCGCCGCCAGTACTCGGCCATCGCATCGAAGGCCGTCACCGCCAAGAACATCGATCCGCAAGAGCTGTTCTGCCAGATGGACGAACTGTGCGTGGTCGCAGGCCTCCAGCTGAGACTCCAGCTCCATTTCGGCCTGCGCGTGTTGGAAACGGTCATGTTCAAACCCTTCGCCGCCGATATGGGTAAGGAATTGTTCCTGGTGGACGGCACCAAAGGCGGCAAAGCTCGCGTCATCCCGATTGAGACCGCGGAACAGCGCACCTTGCTCGATGAGGCCAAGGTCATGGCCACCAGCAACCGAAAAGGCATCCTCACCGACAAGAATCGGAAGCTGCAACAGGCCGTATCGCATTACTATTACCTGTGTAGCAAAATCGGCCTGACCAGAAAAGACCTGGGCGCCACCTCGCATGGCCTGCGTCACACCTTTGCCAACGCCCAGTACAAAAAAATCACCGGCGTGGACAGCCCGGTCAACGGCGGTGAGCGCATCCCACACCGTCAAGAAATTGCTGCCAGGCGCGAGGTGTCGGAACTGCTGGGACATTTCCGACCTTCTGTCACCTCTGCCTACCTCGGCAATCACGTCACGCTGGGTCGCTCGCGCCGGGCCAACATCAAGGGCCTGCTCGCCAAACTGGAAGCCAGCCACGAGCTGCGCGAACTCATCAAAACCGAAGGCGTGACAAGTGTCTGGGTGGTAGGGCCTGAAGCGAGCGGCGCGCCCATCGGAAGCCACATGATGATCTCCATGCAAACCGCAGGGGAGGGCGGCGAGGTAGCGCCCGACGCCGGCAGCCGCATCGGGGCCGTGGTCGGAAGAATCATGGGCAAGCCCTGCTTCTGCATCACCTACGCCAGCTTTCGCCAGCAGAATATCGAAGGCCTGGAACTCATCGGCCTGACGCAGGAGCGCGCCTTGGCCACAACCAGTCCTGTCGGTTTTTGACTTCAAAACGGCGGAAAGCTTTGTCCCTTAACGAATCATGCGTGCGCCAAAGTGGCGATGCTAAAACGTCGGGCAAATAGCTCCACTTGAATGGACTCACCGGAGGGCAAGCATCCATTCGCCTCCAAAAGTTCCGGCACCATTGTTTGCGGCTTGGCATCAAGCGCTTCAATGGTGTCCGCTTCGGTGGCAAGTCCTGGCACATCGTCAGACGATGCAACCCAGACGTGCGCCCCGGAATCCCACTCGGCGCGGATGAAATATGGCTTGTTCACACTTCCATGCTACGCCATTGCTGGTGAGGATGTGCTAGCCGTGGATCTCCCCGGCAAGGACGAAATAGGAAAAAAAGAAGGCGTGAATGCCGCCGATCTTTCTTGTTTCATTGGCTGCTTATGCAGCCGCTTTGTCGCGTTTAGTCGTCGTCGTGTCCGTGGAGTCTGCGGCGCGCGGCGCGATTCCTGTCGTGGAGTTCGCGTGTCCCCTTTTTTAGTTTGGGTGCTACAAAGAGCGCCAAGACTATGCCAACCAAAAGAATGATGTTGATGACGTTAAGGAAAGGATCTTTGAACATGAGGAATGTCAGGTGAATTGATCACTATTGGTTTTCAGTGTAGGTCGCTGGATGAAGATTTGCAAATTCCGTTATCCATTCCGTTACCCATGCCATGAAAAACTTTGCCAGGCAGGTCTGGCCCTGTGTTTTTTGATTCGGATCGCTCAAGTCACTTCCCCTTCGCTTAAAACAATTCGAGCACCGGCCGTCACATCCTCAAGGCTTAGCACCACGGGCTTCTGGCCTGTTTTGCGACTGATTGCGCGGTTTAGCGCGTACTGCAAGACACCTTCGATATTGGCAATCGTCTGGCCTTCAAGCAAGGTGGTGATTTGAAACACGTCCAGTCCGACATCGAGCATGACCTTTTTGCCTTTGATCCAGTTCGATACAAAGCGCGGAATCTGATCTCGCGGCGGTGGTGCAAATTCCACCTTCTCGGTAAAGCGGCCAGCGCGCAGCAAGGCCGGGTCGATCTGGTCGGGATGGTTGGTGGCCGCGATGAATACCACGTCCTTGACTTTCTCGTCCGTGCCATCCATCAACGCCAGCATTCGGTTGGTCAGATCCGGCGTGTTGGAATACTGGCGGTTGCGCAGTGCGTCGTCGGCCTCATCGATGAAGATGATGCAGGGGCGAATGTCCTTCGCCTCGGCGTAGAGCTTGCTGATCTTCTCGCGGTCAGCCATCAGGTCAGGCCCCGCCACCGAGAGGAAGGCCCAGCCGACTTCTTTAGCCAGGGCGCAGGCGGCAGCCGTCTTGCCGGTACCGGAGGGGCCATGGAACAGCATTCCCGAGGGCAAGGTGCCACCCAGCGATTCGATCCGAGCCACGTCCTTTAGGCGCGAGCCCACCATTTCCAGTGCTTCGCGCGTTGGCACGTCGAGCACCAGCTCGCTCAAACTCTTCGTGTTCTTCGGCACGCGGCCATTGCGTCCCTGCACTTCGCGCAGTGTTCCCATCCATGCGTCGTGGCCAATGTCGGCGAGATTGTGGTCCCTGGCATACCGTGGCAGCGCCTTGACCACGGCCAGCAGGCGGCTCACACTAAACCCGTTCCAGCGCTTGGCAACCGAGAGCAAAGCCTCCTGGTCGACTTTCAGGTGTTGCGCATGCTTGGCCACCCCTTTTTGCAAAATCCCGATGCGGGCTTCTTCGTCGGGTGGTGTGATCTCGATTTTGTAGTCGAAACGACCTTCGCGGATTGCCGCAGCGTCCAAGTTCTCCAAGTAGTTTGTCGCACCCAGCAGCACCACACGGTGATTGCGCAGGTTGACGATCTCAGTGAGCAAGGTGTTCGTGATCTTTAGGCCTTCTTCGCTGTTGCCCGCGGTATCGCGTGAGCGGATAAAGCTGTCAATCTCATCGATAAGCATCACGCATGGAGCGCGCAGCTTGGCGAAAATGAAACAATTGCTGATAAGTCGAGGCATTTCCCCAAGCCATTTGGACGACACATCGCCGTAGGTGAGAGAGACGTACGGGACATTCAGCTCGCCAGCCAGAGCTTCGGCAAAGACGGTTTTACCGTTGCCGGGTTCACCGTGGAGCAGGATGCCGTTGGCCGGTGGCTCTGCCTTGCCATTGGAATTGCGCTCGGCAACGATCAACTTGGCAGGCTCCAGCAGTTTGTCCTTGATGGCTTGCATACCGAATATGTTCGCGAACGTGGTCTTCGGCGTTTGGGCTGCCACCGGTGTGGCGTAATCGGGAGTGTTATCGGCTGTAGTAGCGGAAACTTGTTGGGTATATTGCGCACGGAAGTGTTCATTGTGGCCGTTGTACGGTACGTGACCATAGGCGGGCGGGTATTTGCTATACAAAAAGCCGAAACTACCCATGGCGAACATCAGTCCAACGTACCACCAATCAATTGGATGCCTGGCGTTTAGTGAGAGTAACCCTGCAAACGCCAGGATGTCGTAGGCCAGCCAGCGCATGACTTCAGGGTCGCAGGATCCAACCAGTGGGTAGGACCGGTCGGCGCGTGGAACAGCACGCTCGACTTCGATCCAGTGGGCAAGAATGCACCAGACAAGACAAACGGCGAACGACACGGCAATAAATTTGCGCACGCCCGGTGCATTGTTCGTCATGAAGTAATTGAATCCTTCGCTTAACGACAACAACGCGTAAACATGAATCCAGCAACTAAAGACGATGGCTCCACCCATTGTCACTGCCATCTTTTCTTCGACCCAGTCAAAGAACTTTGCGGTGGATGTTCCTCGATTGCAAAAGGCCGACATCCGGACGGCGTGTGGCATGGGAGACTGATTGCTCATTTGATTGAATCCAAAATTTCCTTGTTACTGATTCAACCTACCGCATGTCTTCGGCCTGTCAAGGGGGTTTTGTTGAAATCTTGAGCCGGATTTTTTGTTCTATTGTGGTTTTGTGATCAAACCGGATCCGATGGCCGCGACGTGCTTGAGCGTGTTTTCGACACCGCAGATGCCGAGTTGATGTGCGCGTAGTGGGATGGCGCTGGTTTCGTTCGCGTCCTCACCCACTTCCAAGTGGAGGTTCACAACGTCTTGATCCACTTGTTCTACGTCCCATCGACAAATTCCGTTGTGGGCATGTATGGCGTCCAGCCAGCAACTGATCCCATCTGCCAACGCTTCTGATGCAAAACTTGGTGGGCGTGCGGTAATTTCGTCTTGAACGTTCCGGCCGGAACAAAATTGCATGGCGGCAACGACCTTGGACGTCAGCTTCATGTCTTTGAGGGCATCTTCCGCCGGCAATGTTGGCCACTCCAGGGGGCGTTGAATGTATCCAACAATAAACATCAGCTTGGGCGCGTCCTCTGGCAGCCGAAAAGAATTCTCTTGCGCCGCTTGATCACCAGCGGTAGATATACAAAACGTCTTCTCCGCAACGAGTTTGTCAAGTCTTTCGCGCATGTCGGAAGGTGACCACCTACAGATTTCCGAATAGCCTATTGGCGTGGACACCAGTGAGATATCAGACTTGTAGTCAAGCCATTGGCCGATCCATGCTGAGATCGTAGTGATTGCGCAATTCGTGCCAGCGGTCTGAAATGGCGAACTGAGCGCATTGGTGAACCTGGGTCGAAATATGAGTGGCATCATCACCATTGCACAATGATGCCGTAGCCCTTTATTGGCATTTTTTGCCTGCCCGTAATGGTGCGTCGAGTACCCGACCTGAGCCCGCAACTGTTCGTAGAACAGATCTTGGGACGGAGCCAATCTTGCGGCATTCCAGATTGACAAGTCGTCGCGGCGTTCAAGTGCGTCGAAAACCGCCTGGGG